>NZ_JBWKNY010000002.1:278503-865505 GCF_059415805.1 Caulobacter sp. GW821-FHT10A06
CGGTAGCTCAGTGGTAGAGCAGCCGGCTGTTAACCGGCTGGTCGTAGGTTCGAATCCTACCCGCGGAGCCACTCTTCCTCTCGAGGAATTTCTCAGACTTTTTATGAGTTTGAACGCCCTCGCGGGCGCGCGTCCTCGCGCGTCGCGGCGTTTCGTCCAAGGCCGATGATCGCCGCTTGCATCGACTCGAGTCGGCGGCTATCATCCGGCCTCTTCTGAAAGAGCGACCTGTTCCGCGGTAGCTCAGTGGTAGAGCAGCCGGCTGTTAACCGGCTGGTCGTAGGTTCGAATCCTACCCGCGGAGCCACTCTTCCCCAGGCGGGGATTCCCTGAAAATTAGTCCCAGGACGGTCTCGACCGGATCGTCAGCGGCACGCCGCCATCGGCGTGGACCGAGATCTTGTCGCCCTGGCGTTCGAAGGTCAGGTCGACCGTCTCGTCGCCGACCCGGAAGCGATCGACGCGCAGGCGATCGATGCCGATGGGCAGGCGCGGGTCGACCAGCTCTATCTCGCCGCGATTGGCGTCGACGCTGATCCCCAAGCACGCCTGCAGCAGCATGAACACCGAGCCGGCGGCCCAGGCCTGGGGCAGGCAGGCGACCGGATAGGCTACGGGTGGCTCGCCGGGCGAGCGCGGGAAGCCGCAGAACAGCTCGGGCAGGCGCATGCCCATGCGGCTGGCGGTTTCGAACATGTCGGCCGTCAGCTTCACCACCCCGTCACGCTCGCCGTAGCGCGACAGGCCCATGACGCACAGCGCCGAGTCGTGGGGCCAGACCGAGCCGTTGTGATAGCTGATCGGGTTGAAGCGGGCTTCGCCCGTCGCCAGCGTCCGCAGGCCCCAGCCGGAGTTGAACGGCGAAGACAGCAGTTGGTCGGTGACCTTGCGGGCCCGTTCGGGCGTGGGCAGGCCGCAAAACAGCAGGTGGCCGGGGTTGGACGACAACGGCCGGCACAGCTGGCCCTGGCCGTCGACAGCGATGCCGTAGAAGCCGCGCTCCTCCATCCAGAAGAGCTGTTCGACCTTTTCGCGCAGCGTGGCGGCCTTCTGCTTCCAGATAGTCGCTTGGCCGATCTCGCCGCGACGCTCGGCCAGGCGAGCCATGCCGCGATAGGCGGCGAAAGCGTAGCCCTGCACCTCCACGAGGGCGATGGGGCCGGACGGATAGCGGCCGTCGGTGTGGAAGACGCTGTCCTCGCTGTCTTTCCAGCCCTGGTTGGACAGGCCACTGTCCTGGCCGCGGGCGTAGTCGATCAGGCCATCGCCGTCGCTGTCGCCGTCGTGCTCGATCCAGTGCATGGCGGCGGTCAGGGCTGGCCACAGCTCATCGATCAGCTTGTCGTCGCCGGTGCGCTGCTGGTAGGCGCCGGCCAGGGCCACGAACAGCGGCGTGGTGTCGACCCCGCCGTAATAGCGGCCAAACGGCACCTCGCCCATGGCCGGCATCTCGCCCTTGCGGGTCTCGTGCATGATCTTGCCAGGCGCGCTGTCGCGGAAGGTCGAGCGCTCATGGGCCTGGTGGGCCGCCAGGTAGCGCAGCACCCCCTTGGCCAGCGAGGGTTCGAACCACAGGATTTGCCAGGCGGTGATGATCGCGTCGCGCCCGAAGGCGGTCGAGAACCATGGGATGCCGGCATAGGGGTAGGGGCCGGTCTCCATCTTGGTGGTTAGCAAGGCCAGGTCCGAGCGGGACTTGCCCAGCCACTCGTTGAACAGCCGGCCCGAGCTGTTCAGCCGCGCCCCGTGCCGGCGGCGCGAACGCATGTCCCAGCGCGCGCGGGCGGCGGCGTCGCGGAAGCGCTCTCGGCTGGGCGTGTGGCCGTCGACGATGCCGATCTCGATATAGAGCTCGGTCTCGCCCTCGGCATGCAGCGAGAACATGAACTCGGCCTTGTGCGCGCTCAGGCGATAGGGCGCGTCCGAGAAGGTGATGAACGAGGCGCGCTCGACGCCATCCAGGCCGATGTAGCTGTACGCCACGCGGCGGCCGTCGACATGGGGCGGACCCTTCACGCCGCGCTTGGCGCGATGGCTGCCGCGCACCTCGAACATGTCGCGGAAGTCGGCGTCGAACTCGAGCGCCATCGGCAGCAGCACGGTGTCGCGACTGTAGTTGACGAAGCGCACGCGCTCATACAGCCGCTCGCCCCACAGGAAGCGCTTGCGCTCGATGTGCAGCACGCCGGGCGGCCCCATGCGCTCGCCCGGATAGGGCAGGGCCTGGTTGGTGCCGTTGCAGGTGAAGAACACGTTGTCGTGCGCCACGGCCGCTGACAGCAGCGACATGGGACGACCGCCCAACGTCATCCGGTAAAACGACAGGATGCGGGTGTCGTTGTGGAAGAGACCATCGCCCTGGCCGGCGATGTCGCCGAACTCGTCGGCGACGATGAAGGTGTCCTTGTCCTTCAGGGCATAGAGATTCTGTGGCGCGCGGACCTCCGCCGTCACACCGTAGTCGACGGGGGCGTCCAACGCCGGCGCCAGATTCTCCATGGCCCCTCCTAAAAGCTGTTTCTAAGCACTGGCGGCCAGGTCGACGAGGGATGGGTAGACGGCGGCGCCGTCGCACAGCTTTTCGTAAAGCGCGACGTAGCGTCGGGCCATCGCCTCGGACGAGAACCTTGTGTCGAAACGCCGACGTACGAGGTTCCGATCCAGAGCCGACGCACGAATGATGGCTTCGGCCGCCTGATCGTCATTGTCGACGATGAAGCCGGTCACGCCGTCGTCGATGACCTCCGGCACCGAGCCGCAGCGATAGGCGACGACGGGCGTGCCGCAGGCCATGGCCTCGATCATCACCAGGCCGAAGGGCTCGGGCCAGTCGATCGGGAAGAGCAGGGCGTCCGCCCCGCCCAGGAAGGCCGACTTCTGGTGGTCGCCGATCTCGCCGATGAATTCGATCAGCGGGTCGCCGTTGATCATCGGCTCGATCTTGTCCTCGAAATAGGCGCGGTCGGCGGCGTCGACCTTGGCGGCGATCTTGAGCTTCTTGCCCAGGCGCTTGGCCAGCATGATCGCGCGGTCGGGACGCTTCTCGGGCGAGATGCGGCCCAGGAAGGCCAGGTAGCCCTCGCTCTTTTCCGAGAAGGTGTAGAGCTCGGCATTCATGCCGTGATGGACGGTGCCGGCCCAGTTGGCGAAGGGCAGGGGGCGGCGCTGGTCGTCGCTGATCGAAACCAGCGGAAACTGCGGGTAGCGCTTGTAGACCGCCGGCAGGTCCTTGAGGTCCAGGCGACCATGCAGGGTGGTGATCGTGCGATCGGCCCGGTCGGCGAAGAACGGGAACTGCACCATGTCGGTGTGGAAGTGGACGACGTCGAACTGGTCGGCCAGGGCGCGGACCTCGGCGATCTGGGCCAGGTGGGCGGCCAGGTCGGACTTCAGCGGCGCGGGATCAAGGCGGATGGCCTGGTCGCGGACGGCGATGAGCTTGGCCTTGGTCTGAGCCTCGGCGCTGGCGAACAGCGTGACCTCATGGCCAAGGTCGACCAGGGCGTCCGTCAGGTGGGCGACGACGCGTTCTGTGCCGCCATACAGGCGCGGCGGGACGGCCTCGTAGAGAGGAGTGACCTGAGCGATCTTCATGGACGGACCTTGGGGACGGGAGGAACTGAAACGCGGCACTGGTCCGCGAGAAATCAGTTCCGTCGGTCGCGTTTGGTTCCGCCGATTGCCCTTTTACGGCCTTATTGGCCTTGGGTGCGTCGTTCCAGTTGTTCCTGGCGCTCGCGCTCCTGCCGCTGGTTGCGCTGGCGGCGGCGGTAACGGCCATAGAACTTGCGGGCCACGCCATCGAGACGGGGCAGGAAATAGATGACGATCAGGGCGCAGATCGCTCCCGCGATCACAACTGGCGCACTCAACATGGCAATTTCCCCACGAAGCCTACAGTTCCGGCTTCCTCCCCCGTTGGCGGCTTTGCCACCCACGGCTGCTTATTTACCATAGGTCGATCTTGATCAATCGATGTTCCGTGACAACGACCGTCACTACTTCTGATGACCGTCCTTTGGTCTTTTTCAGCATGCCGGGGGAAGTCGATGACGCTTTTAAGGCCGTCAGGGGGCGATAGGCGGGCGAGCGCGGCCTCGGATCGCATTGCGTTTCGGCCGGACGCGGACCTATAAGCCTGCTCGAAAGTCCAGTCCTTCGAGGGATTCCATGAGCACCGACTTCGCCGCCGCGCGGCTGAACATGGTCGAGAGCCAAATTCGCACCGCCGACGTCACCGACCTGCCGCTGCAGGACGCCTTGCGGGTGGTGGCGCGCGAAGCCGTCGTGCCGGCGTCGAAGGCCTATCTGGCCTACGCCGACGCCGACATCGAATACGCGCCGGGCCGCTGGCTGCTGCGTCCGCGTGAAGTGGGCAAGCTGCTGCAAGTCCTGAAGCCGCGCGAAGGCGAGAAGGCCCTGGCCATCGCCGCGCCGTACGCGGCCGCCGTGCTGGAAAAGATGGGCCTGGCGGTCACCCGCCTGGACGGCGACGACCTGAAGAGCGTCCCGGCCGGCTCGTACGACGTGATCATCTGCGAAGGCGCCGTGGCCGTGGCCCCGAAGGCCTGGCAGGACGCCCTGGCCGCCGGCGGTCGCCTGGGCGTGATCGAGCGCACCGGCCCGGTGGGTCGCGCGGCCATCTATCTGCGTGCGGAAGACGGCGTGGGCCATCGCCAGGCGTTCGACGCCTCGCCGCCGGTTCTGGCGGGCTTCGAGACGGAGACCGGGTTCAGCTTCTAGATCGCCGACCACCCCGGCCGCCTGCCGCAACGTCTGCGTGAAAAAAGCTTAACTGGCGACGTCTGGCGGTCCGACTTACACGCGATCATATTGTGCAGGGCGCGACCTTCGCGTGATTGGGGATAGAATCTTGATGTCGAACCGTCGACGGGCCGGATTGCTGGCCGCCGCTTGCAGCGCCGGCCTGATGGCCGGGGCGTTCTCCGCGGCTCACGCCGAGTCCCTGGCCGACGCCGCCGCCCTGGCGTATCAGACCAATCCGACGCTGCAGCAGCAGCGCGCCGTCCAGCGCGCGACCGACGAGAGCGTCGTCCGGGCCCGCACCGGCTTTCGCCCGACGGTCAACGCCACGGCCGGCCTGACCAACTCGCGCACCGACCTGGCGCACCCATCCACCACCCTGGTCGGCGGCGTGCTGGTCACCGGTTCGGACGTCAACAAGGTCGGGACCAGCAGCGCCCAGATCCAGCTGTCGCAGCCGCTCTTTACGGGCGGACAGGCGACCGCCAACCTGTCAGCCGCCGAGGCCGACGTGCTGGCCGGTCGCGAAGACCTGCGCCGCGTCGAGCAGAGCGTTCTGGCCAGCGTGGTCGCCGCCTATGTCGACGTGCGCCGCGGTCAGGAAACCCTGCGCATCGCCAACGAGAACGTCGCGGTGCTGACGCGCCAGCTCGACGAATCGAACGCCCGCTTCGAGGTCGGCGAAATCACCCGCACCGACGTCGCCCAGTCGCAGGCCCGCCTGGCCGCCGCCAAGGCCAGCCAGTCGTCGGCCCAGGGCAACCTGGCCATCGCCCGCGCCACCTACGCCCAGATCGTCGGCCAGAACCCGACCGACCTGGCGCCCGAGCCGTCGCTGGCCAGCGTGCTGCCGGCCTCGGTCGAGCAGGCCTTCGACGCCGCCGAGGGCAGCAATCCAGCCGTGCTGGCCGCCCGCTATGCCGAGCAGGCCGCTACGGCGCGCGTGGCCCTGGCCAAGTCCGCCTATCTGCCGACCGTTTCGGCCGGCGCCAGCCTGGGCTATGACGCCGCCGAGGCGAACGGCAACGGCAAGCAATTCGGCCAGTACGACCGGCAGATCGCCGGTTCGCTGACCGCCCGCGTGCCGCTGTTCACCGGCGGCCTGAACGCCTCGAACGTCCGCGCCGCCCGCGAGCGCGAGAACGCCGCCCGCGTGGCGGTTGACGGCGCCAAGCGTCAGGTCATCCAGCAAGTCTCGGCCGCCTGGAGCACCTTGTTGGCCACCCGCGCCAACCTGGGCTCCAACGAAGAGCAGGTGCGGGCGACCCGCATCGCCTTCGAAGGCGTGCGCCAGGAACAGCAGGTCGGCCTGCGCACCACGCTGGACGTGCTGAACGCCCAGCTGGAACTGTCGAACGCCGAACTGGCCCTGGTGACGGCTCGCCGCGACGAATACGTGGCCAGCACCTCGCTGCTGCAGGCCATGGGCCAACTGGACGTGACCAAGCTGGCCTCGGGCGCGACCGCCTACGATCCCAAGACCTCGTACGACCGCGTGACGCACAGCGCCGGCTGGGTGCCGTGGGAACCGGTGGTTCAGGCGATCGATAAAGTCGGTGCGCCCTCGACCAAGTCGCAGCCTGCCTCTAAGTAGGTTTCGCGCCCGCGTCGATTCCGCCCAGGCGCGGACTTACGCTTGCTTAACACGCGTAAGTCTGCACCATCGCGGCGAAGCGTGTCCTAGAGCGCGCAAGGATTCGTACCTCTTTACGACGGCCCCGCATCATGTCCGATCAGAGCTCTCAAGAACCGACGATGGAGGAGATCCTCGCCTCCATCCGACGCATCATCTCGGAGGATGACGCGCCGGCGGAGCCTGCGGCCGAGGCGGCTCCGCCTCCGCCGCCGGAGCCCGAGCCCGAGCCGGTCATTGAGGATGATATCCTCGAGCTGACCGACCCGATCGCGCCGGAGCCCGAGCCCGAGCCGCTGGAAACCGTCGGCGACATCGACGTCTATTCGCCGGAGCCCGAGCCGGAGCCGGTCTACACGCCGCCGCCGGCCGCGCCGTCGCCGGTCTTCGATCGTGATGAAGTGGCCGAGACCCTGGTCGGCGCCACCGCATCGTCGGCGGCCGCCAGCGCCTTCGGCAGCCTGAGCTCGGCTCTGCTGATGCCCAAGGACGCCCGCACCCTGGAAGACGTCATACGCGAGCTGCTGCGCCCGCTGCTGAAAGAGTGGCTGGACCAGAACCTGCCGCGCATCGTCGAGACCAAGGTCGAGGAAGAAGTGCAACGGATCGCCCGCGGTCGCGGCGTCTAAGCTTCTTCCAGCACCTGGAAAATCGAGGCGGTCGCTCCGGCGGCCGCCTTTTTTCGTTTCCAACCGTCAGAAAACCCAGGCCCGCCGGTTTCCCGACCGGGCCGCAGATGGCATATCCCCCGCCATGCTCGAAAAGACCTTCGATCCCAAATCCGTCGAACCCCGCCTGTACGCCGCCTGGGAGGCCTCCGGGGCCTTCAAGCCCAGCGAGGATCCGAACGCCGAGCCGTTCGTCATCGTGATCCCGCCGCCGAACGTGACGGGCAGCTTGCACATCGGCCACGCGCTGAACAACACGCTGCAGGACGTGCTGACCCGCTTCCACCGCATGCGCGGCAAGGCCGCCCTGTGGCTGCCGGGCACTGACCACGCGGGCATCGCTACCCAGATGGTGGTCGAGCGTCAGCTGGCCGCCGCCGGCAACATCGGCCGCCGCGACATGGGCCGGGAAGCCTTCGTCGACAAGGTCTGGGAATGGAAGGCCGAGAGCGGCGGGACCATCACCAACCAGCTGCGCCGCCTGGGCGCCTCGTGCGACTGGTCGCGTGAGCGCTTCACCCTTGATGAAGGCCTGTCAGCCGCCGTCCGCAAGGTGTTCGTCCAGCTCTACAAGCAGAACCTGCTTTATCGCGACAAGCGCCTGGTCAACTGGGACCCGCAGTTCCAGACCGCCATCTCCGACCTCGAGGTCGAGCAGAAGGAAGTCGACGGCGCCTATTGGCATTTCGCCTATCCGCTGGCCGACGGCGTGACCTACCAGCACCCGATCGCCTTCGATGACGACGGCAAGGCCACCGAGTTCGAGACCCGCGACTACATTGTTGTCGCGACGACGCGACCCGAGACCATGCTGGGCGACACCGGCGTCGCGGTTCACCCCGACGACGAGCGCTACAAGGGCCTGGTCGGCAAGTTCGTGACCCTGCCGATCGTCGGCCGTCGCATCCCGATCGTCGCCGATGACTATGCCGACCCGACCAAGGGCTCGGGCGCGGTGAAGATCACGCCGGCCCACGACTTCAACGACTTCGGCGTCGGCAAGCGCGCCGGGCTGGAGGCGATCAACATCCTGACGCCGGAAGCCAAGCTGAACGACAGCGTCCCGGCCGAATATGTCGGCAAGGACCGCTTCGTCGCGCGCAAGGAGATCGTCGCCCGCGCCGAGGAAGAGGGCTGGCTGAAGGAAATCGAGAAGACCAAGCACATGGTCCCGCACGGCGACCGTTCGGGCGTGGTCATCGAGCCCTTCCTGACCGACCAGTGGTACGTCGACGCCAAGACCCTGGCCCAGCCGGCCCTGAAGGCCGTCGAGACCGGCGAGACGGTCTTCGAGCCCAAGCACTGGGAAAAGACCTACTTCGAATGGCTGCGCAACATCGAGCCGTGGTGCGTCTCGCGCCAGCTGTGGTGGGGCCACCGCATCCCGGCCTGGTTCGGCCCGGACGGTTCGATCTTCGTCGAGGAGACGGAAGAAGAAGCCTATGCCGCCGCGCGCGCCCAGTTCGGCGCCGACGTCGAGCTGAAGCGTGACGAAGACGTCCTCGACACCTGGTTCAGCTCGGCCCTGTGGCCGTTCTCGACCCTCGGCTGGCCGGAAAAGACCCCGGACGTCGCGCGCTTCTATCCGACCAGCACCCTGGTCACCGGCTTCGACATCATCTTCTTCTGGGTCGCCCGGATGATGATGATGGGCATCCACTTCATGGGTGAGGCCCCGTTCAAGCAGGTGTTCATCAACGCCCTCGTCCGTGACGAGAAGGGCGCCAAGATGAGCAAGTCCAAGGGCAACGTGATGGATCCGCTGATCCTGATCGACGAGCTGGGCTGCGACGCGGTGCGCTTCACCATGACGGCGATGTCGGGCCAGGCGCGCGACATCAAGCTCAGCAAGCAGCGCATCGAGGGCTATCGCAACTTCGGCACCAAGCTGTGGAACGCCTCGCGCTTCGCCCAGATGAACGAGTGCGTGCGCGTCGAGGGCTTCGATCCCGCGACCGTGCAGCAGCCGATCAACAAATGGATCCGCGGCGAGACGGTCAAGACCGTGGCCGAGGTCACCAAGGCCCTGGAAGGCCCGGCGTTCGACGAGGCCGCCGGCGCGCTCTACCGCTTTGTCTGGAACGTGTTCTGCGACTGGTACCTGGAGCTGGCCAAGCCGGTCCTGAACGGCGATGACGCGGCGGCCAAGGCCGAGACCCGCGCCACCGCCGCCTGGGCGCTGGACGTGATCCTCAAGCTCCTGCACCCGGTGATGCCGTTCATCACCGAGGAGCTGTGGGAGAAGACCGCCGAGTTCGGCCCGGCTCGCGACAGCATGCTGATCTCGGCCCAGTGGCCGGACCTGCCGGAAAGCTGGATCGACGCGGAAGCCGAGGCCGAGATCGGCTGGCTGGTCGGCACGGTCGGCGAGATCCGCTCGATCCGCGCCGAGATGAACGTGCCGCCGTCGGCCAAGCCGGCGCTGACCGTCGTCGGCGCTGGCGCGGAGACCAAGGCCCGCCTGGCGCGTCACCGCGACCTGCTGCTGACCCTGGCGCGCCTTGACGGCGCCCGTGAAGCCGATGCGGCCCCGGCTGGCTCCGTCCCGATCGTGATGGGCGAGGCCACCGGCGCGCTCGGCATCGCCGACTTCATCGACCTGGCTGCCGAGAAGACTCGCCTGACCAAGGAAATCGCCGGCCACGTCGGCGAGATCGAGAAGGTCGGCAAGAAGCTCGGCAACCCGGACTTCCTGGCCCGCGCCAAGGAAGAGGTCATCGAGGAAAACCGCGAACGCCTCGCCGACGCCGAAGCCGCCAAGGCCAAGCTCGAGGCGGCCCTGAGCCGTCTGGAGTCGGTGGGCTAGAAGCTCAGCACGCCCTCGGGCGTAGCTTTGAGAAGACCATAGCTGGAGACGCCCGGATGCGGCGTCTCCAGCGGATGGCTATGCGTGGCGGTGATCACCACCACCTTGGCTCCCGCCGCCTCGCCGGCCGCGATGCCCGCTGGGGCATCCTCGAACACCAGGCAATCCTCGATCCTGTGACCCAGGCGCTGGGCCGCCAGCAGGAAGCAATCCGGCGCGGGCTTGCCGCGCTCGACGTCCTCGGCCGTGACCAGCACGGCGGGGATGGGCAGGCCGGCCGCCGCCAGCCGCACCTTGGCCAGCTCGCGCGGGGCCGAGGTGACGACCGCCCAGCGGTCGGCGGGCAGGGCGTTCAGGAAGGCGGCCGCGCCCTCGATGGCGTCAATCCCGTCGGTGTCGGCGATTTCGGCCTGCATCAGCCATTGGACCTCGGCGTCCTCGTCGACATCGGGGATGTTGAAGCTGCGCACCGTCTCGACCGCCCGGCGGCCGTGGATGCTTTTGCACACCGCCTCGACGTCCAGGCCGTGTTTCCGAGCCCAGGTCCCCCAGACCCGCTCGCTGGCGACGATCGAGGTCAGGACCGTGCCGTCCATGTCGAACAGGAAGGCGGCGAACTCGCGATCGGGGAACAGCAGGGACTGGGACAACGCTACGCTCCGGTTCATGACCAAGGATTAACTGGGCCGGGACAGGCCAGGCTGTTCTCTTGCCGCCCTCGACGAGGGAGTGCGGCGATGAGAGTTCTGAGTCTGGGATTGCTTATACTGGGCTTGGCTGCCGGAAGCGTCCAGGCCGCGCCGGACCCGGTCGAACGGGCCGATGCGATCGTCCGCCGGGCCATGGCCGAGCAGCACATCCCCGGCCTCCAGATCGCCGTCGTCAAGGACGGCAAGATCGTCATGTCCCGCGCTTATGGCGTCGCCGACCTGACCAAGCAGACGCCGGTGACGCCCGGAACCGTCTTCCCGATCAACTCGATCACCAAGGCCTTCACCGGCGTGGCCGCCATGCGTGAAGTCGAGGCCGGGCGGCTGGACCTGGCCAAGCCGATCGGCGGCTATGTCACGGACCTGCCGGAGGCCTGGCGCGGGATCGAGGTGCGGCGTCTGCTGAGCCACACTTCCGGCCTGCCGGATTTCAAGGACGACGACGGTGACGGCGACGCCGCCTGGACGGCCACCCTGGCCAAGCCGATCCGTTTCCAGCCCGGCCAGCGGTTCGAGTACAACCAGACCAACTACGCCCTGGTGCAGATGGCCATCAACGGCCTGCGCGGGCGCCCGCGCGACGCGACCCTGGCCGGCGAGCAGTTCAGCCTGGCAGGCATGGCCCACAGCGGCTTCGGGGACACCCGCGACCAGGACCCGAACAAGGTGACCTCCTACGGCTATCGGAAGGCCGCGCCCGACCAGCCGACCGTGCGCACCGAGATATTCTCGCCGCTGCACCGCGCCGCGGCGGGCATGAACAGCACCGCCGGCGACATGGCCAAATGGCTGATCGCCCTGCAGGACGGCAAGCTGCTGAAGCCGGCCGCCCGCGCGACCATGTGGACCCCTGTCGCCTTCAACGATGGCAAGAAGGGCCAGTGGGGCATGGGCTGGCTGGTCATGGACCGGCCGACGCACCGCGCCGTGGCCATGACAGGCGGCAGTCGCTCGGCCATGTACCTCTATCCGGACGACAAGGTTGGCGTGGTCATCCTGACCAACCTGGCCGGCTCGACGCCCGAGGACCTGGTCGACGAGATCGCCCAGGGCTTCATCCCTGGCATGACCCTGACCGGCGTCGCCGCGTTGCGCGAAGCGCTGACGGGGCAGGAAAGGGCGGACCCAGCCGCGACCGTCGCCGCTTTCCGCAAGGCCAACCCCGGCTTCGCCGCCGACGAGCACGAGCTGAACGACTGGGGTTATCGCCTGATGGGCTTCGGCAAGCCGCGCTCGGCCCTGGCGGTGCTGAAGCTGACCGCCGACCTCAACCCGACCAGCGGCAACGCCTTCGACAGCCTGGGTGAGGCCTATGCGGCCAATGGCGACACGGCCTCGGCGATCGTCGCCTATGACAAGGCCCTGGCGCTGGATCCCGCCAACAAGAACGCGGCCCAATGGCTGCAGAAGCTGAAAAAGTCGCCCGGCTAGGGTTGTAACTTATCAATGTTCTCCTAGCGTCAAACGGACGTTTGCATCCCGCTTCCGGCTGTGCTCTCTGGTCGTCGAACGCGCTCGATCAAACAGGGCGCGACACCGATACCGAGGGAGTTTCCGTATGACCCAGGCCGCCTCCAAGCCCGCGCCGTGGCCCGCGATGTCCGTCCAGCAGGCCTATGCGCTGATCACCGCGCCCGGCACGCCCGGCGAGATGGAGGAGGTGGAGATCCGGGGCGTGAAGACCCGGACCTGGAAGAACGCTCCCCCCACGCTGCGCGACACCGTCGCCTTCGGCCGTTCGCACGGCGAGAAGATCTTCCTGGTTCACGAGGACGAGCGGGTCAGCTTCGAGGCCTTCTACCGCGCCGTGACCCACATGGCCGCCGAGCTGGAAGCGGCTGGCGTCCAGAAGGGCGACCGCGTCGCGATCGTCATGCGCAACTTGCCCGAATGGCCGGTGGCCTTCTATGGCGCGCTGTCGCTGGGCGCGATCGTCACGCCGCTGAACGCCTGGTGGACCGGCGCGGAACTGGAGTACGGCCTGGTCGATTCCGGGGCCAAGGTCGCCATCGTCGACGTCGAGCGCTTCGAGCGCCTGGCCGAACACTTCGACCACTGCCCGGCGCTGGAGCGCGTCTATGTCAGCCGCTCGAAGGAAGAGATCGCCCACCCCTACGTGAAGCGCCTGGAGAAGGCGATCGGCTGCCCCAACGACTGGATCAAGCTGGACGAGAAGCCGCTGCCGACGGTGGCCATCGCCCCCGATGACGACGCGACGATCTTCTACACCTCGGGCACCACGGGTAAGCCCAAGGGCGCCATCGGCACCCATCGCAACGTCAACAGCAACATCTTCGCCGCCGCCGCCGCCGGGGCGCGCAGCTTTCTGCGTCGGGGCGAGGCGCCGCCCCAGCCCGATCCCAGCCTGCCTCAGAAGGGCTCGCTGATCTCGGTGCCGTTCTTCCACGCCACGGGCTGTTTCGCGGTCTTGAACCCCTCGCTGTTCGGCGGCGCCAAGCTGGCCATGATCCGCAAGTGGGATCCCGACAAGGCCATGCAGCTGATCCAGGACGAGCGCCTGACCCAGATGGGCGGCGTCCCGACCATTGCTTGGCAGATCATCGAGCATCCCAACCGCGAGAAGTACGACCTCTCCTCGATCGAAGCCGTGGCCTATGGCGGCGCGCCGTCGGCGCCGGAGCTGGTGCGCAAGATCAAAGAAATCTGGCCCAAGGCCTCGCCGGGCAACGGCTGGGGCATGACCGAGACCTCGGCCACGGCGACGTCCAATTCGGCCGAGGACTATGAGAACCGTCCCGACTCTTGCGGCCCGGCCGTGCCGGTGACGGACCTCAAGATCATGACCGTCGAGGCCCCGTACCGCGAGCTGCCGATCGGCGACGTCGGTGAGCTGTGGTGCAAAGGCCCGCAGGTGGTGCGCGGCTACTGGAACAAGCCCGAGGCCAGCGCCGACACCTTCGTCGACGGCTGGGTGCGCACCGGCGACCTGGCGCGCCTGGACGCCGAGGGCTTCTGCTTCATCATCGACCGCGCCAAGGACATGCTGATCCGCGGCGGCGAGAACATCTACTGCATCGAGGTCGAGAACTGCCTCTACGACCACCCGGCGGTGATGGACGCGGCCCTGGTCGGCATCCCGCACAAGACCCTGGGCGAAGAGCCGGCGGCGGTCGTGACCCTGAAGCCTGGCGCGGAGGCCACCGAGGCCGAGCTGCGGGCCTTCGTCGCCGACCGCCTGGCGGCTTTCAAGGTGCCGGTGAAGGTGGTGTTCTGGCCCGAGACCTTGCCGCGCAACGCCAATGGCAAGATCATGAAGAACGAACTCAAGAAGGTGTTCGTCGAGGGGTAACTCCGATGGTCCAGTCGAAGGCGGCGACGGTCGATGACTTCATGGAAGAGGTCGCGCCGGAGCGCCGCCCGGCGCTGGACCAGCTGAGAGCGCTCTGTCTCCAGACCTTCGGGGCCGAGCACGAGCTGATGGCCTTCGGCATGCCGGCCTACGGCCCGCCGAAGCTGCCGTGGATCGCCTTCAACAGCCAGAAGCAACACATCGCCTTCTATGTCGGCCAGACCGCCATGGACGCCTTCGACGCGCGCTTGGCGGGTATCGATCACGGCAAGGGCTGCATCCGCTGGCGCAGGCCCGACAGGATGGACTTCGCGCTGATCGCGGACATGCTTGAGCATGTCCGCGACCGCACGCAGACTTAGAGGCCGACCGGCGGCTTGCGGTGCGCCCAGGGCTGGGCGGCTTCAAGCTGGTAGGCCAGCTGGAACAGCAGCGCCTCGCCGCCCGCACGGCCGGCGATCTGGACGCCCACCGGCAGGCTGTCGGCGGTCCAGTGCAGCGGCACGCTCATTGACGGCGCGCCGGCGACGTTGTGCAGCGGGGTGTAGCCGACGTAGGTCAGCAGCCGCGCCTGCAGCTCTTGGAACGGAACCCAGCCGGCGACATAACCCAACTCGACCGGCGGCTTGCCCAGCACCGGCGACAGGATGACGTCGTACTTGGTCAGCCAGGCGTCATAGGCTCTGGTGTCGGCGTTCAGGCGCTCGATGGCGGCGGGCAGGGCGCCTGGCGGCAGCTGCCCGACCAGCTCGGCCATGCCTAGGCTGAACGGCTCCAGCACATTGGCGTCGGGCTTGCGGCCCATGGCCTTGCCGACTCCGGCGACCAGCTCGGCCGCGCCGCTGGCCCACAGCACGGTGAAGTCCTGGCCGAACTGGGCGCCGTTCATGGGCCAGGTCGTGGGCTCGACCTTGTGGCCCAGGCTTTCCAGCAGCTTGGCGGCGTTGTTGACGGCGGCCTGCACTTCGGGATCGGGCGTCACGCCGGTGCCGGTCTGCATGACCAGGCCGATCTTCAGCTTCTTCTTGAGCGGTTCGGTGACGACGCCCACCGGCTTGAACACCTGATCAGCGCCGGTGCGCTCGGTGGCGGCGAACAGGGCGGCGGAGTCGCGGACGCTATGGCTCAGGGCGTGCGAGACCGAGATGTCGAGGCCACGCGTGCTGGGACGGCCTTGCAGCATGCGGCCGCGCGAGGGTTTCAGGCCGAACAGGCCGCAGTTGCTGGCCGGAATACGGATCGAGCCGCCGCCGTCGCTGGCGTGGGCGATCGGCACCATGCCCGACGCCACGGCCGCCGCCGCGCCGCCGGAGGAGCCGCCCGACGAGCGCGCCGTGTTCCAGGGATTGCGGGTGGGCTGGAAGCCCATCGGCTCGGTGGTCGGCAGGAAGCCGTATTCCGGCGTCGCCGACTTGCCGATCACCACGAAGCCGGCGGCGTCGAAGGCGTCGACATACTGGGTCTGGGTGGTCTCGGGCGGGCTGCGCAGGCCGCTGCGCGAGCCGTTGCGGGTGGGCAGGCCCTTGTAGGGGTCCAGGTCCTTGACCATGAACGGCACCCCCGCGAACGGACCCGACAGCTGGCCGGCCTTGGCCTTGTCCAGGGCGCGGTCGAAGTCGGAGGTGACGATCGCGCCGACCTGCGGCTGCAGGGCCTCGGCCTTGCGGATGGCGTCCTCGACCACCTCGGCGGCGCTGACCTCCTTGCGACGGATGCGGCCGGCCAGTTCGGTGGCGTCGGGAGTCCAGGGCGCGGGTGCGGACATGGTCTTGGGCTTTGCCTCCACTGAGGATGCGGCCGCCACGGCGGCGGAAGCGGCCATCAGGCCACGACGAGTGAATCGCATCGGTTGTTTCCCCCTCCTGAGCGTGGCGTCGCCACGCTCAGACCTAAAAGTATTTTGGCCGGCGTCTTGCGCGCCGGTGATCGCTGTTCAGTTGATCCCGAAGAGACCTGCGCCGCAACCCCGTGCTAGACGGCGGTCTGAACTTTCGAGGAGGCCGCGTGGCCCGCAAGCGTATCGATATGTTGCTCGTCGAGCGGGGCGTCGTCGACAGCCGCGCCAAGGCCCGTGCGGCCGTCGAGGCTGGGCTGGTCACGGTCAATGGCAAGGTGATCACCAAGCCCGCCGACACCTTCGACTCGGATGCGGAGATCGTCGCCGAGGCCGCCCATCCGTGGGTCGGGCGCGGGGCGCTGAAGCTGATCCACGCGCTGGACCTGTGGCCGGTCGCGGTGGAGGGGCGGGTGGCGCTGGACGTTGGCGCGTCGACCGGCGGTTTCACCGAGGTGCTGCTGTCGCGTGGGGCGCAGACGGTGTTCGCGGTCGATGTCGGTCGCGAACAGCTGCACGCCAAGCTGCGGGACGATCCGCGCGTGGTCGACCTGTCCGGCGTCGACGCCCGGGCGCTGGACGAGACGGTGATCGGGACCGCGCCGGCCTTGGTGGTCAGCGACGTCAGCTTCATCGCCCTGACCAAGGCCTTGCCGGCGGCCTTGGACCTGGCGGCTCAGGGCGCGGATCTGGTGGCGCTGATCAAGCCGCAGTTCGAGGCCGGCCGCGACTTCGTCGGCAAGGGCGGTCTGGTGAAGGACCCCGAGATCATCGCCCGCGTCGAGCGCGAGGTGGGCGAGTTCCTGGAAGCTTCCGGCTGGTCGGTGAAGGGCCTGACCGAGAGCCCGATCACCGGCGGTGACGGCCAGGTCGAGCGCCTCGTCTGGGCGATCAAGCGGTAGAAACGAAAACGGCCGCCCGACAGGGGCGGCCGATCCGTCTTCCACAAGAGAGGTCGGGACTTAGTCGACGACCTGGTACTTGCCGTTGGCGTCCGGGCAGACGCGCACGAAGCGCTTCTGGGTCCGGCCGTCCGGCAGGTAGATCGGGCTCTCGGCCAGGGTGCAGCCGTTGACGTCGGCCTGACCGCTGCGGTCGTTGACGCGGTAGCCTTCACGACGCTCATACGAGCGCTCGTAGTAGCTGTCGCGATCGGCGTCGCGGCGGGCGTCTTCGTACGAGCTGGAGCGGTAGCCGCGGTCGTAGTCGTACGAGTCGTTATAGGCGGCCGGCGGGGGAGGCGGCGGGGGCGGAGCGCGACCCGAGGTGCAGGCGGCCGAGTTCTTGCCGATGTTCGAGCCGATCACCGCGCCCAGCAGGCCGCCGAGGACAGCGCCCTCGGTTTTGGCGCCGCGCGCGGCGACGCCGCCGCCGATGCCAGCGCCGATGGCCGCGCCAGCCAGACCGCCGCCCGTGCCGCGCTGCGTCGTCGAGCGCTGGCAAGGATCGTAGTAGCCCTGGCTGTAGGCGCCGCCGCCGTAGGGCGTGGTGCCATAGGACTGAGCCGAGGCCAGGGTCGGCGTCAGCACGCCACAGACGAGGGCGGCGGTGACGCCCAGAACGGTCTTCATCTTGGAGGTCCTGCTCTTGGAGGCGGTCATGGTCATGAGAGAAGCTTGTCTTTTTAAGGGGCGGCCTTTTTGTGACCGCCACGCCCATCCGTTGATCTAGGTATGCGCCGGCCAAGATGAATGGTGGCTGACAGCTTTCTTCACCGAACAGAAAATCGTCCGAAGGCCGCGCTCAAGCCCCGGTTTTGGGGTATGGACGGCAGATGCAAGAACTGATGATCAACGCCATCGGCGCCCAGGGCGACGGTCTCGCCCGCTTTGCCGACGGCAAGCCGGCCTTCGTGCCCCTGACCCTGCCGGGCGAAACGATCCTGGCCAAGATGGAAGGCGCGCGCGGCGAGATCGCCGAAATCGTGAAGGCCAGCGCCGAGCGTGTCGCCGCGCCGTGCAAGCACTTTGGCCATTGCGGCGGCTGCGCCCTGCAGCACTGGGCCGCTGCGCCCTATCTCGGCTGGAAGGCCGAGCAGGTCCGTGTCCAGCTGTCGATGGAAGGTCTGGAGACCGAGATCCTGCCGGCCTTTGCCGCGCCGCCGGCCTCGCGCCGCCGGGTGGCGCTGCATGCCCGACGGGGCAGCAAGGGGCAGGGCGCATTGCTGGGCTTCAAGGAGCGCCGCTCCTGGAACCTGGTGCCGCTCGCCGAGTGTCCGGTCACCGACCCGCGCCTCATCGCGGCCTTGCCAGCCCTCGCGCGCCTGGCCGAGCCGTTCCTGGAGCACCCCAAGTCCGCGCCGACCCTGCACGTGACCCTGACCGCCACGGGCCTGGACATCGACGTCACCGGTGTCGAGCGCAAGAGCGGGGGCCTGTCGGCCGACGCCCGCATGCGCGCGGCCATGGCGGCCAGCGACGGCGACTTCGCCCGCGTCACCCTGGCCGGCGAGACCGTCTATGGCGCGCGCCAGCCGATGGTGAAGCTGGGCCCCGCCGTGGTCGCTCTACCGCCGGGCAGCTTCCTGCAGGCCGTGCCGGCCGCCGAGCGGGCGATGGTCGAGTTCGCCGTGGCGGAGAGCCAGGCCGCCAGTCGCATCGCCGACCTCTATTGCGGCGTTGGCACCTTCACCTTCCGCCTGGCCGAGGTCGCGGCGGTGCACGCCGCCGAGATGAGCCCGCAGGCCGTCGCCGCCTTGAAATCCGCGATCGGCGCCGCGCCGGGCCTGAAACCGATCAACGCCGAGGCACGCGACCTGGTCAAACGTCCGGTGCTCAGCACCGAGCTCGCCAAGACCGACGTGGTCGTCATCGACCCGCCGCGCGCCGGGGCCGCCGAGCAGACGGTCGAGATCGCCAAGTCCAAGGTCGCCAAGGTGGTCAGCGTCTCGTGCAATCCGGCGACCTTCGCCAAGGACGCCCGCGCTCTGGTCGACGCCGGCTTCCGCCTGGACAAGGTGCTGCCCGTGGACCAGTTCGTCTGGTCGCCGCATATTGAGTTGGTCGGGGTGTTCACGCGCTAGGAGCGGGCATGGACGAACGTCGGTCGAGGGCGGCTTTCACGGTCGACGCCGCCAGCCAACGGGCCAGGGCGATGGTCAAGGCGGCCTGGTGGACGGCGACCGGTTCGCTGGCCCGCTCCCTGACCCGGCCGACCCAGGGCGAGCAGGCCCGCAGCTTTTCGCCCAAGTCCGCTCCAGCCGCGAAGGGCAGCTTGCGGAAGGCCTATCTGGAGGCGTTCGAGAAGGACGCCCGCGACGTCGCCGCCGGGCTCTATCCCGCCATCGAGGATGGGTTGGTCCGCCCCTCGGCCGCCCTGCGCGAAGCCGCCGACTTCATTGCCGACGCCTTCGAGGTCGATCAGCGCCGCCGCCGAGGTGACGGCGTCGAGGTTCGTGATGCGGTCGATAGTTCAGCCTATCCAACCTATTATCGCCAAAACTTCCACTACCAGTCGGGCGGCTGGTTCACCGAAGAGAGCGCCCGCCGCTACGACGCCCAGGTCGAGGCGCTGTTCTCCGGCACGGCCGGGGCGATGCGCCGACGGGGGCTGTCGCTGCTGGCCAAACATTGGCGCGGTCGCGACCATCGCGACGCGAAAATCCTCGACGTGGCCTGCGGTTCGGGCGCTTTCCTCAAGGACCTGAAGTCGGCCTTTCCGCGCGCGGCGACCGCTGGTCTGGACCTCTCGGAAGCCTATCTGGCGCAGGCTCGCAAACGCACCGGCGCGGGCGGCGTCAAAGCGAATGCAGAAGCTTTGCCGTTCGCGGATTCCTCTTTGGACGCGGTCAGTTGCGTCTATCTCTTCCACGAACTGCCGCCGCGTGTTCGCCCCGTCGTGGCGGCCAGCCTGGCGCGGGTGCTCAAGCCCGGCGGGGTGCTGGTCTTCGCGGAATCGGTGCAGCCGACCGACACGCCGGACCTGGCCCGGCTGCTGGAAGCTTTCCCGGTCTACTTCCATGAGCCGTACTACGGCAGCTACGCCGAGACCGATCTGGTCGCCCTGTTCGCCGAAGCTGGCCTGCGGGTCATCGGCGAAGACCGCGCCTTCCTGACCAAGGCCTTGCTGCTGGAGAAACCCGTCGGCTAAGCAAGGGCGGGGCGCGGGGGCGGACAGTTTGCAAGCGTACGAAGCGGGGCGACGATACGAGACGCTGGACGGGCTGCGCGGCGTCGCGGCGGTCGGCGTCATGCTGTACCACATCGGCAGCTGGACTGGCCGGCCGTGGGTGGTCGCGCACGGCTACCTGGCCGTCGACTTCTTCTTCTGCCTGTCGGGCTTCGTCCTGGCCCACGCCTATGGCCGGCGCGAGATCGGCTGGCTGGGCTTCATGCGCCAGCGGCTGGTGCGGCTGTGGCCGCTGATCGCCGTGACCATGCTGGCGGGCGCGACGGTGATCATCCAGCATCGCGAGCACGTGCCGGGGTGGCTGGGCCTGGGCCTCTTGATGATCCCCAGGGTCTGGGTGGACGACACCGGCTTCTCGCCGCTTTTCCCTTTGAATCCGCCGGCCTGGTCGCTGTTCTTCGAGCTGGTCGTCGGCGCGGCCTGGTTCCCGCTGCGGCGGCTGGGCGTGATGGGTCACGTGCTGATGATCGTGCTGCTGATCCCGATCATGGCCTATGTCGCGCACGGCATGGGCGGGGTGCTGACCGGCTGGGACCGGGGCACCTTCGTGATCAGCTTCCTGCGCACGATCTTCGCCTTCCTGCTGGGCTGGGGCTGCTATCGGGTGCAGCCGTTCACGAGCCTGGCGGTCCCGGCCTGGGTGCTGGCGGTCGTGCTGGCCGTGGTGATGAGCGTGCCGTGGACGCCGCTGAACTGGCTCTACGACTTCGCCTGCGTGAGCGTCGTCTTCCCGCTGATGGTGCTGGCCGGACGGCAGGATCCGGAGGGTTTCCAGGGTGTGCTCTGCCGCATCTCGGGCGCGATCTCGTATCCGCTGTACGTCCTGCACTGGCTGGGCTGGGAGCTGATGCTGCGGCTGTTCCGAGCGATCGGCGGCAAGGGCTATCCGTTGGGCTTCGCCGCCGTCGCCATTCCCGTGATCCTGGTCTTCGCCTGGGCGGTGCTGAAGGTCTACGACGAGCCCGTTCGCCGCCGGCTGAGGCGTCTCTAAAAAATTCTCGAGGCGATGTCGGATATGGGCATAGTCCGCCGTCCTAGAGACGGAGAAAGAGGACCGCCCATGCTCTACGCCATACTCTGCTACAACCAGGAAGACGTGATCTGTGGCTGGTCCAAGGACCACGAGGACGAGGTCATGGGCAAGCTGATCGCCGTCCAGGAGAACCTGGCCAAGCAGGGCCGCCTGGGTCCCGTCGCCCGCCTGATGCCGACCACGGCCGCCACGACCCTGCGCAAGGACCGCGAGCCGCCGCTGGTGCTGGACGGTCCGTTCGCCGAGACCAAGGAGCAGCTGCTGGGCTTCTACGTCGTCGACTGCGACGACCTAGAAGGCGCGCTCGACATCGCCAAGGACCTGGGCAAGGCCAATCCGGGCGGCTCGTATGAGATCCGTCCGATCGCGCTGTTCAACCCGGCCCCGACTCCGGAGGTGGCAGGCGCGTGACCGACCTCGGTTGGATCGAGGGCGCGATCACCGCCGCCCGGCCCCAGGCCATGGCGGCGCTGCTGCGCTACTTCCGCGACATGGACGCGGCCGAGGAGGCGTTCCAGGACGCCTGCCTGCGCGCCCTGAAGAGCTGGCCCAAGAACGGCCCGCCCCGCGATCCGACCGCCTGGCTGATCATGGTCGGTCGCAACGCCGCCATCGACTCGATCCGCAAGACCAGCCGCAACACCGTCCTGCCGCCCGAGGAACTGCTGTCCGACCTCGAAGACGCCGAGGCCGAGGCGGCCGAGCGGCTGGACGGTTCGCACTATCGTGACGACGTCCTGCGGCTGCTGTTCATCTGCTGCCATCCGGATCTGCCGGCGACCCAGCAGATCGCCTTGGCCCTGCGCATCGTTTCGGGCCTGTCGGTCAAGGAGATCGCCCGCGCCTTCGTGGTCGGCGAAGCGGCCATGGAGCAGCGGATCACCCGGGCCAAGGCCCGCATCGGGGCCGGCGACGCGCCGTTCGAGGCGCCGGGGCCGGTCGAGCGCGCTGAGCGCTTCGCGGCCGTGGCGGCGATGATCTACCTGGTCTTCAACGAAGGCTATTCGGCCAGCGGCAAGGCGGTCGAGGCTCGGGGCGGTCTGTGCGACGAGGCCATCCGCCTGGCGCGCCTGCTGCTGCGTCTGTTCCCGGCCGAGCCGGAGATGATGGGGCTGACGGCGCTGCTGCTAATCCAGCATGCCCGCTCGGAGGCTCGGTTTACCGCCGACGGCCAGGCGATCCTGCTGGAGGATCAGGACCGAAGCCTCTGGAATCGCACGATGATCGGGGAGGGGCTGGCGCTGATCGACAAGGCGATGCTGAAGCGTGATCCCGGTCCCTATCAGGTGCAGTCCGCCATCGCCGCCCTGCATGCTCGCGCCGAGACGGCGGCGGACACCGACTGGGCCGGCATCGACGCGCTGTACGCCACGCTGGAGATCATGCAGCCCTCGCCGGTGATCACCCTGAACCGCGCGGTGGCGACGGCCAAGGTGCGCGGCCCCGAGGCAGCGCTGGCGATGATCGAGCCGCTGGGCGCGCGGCTGGAGGGCTACTTCCACTATCACGGCGCACGCGGGGCCTTCCTGCTGCAGGCGGGTTGCAAGGCCGAGGCCCGCCAGGCGTTCGACCGCGCGATTTCGCTGGCCAATACCGCCGCCGAGGCGGCCAATATCCGGCAATACCTCGATCGGGTGACCGCCGAGGCGGAAAAGAACTAGGGGGAGAGACTGATGCTGAAGACCATTTTTATCGTGATCGTCGTCGCCATCGTGGCGGTGCTGGCCTTCGCCGCCACGCGGCCGGGCGACTTTGTCGTCACCCGTACGGCGCAGATCAACGCGCCGCCGGAAAAGCTGGAGGCCATGGTCTCGGACTTCCACCAATGGGGCGCCTGGTCGCCGTGGGAGAAGATCGATCCGGGCATGAAGCGCACCTATGGCGGCCCGGCCGCTGGCGTGGGCGCGACCTATGCCTGGGTGGGCAATGACAAGGTCGGTACGGGCGGCATGGAGATCACCAAGGTCACGCCAGGCCGCGAGGTGATCTTCGACCTGCACTTCATCAAGCCGTTCAGGGCGGACAATGTCGGCCGCTTCACGTTCGAGCCGCAGGGCGCGGGCACGAAGGTCACCTGGTCGATGTCAGGCAAGAACCCCTACGTCGCCAAGCTGATGGGGCTGGTCTTCAACATGGACCAGATGATCGGCAAGGACTTCGAGGCGGGCCTGGCCAACATGAAGGCCGCCGCCGAAAAGTGAGGGCCTAGTCCAGGATCAGCTCGTCGTTCGAGGGCTCCGGCGTCTTGGCCGGCGCGGAGCCCTTCAGGACGGTCTCTATCCGCTTGAGCAGGTCCTGCGGCTTGAACGGCTTGGCCAGGTAGCCGTCGGCGCCTTGCTCCAGGGCCTTCATGATCGTGGCCGGATCGCGATGGGCGGTCATCATCAGGATCTTCGGCCGGCCGGGGCGGACGCGCATCAGGCGCAGGACGTCAAGGCCGCTCATGCCGGGCATGTTGATGTCCAGCAGCACCAAGGCGAAGCCTTCGCGGCCCAGTAGCTGCATGGCCGTGTCGGACGAGGCGGCGGTGACCACCTTGAAGCCCTGCTGCGTCAGCACCAGGTCGACGAAGTGCCTGATCATCGGGTCGTCGTCGACGATGAGGATCCTGTTCGGCATCAGGCGGCGACCTCTTGCGGGAGGACGCCCTCCAGGCGGGCGATCCAGGTCGCCAGAACCCGCTCGGCCGCATCCGCCGCCGTGCGGGCCGCGGCGAAGGCGTTGGCCGAGGGCTCGCCGGCGCGCAGGCAATCCTCCAGCGCCCGCGCCGCGCCCGACAGGCGCATGAAGCCCAAGAGGCCCGCCGAGCCGGCGGTGGTGTGGGCTTCCTCGCTCAGGGTCCGCGAGGCGGGATCGTGCAGGACAGCGCCCAGCTGGCCGCGCAGCAGGCGGGCCATCTTCAGGCTGGCCTCGGCGCCCATCAGGGCTTCAAGGGCGTCGCGGGCCTGGCGCTCGTCGTCTAGCTCATCGGCCGGCGAGGAGGCGGGCGCATCGTCGCCCAGCAGGTGCTGGGCCAGGGCCTGCTCCAGCTGCTGCTCCGACAAGGGCTTGAGCAGGTAGTCGGTCATGCCGGCGGCCTTGCACGCGGCGATTTGATCGGGCGTGCCGCCGGCCGTCAGGGCCAGGATTGGCGCGTCGGTCAGGCCTCGGCGGCGGATCTCGCGGGTGGCGGCGCGGCCGTCCATCACCGGCATGTGCACGTCCATTAGGACGAGGTCGTAGCGGGCGGTCTCGAGGGCGGCGACGGCCTCGGCGCCGTCGGCGGCCAGGCCGACCACGCAGCCGCGCCGCTCCAGCAGGGCCTTGAAGAGCTCGCGGTTCAGCTCGGTGTCGTCGACCAGCAGGACGCGGCGGCCTTCGAACCGGCGCAGGGCCTTTGGCGCGCCGACCGACACGATCGGGGCGGCGATCGCGAAGTCGATCTCGAACCAGAAGGTCGAGCCTTCGCCCAGCGTGCTCTCGACGCCGATCACCCCGCCCATCAGCTCGACCAGCTCGCGCGAGATGGCCAGGCCCAGGCCGGTGCCGCCGAACTTGCGCGAGATCGAGTCGTCGGCCTGCGCGTAGCGGGTGAACAGGCGGCCCAGGGCGTCGGGCGCGATGCCGACCCCTTCGTCGATCACCGAGACACGCAGGCGACGGCGGCCGGCGGTCGCGTCCAGCGGCGTGACCTCGACGCTGACGGCGGCGTCCTTGGTGAACTTCACCGCGTTCGACAGCAGGTTCAGCAGCACCTGGCGCAGGCGGAAGGCGTCGCCCTCGACCCAGCCGGCGGTGCGGCCCGCGCGGCGCAGGGACACGCCGCGTTCCGAGGCCTGAGGCTCGACCATCGCCAGGGTATCGGAGACCAGGTCGTCCAGGCTGAAGGGCTTGGCCTCCAGCGCCACGGCCCCGGCGTCCAGCTTGGAGTAGTCGAGGATGTCGTTGATCAGGACGTTCAGGCCCTCGCCGGCCGAACGCACCCGCTCGGCGTTGCGGCGGTCGGCCGAGGTCAGCTCGCGGCTGTCGGTCAGCAGGCGGGCGAAGCCGATGACGCTGTTCAGCGGGGTGCGCAGCTCGTGGCTCATGGTGGCCAGGAACTCGGCCTTGGCGCGGGCGGCGTCCTCGGCCACGTCCTTGGCGACGGCCAGCTGCTCGGCCATGGCGGCCAAGCTCAGGGTCTGGCGCTCCAGGGCGTCCTGGGCCTCGATGCGGGCGGTCTGGTCCTGGACCTGGGCGATGAAGTGCTTGGGCGCGCCGTCCGGCCCACGCACCAGCGACACCGACAGGTGCACCCAGACCAGGCGGCCATCCTTGTGCAGGTAGCGCTTGTCCATGCCGTACGTGGAGATCTCGCCGGCCAGCAGCTGCTGCAGCAGGGTGAGATCCTTCTCCAGGTCATCGGGGTGAGTGATGGTCTGGAAGTCGGTCGCCAGCAGCTCCTCGGGCGAATAGCCGACAATGCCGCAGAAGGCGTCGTTGATCTTGTGGAAGCCGCCTTCCAGCGTGACCAGGGCCATGCCGACGGCGGCGTGGTCGAACGAGGTCTCGAAAATCTCCATCTGCGCCTTGCGGGCCGAGATATCGTGCATCAGGGCGGTGAAGGCCCAGCCGTCCGGACCTTCGGCGCCGCTGATGGCCAGTTCGATCGGGAAGGTCTCGCCGGACTTGCGCTGAGCCGGCACCTCGATGCGCTGGTCGATGACCGCGCTCTCGCCGGTGCGCAGGAAGCGGGCCATGCCCCGGTTGTGGGCGGTGCGGTGTTCCTCGGGGATGATGAAGTCGCTTAGGCGCTTGCCGATCGCTTCTTCGGCCGTCCAGCCGAAGGTCTGCTCGGCGAAGCGGTTCCAGCCGGTGACCTGGCCGGCCTCGTCGATGGTGACGATGGCCTGGTAGGCGTTGGCCACCACCTTGCGGGCATGGGCCTCGCTGGCGCGCAGCTGGTTCTCGCTGCGGCGCAGGGCCTCGAAGGCGGCGTTGCGGGCGGTGACGTCCTCCAGCACGCCGAAGACGGCCACGACCTTGCCGGTCTCGTCATATTCGCAGGTGGCGCGGCCCAGGCCCTGGCGGACCTCGCCGTCGGCGCGCATCAGGCGCAGCTGGTGCTCGACCAGCGGCTCGCCCTTCACGACCCGGCCGAAGGCGGCGCGGGCGGCGACGCGGTCGTCGGGGTGATAGAGGTCCAGCCAGTTGTCGGACGACGGCGTGAAGGTCTCCGGCGTCAGGCCGTAGATCTTGTAGACCTCGTCCGACCAGTGGATCGCCCCGGTCAGCAGGTTGGCGCGCCAGTGGCCGACACCAGAGATGGTCTCGGTCATCTGCAGCAGGCGGCTTTCCTCCTGCAGGCGGCGCTCGTAGCGGGTCTTTTCCAGCTGGGCGACGACAGCGCTGGCCAGCACCCTCAGCTGCGTTTTCTGGGCGTCGGTGATGGCCGGACGAGGCTTGTCGTCGATCACGCACAGCGTGCCCAGATTGTAGCCCTCGGCGGTGGTCAGCACCGCCCCGGCATAGAAGCGGACCTTGGGATCGCCAGTGACCAGCGGATTGTCGGCGAAGCGGGGGTCCTGAGTGGCGTTCTCGACCACCATGATCTCGTGCGGCGGCAGGCGGATCGCATGATCGCAAAAGGCCTGGTCACGCGGGGTCGAGCAGCCGTCCAGGCCGTGCTTGGACTTGAACCACTGCCGCTCACGATCGATCAGCGAGACCGTGGCCATCGGGGTGTCGAAAAGCTGGGCGGCCAAGCGCGTGATGTCGTCGAACACCGGCTCGGGCGCGGTATCCAGAACCCGGTAGGAGACGAGCGCGGCGAGGCGGTCGTGTTCGGACATTCAACGCTTCCAACTTGGCCACGCAAACCTTTGCGCAGTCAGGTGTTCAGGATCGTCCAAAGGAGCTTTCCAAAGGTTGAGCCGGGTGGTGAACGGGCTGCGACGGATTGGCGCAGTTCTGCCTGCTGAAATGAAGTTCTTGTTTTGTTCCGAATGGCGCGCATAATCGCGTCATGGCCGAGGCAGTGAAATCGGCGCCGGCTCCAAGAGGGCGGGGCGCCAAGTCCAATCGAACCGGGCGTTTCGAGGCCCAGGAACGCGAGGCGTTCGACGACGGCTGGGGCGAGGAGGAAGAGCCCAAGCAGCTGAAGACCGAGCTGCAGGCCATGAAGTCGCGGACGATCATCGCCCGCAATCAGAGCCCCGACGTCGGCTTCGACCGCTCGATCAACCCGTATCGCGGCTGCAGCCATGGCTGCATCTATTGCTACGCCCGCCCGGCCCACGCCTATCTGGGCCTGTCGCCGGGCCTGGATTTCGAGAGCAAGATTTTCTTCAAGCCGCACGCGGGCGAGCTGCTGGAGAAGGAGCTGGCCAAGCCCAGCTACAAGCCGGCGACGATCCATATCGGTGGCGACACCGATCCTTACCAGCCCGACGAGAAGCAGCTGCGGGTGACGCGGCAGGTGATCGAGGTGCTGGAGCGCTACAGCCACCCGTTCACGATCATCACCAAGTCGGCCTTGGTGCTGCGCGATCTCGACATCTACAGCCGGCTGGCCGAGCGGAAGCTGGCGCGGGTGGCGATCTCGATCACCACCCTGGACCGGGCCCTGGCCCGGAGCATGGAGCCGCGCGCGGCCACACCGGGCAAGCGGATCGAGGCGGTGCGGCGGCTGACCGAGGCGGGCGTGCCGGTGACGGTGATGTTCGCGCCGGCCATTCCGGGCCTCAACGACCACGAGGTCGAGGCCGTGCTGGAAGCCGCCGCCAAGGCCGGTGCGCGCGGGGCGGGGTATGTGGCCCTGCGCCTGCCGCGCGAGATCGCCCAGCTGTTCGAGGAATGGCTCCAGACGGATCACCCCGACCGGGCGCGACGGGTGATGTCCCTGGTGAGGCAGATCCGTAAGGGCGAGGTGAACAACTCGACCTGGGGCGAGCGGATGGTCGGCGACGGGCCGGTGGCGGAGGTGCTGCGGCAGAGGTTTCATCTGGCGGTGAAGAAGTTCGGGCTGGACCAGCCGTGGACGCCGCTCGATGCGAGCCAGTTCACGCCGCCGCGGTTGGGGGGTAGTGGGCAGATGGATTTGTTCGGCTGAGGGGCCGCAACCTCGTCCTTCGACAGGCTCAGGATGAGGTTTCTACTGAGAGGCTGAATTGGTCCTCATCCTGAGCCTGTCGAAGGACGAGGGCCACGCGAGGCCTTGACCGCATCGCCGCCGCTAGCCCAAGCAGGGCCATGATCTCCGTCGTCCTAATCGCTTCCGAAGACCTGACCGGCCTCGCCGCCCAGATGGCCATGCTGGTGCCCGCCGCCGTGGACGGTCTGGTCAAGGAGGTGATCCTGGTCGCCGATGGCGAGCCTGGCGTGGACGCCCTGGCCGAGGACAGCGGGGCGCGGCTGGTGACGGCCTCTGGCGACCGCCTGGCCGCCGGCGCGGCCGTCGCGCGGGGCGACTGGGTCCTGACGTTGCGGTCGGCTCCAGCGCTGCGCGAGGGATGGCGCGAGCCGATCGAGAAGCACCTGGCCGGCGGGGCAGGGGCGCCGGCGGTTCTGACCGTTCCCGGCGGGATGCTGAGCAAGCTGTCGCCGCGTCTGCACGGGGTGCTGGTGCGGCGGCTGGATTGGCCCACGAGCGGTGGTGACGAGAAGGCGATCGCGAAGGCTCTGCGGGCCAAGCGGTTGGACTACTGAGGCTTTACCCCAATCCGATCATCCCCGCGAAAGCGGGGATCCAAGCTGAGCGGGGGGATGAATTCGAAGCCGTGCCGCTAGGCTGAGAAGCCGCATGGATCCCCGCTTTCGCGGGGATAGTCGGTTAGGGTTTTAAGGCTGAGCTGACGCCAGCGACGTCATCAGCTGATCAATGCTCGTCGGCGCCGCCACCTGCGGATCCAGCCGGAAATCCACCGTCCGCGCGCCCGACGCCACGGCGTCCAGGGTCTTGTTCTCCGCACCCATCAGCCGGCGATAGGTCCAGTAGCTAGCCATCACCTTCTCGACGTAGTTGCGGGTCTCCTTGAAGGGCAGGCTCTCGATCAGCAGCAGGGTGTCGCAGTCGGCGCCCAGCTGGGCGGCGGTGCGGTTCAGCGTGGCCGGGCCGCCGTTATAGGCCGCCACGGCGCGTAGTAGATCTGGGCTCTTGACGCCCCGGTCCATCAGCCAGGTGAAGTAGTCCTGGCCGGCCCGCAGGTTATAGGCCGGGTCGAACAGCGGGCTGTTGTCGGCCAAGAGCTTGTCGTCGCCCACCACGTCGGCGGCCGAGGACGGGCGCACCTGCATCAGGCCCATGGCCCCGGCGGCCGAGACGGCCATGGGGTCGAAGCGGCTTTCCTGGCGGACCAGGGCGTAGACCATGGCCTTGTCGATGGTGAAGCCGCCGACCGGATCCAGCGGGGGCAGGGGATAGTCCTCGCCGCCGACCCGGCGCACGGGGCGGCCAGCGTTCAGCGGGGCGTTGGCGTTCAGGGCCAGGGCCAGGGCGGTCCAGTCGTCGCGCAGTTCCGGGGTGTCGGCCAGCGACAGGCCGGCGCGCAGCTCCATGCCGGCCTCGCGCCAGCGGCCGACCTGGGCCAGGGCGGTGGCGCGGCGGGCGCGGGGATCGTTGCTGACCAGGCGGTCCAGCGAGGCGGTGTCCGGGCCGGCATAGCTGGCGCGGGTCAGCAGGCTGGCGATCGGGTCGAAGCTCTCTTCGGTCGGCGTGACCCCGGCCAGGGCCAGCTGGCGCAGAGCGATCATGCCGTAGAAGGTGTGGGGCGAGCGGGCGGCTTCGCTGAGCAGGGTCTGGGCGTCACGGCCGTGGCCGGCCTGGCTGGCGGTGCGGGCGGCCCAGAAGGCGCCGGCGGCGCGCAGCCACTCGTCCTCGTTCTGGTCGTGGGCGACCTGCTCGAAATAGGCCTGGGCGGCGCGATAGTCGCCCAGGCGATAGGCCGAAAGACCAGCGATCCAGGTCTCGCCGCCGGCGATGGCCAGGCTCAGCGCCTTCTGGACATCGCCGGAGTAGTACGCCTCACGCGAGGCGCGGCCCTTGTCGGCGGGCGGCGGCGCGGTGTCGTCGCCGATGAACAGCTCGGGGATCGGCGCGGCGGCGATACGCTTGCCGGCCGGCTTGCGCTTGATGGCCAGGGCATAGACTCGGTCGGCGCCAGCTTCGTCGCTGTAGCGTTTCAGCCAGCCCGTCAGGTCGTCATAGCTGGCCGAGTAGCGGCTCGGGTGCATGACCTTGGCGAAGGCCAGGCGGCCGACCAGGCTGTGGTCACGGGCGTTGGCCAGGGCGGCTTCAGCGGCGTCGAAGTCACCGCGGTCGGTCGCGGCGAAGGCGGCGCGATAGGCGCGGACGTCTTCTGGAGTCAAAGGGTCGAGGGCGCCCGCATGCGCGACGGAGGCCGTCGCGCACAGCAGAACGGCCGACAAAACGGCCAGAGGGCGAGCCCAAAGCTTCAAAAGTGATCCGCGCTCCCCCGCAGGCGCGCGTCCCCCATTCCCACCAATTGGCGTTATTTTAGTGCGGACGCTCGGGGCGATCAAGTCGCTCGGTCAGCGTCAGAAGGTCCTGCCAGGCCTTCTTCTTCTGCGCGGGCGTGCGCAGCAGGAAGGCCGGGTGCAGGGTCGGCATGGCCGGAAGCTCGATCGACTTGTCGTCCGAGACCCATTCGAACCAGCGGCCGCGCATCGACAGGATGCCTTCCTCGCGCTTCAGGACCGACTTGGCCGAGGCACCGCCGGCCAGCATCAGCATCTTGGGTTTGACCAGGGCGATGGCGCGCTCGACGAAGGGGGCGCAGGTCGCCTGCTCCTGCGGCGTGGGCGTGCGGTTGCCCGGCGGGCGCCAGAAGACGGTATTGGTGATGAAGACGCGGTCTTCCAGGCCGGCGGCCTTGAGCATGCGGTCCAGCAGTTTGCCGGCCCGGCCGACGAACGGTTGGCCTTGGGCGTCCTCGTCGGCCCCGGGGCCTTCGCCGATGATCATCAGCGGCGCGTCGGCGGCGCCGCGCGAGAACACGGCTTGCTTGGCGCCTTGGGTCTTCAGCGGGCAGCCGTCGAAGGCGGCGATGGCGGCGGCCAGGGATTCGAGATCGTCACAGGCGGCCGCGGCGGCCTTGGCCATGGCGACGGCCGAGCCGACGTCCGGCCCACGCACCATCACCGGCCGCGCGACGGCCACCGGAGGCGGCGGCTGGCTCTTGGCGCGCAGCATGGCCGCGCCCTCGGCCAGGCGGTCGATCGGGGCGTCCGCGTACAGGGCCTCGACGCCCGCATCGGCCCAGAAGGCCAGCAGGCTTTCGACAGCGCGTTGATCGGCGGCGAGGCTCATGAGACCGTCTTAGCGCGGAATAAGACTGGGCTCCACGCTGCGATGCAGCAAAAAAGAGACGCTAGGCGCTTGACCGCCACTACGTCACGTTTGGATAAGCTCTGATTCAAACAGTCATAAGACGGGCGGCCGAGCCCGATCGGGAGACCTTATGAGCGAAGACCTCGAACGCGAGTCGATGGAGTACGACGTCGTCATCGTCGGCGGCGGTCCCGCCGGGCTCTCCGCCGCGATCCGTCTGAAGCAGCTGGCCGAGAAGGCCGGGACCGAGATTTCGGTGGCCTTGCTGGAAAAGGGCTCGGAAGTCGGCGCCCACATCCTGTCGGGCGCGGTGATCGATCCCAAGGGTCTGGCCGAGCTGTTCCCGAACTGGAAGGAACTGGGCGCGCCGCTCGAGACGCCGGTCACCAAGGACCGCTTCAAGCTGCTGGGTCCGCAGGGCGAGATGTCCCTGCCGATGTTCGCCATGCCGCCGTTCATGCACAACCACGGCTGCTACATCGCCTCGCTGGGCAACCTGACCCGCTGGCTGGCCGGCAAGGCCGAGGAGCTGGGCGTCGAGATCTATCCAGGCTTCGCGGCCTCTGACCTGGTCTGGAACGAAGACGGCTCGGTAAAGGGCGTCGTGGTCGGTGTCGTCGGCATCGCCAAGGACGGCCACCACAAGCCCGACTTCCAGCCGGGCATGGAGCTGCACGGCAAGTACGTCTTCATCGCCGAGGGCGTGCGCGGCTCGCTGGCCAAGCAGCTGATCGAGAAGTTCGACCTGTCGGCCGGCAAGTCGCCGCAGAAGTACGGCATCGGCATCAAGGAGCTGTGGCAGGTCCCGCCCGAGCAGCACCAGCCCGGCCTGGCCGAGCACACCACCGGCTGGCCGCTGGACAACAACACCGGCGGCGGCAGCTTCATGTATCACTTCGGGGACAACTACGTGGCCATCGGCTACGTCGTGCACCTGAACTACAAGAACCCGTGGATCTCGCCGTTCGACGAGTTCCAACGATTCAAGCAGCACCCGGGCGTGCGTCCGTACCTGGAAGGCGGCAAGCGCATCGCCTACGGCGCGCGGGCCATCACCGAGGGCGGCTACCAGTCGGTGCCGAAGCTGACCTTCCCGGGCGGCGTGCTGATCGGCTGCTCGGCCGGCTTCGTCAACGTGCCGCGCATCAAGGGCAGCCACAACGCCGTCAAGACCGGCATGCTGGCCGCCGAGGCCGCCTATGAGGCTGTGCAGGCCGGCCGCGCCAGCGACGAGCTGACCGCCTACCAGACGGCCTACGACAACTCGTGGGTGGCCAAGGAGCTGAAGGTCGTCCGCAACGCCAAGCCGATGCTGGGCAAGTTCGGCACCGCCCTGGGCGGCGCGGTCAGCATGTTCGACATGTGGTGCACGCACCTCTTCGGCGGCTTCTCGTTCTTCGGCACCATGAAGCACGAGAAGACCGACGCGGCCTCGACGGGCCTGGCCAAAGACTTCGAGCCGATCGTCTATCCCAAGCCCGACGGCGTGATCAGCTTCGATAAGCTGAGCTCGGTGTTCCTGTCGGCCACCAACCACGAGGAAGACCAGCCGGCGCACCTGAAGCTGAAGGACCCGTCGATCCCGATCTCGGTCAACCTGCCCAAGTACGGCGAGCCGGCCCGTCTCTACTGCCCGGCCGGCGTCTACGAGGTGCTCTACAACGAGCAAGGCCAGGACCCGCGCTTCCAGATCAACGCCCAGAACTGCGTCCACTGCAAAACCTGCGACATCAAGGACCCGTCGCAGAACATTGTCTGGACCACGCCGGAAGGCGGCGGCGGACCTAACTATCCGAACATGTAAGAGCAAAGCCTCCCGACCATCTGGTCGGGAGGCTTTTTCTTGCGGGCCGCATCGAAAGCGTCGAGGGTAGGCGGATGACGCGTATTCAAGTCCTTCTCGCCTGCGTTTCCGTCTCGGTCCTGACCGCCTGTTCGACCGCGCCCAGCTCGGTCACCTTGCGCGGCCCGGCCAGCATGAACTCCTCGCTGTTCGACACCCGCAGCTCGTACGGCCAGTTCCTGGCGGGGCAGGCGGCGCTGCGCGACGGCAAGAGCAAGGAAGCGGCCGGCTACTTCGGCACGGCCGCGGTGCTGGGCGAGGATCCGGGCGTGCTGGGCGAGCGCTCGTTCACGGCGCTGCTGCTGGCCGGCGAGATCACCCGCGCCGCCGCCGTCGCCCCGACCGACCCGGACGCCACCGAAGCGGTCAAGCGCCTGGGCGTGCTGACCCGCGTCGTCGAGAACCTCGCCATCGGCAAGGGCAAGGACGCCCAAGTTCTCTTGAAGACCCAGGCTCCGGGTTTCCCGCACCAGCAGGCCGCCGCGCTGTTGGGGCCGTGGGCCGCCGCCGCGGCCGGCGATAGCGAAGGCGCGATCGTCCAGCCGACCCTGCGCACCGACAAGCTGGTCCAATATTTTGGCCAACAGGGCCAGGCCCGCCTGTTCGAGCGCGCCAAGCGCTATGACGAGGCCGAGACCGACTACAAGGCCCTGGTCGCCAACGCCGCCACGGCCAGCATCTTCACCCTCGACTACGGGGCGTTCCTGGAGCGCCGCAAGCGTCACGCCGACGCCGTGGTCCTGTACGACAACGCTCTCCGTACGGCTCCGAGCGACACCGGCCTGCTGCGGGCCCGCGCCCGCGCGGCCGCCAAGGGCGCGCCGCCGGCGTTGCCGACCATCCGCCAGGGCGCGGCCGAGGGCCTGGTGGCCTGCGCCGCGACCTTCGCCGGCGAGCGCCAGACCCAGTTCGCCTTGGCCTATCTGCGTCTGGCCCTGCGCCTGGACCCCGCCCGCGACGAGGCGTGGGTGCTGGTCGGCGACCTGCTGAACCAGAGCGAGGACCCGCAGGGCGCGATCGAGGCCTATGCCCACGTCCAGCCGGGCTCGCCGCATTACGCCTCGGCCCAGAGCAAGACCGCCTGGGCCTGGAACGACATCGGCGACAAGGCCAAGGCGCTGGAAGTGGCCAAGGCCGCCTCGGCCGCCGCGCCTAGCGACCGCGACGCCAGCGTGGCCCTGGCCGATCTGCTGCGCGCCGGCGGCCAGTGGAACGAGTCGGTGGCCGTGCTCGACCCGATCATCGCCCGCGAGACCGAGACGCCCGACTGGCGGCTGCTGTATCTGCGCGCCGTGGCCCTGGAGCAGGCCAAGCGCTGGCCCGAGGCTGAGCGCGACCTGAAGTCGGCGCTGAAGGCCAATCCGGACGAGCCGGAGCTCTTGAACTTCCTCGGCTACAGCTGGATCGACCGCAACGAGAACCTGGCCGAGGCCTTAGGGATGGTCCAGAAGGCCGTTGCGGCGCGACCGCAGTCGGGGGCCATGCTCGACTCTCTCGGTTGGGCCTATTACCGCCTGGGCGACTACAAGACCGCCGTCCAGAAGCTGGAAGCCGCCGTCGAGATGGAGCCGGGCGATCCGGACGTGAACGGGCACCTGGGCGACGCCTACTGGAAGGTCGGGCGCCAGACCGAGGCGCGGTTCCAGTGGCAGCGGGTCCTGAGCCTGGAGCCCGACGACAAGCAGAAGGTCGAGTCCGAGGCCAAGCTGAAGAACGGCCTGGGTCCGACGGGCGCGGCGGCGACCAAGTCGACGGTGGCGCACAACTGAGCTATCGGCGGATGATCCGTCGTTCCAGCTGAGTCAGAGAGATCATGCGGCTGTCAGCCTTTGCTCCCGCCAAGGTCAATCTGTTCCTGCACGTGGGCGGGCCGGACGCCGAGGGCTATCACCCGATCTCAAGCCTGATGGTCTTCGCCGATGTCGGCGACCAGGTGGCGATCCAGCCCAGCGACGCGCCGGCCTTCGAGACCTCGGGACCGTTCGGCGGGGCGATCCCGGCCGATGGCGACAACCTGGTGGTCCGCGCCGCGCGGGCCTTCCACGCCAAGCTGGGCGGGCCGGTTCCGCCGTACCGGCTGATCCTGGACAAGCGCCTGCCGATCGCGGCGGGCCTGGGCGGCGGTTCCAGCGACGCCGGCGCGGCCCTGAAGCTGCTACGTGACGCCCTTGCGCCGCATTTCACTGACGACGACCTGGAGCCCCTGGCCGCCGGCCTCGGCGCGGACGGCGCGGCCTGCCTGCGGGCCACGGCGCTGATGGCCGAGGGGCGCGGGGAGATCCTGTCGCCCGCGCCGATGCTGCCAGAGTTGAACGCCGTGCTGGTCAATCCCGGCGTCCCGTCGCCCACGGGTGCGGTCTATCGCGCCTATGACGCCGCCGTGCATCCGGACGGCGCCGAGCGGCCGTTCATGCCGTCCGACCTGGAAAGCGCCGAGGAGGTCGCCGCCTGGCTCTCCGTGGCCACCCGCAACGACCTGGAGGCGCCGGCCGTGGCGCTGGAGCCCCGCATCGGCGAGGTGCTGGACGTCCTGCGCGAGGAGCCCGAAAGTCTGCTGGTCCGGATGTCCGGCTCGGGAGCCACCTGTTTCGCCCTGTGTGCCAGCGACATCGAGGCCGAGGGGCTGGCCGAACGCCTCGAGACGATGCGACCCGACTGGTGGGTGCGGCGCTGCCGCTTGAGCTGAGGAGCTACGAATGAAGCGCCGTGACGTTCTCGCCGCCCTTGGAAGCCTGGCCTCCGCCGCGCCGGCGTCCGCCCAAGTCTTGAGCCTGCCGCCGACGCCGATCGTGCCCGGTCCCGGCGATGTCCTGGTCAGCCTGGAGACCAGCCTTGGCGCGATCATCATCGCCCTGAAGGTCAAGCAGGCCCCGCTGACCACGGCCAACTTCCTGCAATATGTCGACGGCAAGCTCTATGACGGCTCCAGCTTCTGGCGCGCGGCCAAGGCCCCCAGTTCGGTCGACTACGGCCTGATCGAGGGTGGCCTGGCGGGCGACCCGAAGAAGGTCCTCAAGCCCGTGGCCCACGAGCCGACGACCCAGACGGGCTTGCGCCATGTCGACGGCACGCTGTCGCTGGCGCGCCGCGAACCCGGCAGCGGCGACAGCGACTTCTTCATCTGCGTGGGCGAAGCGCCGTATCTGGACGCCAATCCAGCCGCCGAAGGCGACAACCTGGGCTTCGCGGCCTTTGGCCAGGTGATCAAGGGCATGGAGGTCGTCCGCAAGATCCTGAACCTGCCCACGCCCGGCGAGGCGACCAATCCGGTGATGAAGGGCCAGATGCTGATGCCCGTGGTGCCGATCGTCACGGCCCGTCGGATCTAGATAACCCGCGCCAGCATCACGACGCCGGTCGCAGCCGGGACCAGCAGCAGCTGGGCCAGCACCGTGCCGGCCACGCGGCTGCCGGCGAACCAGACGACCGCGCGACGGAAGGCCGGCTCGCTGACACGGCCGTCCATGACGTCGTCGGTCATGATCGACAGGGCCGGATCGATCAGCACGAACAGCAGGATCGTCGCCACGCCGTTGATCACCGACGACAGGCTGACGGCCGTGACCCGGAACTGCGGGTCCAGATAGCCCGCATACAGCGAGGCGAAGACGCCCACGGTCAGCAGGGCCTGGGCCAGGACGTTCAGCACGATCACCCGCGCCGGGACTTCGATCTTCTGCTTCAGGCTGGTGAGGTGGCCGGGCGAGGGCAGGGCGACCGCGTCGCGGACATAGGACAGCCCGCCCTTGGCGAAAGCGTGCATCAAGAGCTTCGGGACCGAGCGATGGACCTGGAAGTGGGCGACGGCGCGGGTGAACAGGCGCTGGGCCGTCGGGATCATCAAGGCGCCGACCAACGCCGCCAGGCTGGCGCTGGCCATCAGCCACTGGAAGTCGGCCAGCAGGTTCTGGCCCGTGCCGGCCAGCAGCTCGGTCTCGATCCGCTTGGACAGGAACGGTCCCTGAAAGGCGTTCGAGGCGCGCGACAGCAGCACCAGCACGTTGAACAGGGCGAACGACATGGCGATCCGCCGCGTGCGGACGCCGACGATGCGCACGGCGTAGGCCAGGGCCCCGATCAGGTGGATCACGAAGGTCAGGACGCAGAGCAGGAACAGTTGGGCGTCCACGACGGTCTCCAGGCGGGAAGGCGCGGAGCTTGGCTGAATGGCGGGCAAAGAGAAAGGGCGTGGAGATCGCTCTCCACGCCCTTCCGGTCTTCGACGAGGACCTATCCCCAGCTTAGCTGTGGTAGGCGCGTTCGCCGTGTTCCGAGATGTCCAGGCCTTCTTCTTCGGCTTCCGGCGAAGCCTTCAGGCCGATGACCAGCTTGATCACGAAGAAGACGATCAGCGAGGCGACCAGCGACCAGACGATGGTGACGCCAACGCCCTTCAGCTGGGCCAGCACTTGCGTGCCCATGTTGTAGACGGCGTTGTCGCAGGTCGAGATATCGCCGTCCTTGGCGCAGCTGGTGTAGTCGACGATGCCGGCGCCGCCCCAGGCGGGGTTGACCAGGAAGCCGGTGCCGATGGCGCCGACGATGCCGCCGATGCCGTGGATGCCGAAGGCGTCCAGGCTGTCGTCATACTTCAGGGCGTTCTTCACGACCGAGCAGAAGAAGATGCAGATCGGCGAGACGATCAGGCCCAGGATCACCGAACCCATCGGGCCAGCGAAGCCGGCGGCCGGGGTGACGGCGACGAGGCCGGCGACGATGCCCGAAGCCAGGCCCAGGGCCGACGGCTTCTTGCGGGTGACCCACTCGACGACGATCCACGACAGGCCGGCGGCCGCGGTGGCGACGAAGGTGTTGATCATGGCCAGCGAGGCGTAGCCGTTCGATTCCAGGTTCGAGCCGGCGTTGAAGCCGAACCAGCCCACCCACAGCAGGCCAGCGCCGACCAGGGTCAGGGTCAGCGAGTGCGGGGGCATCGGCTCCTTGCCGTAGCCTTGGCGCTTGCCGAGGATCAGGGCGCCGACCAGGGCGGCGATACCGGCGTTGATGTGGACGACGGTGCCGCCGGCGAAGTCCAGGGCGCCGAAGCTCCAGATCAGGCCCGACTTGACCGGCGCGGTCGGAGCCAGCGCGATCGCGTCAGGACCCGGCCACCACCAGACCATGTGCGCCATCGGATAGTACGACAGCAGCGGCCACAGGACGGCGAAGGCGACGATGGCGGCGAACTTCATGCGCTCGACCAGCGAACCGACCACGAGGGCGGCGGTGATGGCCGCGAAGGTCGCCTGGAACGAGATGAAGGTGAACTCGGGGATCACCACGCCGGTCGAGAACGTCGCGACGTTGCTGGCCGGGGTGACGTCCTTGAGGAACAGACGGCCAAGACCGCCCACGAAGCTGTCCCAGCTGCCGCCGTCGGTGAAGGCGAAGCTGTAGCCCCACAGCACCCAGGCGACGAAGCCGATCAGGGCGACGGTCGAGACCTGCATCATGACCGACAGCATGTTCTTCGAACGGACCAGGCCGCCGTAGAACAGGGCCAGACCCGGCAGGATCATCAGCAGGACGAGCAGCGCGGAGGTGAGCATCCAAGCGTTGTCGCCCTTGTCGTTCTTGTCGACGATGGCGGGAGCCGGAGCTTCAGCGGCAGCAGGCGCGGCGGCCGGGGCCGGCGCAGCCTCGGCGGGCGCGGCGGTGGCGGCAGCGGCGGCCGGCGCGGGCGCGGCCTCCTGGGCGAAGGCGGTTGCGCCCAGCGGCGCCCCCGCGAGCGTCGCGGCGAGCATGAGCCCGGCCAGCGGTTTGAAGGTGAGTTTCATCGTCGGTATCCCCTTTTCCCGATGCTTACAGAGCGGCCGAGCCGGTTTCGCCGGTGCGGATGCGGACGGCTTCTTCGACGTTCAGGACGAAGATCTTGCCGTCGCCGATCTTGCCGGTGGCCGCGGCGGCCTTGACCGCCTCGACGGCCTTCGCGGCGGACGCGTCGTCCACGACCGCTTCGAGCTTCACTTTCGGCACGAAGTTCACTTGGTACTCCGCGCCACGATAGATCTCGGTCTGGCCCTTCTGGCGGCCGTAGCCCTTCACTTCCGAAACCGTCAGGCCTTCGACGCCGGCGGCGACGAGCGACTCGCGCACCTCGTCCAGCTTGAAGGGTTTGACGACCGCTATGATCAGTTTCATCCGCCTTGCTCCGACCCGCGTCGCCACGGGCTTTCTTTGCTTGGTTGTCGGAAGCGTTAGAGAGATCGCCCCCAGTTTGATCACCGCCGACGCCGCCACTACGCGCTGCATCGTTTCCCCGGCTTGGCCACGCTATCGGCGACGGTTCCGTGACGTGTCTCGCGCACAAGGTTTTGGAAACGAATTGGGCGAGGCGCCTAAATTATGAGCGCTAGACGCTTCATTTGCGTCAGAAACTGGCGATTTTGCCTGACGGGAGGGTGGTGGCGCAGGGGGCGCCCCTTGTCCTAGTTTGCCGGAATCCTACCGCCCAGCTCCGGAGCCCGCGCCATGCCGCCCCTCGTTATGAAGATCGCGCCCTGGGTGCTGCTGGTGATGTCCAACGTCTTCATGACCTACGCCTGGTACGGTCACCTGAAGGGCAAGCCGATGGCTCTGCCGATCGCGATCCTGTCCAGCTGGCTGATCGCGCTGCCAGAATACATGCTGGCGGTTCCGGCCAATCGTATCGGCCACAACGTGTATTCGACAGCGCAGTTGAAGGTGGGACAGGAAGTCATCACCTTATTGGTCTTCATCCTGTTTTCGTATTTCTATCTGGGTGAAGCCATTAAATGGTCGACCCTTGCCGGCTTCTCATTGATCGTCGCCGGGGTGGCGGTCGTGTTCTTCTTCAGGTGAAGCTTTGATGTGATCACGAGCCCGTGATCACGGAACCGAGTCCCTTGTCCGGGCGTACACCGCTCGAACCGAGAGGAACTCGACCATGAACACCAAGCGTCTCCTGACCGCCGCCGCGGCTATCGCCCTGCTGGCCGGCGCCGCCCAAGCTCAAGACATGGCTGCTCCGGCGCCCGCCGCGCAGGCGCCGGCCGCCGCTTCGCCCGTCGTGGCCAAGGGCGACCTGATCGACACCGCCACGGCGTCGGGCCAGTTCACCACCTTCCTGAAGGCCGTCGGCGCGGTGAACCTGACCAGCGTCCTGAAGACCAACCAGAACCTGACCCTGTTCGCCCCGACCGACGCGGCCTTTGCCGCTCTGCCGGCCGGCGAGCTGGACAAGCTGATGCTGCCCGAGAATGGGCCGATGCTGCAGAAGGTGCTCACCTACCACCTGATCAACGCCAAGGTGGACTCCACCAAGATCAAGGGCGCCAAGGGTGAAGTGAAGAGCGTCGAGGGTTCGTCGCTGCTGCTGGACGGCTCGGGGACGACCCCGATGGTCGACAGCGCCACGATCACCCAGACCGACGTGATGGCCAGCAACGGCGTGCTGCACGTGGTCGACAAGGTGCTGATCCCCAAGGACGTGCCCGGCCTGCAAGCCGCCGCCTCGGCGACCGACGCCGGCGCGACCATGAACGTGGCGGCCAACGAGCAGATGGCTCCGGCCGCTCCGGCCCAGACCATGCCGGCCGATCCGAACATGCCCTCGGCCCAGGCCGCGCCGACCACGGCCACTGACATGGCCGCCGACCCGGCCGCTTCGCCGACGGCGACCTCGGCGGGCGTGAACACCTCGGGCGTCGTGCCGGTCTCGTCGCAGTCGCCGGACGCCCAGGCCTCGCTGAAGGCTGGCGATCCCAATGTCGTCTCCAACCCGCCGGTGGCCGACACCCCGGAAAACCGCGCCAAGTACGGCAAGCCGATGTCGAACGCCGGCAAGCGCACGGCGCCGAAGGGCAACTAAGCCCTTACGCTTCGGACATCGCTTGAAGCAGCAGTCGGCGGGCCCTATGGTCCGCCGACTTTTTTCTAGGCCTGCTTCGATTGATGTCGCGCGAAAAACCCAAGTCCTTCCAAAGCCTGATCCTGACGCTCCATGACTATTGGAGCCGACAGGGCTGTATCATCCTGCAGCCGCACGACGTGGAAGTGGGGGCGGGGACCCTGCACCCGGCCACCGTGCTGCGCGCCCTGGGCCCCAAGCCCTGGAACGCGGCCTATGTGCAGCCCTCGCGCCGTCCGGGTGACGGCCGCTATGGCGAGAACCCCAACCGCCTGCAGCACTATTACCAGTACCAGGTGATCCTGAAGCCGAACCCCGAGAACATGCAGGACCTGTACCTGGGTTCGCTGGAGGCGATCGGCCTGGACCTGCGCACCCACGACATCCGCTTCGTCGAGGACGACTGGGAGAACCCGACCGTCGGGGCCTGGGGCCTGGGCTGGGAAGTCTGGTGCGACGGCATGGAAGTGTCGCAGTACACCTACTTCCAGCAGGTGGGCGGCCTGGACGTCTCGCCGGTGGCCGGCGAGCTGACCTACGGCCTGGAACGCCTGGCCATGTACGTGTTCGGCGTCGACAACGTCTACGACCTGCCGTTCAACGACCCGGACTCGCCGCTGGGCGCGACGACCTATGGCGACGTGTTCCTGGAGAACGAGCGCCAGCAGTCGGAAGCCAACTTCCACGGCTTCGACGTCTCGGTGCTCAAGCAGCAGTTCGAGCAGATGGAACAGCAGGTCCCGCTGATGCTGGAGCGTTCCTATCAGAACAAGGCGCTCGTCCTGCCCGCCTACGACATGGTCCTCAAGGCCAGCCACCTCTTCAACCTGATGAACGCCCGCGGCGCGATCGCCGTCGCCGAGCGCGCCAGCTACATCGGCCGCATCCGTGACCTCTGTAAGATGTGCGCCAGCGCCTGGGTCGATCAGCAGGAAGCCGCGTAAGTCACGATGCCCCAACTTCTCCTCGAACTGTTCTCGGAAGAGATCCCCGCCCGCATGCAGGCCCAGGCCGCCAAGGACCTGGAGCGCATGGCGCGCGAGCACCTGGCCGCCGCCGGCTTCCTGCCCGAGGCCCTGAAGACCTTCGCCGGCCCGCGCCGCCTGACCCTGGTGGCCGAAGGCCTGCCGCTGGCCCAGGCCGACCGCAAGGAAGAGCTGAAGGGCCCGCGCGTCGGCGCCCCGCCGCAAGCCATGGAAGGCTTCCTGCGCAAGGCCGGCCTGACGCAAGACCAGCTGGTCGAGCGCGACGGCGTCTACATGGCCTTCATCGAGAAGAAGGGCCGTCCGACCCCGGAGATCGTCGCCGAGATGGTCGAAGCCATCGTGCGGGGCTTCCCGTGGCCCAAGTCGATGATCTGGGGGACCAAGAAGCTGCGCTGGGTGCGTCCGCTGAAGCGGATCCTCTGCGTGCTGGACCGCGAGGTCGTGCCGTTCGCCATCGAGGGCATCCCGAGCGGCGACGTCACCGAGGGTCACCGCTTCATGGGTGACGCCCAGCCGTTCACGGCCAAGGACTTCGACGAGTATGCGGCGGGCCTGGAAGCCCACTTCGTCGTGCTCGACGTCGAGGAACGCAAGGAGCGTATCCTCGAAGGCTGCAAGACCCTGTGCTTCGCCCGTCACCTGGAACTGGTCGAGGACCAGGGCCTGCTGGAGGAAGTCGCCGGTCTCGCCGAATGGCCGACGCCGGTGCTGGGCGACATGGACCCGGTGTTCCTCAGCCTGCCGCCCGAGGTCATCCGCACCTCGATGCGCACGCACCAGAAGTACTTCGCCGTCCGCAAGGCCGGTGAGACGGGCCTGGCTCCGCACTTCATCACCATCGCCAACATCCAGGCGGCCGACGGCGGCGCGGTGATCGCGGCCGGCAACGCCAAGGTGCTGTCCTCGCGCCTGTCCGACGCCCGTTTCTTCTGGGACGAGGACGTCAAGGTCGGCTTCGAGCCGTGGCTGGAAAAGCTGAACGGCGTGACCTTCCACGCCAAGCTCGGCACCATGGCCCAGCGCGTCGAGCGTATCGTCGCCCTGGCCGGCGAGATCGCCCCGCTGGTCGGCGCCGATGTCGCCAAGACCAAAGAAGCCGCGCGTCTGGCCAAGGCCGATCTCGCTTCGCAGATGGTCGGCGAGTTCCCCGAGCTGCAGGGCGTCATGGGCGGCTACTACGCCCGTCAGTTCGGCCTGGACGCCGAGGTCGCCGCCGCGATCGAAGGCCACTACAAGCCGCAAGGCCCCTCGGACGCCGTGCCGACCGCACCGGTCAGCATCGCCGTGGCCCTGGCGGACAAACTGGACACGCTGGTCGGCTTCTTCGCGATCGATGAGAAGCCGACGGGTTCCAAGGACCCCTATGCGCTGCGTCGCGCGGCCCTGGGCGTGATCCGGATCATCCTGGAGAACGGCGTCCGCGTTTCGCTGCAGACCGAGATTCAGGAACATCTCGTGAAATACGCTCAGCGGCTTCCGCTCAAGGGCGTCACGCAAGAACAGTCGAGGGATTGGGCGGCTCTGCAGGGGCGGCCTGAAGTCGCTGGCGCAACTGTGGTCGGTGCGACCTATTCGTCCGACGGTGAAGTCTTTGCGCTCGTCGCCATGACTTCATCAAAGCAGGTCCTGGAGTTCTTCGCCGATCGTCTGAAGGTCACCCTGCGTGACCAAGGCAAGCGGCACGACCTCGTCGACGCCGTCTTCGCCCTAGGCGATGACGACCTGGCGCGCATCGTCGCGCGGGTCGAGGCCCTGGACGGCTTCCTGAAGACCGACGACGGCAAGACCCTGATGGCCGGCTACAAGCGCGCCTCGAACATCCTCAAGGCCGAGGAGAAGAAGAGCGCGCTGCCGGTCGGGGCTCCCGAGGCACCGACCGCCGACAGCGATGCGGAAGTGGGTCTCTACAACGCCCTGCGCCTGCTGGATAAGCCGCTGAAAGAAGCCCTGGCCAAGGAGGACTTCACCGGCGCCATGACCCAGCTGGCCGAGCTGCGCGGCCCGGTCGACGCCTATCTGGACGGCGTCTTCGTCAACGAGCCCGAGCACCGCGACAACCGTCTGAAAACCCTGGCCGCCGTGCGCGATGCCATGGGACAGGTGGCGGACTTTGGTTTGATCGGGGGCTGATCTCCTCGGCAGCACAAACGGAAACGGCGGCCTTTCGGGCCGCCGTTTTTGTTTCTACGCCACCGCCGCGTCGAACTCGGCTTTCCAGCCGGCGAAGGCCTCCCGGTCGTCCTGGTCCCACGGATGGAAGCCGGGGCGGTACCAGGCGAAGTAGGTCTTCCAGCCGCGGCGGAAGAGGCCAGGATTGCCCCACACGAACGCGTTCACCGCCTTCAGCGCGGCCTTGGGCGTATAGCCGTCGGCCTCCAGCAGGCGGGCGGCGTAGCGGCAGATGTTGCGGGTGAACATGATCGTCACCAGGAACATCGCCCGGCAGCGCATGAAGTAGCGGCGGCGGGCCGACCAGTCCTTGGTCGCGACCATGAAGACGTCGTAGGCGACCGCCTTGTGCTCGGTCTCCTCCATGGCGTGCCAGCGCCACAGCTTCTCGACCTCGGGGTGGGCCTTGTCGAACAGGTCCTGATGGCGCACGTGCATCTCGGCCATCATCGCCGTGAAGTGCTCCAGGGCGATGGTCGACAGCAGCATGCCCATCTTGCCGCGCTCGCGGGCCATCTTCACGCGGCCCTTCACCGTCTCCTCGATCTCGGCGACCGGGTAGCGCTCGCGGTCGATCAGGCTGTTCAGCTGATGGTGCTCGCGCGAGTGGATGGCTTCCTGGGCGATGAAGTTCTTGGCGTCGTCCAGCAGCTTGCCGGTCAGCAGGTGGCGGTAGTTGCGCACCGCGTCCATGAACAGGCGCTCGCCGTCGGGGAAGGTCAGGGACAGGGCGTTGAACACCGCCGTGCCGACGGGATCGCCGCCCAGCCAGTGACCCTTCTGGGCGTCGGCCAGGTCGAAGCGGATGTCGCGGGGCGTGACGTCCAGGTCCGTGGGGGTGGTTTTGGTGTCGCTCATGGCGTTCTGCGCTCCGCCGGTTTAGGGCTGTCTCAGCCTCTTGATGGGCGCAGAGTGAGTTGTACTGACAAAAATGTCAATAGCGCCAACCGTCGCTCCGAAGACCCGTGTCCGCCGCACGCCCGAGGCCGCGCGAGAGAACATCCTGGCCGCCGCCGAGGCGCTGCTGGTCGAGCACGGCCCGCAGGCCATCAAGCTGGCCGACGTGGCCAAGGCCGCGGGCGTGGTCCACGCCAACGTCATCCACCACTTCGGCTCGATCGCCGGGGTCGAGACGGCGCTGATGGAGCGGATGATCCGGCAACTGACCGACAAGGTGCTGGCGGCGCTGGACCGACCCGATGCGGTGCTGGGCGTCGGGGCTCAGGCGCTGTTCGACGCCTTCGAAGCCAAGGGCGCGGCAAGGCTGGCAGCCTGGCTGGAGCTGACGGGCGAGGGCGCGCGCATGACCCTGGTGCGCGAGGTGGTCGACGAGATCGTCCAGACCCGCCTGGCGCGCGACAGCGGCGTCGACCGCGACGCGGCGGTGGACTTCATCCTGCTGAACATCATTCTGGCGGTGGGGGTGGGGCTGTTTGGCCCCACGCTCAGCGCCCTGCTGGGCCGTCCGCCGGAGCGGGCCCGGGAACTGGCGCTGGAACTGATCGAAGGCCGGCTGACCGGCGGGCGTTAGATCCTGGAGGGGACCATGAAAGCTCTGTTCGCTTGCGTCGCGGCGGCCTTGACGCTGATCGCCGCGCCGGCCCTGGCGCAACAAGCGCCGCCGGCCAGCTACTACGATAATACCGGCCATCCAGACGCCTGGGCGGGCGGGGTGAAGATGGTCGACATCGACACGCCCAAGGGCAAGTTCCGGGTCTGGACCAAGCGCGTCGGCAACAATCCGAAGCTGAAGCTGCTGTTGCTGCACGGCGGGCCCGGCGCGACGCACGACTATTTCGAGGCGTTCGACAGCTACCTGCCGCGCGAGGGCGTCGAGTACATCTATTACGACCAGCTGGGCTCAGGAAACAGCGACAAGCCGACCGACACCGACCTCTGGACCACCGAACGCTTTGTTGAGGAGGTCGAGCAGGTCCGCAAGGGGCTGGGCCTGACCAAAGACGACTTCTGCCTGCTGGGCCACAGCTGGGGCGGCATCCTGGCGATCGAATACGCCCTGAAGTACCAGGCCAACGTCAAATGCCTGGTCATCTCGAACATGATGGCCTCGATCCCGGCCTACAACGCCTACGCCCAGAAGACCCTGATGCCGGCCATGGATCCGAAGCTGCTGGCCGAGGTGAAGGCGCTGGAGGCGGCGGGCAAGACCAGCGATCCGCGCTACATGGAGATCCTGGTCCCCATGCACTATGAGAAGCACATCCTGCGGCGGCCGCAGGCGCAGTGGCCCGAGCCGGTCGTGCGCTCGTTCGCGCACCTGAACGGTGAGCTGTACACCCTGATGCAGGGCCCCAGCGAACTGGGCGCCAGCGGCCGGCTGGAAAAGTGGGACCGGTTCGAGGACCTGGCGAAGATCAACGTTCCGACCCTGGTGATCGCCGGCGCGTACGACACCATGGACCCGGCCTATATGGCGTCGATGGCCAAGAAGCTGCCCAAGGGCCAATACGCCCTGATGCCGAGCGGCTCGCACATGTCGATGTACGACGACCAGGCCAACTACTTCGCGGCGCTGGCGAAGTTCCTCAAACCGATGAAGTAAGCAGAGCCGGCAGTACCTGCTCAGTCAACAGCGGCGCCAGGCGCAGGTCGCCAGGCGCTGCCGGATCGATCCAGGCCAGCTCCTCGATTTCGGCGCGGGCGGTGATATCGCCCTCGACCGAGGCCAGGTAGGTCGCCGACTGGACGGTGAACCCGGCCTCGTTGGCGGCTGGAGCGGAGAAGTTGCCCAGCAGCTCGGCATGGACCAGTCGGCAGCCCAGCTCCTCGTCCAGTTCGCGAGCCAGGGTGGTCAGGTCGTCCTCGCCGCCGTCGCGCTTGCCGCCGGGCTTCATGAAGGTGCTCGTGCCGCGCTTGCGGACCAGCAGCATGCGGCCGTCCGCATCGCGGATCACGGCGGTGACGATGTCGAGGACGCGGCTCATCCCAAGAGCCTAGCCGAGTCGCTACTTCTCGACCGCCGCCAGGATGTGTTCGGCCAGCAGCTTCTCGGAGATGGCGTGCGGCTGGCGGACGCCGAAGTTCGTCGTGGTGATCACCGCCACCAGGTCGAGGTCGGGCACGATCGCCACCTTCTGGCCGCCCGAACCGCTCATCAGCCAGGCCTTGTGACCGGCCAAGCTCTGCAGCCAGACCAGATAGCCGTAGTCGGTGTTCTCCCGCGCATTGGCGTGCGGCGTGACCGAGGCCTTGACGAAGTCGGCCGGCAGCAGTTGCTTGCCCTCCCATTGGCCGCCATTGGCGTACAGCTGGCCCAGCTTCAGCAAGTCGCGACTACGCAGGCCCAGGCCCCCACCGCCCATGGCCAGGCCCGTCGGCGACATCTGCCACTTCGGGTTCTCGATGCCGAGCGGCTTGAACAGCACCTCGTCGGCGAAGGCGGGCAGGGGCTTCTTCACCGCGTTCTGGACGACCTGGCCCAGGGTCACGACGCCAGCGGTGCAGTAGCTGAAGCTGCGGCCATAGGGCGAAGCCTCGGGCTTGGGGCTCCAGTCCGGGAAGCCGCGCACCGGCAGGTCGAGATAGAAGCCGACCCAGTCCTCGATCAGGTACATCCGCTCCTCGTTGCCGCGCGAGAAGGTGTTGTCGTCGTCGCACTCGGCGATGGAGCTCATGGTCAGCAGGTCCTCGACCGTGACCTTGTCCTTGCGCGGATCGGGATTGGCAGCCGGCTTGCGGTCCTTGAGGTAAGCCTTGATCGGCACATCGACGCTGGGCAGGGCGCCACGGGCGATCGCGGCTCCAGCCAGCATGGCGGTGACGGTCTTGGTCGCCGAGCGGGTGTTGCGGCGGGCCTCGGCGCCGTCCGCATCGTAGTAGGCCTCGAACACCAACTTGCCGTGGCGGGCGACCAGGACGCTGGTGATCTTCTGGAACTCGCCGGCCTTGATGGCGGCGGACATCGCGTCGAGCTTGGCGGCCGAGACGCCCTCGGCGGCCGGCGCGGCGGTGGTCCAGTCGGCGGCCTGGGCGGAGAGCGGGGCGAGCACGAGGGCGGCGGCGAACGCGAAGGCTTTCAAAGCGGGAACTCCAGGAGGGACCTTGGCCGTCTAGGCCGCGCCGACAGCCTCGTCTTGGACGCTTGCAACAACCGGCCGACGACCGCACAGCCGCGCGAACTCGCCGGGCGTGACGCCATAGGCCTTCACGAACTGGCGATTGAGGTGGCTCTGGTCGCAGAAGCCCGAGGCCAGGGCGATCTCGCCGATCGGGTCGCGACCACGCATCAAGAGGTCGGCGGCGCGCTCTAGCCGGCGGGTGCGCAGGCGGTCGCCCGGCGCGGCGCCCAGCCAGCGACGATAGCCGCGCGCCAGGTGGACCGGATGCACGCCGGCGATCTGCGCGAGAACCGCGACATTGATCGGCTGGTCGAACGTGTCGGCCAGATAGGTTTCGGCGCGATCCAGCCAGGACGGGCGCTTGTCGCCATCCGATACGGGGGTGATCGCTTGCGAGGCCAACTCCAGGCTCAGGCCTTCCAGCGACAGCGCCTCGTTGTCCTGAGCCAGCAGCGAGCGGGTCAGGCGCAGGGCGGCGCGACGGGCGGGCGGACCGGTCAGCCGCAGGGCGTCGATCGCCGCGCCCCTCCCGGCGTCGGCCAGGGCGCGCCAGTCGGTGGGGCTGAAGCTGACGGCCAGGAAAAAGCCGCCGCCGTCTACGAAGCGATCGCGGTGCACGACGCCGGGCGGGTTGTAGACCAGCACCGGGCCTTCGGTTTCAGGCCCCGCGGCGGTGGTGATGTAGCGGCCATGGGTGGCCAGCACGAAGTGGGTGTCGTCGTGGCTGTGCTCATCGACGTCGTCGGCGCGCTTGGTGGCTTCCAGGTGCGCCAGGCGCACGCCCGGCAGTTGCCGTTCGACGGTCGGCGCGCCGTAGAACCGGCCTTGGCTGAAGGCGGTCCTCGGCGCGGCCATGTCAGCCCAGCTTCTCGCCGGCCCAGGGGGCGAAGTAGGTGATGATCCCCGCCGCGCCGGCCCGCTTGAAGGCGGTCAGGCTTTCCAGGATGGCGCGGTCCTGGTCGATCCAGCCGTTCTGGGCGGCGGCCATGATCATCGCGTACTCGCCCGACACCTGGAAGGCGTAGGTCGGCATGCGGAACTCGTCGACCAGGCGGCGCAGGATGTCCAGGTACGGCATGCCCGGCTTGACCATGACCATGTCGGCGCCCTCGGCGATGTCGAGCGCGACCTCGCGGATGGCTTCCTCGGTGTTGGCCGGGTCCATCTGGTAGGTCTTCTTGTCGCCCTGGCCGCCAGCGAGCTTGGCCGAGCCGATCGCGTCGCGATACGGGCCGTAGAAGGCCGAGGCGTATTTGGCGGCGTAGGACATGATCATCACGTCCTGGTGGCCCGCGCCCTCCAGCGCCGCGCGCAGCTTGCCGATGCGGCCGTCCATCATGTCGGAGGGGGCCAGGATGTCGGCGCCTGCCTCGGCTTGCATGATGCCCTGTTCGATCAGGCGCTCGATGGTCGGGTCGTTGAGGATCTTGCCGCCCTCGATCACGCCGTCGTGGCCGTGGTCGGTGAAGGGGTCCAGGGCGACATCGCACATGATGCCGACCTCGGGGGCGGCGTCCTTCATGGCCTTGACGGCGCGGGGGATGACGCCGTCCGGATCGGCGGCGATCGAGCCGGTCGCGTCTTTGCGCGAGCCGTCGATGTGAGGGAAGATGGCGATGGCCGGGATGCCCAGATCGCGGGCGCGGACAGCAGCCTTGGCGGCTTCCTTGACGGAGAGACGCTCGACGCCCGGCATCGAGGCGACGGGGATCACGCCTTCGCCCTCGTGCACCACCATCGACCAGATCAGGTCGGACGGTCGGACTTCGCTCTCGCGGACGAGGCGGCGGGTCCAGTCGGCCTGGCGCACGCGGCGCAGGCGGGTGTGCGGATAGGGAGCGAGGGGCGGAACGGTCATGCGCCTGATGTCGCGCGGGAGGCCGCGCGAGGCAAGACGCATGCGTCCTTAAGTGAGTGGATTAGGGAGCCGCCCGCGAGGCCAGCACCGACGGACCTTCGATGCGGGTCCACAGCTGCGACTTGCACAGGAAGTTGCCCAGCACGCAGCCCTTGGCGCGCATGGTGCGGGTGTCGACGATGTCGGCCGAGCCCACCAGGGTGACTTTCAGGGTCGGAACCCAGACGCGGCCCTTCAGCGTGCCGTTGTCCTGGGCTTCGAAGTCACGCAGCAGCTGCTTGCCGATCAGGGTGTCCGTGCCCGACTTGCGCGCATCGGCTTCGGCCTTGGGGCTGGCCCACACCACGACACCGCAGGTGCTGGGGCCGCAGTCCTTGATCTCCAGATGCACGGAGTTCTTCGGATTGCGCCAGACGCCATACGAGCGCGAGATATCGCCGCCAGCGTAAGCCGGCGCGGCGAGCGCGGTCATTCCAAGGGCCACCGTCATGGCGGCAAGAGCAAGTTTCAGGAAACGCATAGTCGTTGATGCAGTTTTTTGTGTTTGAGAACGCCCAGACTCGAGACGGGCATTTGGGCTCAAAGACGATGGTTATCAAGAGGGTGTGACGCCTCAGCCGCTACACACCGTGTAACGGAGGATTTCAGGTCACACTTGAACCGCTCTGCGAGACGCGTTGACACCGGGCTTTCGGCACGGCACGTCAGCGACCAAGAAGGCGAGGGCGGTTCTGCCCCATACGGGAGGAAAAGCGCATGGATTTCGCGCTGAACGAAGATCAAGTCGCAATCCAGGACGCCGCTCGCGCTTTCGCGGAAGGACAGCTTGCCCCGTTCTCGGCGCAATGGGACGAGCAGAAACACTTCCCGGTCGACACGTTACGCCAAGCCGCCGAGCTGGGCTTCGCCGGTATTTATGTAACAGAGGACGTCGGGGGCTCGGGCCTGTCGCGTCTGGACGCCTCGATCATCTTCGAAGCCCTGAGCTACGGCGACGTGCCGACGGCGGCCTACCTGACCATCCACAACATGGCCTCGTGGATGATCGATCGGTTCGGCTCCGACGAGCTGCGCCAGCGCTACCTGCCGCGCCTGACGACCATGCAGCTGATCGCCAGCTACTGCCTGACCGAGCCGGGCTCGGGCTCGGACGCGGCCAACATGCGCACGACGGCCAAGCTGGACGGCGACCACTACGTCCTGAACGGCGGCAAGGCCTTCATCTCCGGTGGCGGCGTGTCGGACGTCTATGTCGTCATGGCCCGCACGGGCGGCGACGGCGCCAAGGGCGTGTCGGCCTTCGTGATCGAGAAGGGGACCGAAGGCCTCAGCTTCGGGGCCAATGAGCGCAAGATGGGCTGGAACGCTCAGCCGACCGCCCAGGTGAACTTCGACAACTGCCGCGTGCCGGTCGCCAACCGCATCGGCCAGGAAGGCGAGGGCTTCCGCTTCGCGATGATGGGCCTGGACGGCGGGCGCCTGAACATCGCCTCTTGCTCGCTGGGCGGCGCCCAGTTCGCGCTCGACACGGCCAAGGCCTACATGGAGACCCGCAACCAGTTCGGCAAAGCGCTGAAGGATTTCCAGGCCCTGCAGTTCAAGCTGGCCGACATGGCCACCGAGCTGGAGGCCGCCCGCCTGATGGTGCGCCGCGCCGCTCACGCCCTGGACAACAAGCATCCCGAGGCGACCAAGCTGTGCGCCATGGCCAAGCGTTTCGCGACCGACGCTGGCTTCCAGGTGGCCAATGACGCCTTGCAGCTGCACGGCGGCTACGGCTACCTCCAGGACTATCCGCTGGAGCGCATCGTGCGCGACCTGCGGGTGCACCAGATCCTGGAAGGGACGAACGAAATCATGCGCGTCATCATCGCCCGCGAGATGTTTCGGCAGTGATCTATCTCTGTCGTCACGGCCAGACCTTCCACAACCGCGAAGGCCGCATGCAGGGCCAGACCGAGTCGGACCTGACCCCGCTGGGGCGTCTGCAGGCGGCGGCGATGGCCGATCTGCTGCATGACCTGATCGCGCGAGACCCTCCCGCCGAGTGGCGCATCGTCGCCAGCCCGCTGCGCCGGGCGCGCGACACGGCGCAGACGATCGGCGCGCGCCTGGGCCTGCCGGTGGCCTTCGAGGATCGCCTGATGGAGATCAGCGTCGGCGACTGGTCGAACCGCCTGCGCGATGAGGTCAAGGCCGAGAACCCGGCGCTGCTCACCGATCCGGAATGGGCCTTCAAGTCGCCGAACGGCGAGACCTATGACGCCATCATGGGCCGCATCTCTGGCTGGCTGGCCGAGCAGGCGCCGGAGCCCGAGCGCAAGCTGATCGTGGTCAGCCACGGCATCGCCGGCTGGGTGCTGCGCGGCGCCTATGCGGGCTTGGCCCGCGAGCAGGTGATCCGCTTGGATACGCCGCAAGACGCCATTTTCCGTCTCAGCAACGGTCAGATCGATCGGCTGGCCTGCGCGCCTGTCGTCGAGCCTGTCTAGGATTCCCATGACCGACGAACCCGAAGTCTTGATCAGCGTCGAGAAGAACGTCGGCCGGATCACCCTGAACCGCCCAAAGGCGCTGCACGCCCTGACCCAGGGCATGTGCGAGATCATGATCGGCGCGCTGCTGGACTGGCAGGAGGATCCCGAGATCTACCTGGTCCTGATCGACCATGCGGGCGAGCGGGGCTTCTGCGCCGGCGGCGACATCCGCATGCTGGCCGAAAGCGGGGCCAAGGACGGCGTCGAGGCGCGGGCCTTCTTCCACACCGAGTACCAGCTGAACCATCTGCTGTTCACCTACGACACCCCGGTGGTGGCGGTGATGGACGGCATCGTCATGGGCGGCGGCGTCGGCATCTCGATGCCGGCCCACGTGCGCATCGCCACCGAACGCACGACCTTCGCCATGCCCGAGACCGGCATCGGCCTGTTCCCCGACGTTGGCGGCGGCTGGTACCTGCCGCGCCTGCCGGGCAAGGCGGGGCTGTGGCTGGCCCTGACCGGCGCGCGTATCAAGGGCGCGGACTGCATGCGCCTAGGGATCGCCACCCACCATGTCGAGTTCGGCGCCATCGCGGGGCTGAAGAAGGCCATCATTGCCGACCCGCGCCGCATCGAGGAGATCCTGAAGAAGTACCGCGCCGACGCTGGCAAGGCCGCGCTGCTGGGCTTCGAGCAGGACCTGAACCGCCTGTTCGTCGGCGAGACCGTCGAGGAGATCTTCGAGTTTCTGACCCTCGATTCCAGCGACTGGGGCAAGGCTCAACTGGAAGTCCTGAAGACCAAGTCGCCCCAGACGCTGAAGGTGGCCTTCGAACAATTGAAGCGCGGCGAGGCCATGACCGACTTCGCCGAGAACATGGCCATGGAATACCGGATCGGCTCGCGGGTGGTGATGAAGCACGACTTCATCGAGGGCGTTCGGGCCGTGATCGTCGACAAGGACAACGCGCCCAAGTGGAACCCGGCGACGTTGGAAGAGGTCACCGACGCGATGATCGAAGAGATTTTCGCGCCGCTTCCCGCAGCGGAAGAATGGGTACCGCTGACGTAACCGATTGCGTAGGCTAACGTCGCTTCAATTAAGAACACGTCGGTTCGGAAGGATTGCCATGCGTAAGCCGCTTCTCAGTCTCATCGCGGTGCTGGGCCTCGCCGCCTGCGCCACGCAACCGATGCTGGGCCCGCCGCCTCCGCCGCCTCCGGGCCCCGTCGCCGCCAGCATTCCGGCCAACATCGCCGCCGCCACGAGCGATCCGTCGCGTCCGGCCGCCGACATGATCCGGGACAACGATCGCCGCCCGGCCGAGGTGCTGGCCTTCGCCGGCGTGCGCCAGGGCGCCAAGGTCGCCGACCTGATTCCCGGCGGCGGCTACTTCACCCGCATTCTCTCCAAGGCCGTCGGCCCGCGCGGGGCTGTCTATGCCTATGTGCCCGACGAGCTGACCAAGCTGGCCAAGCGCGAACCGGCCGTGAGCGCCATCGCCCGCGATCCAGAATATTCGAACGTGAAGGTGGTCCTGAACACGCTGCCCAACTTCTCGGCTCCCGAGAAGCTGGACCTAGTGTTCACGGCGCTGAACTATCACGACATGCACGACAAGTTCATGGGCCCGGCCGACCTGTCGGTTGTGAACCGCCAGATCTTCCGCTCGCTGAAGCCGGGCGGCGTCTACATGGTCATCGACCACTCGGCGGAAGCTGGTTCGGGCCTGCGCAACACCGAGGACTTGCACCGCATCGACGCCGCCGTCGTGCGCGCCGAGGTCACGGCCGCCGGCTTCATCTTCGAGGGCGAGAGCAAGGTGCTGCGTCACCCCGCCGACAACCGTAAGACCAACGTCTACGACGCCTCGATCCGCGGCAAGACCGACCAGTTCGTCTACAAGTTCCGCAAGCCGGCGACGGCGCGCTGAGATAAAAACGCATAAAATACAACGATAAGAGCCGCGCCCATGAGGCGCGGTTCGCATTTGCAGGGAGCTTCACGATGACGCGCATCGCCTTTATCGGCCTGGGCAACATGGGCGGCGGCATGGCCGCCAACCAGGCCAAGGCCCAGCACCATGTCCGCGCCTTCGACCTATCGACGGCGGCGGTCGAGCGGGCCGTGGCGGCCGGCTGCCACGCGGCGGCCTCGGTGGCCGAGGCGGTGACCGACGCCGAGGTGGTGATCACCATGCTGCCGGCCGGTCCGCATGTGCGCTCGGTCTATGCCGAGCAGGTGCTGGCCCATGCGCCCAAGTCGGCCCTGCTGATCGACTGCTCGACCATCGACGTCGAGAGCGCCCGCGTCGTGGCCAGGCAGGCGGCCGAGGCGGGTTTCCGCTTCGCCGACGCGCCGGTGTCTGGCGGCATCATGGCCGCCGAGGCCGGGACCCTGGCCTTCATGGTCGGTTGCGACGCCGCCGACTTCCCGGCCATTGAGGCCGCGCTGGCGCCGATGTCGCGCGTGACGATCCACGCCGGCGACCACGGGGCAGGGCAGGCGGCCAAGATCTGTAACAACATGCTGCTGGGCGTCTCGATGCTGGGGACGTGTGAAGCCTTCGCCCTGGCCGAGAAGCTGGGCCTGGGCGCCGACCGGTTCTTCGAGATCGCCAGCAAGTCGTCGGGCCAGTGCTGGTCGGTGACCAGCTATTGCCCAGTGCCGGATGTCGGCCCGCAGACCCCGGCCGACCGCCACTACGAGGGCGGTTTCGCCACGGCGATGATGCTGAAGGACCTGAAACTGGCCCAGGACGCGGCGGCCAAGGCCGGGGCCTCCACGCCGATGGGCGCCCAGGCCGAGGCTCTGTATGCCCTGTTCGACGGCAACGGCTTTGGGGGGAAGGACTTTTCCGCGGTGATCCAAATGCTGCGCGGCAGGCTGGCGGACTTGAACTGAATCGACCAAAACGCTGCGTTCGTCGCAGAGCTATCGGTTTCGTCTATGCGTCCAATCGCGCAATTCTATTTGCTAGGTAAACGCCCTTAGATGGACACTAACGATGCTTGGTGCGAAAAGCCGAGCCTGGAATTAAGGGGACTGACGGACGATCGCCCGTCGGTTTGGAAGATCGACATGGACTACAAAGCCGCGTTCCGCAGCGCCGTCGACCAGATCCGCGAAGAAGGCCGTTACCGCGTCTTCGCCGACCTGAAGCGTCAGCGTGGGCAGTTCCCGCGAGCCACCTGGACCCGCCAGGACGGCTCGGAGCGCGAAGTCGTGGTCTGGTGCAGCAACGACTACCTCGGCCAGGGCCAGAACCCGATCGTACTGGACGCCATGAAGGCGGCCGTCGACGAACACGGCTCGGGCTCGGGCGGCACTCGCAACATCTCGGGCACCAATCACGACCACGTCCTGCTGGAGCAGGAACTGGCTGATCTGCACGGCAAGGAAGCCGGCCTGCTGTTCACCTCGGGCTATGTCTCGAACGAGGCGACCCTGTCGGTGGTGCAGAAGATTCTGCCCGGCCTGATCATCTTCTCGGACGAGCTGAACCACGCCTCGATGATCGCCGGCATCCGCAACGGCGGCGGCCCGCGTAAGGTGTTCCGCCACAACGACCTCGAGCACCTCGAGGAGCTGCTGGCGGCCGCCCCGGCCGACGCGCCCAAGATGGTCGCGTTCGAGAGCGTCTATTCGATGGACGGCGACATCGCCGACATCCGCGCCACGGCCGCCCTGGCCAAGAAGTACGGCGCCATGACCTATCTGGACGAAGTCCACGCGGTCGGCATGTACGGTCCGCGCGGCGGCGGCGTCGCCGAGCGCGAAGGCCTGATGGGCGAGATCGACATCATCGAAGGCACGCTGGGCAAGGCGTTCGGTGTCATGGGCGGCTATATCACCGGTGACGCCGTGGTGATCGACGCCATCCGCCTGATGGCTTCGGGCTTCATCTTCACGACCTCGCTGCCGCCCGCGCTGGTCGCCGGCGCCCTGGCCAGCGTCCGCTGGCTGAAGCAGCATCCCGAAGTGCGCGAGATCCACCAGGAGCGCGCCGCGACCCTGAAGGCCATGTTCAAGGCCGCTGGTCTGCCGGTGATGGACAACGAAAGCCACATCGTTCCGGTGCTGGTCGGCGACCCCGTCCACACCAAGCTGATCAGCGACATGCTGCTGGCCGATCACGGCGTCTATGTGCAGCCGATCAACTACCCGACCGTGCCGCGCGGCACCGAGCGCCTGCGCTTCACGCCCACGCCGTTCCACTCCGACGACATGATGCGTAAGCTGGTCTCGGCCATGGAAAAGCTGTGGGCCCACTGCAACGTCGCCCGCATGGGCGGCCACGCGGCCTAAGGAACAGACGCACCTTCAACTTCGACCGAACCACACATCGTCGAAACGAAAAACGCCGCCGGAGTCCGGCGGCGTTCGCGTGTCTCGAAGTTTGGGCGCAGCTAGCTGCCGCGCCGCACACCCTTGCCCAGACCGATCTTCTTGGCGAAGTCCGAGCGACGGGCCGCATAGGCCGGCGCCACCATCGGATAGTCCGGCGGCAGGCCCCATTTGCGGCGGTATTCCTCGGGGCTCATGTCGTAGTGCGAGCGCAGGTAGCGCTTCAGCATCTTCAGCTTCTTGCCGTCTTCCAGGCAGATGATGAAGTCGTGCTGCACCGAACGGCCGACCGGCACGGCCGGCTTGGCCTTCTCGACCGGGCGCGGAGCCTCGCCGCCATTGTTCAGCGAGGTCAGGGCCTCGTGAACCGTGCGGATAAGGTCGGGAATGGCCGTCTGGGACACTGTGTTCTGGCCGACATAGGCCGCTACGATCTCGGCGCTGAGCCCCAGGATATCGACGTCGTTGTCGTTCGCCGTGTCCGTGCCGCCGCCCTGAGACGCCATGAGAAACCCCACTACTGTTGTTGCAGATGTTTTGTCGCGGGCGGTCAGCGCCGCCCTACGCGACTGCAACGCACAACCAAGCATGTGGTTCCGAGATTGATCGCCGCGCCTTACCCGTTAAAGAGGGCGCCTCTGCTGACTCCCCCAAACGCCTGGAGAGCGTCATGACCCAATCCACCACCAGCGCCTTTTTCGGCGCGGACCTCGCCACCGCGGACCGAGACATCTTCGACCGCATCGGTCGCGAGCTGGATCGCCAGCAGAACCAGATCGAACTGATCGCTTCGGAAAACATCGTCTCGAAGGCGGTGCTGGAAGCTCAGGGCTCGATCCTGACCAACAAGTACGCCGAGGGTTATCCCGGCAAGCGCTATTACGGTGGCTGCGAGTTCGTCGACGAGATCGAGACGATCGCCATCGAGCGCGCCAAGAAGCTGTTCGGCGCGGCCTTCGCCAACGTCCAGCCGCACTCGGGCTCGCAGGCCAACCAGTCGGTGTTCATGTCGCTGCTGCAGCCGGGCGACACGTTCCTGGGCATGGACCTGGCCGCCGGCGGTCACCTGACCCACGGCTCGCCCGCCAACCAGTCGGGCAAGTGGTTCAAGCCGATCAGCTACACCGTCCGCCAGCAGGACCAGCTGATCGACTATGACGGCGTGGCCGAGATCGCCCAGCGCGAAAAGCCCAAGCTGATCATCGCCGGCGGCAGCGCCTACAGCCGCGAGATCGACTTCGCCAAGTTCCGTGAGATCGCCGACTCGATCGGCGCCTATCTGATGGTCGACATGGCCCACTTCGCGGGCCTGGTGGCCGGCGGCGTGTTCCCCAACCCCGTCCCGCACGCCCACGTCGTCACCACCACCACCCACAAGACCCTGCGTGGTCCGCGTGGCGGCATGGTGCTGACCAATGACGAGGCGATCATCAAGAAGGTCAACTCGGCCGTCTTCCCGGGCCTGCAAGGCGGTCCGCTGGAGCATGTCATCGCCGCCAAGGCCGTGGCCTTCGGCGAGGCGCTGCAGCCGTCGTTCGGTGAATACGCCAAGCAGATCATCGCCAACGCCAAAGCGCTGTCGGAAGCCCTGCTGAAGTCGGGTGTCAACATCGTCTCGGGCGGCACCGACAGCCACCTGATGCTGGTCGACCTGCGTCCCAAGGGCGTGACGGGCCGCGACGCCGAGCACAGCCTCGAGCGCGCCCACATGACCTGCAACAAGAACGGCGTGCCGTTCGACACCGCGCCGTTCACGATCACCTCGGGCATCCGCCTGGGCACGCCGGCCGGCACGACCCGTGGCTTCAAGGAAGCCGAGTTCACCCGCGTGGGCGAGCTGATCGGCGAAGTGATCAACGGCCTGGCCGCCAACGGTCCGGACGGCAACGCCGAGGTCGAGGCCAAGGTGCGCGAGGAAGTGCTGGCCTTGACGGCCCGGTTCCCGATCTACAACTAATATGGCTTAGGCTTCGCGGGAGGGGCCACATCATGCGTTGTCCCTTCTGTGGCCATGCCGAAAGCCAGGTCAAGGACAGCCGCCCGTCGGAAGACGGCGCGGCTATCCGCCGTCGTCGCATGTGCCCCGAATGCGGTGGCCGGTTCACGACCTTCGAACGGGTTCAGCTGCGCGAGCTGATCATCCTGAAGCGTTCGGGCCGGCGCTCGCCGTTCGATCGCGACAAGCTGGTCCGCTCGATCGCCCTGGCGACTCAGAAGCGGCCCGTCGAGGCCGAGCGGATCGATCGGATGATCAACGGCATCGTCCGCCAGCTGGAAAGCATGGGCGAGACCGAGCTTCCGTCGTCGGCGGTGGGCGAAATGGTCATGAAGGCGCTGAAATCGCTCGATGACGTGGCCTATGTCCGCTACGCCTCGGTCTACCGGGATTTCAAGGAAACGAGCGACTTCGCGAAATTCCTGACCGAAGAAGGTCTGAGCGACGTCGCCGAAGACGAGCTATAGTTCGTTAATCCCTGATGTGTGCTTTTGGTCGCGCGGCGAGCGTGGCCGTGGAGATTCGAGCTAGATGGTTGAAGACAACATCCGCCTGTTGATCGTGGAGGGCCGAAGCCATTCGGGGATCTCCGACGAACTGCTGCGCGGAGCCGCCCAGGCCATCGAGGCCCAGGGCGCCGAATATGACGTGATCACGGTCTCCAGCGCGCTGCAGATTCCGACCGCCATCGCCATGGCCGAAGAGGCCGGTCACCGGCCCGTCGGCGTGCGCTATGACGGCTATGTCGCCCTGGGCCTGGTCATTCGTGGCGAGACCTATCATTTCGAGCTGGCGGCTCATGAAACCGCCCGCGGCCTGCAGGACCTGGGCGTGGGCAAGCGCCTGCCGATCGGTTTCGGCGTACTGGCGGTCGACGACGAGGCTCAGGCCTGGACCCGCGCGCGGGTCAGCGAAGGCGACCGGGGCGGCGCGGCCGCCAAGGCGTGCCTCGAAACCATCGCTCTGAAGCGTCAACTGCTGGGACAGGCCCGATGAGCGGCAACCGCATCCAACCGCGCTCGGTGGCGCGCCTCGCCGCCGTCCAGGCCCTGTACCAGATGGAAGTCTCGGGCGCCGGCGTCGACTCCGTGGTCCGCGAGTTCGGCGAGCACCGCTTCGACCGCGACGTCGAGGGCGAGCGCCTGGCCGCCGCCGACGAAAAGTTCTTCGAAGAGTTGGCCAAGGGCGTGGTGAGCAACCAGGCCAAGGTCGATCAAGGCATCGTCAAGCGTCTGGCCTCGGGCTGGCGCCTGGAGCGCCTGGACGCCACGGCCCGCGCCGTTCTGCGCGCCGGGGCCTTCGAACTGATGTTCCGGCCGGATGTTCCGACCGAAGTCGTCATCAATGAGTACGTCGAGATCGCGAAATCCTTTTTCGAAGGACCCGAGTCAGGCTTCATCAATGGCGCCCTCGACGCGATAGCCCGTGATGCACGAGACTGACGAAGACGACTGGTTCGCAGAAGACGACGCTCCGCCCACGGCGGCAGCGCCTGCGACCGAATTCGACCATATCGAACGCCTTCTTCGTCCGCTGACGCGTGGCGATCCCGTGGCGCTGGACCTGCTGGACGATGCGGCCGTGCTGCCGTCGCGTCCGGGCTACGACTTGGTGGTCACCAAGGACGCCATGGTCGCCGGCGTGCACTTCCTGGCCGACGAGGCCCTGGACGTCGTCGCGCGCAAGCTGCTGCGCACCAATCTCTCGGATCTGGCCGCCAAGGCCGCCGAGCCCTACGGCTATTTCCTGGCCGTCGGCTGGCCCTCGGGCTCCGACGTCGCTTCGCGAGAGACCTTCGCTCGTGGCCTGGCCGAGGATGGCGCGGCTTTCGACATCTCGCTGCTGGGCGGCGACACCGTCACCACATCGGGTCCGCTGGTCGTCTCGGCGACCCTGCTGGGCTGGGTGCCGCAAGGCGCGGCTGTCCTGCGTCGCGGCGCCAAGCCGGGCGACCGCCTGATGGTCTCGGGCACCATCGGCGACGGCTGGCTGGGCCTGCTGGCCCAGTGGGGCGAGGTGATGGACGCCGACGGCGCCATGCTGCGTCGTTATCGCCAGCCCGAGCCCCGCGTGACCCTTCGCGACGCCATGCGCGTCCACGCCAAGGCCGCCGCCGACGTCTCCGACGGCCTGCTGGCCGACAGCGCTCACATCGCCAAGGCCAGCGGCTGCCGCGTCCGGGTCGACCTGGAGCGCCTGCCGCTGTCGCCCGGCGGTCAGGCCTGGCTGGACCAGCAGCCCGAGCAGGTCGAGGGTCGCATCTCCCTGGCCTCCGGTGGCGACGACTACGAAATCATCTGCGCCGTCGACCCGAACGAAGCCTGGAACTTCCGCATCGCCGCCGCCGCGGCGGGCGTGAAGGTCAGCGAGATCGGCGAGTTCGTGGAAGGCGAGGGGGTGTCGGCCTACTACAAGGGCCGCGACGTCACGCCATCCCGCCTGGGCTGGCTGCACGGCTAGTTAGGTTAATCTCAAGGCCTGTCGGTTATGGGAAAGACCCATGACCCGCTTCGTCACGCCTTCGCGCCGCCTCCTGCTCGCCGCCGCTCTTAGCGCTGTGGCCGTCCCTGCCTTCGCCAGCAGCGGCAAGAAAGAGAAGAAGGAAGGCGAGGGCCAGGCGCTCGATCCCACCTACAAGCTGGGCTCGATGACCATTCCGCTGATCGCCAACGGCCGGATCGTCAACTACGTCTTCGTGGCCATGACCTTGAAGCTGACCTCCGGAACCGAGGTCGAGTCCTTCAAGGACCAGGAGCCGGTGTTGCGCGACGCCATCGTCCGCGCGGCCTACAAGACCCCCTTCACCCGCATCGACACCTGGAAGGAAGTCGACGGCCCGCGCCTGACCGGCTTCGTGCTCAGCCAGTGCAACACCTTGTTCGGCAAGGGCAAGGTCGCCTCGGTCGAGATCGTCAAGCAGATCCCCCGCCAGCAGCTGATGCCGCCCAAGGCCGGCGTCGCCAATGCGAGCAATACGGGCCCTTTGAACCCCTGATTCCGCCGCAGCGGCCAAGCTTTGCCTCGCCAAACGCTTGCGCCGACACGGGTTGCGCGCCCCCCGACCATCTGACAGTCTCATTTGGATGACGCCGTTCGGCGGTCATTCAGGGAGCATCGAGGGGGCACGAGGCCAAAGGCCCGCCCGTCGATCCGGGCGGCGGTTTGGCGTTCGTCATATTTGGCGTTCGTTGGCCTCTCAGCCGCCGGGACCGGCGCACCCCTCGTGATTGGAAGCGCGAAGGGGCGAAGAACTAATGAGTCTTTGGCTTAATCTGGCCATTGGGGCCGGGCTTTTGGCGGTGCTTTACGGCGCCGTGCAATCAGCCAGTCTGATGCGGGCCTCGGCCGGCAATGCACGAATGCAGGAGATCGCCGCGGCGATCCAGGAAGGGGCCCAGGCCTATCTGAACCGCCAGTACACGACGATCGGCATCGTCGGCGTGGTGGTGATCGCCATTCTGGCGTTCTTCTTCAAATCTTGGGAGCAGCCTGTCGGCTTCGCTCTCGGCGCCATCCTGTCGGGCGCCGCCGGTTTCGCCGGCATGCTGATCTCGGTCCGCGCCAATGTCCGCACGGCCCAGGCCTCGTCCGAGAGCCTGGCCAAGGGCCTGTCGATGGCCTTCACCTCCGGCGCCGTCACCGGCATGCTGGTGGCCGGCTTCGCCCTGATCGGCGTGGCGGGCTACTTCGCCCTGCTGCTGTCGACCGGTCACGCCGGCACCGACCGCGTGGTGGTCGACTCGCTGGTGGCTCTGGGCTTCGGCGCCTCGCTGATCTCGATCTTCGCCCGTCTGGGCGGCGGCATCTTCACCAAGGGCGCTGACGTTGGCGGCGACCTGGTGGGCAAGGTGGAAGCTGGCATCCCGGAAGATGACCCCCGCAACGCCGCGACCATCGCCGACAATGTCGGCGACAATGTCGGCGACTGCGCCGGCATGGCCGCCGACCTGTTCGAGACCTATGCGGTGACCACGGTCGCCACCATGGTCCTGGCGGCGATCTTCTTCCGCGGCACCGAAGCGGTGTCGTCGATGATGCTGCTGCCGCTGGCGATCTGCGCCATCTGCATCGTGACCTCGATCATCGGCTCGTTCGCCGTGCGTCTGGGCAAGAGCCAGAACATCATGGGCGCCCTGTATCAGGGCCTGATCGTCACGGGCGTCCTGTCGATCCCGGCCGTCTGGTACGTGATCCACCAGCTGGTGCCGGCCGCCGTCACCGTCGGCCTGGGCACGGCGACCGAAAAGACCTTCGACGCCGACAGCCTGTTCTATTGCGGTCTGGCCGGTCTGGCCGTCACCGCCCTGATCGTGGTGATCACCGAGTACTACACCGGCACCAACTTCCGCCCGGTGAAGTCGGTGGCCCAGGCCTCGGTCTCGGGTCACGGCACGAACGTGATCCAGGGCCTGGCCATGTCGCTGGAATCCACGGCCCTGCCGGCCCTGACGATCATCGTCGGCATCGTGGTGACCTATAACCTGGCGGGCCTGTTCGGCATCGCCATCGCCACCACGACCATGCTGTCGCTGGCCGGCTTCATCGTCGCCCTGGACGCCTTCGGTCCGGTCACCGACAACGCCGGCGGCATCGCCGAGATGGCGGGCCTGCCGCCGGAAGTCCGCGTCACCACCGACGCCCTGGACGCGGTGGGCAACACCACCAAGGCCGTCACCAAGGGCTACGCCATCGGTTCGGCTGGCCTGGGCGCCCTGGTGCTGTTCGCCGCCTATACCGAGGACCTGAAGTTCTTCTCGGCCAACGCCACGCCGGGCAGCTTCTTCGACGGCATGGGCGCGGTGACCTTCGACCTGTCGAACCCGTACGTCGTGGTCGGCCTGCTGTTCGGCGGCCTGCTGCCGTTCCTGTTCGGCGGCCTGTCGATGACCGCCGTCGGTCGCGCGGCCGAGTCGGTCGTCGCCGAGGTGCGTCGCCAGTTCCGTGAGAACCCGGGCATCATGACCGGCGAGGTCAAGCCCGAGTACGGCAAGGCCGTCGACATCCTGACCAAGGCCGCCATCCGCGAGATGATCGTGCCCAGCCTGCTGCCGGTCGTTTCGCCGGTGGTGCTGTTCTTCGTGATCAACGCCATCGCCGGCAAGGTCGACGCGTTCGCCGCGCTTGGCGCCATGCTGATGGGCGTGATCGTCACCGGCCTGTTCGTCGCCATCTCGATGACCAGCGGCGGCGGCGCCTGGGACAACGCCAAGAAGGTGATCGAAGAAGGCTTCACCGACAAGAACGGCGTCCTGCACACCAAGGGCGGCGACACCCACAAGGCCGCGGTCACCGGCGACACCGTCGGCGATCCCTACAAGGACACCTCGGGTCCGGCCGTGAACCCGATGATCAAGATCACCAACATCGTGGCCCTGCTGCTGCTGGCGGTGCTGGCCCACGGCGTCTGATCTTTAGTCAGAGCCTGAAAAAGGAAACGCCCCGGAGGAAACTCCGGGGCGTTTTGCTGAGGACGGTGTTTTCGGGGACTGAGAAGAACTCAGTAGACGTCCTCATGGTCCATCTCGGCCAGGGCGTCCTGGACCTCGACCTGCGGCGCGCCACGGCGGTCCACGCCCTGGAAGTCATGGTCGATCCGCCGACGCCGGCAGGGGCCGAAATATTCGCTCGCCCGGATGAAGGGGCGAGGGTTGTTCACGATCTCATTGATCCGGTGCATGACCCCGCGCGCCGTCAGCGGCTTGGCCAGGAACTCGGTGACGCCCGCCATCCGCGCGTCGTTCAGCGAGCGCTGCGTCGCGTGGCCGGTCATCATGATGACCGGCACATAGGGGTTGGGGCTGGCCGTCGATGTCCGGATCCAGCGGATGAACGCCAGGCCGTCGACCGGCGACATCATCAGGTCCGTGAAGATCAGGTCGATCTCTTGCGACTGAAAGATTTTCAGCGCTTCGAGGCCATCGCTGGCTTCACGAATTTTGCGCACGCCGGCAGCCTTCAGAATCTGGCTGATCACCTTGCGCATGTTGGCGTTGTCGTCGACCAGCAGAATGGCGACGTCACGAAGATCCATGCCCTCCATAGTGCGCCTCCCACCGCCGCTATGAATTCGTTCTCCAAAACCTTGGAGATCAGAGGCCGCAGTTGACCCGTTTCGGGTTTATGAAGTGTTGAGAGCGCGGTTACTTACTTGAATTAAGAAGGTGAATGCCGAATTCAGAATGAATGGCGCTGTTCTACTCACGTCTGTGAGTAGGTTGCGGCGGCGCCCCACACTCCACGCGCGAAAAAGCCGTCCACCTTGCGGTGAACGGCTTTTCTAATCTGTCGAGTTGTCGACTTTTGCTGGAACGTCTAGCGGCGGTCGCCCGGACGCTGGCCCGGAGCCTCGTCGTCCTGCGGGAGCATGCCGCCGCGACCGACGTTGCCCAGCAGCTGCTCGAGGATGGTCATCTCGCGGCCGCGGGTCGGGGTCTCACGGCCGTTATAGGCGATGACCTTGCCGTCCTTCAGCGTGTAGGTGTTCACCGAGGCGACTTTTTCGTCGGCCGCGTTGAACTTGATGGCCACGACGTCGCGCTTGATCACGCGCGGCATGTAGAAGGCCACGCGGTCGGTGGTCTGCGAGATGTAGTACCAGGTGTTCTGGTCGAAGGTCGAAACGACCGACGGCGAACCCAGCTTTTCCATCAGCGTCGACTTGGAGTCCTCGCCGACCTTCATGTCGGCCGGACGGGCCTCGATGGCCTGGAAGCCGGAGTAGCTGGTCAGCGGCGTGCAGGCCGAAGTGGCGATCGCCAGGCCGAGAATAGCGGCGGCGAAAACGGCGGGGCGAGACATCAAGGCTCCGAACCGGAAAAATGCAGACTTTGACCTATCGCCCGCGGGAGCTTAGTTCAATGCCCGCGTGAAAGCGGACCCCGCGTCTAGCGGGATGTCGCGGCGAAATCGAGGCGTTTCATGTTTCTGGATCGGTGGCTCAAGCCCAGGCCCGCCAAGGCGGCGGGGGCCAAGCTCTATGCTGGAGCGGTCGGGCAGGCGCGATCCGCGGCTTTTTATCGTGACTTCGGCGTTCGCGACTCGATGGAGGGCCGTTTCGAGCTCTTCAGCCTGCATGTCATCTTCCTGGTCGAGCGACTGAAGGGCCAGGGCGACGCGGCCGCCGAGACCTCGCAGGCCGTGTTTGATTCTTACGTAAAGGGCCTGGACGACGCCTTCCGCCAGATCGGGGTGTCGGACACCTCGGTCGGCAAGAAGATGAAGAAGCTGGCCGGCGCCTTCTATGGTCGGCTGAAGGCCTATGACGATGCGGTCGCGACCTTGCCGGACGAGGCCGTCGTGAGCGCCTTCCTGGCCCGCAACGCCTTCGAAGAGCGCGGGGAGGGTGATGTCGCCGCCCTGACCGCCTATGTGATCAAGACGCGCACGGCGCTGGCGGAACAGCCGCTGGAGACCGTGCTGCAAGGAGACGTGACTTGGCCGAACCCGTGACCGCTGCCTGGCCCTGCGAAATTCCGCTGGCCCAGGTCGACCGTGGCGCCGTGAAGCTGAAGCTGGAGCCCACGGCCGACCAGCGCAAGGCGATCGCCAAGCAACTGGACCTGGTCAGCCTGGAAGCGTTGACCGCCGAGGTGTTCCTGACCTCGTGGCTGGACGGCGCTGAGATCTCCGGCGTCTTGCGCGCCCGTGTCGTCCAGACGTGCAGCGCCACGGCCGACGACTTCGAAACCCCGATCGATGCGCGCTTTGACCTGCGCGTGCTGCCGGCCAACAGCAAGAACGCGCCGCAGGGCGAGGACAGCGGCGACCTGGGCGTCGATCCGGACGCCGACGATCCGCCGGACGTGCTGGAAGGCGAGAAGGTCGACGTCTCGGGCTATGTGATCGAGCATCTAGCGCTGGAGCTTGATCCGTTCCCCCGCAAGCCGGGTGCGGTCTTCGTTCAACCGCCTGAACCGGTCGAACTTTCTCCGTTCGCTGCGCTCAAGAGCCTCAAATCAACGGATAAGGACGGCTAAAGAGCCCGACTCGACCGCTTGCGTGATATTCACGCGGATGTATCGTCCGCCGCCTTGAGGGCGGCCGGACCGCCTGCCGGAGCTCTAAGCGCCACGTGTCCCAATCCGTAGTCATCTCCGTCGACGCCATGGGCGGCGACCACGGCCCTTCCATCGTCGTGCCCGGCATCGCCCAGGCGAGCCAGGCTCTGCCGGGCGTGCGGTTCCTGCTGCACGGCGACGGGGCGGCGATCGAGGCGGAGCTGGCCAAGAACCCTGCGGCCAAGGCGGTCAGCGAGGTCCGTCACTGCGACAAGGCTATCGGCATGGACGAAAAGCCCGCCCAGGCCATGCGCCGCGGCAAGGGCTCGTCGATGTGGAATGCCGTCGAGGCGCTCAAGTCCGGTGACGCCCACGCCTGCGTCTCGGCCGGCAACACCGGCGCGCTGATGGCCATCTCCAAGCTGATCCTGCGCATGGGCGCGGACCTGGAGCGCCCGGCCATCGTCGCCAACTGGCCCAACATGAAGGGCGTGACCACGGTCCTGGACGTCGGCGCCAATGTCGAAAGCGACGCCGAGCAGCTGGTCGAGTTCGCCATCATGGGCGCGGCCTACCACCACGCCGTGCATGGGGCCAAGCGCCCGACGGTGGGTCTGCTGAACGTCGGCTCCGAGGATCAGAAGGGCCACGAGGAAGTCCGCGAGGCCCACGCCATCCTGCGCGAGACCAAGCTGGACTTCGACTATCACGGCTTCGTCGAGGGCAATGACATCGCCTATGGCACGGTCGACGTGGTCGTCACCGACGGCTTCACCGGCAATGTCGCCCTGAAGACGGCCGAAGGCCTGGCGCGGTTCTTCACCAACGAGATCAAGTCCACCCTGACCTCGGGCCCGCTGGCCATGCTAGGCGCGGTGATCGCCTCGGGCGCGCTCGGCAAGATGCGCAAGCGCCTGGACCCCAGCCGGGTGAACGGCGCGCCGCTGCTGGGCCTGAACGGCATCGTGGTCAAGAGCCACGGGGGCGCGGACGCCAACGGCTTCGACTCGGCTATCCGGGTCGCCACCAACCTCGCGCGCAGCGACTTCCGCGCCGAGATCGACAGAAATCTGAAGCGTCTGACCGCTGTCGCGGCCAAGGACGAAGCTCCGGCTTCGGAGCAGGGAGCGGCCGAGTGAGCGTAGTTCGCAGCGTAGTGACCGGCGTCGGCGCGTATCTGCCGCCCAAGGTCGTGACCAATGACGACCTGGCCAAGTTCGTCGACACCAGCGACGAGTGGATCGTCGAGCGCACCGGCATCCGCCAGCGCCACCAGGCGGCCGACGACCAGCCGGTCTCGGACCTGGCCGCCGAGGCCGCCAAGGAAGCCCTGGCCGCGGCCGGCAAGACCGCCGCCGATGTCGACCTGATCATCGTCGCCACCACCACGGCCGACCTGACCTTTCCCGCCGTCGCCACCATCGTCCAGCGCAAGCTGGGCGCGCCGGTCGGCATCGCCTTCGACGTCCAGGCCGTGTGCTCGGGCTTCGTCTATGCCCTGAGCGTCGCCGACGGTTTCGTGGCGCGTGGTCATGCCAAGTGCGCGCTGGTCATCGGCGCCGAGACCATGACCCGCCTGATGGACTGGAGCGACCGCGGCACCTGCGTGCTGTTCGGCGACGGCGCCGGCGCGATCGTGCTGGAGCCGAAGGAAGGCGAGGGGACCACGGCCGACCAGGGCATGCTGGGCTTTGCCCTGCGCGCCGACGGCACCAAGCAGGACCTGCTGTACGTGGACGGCGGCGTCTCGACGACCGGCACGGTCGGCAAGTTGCGCATGCTGGGCAACCAGGTCTTCAAGCACGCCGTGGTCAACATCTCCGAAGCCATCCACGCCTCGGCCGCCAAGGCCGGCGTCGAGGTGGCCGATGTCGACTGGTTCATTCCGCACCAGGCCAACCAGCGCATCCTGGCCGGCGTGGCCCATCGCTGCGGCATCGACGAGGAAAAGGTGATCTCGACGGTCGCCATCCACGCCAACACCTCGGCCGCCTCGATCCCGCTGGCCTTCGCGCACGGCGTCAAGGACGGTCGAATCAAGAAGGGCGACCTGCTGCTGCTGGAAGCCATGGGCGGCGGCCTGACTTGGGGCGCCTGCGTTCTGCGCCTTTAAGGCGCAGCTTGCGCGATCTTCCCGCCGGGCATGAACTCCCAGCGTTGAGCCTTTGACTTCATGCGATAATCACGGCATGAGGTCGTCGGTGAATTTGGGCGCGGTCCGTTGAGGGCGGTCGCGGGCTACCTGGATTTACCGCGAGTGCACCATCGTAGGTGGTTCTTCGAACCGCCAGGATACGCGTGAAGGGGGTTGCATGAAGGGCGCTACTTTGACCCGGGCCGACCTGTGTGAGGCGGTCCATGAAGAGGTCGGATTGACCCGTCAGGACTGCGCCGGCCTCGTCGAGCGCACCCTGGATCTTGTGGCCGAGGCGCTCGAAGAGGGCGAGACGGTCAAGCTTTCCGGATTCGGCGTCTTCCAGGTCCGCGCCAAGCGGGCCCGCATGGGACGTAATCCCAAGACCGGCGAGCCGGCCGAGATCGAACCCCGTCGGGTGATCGGTTTCCGCGCCTCCCAGGTCATGAAGGCGCGAATCGACCGCGCGCTCGGCGGCTAGGGAAACAATGCGGTGGCGAAGGGGCCCAACGCCTTCCGCACGATTTCCGAAGCAGCCGACGAGCTGGGCGTGCCGCAGCACGTCCTGCGTTTCTGGGAAACCAAGTTCTCCTTCATTCGCCCGATGAAACGGGCGGGCGGGCGGCGATTCTATCGCCCGCAGGACGTGGCCGTGCTGAACGGCGTCCGCACCCTGCTGCACAGCGAAGGCCTGACCATCAAGGGCGTGCAGAAACTGCATCGCGACCAAGGCCTGGCGCAGGTGATCGCCGCCGGCATCGGCTCGAATGGCTCGGCCACGCTTGATCCCGACTTCGACTACGACGCCCCTGTCGCGCAGCGGCTGGACGGCGAGGCGCGCGATCGCCTGGCCTTCGCGCTGGACGATCTGACGGCCATCAAGTCCCGTCTCGACGGGCTTTTGACCCGCGCTTAATTTCGTCCGAAATCGCTGTTGCCCAACGGGGGAGCGGCGCCTATAAGAGCGCCTCTTCCGTCGGAGCGTGGCGCAGCCTGGTAGCGCACTTGACTGGGGGTCAAGGGGTCGCAGGTTCGAATCCTGTCGCTCCGACCATTTCCTTCGGGGAATAAACGGAAGACGAAAGGCCGCCCTTCGGGGCGGCCTTTTTCATTTCCGGTCTTAGCGCTGGCCCACATCCAGCGGCTTGTCGGCCTTGCCCATCCACGTAATCAGCGGGATCACCGGCAGGATCCAGCCCATGCCCAGCGCCACGAAATAGATCAGGTGCACGAAGCGGTTCGACGGCAGGCGGTCGTACAGGCTGGTGAAGGCCCAGATCCAGGCGAACAGGACGACCATCACGGCCAGCGAACCGAGCAGCTTGCGCAGGCGCGCCGGAATCATGCGGGCAGGAATTTGGGGAGCGCTCACGCGGTTCTCCGGAAGAGGCCCAGAACGGCCAGGAACAGGATCGCGCCCACGCTGGAGACCAGCAGCTCACCGGCGAAGCCGTCCAGGTGCAGGTCGATGCGCGAGGCGATGAACGCTCCGATGAACGAGCCGATCACGCCGATCAAGAGCTTGATGAACAGCGAGTGCCGGCGGCCCAGCACGATGTCGGCGATCCAGCCGGCCAGGATGCCGATCACCGCCGCCGCGAATACGCCCATGCCGCTCATCGTCTTCTCCGCCCCCGTAAGACCAGCGTTTCTCGCATGAACGCGCGGCGCCGTCATGCTGAGCCACAGAAACATTGATGCGGGCAAGCGGCGGGCGTAGGGAAGTCTCGCCGCATTTCGGCCCACTAGTGACGCTTTTCAGGCCCGTATGACGTCTTTCCTGCGTTCCGACCGTTCGCGCCCTGTCGCGATCTGGCTTTTCATCGTCGCCGCCATGGTGTTCGGCATGGTCGTCGTCGGCGGCGCGACCCGCCTGACCGACTCGGGCCTCTCGATCACCCAATGGAAGCCGATCATGGGCGCGCTGCCGCCCCTGTCCGAGCAGGCCTGGCGCGAGAGTTTCGAGCTCTACAAGAAGATCCCCCAGTTCCAGCTGGTGAACCCCGACATGACCCTGGAAGGGTACAAGGGCATCTTCTGGTGGGAGTGGGCGCACCGCCTGCTGGGCCGCACGGTGGGCGTGGTCTTCGCCATTCCCTTCATCGTCTTCCTGATCCGCCGCGACATCCCGCGCCGCCTGATCGCCCGCTGCGCCGTCATGCTCGGCTTAGGCGGCCTGCAGGGCCTGGTCGGCTGGTGGATGGTCTCCAGCGGCCTATCCGAGCGCGTCTCGGTCGCCCCTGAGCGGCTGATGATCCACCTGGGCCTGGCCCTGGCTTTGTTCGTCGTCCTGATCTGGACGGCGCTGGACGCCTGGAGCGGCTCGCCGCGAGTCGAGGAACGTTCGGCCTGGCGCGGCTGGGCCCTGGCCTTCTTGGGCGCGGTGTTCTTCCAGAGCCTGCTGGGCGCCCTGGTGGCCGGCAACGACGCGGGCCTCGTCTATAACGACTGGCCGCTGATGAACGGGGCCTTCTTCCCGGCGGAGTACGTCGGCAAGGGCCTCTGGGGCACGCTGGCCCACAGCCAGGGCGCGGTGCAGCTGCATCACCGCCTGGTGGCCTACGCCCTGTTCGCCGCTGGCATCGCCATCGGCGTCCTAGCCCGTCGCGATCGTCCGTTGGCCGAGGGCAGCAAGGCCACGGGCCTGGCGGTGGCGGTCGTCGTCACCCTGCAGGCGGGCCTGGGCATCTGGACTCTGATGGCCTCGGTGCCGATCGCCCTGGGCGTGCTGCACCAGGCCGGGGCGGCGCTGCTGCTGGCGACGGCCACGGCCTTCGCCTGGCGCGTGCGCAGGCCCTGATTTTCCAGAGGACTGCAACAAAGAGCCGGAACAACTGTCACACGCCGGGCGCAAACGAAGGCCGATTCCTCATGGAGCTTGGCCTTGATCCGCTCGCTTGTTCTCGCCCTTGTCGCGACCGCCGCCGTTCCCGCCATCGCCTTGGCCCAGACCCCGGCCTCGGCCAGCGCCAACGACCCGTACTACAAGGCCGGCGAGGCCGCTCTGGCGCGCCAGATCGCCGTGGTCCCGAACACCGGCAAGGCCAAGAACGTCATCCTGTTCCTGGGCGACGGCATGGGCATTTCGACGGTCACGGCCGGCCGCATCTATGACGGCCAGCTGAAGGGCGTGGACGGCGAGTCCAACTCGCTGGCCTTCGAGAAGCTGTCCTATTCGGCGCTCTCCAAGACCTACAGCCACGACACCCAGGTCACCGACAGCGCCGCCGGCATCACGGCGATCATGAGCGGCGTGAAGACCCGCAACAAGATCATCGGCCTGACCGGCGCGGCGCTGGGCGAGAAGTGCGAGACCGAAAAGGGCAATAGCGTTGCGTCGGTCGCCGAGCTGGCCAAGGCCAACGGCCGCGCCGCCGGCGTCGTCACCACCACTCGCGTCACCCATGCCACCCCGGCCGGCGCCTATGCCCACACTGCCTATCGTGACTGGGAAGGCGACGGCGACATGCCGGTCGAGGCCCTGCAGGCCGGCTGCAAGGACATCGCCCGCCAGCTGATCGAGGCGCCCGACGCCCTGCGCCTGGACGTCGTCATGGGCGGCGGCCGTTCGCGCTTCCTGCCGGACGGCAAGGACGTGGGCAAGCGCGCCGACGGCCGTGACCTGACCGCCGAGTGGCTGAAGGCCGAGGGCGCCGGTTCGGCCTACGTCACCACGGTCGACCAACTGAAGGCGATCCCGGCCGACACCAAGCACGTGCTGGGCCTCTTCGCTGGCGAGCACCTGCCGTACGAGGTGGAGCGTCCGGTGCTGGGGCAGGGCGTCCCGACTTTGTCGGAAATGGCTCTGTCGGCCATCGACGTGCTGTCCAAGAACCCGAACGGCTACTTCCTGCTGGTCGAGGGCGGCAAGATCGACATGGGCAGCCACCTGGGCAACGCCAAGCGCACCCTGAGCGAGACCGTCGAGTTCTCGAAGGCGATCGAGGCGGTGCTGGGCAAGATCGACCTGAAGGACACCCTGGTCGTCGTCACCGCCGACCACAGCCACGGCCTGGTGATCTCGGGCTACGCCGCCCGCAACGCGCCGATCCTGGGCCTGGCCGGTAACGAGGGCGAGCCGATCCTGGCCGGCGACGGCAAGGCCTATACGACGCTGATGTTCGCCACCGGCCCCGGCGGTCCGGAAGGCAACGACCTGCGCAAGGATCCGGCCAAGGAAGACACCGACGACATCGACTATCACCAGCAAGCCACGGTGAACCTGGGCAGCGCCGCCCACGCCGGCGAGGACGTGGGCGTCTTCGCCGACGGCCCGCAGGCCTTCCTGCTGCGCGGCGTGGTGGAAGAGAGCTACATCTTCCAGGTCATGCGCCATGCGTTTGGGTTTGACGCCAAGGCGGATGTGGCGCCGGCGACCAAAGAAACGAAGAAGCGCTAGATCCTCCCTCGCGATGCGGGGGAGGTGGCCCAGAGGGCCGGAGGGGGCTAGCACTGCCGCCTTCCAGCTAGCCCCCTCAGTCGCTCCGCGACAGCTCCCCCGCAACGCGGGGGAGCATCTTATGGGCATTGAGCCGCCTCAATCCCCGGCATTCGCAAGATCGACCTCAGCGAAATCAACCGCTTGTCGATTTTACGCGCCCCTGAATGATCCGCGTTCAAAACCACCCCCATACTTCTCCTCACCCGATGGCGCGGAAGGGACGTCCGGCCGGCGATCGTGACGGCTGTCGGGTGTGGTCGAGCGGGAGTGCTCGCCGGGTCTCTTCGGGGGCTCGTCTTCGTGGCGGATCCAGCGGCAGGCTCCCTGAAACATCGGGACGAAGCCCTGGCGGCGAAGGCTTCGGCGGCGCGGCAGGCACGGGCTGAAATCGCCTGTGCATTCCGGACGGGATGGCCAATCCCTCCGCCCGCCGGGGGCCTAATGTCGGGAGCGGGTTAAAACCCCGCGCCTCGCTGGCTCACCGGATAACGGCTGCGCGGAGCGTACGGCCCTCGTCGAAACGGTACTTCCAAACTCACACTCCGGACGTTGTCCGGCGCTCCGCAGTCCCTTCCAACGCTTCAGCGGCTGATCGCATGAAGCCGATGACGCATGACCTTGATTTCAAAAATGCGGTATTATGATACCGTAACATCTATCTCATTGTATTTTATAGCTTTTGTAACTTTCTGCTCCTGCCGTTGTTGACACCGCACAAACCCTCCCGTACATGCCGCGCCTCATACGGACGAAACCGGGTTTCTCGGGTTCGAACGCCCAGAAATTACGGATCAATCCCATGCAGAAGATCACGGCTTCCTTGAAGCCAGCCGAGGTCGAGAAGAAGTGGATCGTGGTCGACGCCGAGAACGCCGTTGTCGGCCGTCTGGCGACGTTCATCGCCATGCGTCTTCGCGGCAAGCATCGCCCTGACTACACCCCGCACGTCGATTGCGGCGACTTCGTCGTCGTCATCAACGCCGACAAGGTGAAGTTCACCGGCAAGAAGATGGACGACAAGGTTTACTATCGCCACACCGGTCACCCGGGCGGCATCAAGGAAACCACCCCGCGCAAGGTTCTGGGCGGCAAGTTCCCGGAACGCGTCCTGGAAAAGGCCGTCGAGCGCATGCTGCCCAAGGAGAGCCCGCTGGCTCGCAAGCAGCTGACCCACCTGCTCATCTACAACGCCGGTGAGCACCCGCACCAAGCGCAAAACCCCGAAGTCGTCGACTTCGCGGCGCGCAACACCAAGAACACCCGGAGCCTCTAAGTCATGACCGACGCACAAGGCTTTGAAGCGCTGGCCTCGCTGTCCAGCAACCCGGAAACCGCCGTTCCGGCCGAACCGAAGATCGACGCCCAAGGCCGCGCCTACGCGACCGGCAAGCGCAAGAACGCGATCGCTCGCGTCTGGATCAAGCCGGGCAAGGGCTCGATCACCATCAACGGTCGCGACCAAGAAGTTTACTTCGCCCGTCCGGTGCTGCGCATGATGATCGCCCAGCCGCTGGAAGTGACCGACCGTCTGGGCCAATTCGACGTCATCGTGACCGTCGAAGGCTCGGGTCTGTCGGGTCAAGCCGGCGCCATCCGCCACGGCCTGTCCAAGGCCCTGACGCACTACGAGCCCGGCCTGCGCCCGGTCCTGAAGCCGCACGGCTTCCTGACCCGCGACAGCCGCGTCGTTGAGCGTAAGAAGTACGGCAAGGCCAAGGCCCGCCGCAGCTTCCAGTTCTCGAAGCGCTAATCGCGACGATTACGTTTTTGGGAAAGGGCGCTTCGGTCAGGCCGAAGCGCCCTTTTTCATTTCTGTCTCTGTTTTCTGCTTCTTCTACTGGCGTTCGTAGCCAGGTTCGGAGTCCGCCATGTCCAGCGCCCCCAAGGTCTTCATCGACGGCGAAGCCGGCACCACCGGCCTGCAGATCCGCGAGCGCCTGGTCGACCGCAAGGACCTGCAGCTGGTCTCGATCGATCCGGACAAGCGCAAGGACGCCGACGCCCGCGCCGAGATGCTGAACGGCGCAGACGCCGTGATCCTATGCCTGCCCGATGACGCGGCCAAGGAAGCCGTGTCGCTGGTGACCAATCCGAACACGGTGATCATCGACGCCTCGACCGCCTATCGCACCGCCGAGGGTTGGGCCTATGGCTTCGCCGAGCTGGACAAGGAACAGCGCGGCAAGATCGCCGCGTCCAAGCGCATCTCGAACCCGGGCTGCTATCCGACCGGCGCCATCGCCCTGACGCGGCCGCTGGTCTCGGCGGGCATCCTGCCGGCCGAGCTGCCGGTCTCGTACAACGCCGTCTCGGGCTACACCGGCGGCGGCAAGGCCATGATCGCCGAGTTCGAGGACGAGAGCGCGGCGAACTTCACCAAGGTCCCGTACCGGATCTACGGCCTGTCGCTGACCCACAAGCACGTGGCCGAGATGCAGAAGCACGGCGGCCTGCTGACCCGTCCTATCTTCATGCCAGCCGTGGGGCGCTACGCTCAGGGCATGCTCGTCGAGATGCCGCTGCACTTCTCGACCCTGGACGGCGCGCCGTCGCTGGGCGACATCCACGCAGCCCTGGCCAAGCACTACAAGGGCGAGAAGTTCGTCGAGGTTGCTTCGCTGGACGAGGCCAAGAGCCTGACGACCCTGGACCCGGAAGGCCTGAACGGCACCAACCGCCTGAAGCTGTTCGTGTTTGGCTCAGACACCAGCGGCCAGGCCCGCCTGGTGGCGCTGCTCGACAACCTGGGCAAGGGCGCTTCGGGCGCGGCGGTCCAGAACATGAATATCGCCCTTGGCCTCAAGGAAGACGCGGGCCTCTAGGCTCGCGTCGTTGCTAGACCCGCCAGCGATAGTGGCCGGCGGGCTTGTGCAGCTTGAACATCCACAGCGGCTCCTCACGGACGCCGGAGCCGATGTTGTGCGCCACTCGCACGGTTCCGAAGTCGTCGACGACGACGCCCAGGTGCGGGCGACCGCCGCCGGCCAGGCGCCAGGTCAGCACGTCGCCGGCTTGCGGGCTCTTGAAGGCGTCGCCGCCCAGCAGGCGCGCCGAGGGGAAGGCGAGGGCGGCGTTCTGGCGGGCCAGGAAGGTCTCGAGATTCAGCACCCGCCGGTGGTCGATATTGGCGTCCGGCTTCTTCAGGCCCCAGGTGCGGCGCGAGGGATAGGCCTCGAAGGCGCGGACCATGTCCTCGTGCACCCGCCGCTGCAGGTCGATGCCCCAGGCGTCGCGGGCCGCCCGGATCAGGACGTCGGAGCAGACGCCGCTGGTGCGCAGCACGTCGCCGTTCGGATAGCCGATCGACCGGTAGCTGGGATCGTAGTCCAGCGTGACGCCGATCTGCTCGCGGGCGGCGGCGGCCAGCTTCAGGCCCGAATTCTGGATCAGGGCGAGGCTCGACCCCGCGCTCGCCATCAGGGGCGAGGCGGCGAACATCCCCAGGGCTGTCCGGCGGTCGAGCGTGAGCATGGGCGGAAGCTCCGCCGTGCTCGTGGCGACTTTTGGGCGAACGTTGGTCGCTCGTGTGTTCAGTCGTCGATCAGCACCCGCGGGCCAGCCCCGGCGCCGGCCATGACGTCGCCGGGGTTGCGCAGCGGGCACTCCTTCAGCGACAGGCAGCCACAGCCGATGCAGCTGTCGATCTGGTCGCGCAGACCGGTCAGGTGGCGGATGCGCAGGTCCAGCTCGGCCCGCCAGGACTCCGACAGGGCGCGCCAGTCGTCGGCGCTGGGCGCGCGATCCTGGGGCAGGTGATCCAGGGCGGTCTTGATCTCGACCAGCGAGATGCCTGTGCGCTGGGCGATCCGGATCAGCGCCACGCGGCGCAGCACCGCGCGGGGATAACGCCGCTGGTTGCCTTCGGTCCGCAGGCTGCGGATCAGGCCCTTGGCCTCGTAGAAGTGCAGGGTCGAGACCGCCACGCCGCTGCGCTTGGCCACCTCGCCGACGCTCAAGGTCGGAGGCGAAGGAGATGTCGACATCGGTGCTTGACCTCAACTTTGGTTGAGGTTGTACGGGGAAGGCTCCCTCACAGGCAACAGCGCCAAGGAGCCCGCATGAACACCGCCCCAGTCATCAGCATCAGCGTCATCCGCCCCAAGGCCGGACGCCTGGAGGATTTCATGGCGTTGCAGCTGGAGCAGCACCAGCGCGTGCGGGGCAAGGTCGACGGCCTGCGCGGCGCGCGGCTGTTTCGCTCGGACGATGGCGTGGTGCTGATCTCGGTGTTCGACAGCGCCGAGCAGGCCGACGCCTTCCGCCGTGATCCGATGTTCACCGACCACATCGCCCGAGTCCGACCGCTGATCGAGACCTCCGAGGCCGGGGCCTTCACGCAAGCCTATGCGGTGGGAGAAATCTGATGGCGCCGCGCGCGTCCGCCGTTCGCCTGGTCGAGGTGCTGGAGCCGGCCGCGCCGGCCGTGTCGATCAGCGTGATCCATCCCAGGTCGGGCATGCTCGACGCGTTGCTGGCGGCGCAGGCGGCCCAGCATCGCCGCCTGGAGGGCCGTGTCGCCGGCCTGCGCGGCGTCCGGTGCCTGCGGGCTGGGGAGGTCGTCGTGGTGATCACCACCTTCGACGACCCGCTGGACGTGCTGGCGTTTGCCCGTGACCCACGCCGGCTGGCCCACTTGGAGCGCATCCAGCTGCTGGTCGAGCGGGTCGAGACCGACGTGTTCGAGGAGGTCTATGCCAGCGGGGTGCTCTAGGCCTGGGACTTGACCATGACGAAGCTGCCGGGGGCGTTCTCCAGCGGCTTCAGCTTGCCCTTGGTAGGATCGCGGGCCGGGACCTCGTCGCCCGAGCGCGAGCGCAACCACTCGGCCCAGTGCGGCCACCAGGAGCCCGGATGCTCGGTCGCGCCGGCGATCCATTGGCCAACATCGTTGGGCAGGCCTTCGTTGGTCCAGTGCTGGTACTTCTTGGCGTCAGGATGGTTGATCACCCCGGCGATGTGGCCCGAGCCGGCCATGGTGAAGGTCACCGGCCCGCCGAACGCCTTGGCGCCGCGATAGACGCTGCGGAACGGGGCGATGTGGTCGTCCTTGGACGACTGGACGTAGATCGGGGTCTTGACCTTCGACAGGTCCAGGTGCTCGCCGCCCAGGCTGAGCTGACCCGTCGTCAGGGCGTTGTCCTTGTAGAAATTGCGCAGATAGAACAGGTGCAGCGACTTGGGCATCCGCGTCTGGTCGGCGTTCCAGAACAGCAGGTCGAACGGCCGGGGCTCCTTGCCCATCAGGTAGTTGCTGACGAAGAACGACCAGATCAGGTCGTTGCCGCGCAGGGCGTTGAAGGTGTCGGCCATCGACTGGCTGGGCAGGAAGCCGCCGGCGGCGTCCATCTGCTGCTCGATCGACTGCAGCCATTCCTCGTTGGTGAACAGCAAGAGGTCGCCGGCCTCGGCGAAGTCCTGCTGGGCGGCGAAGAAGGTGGCCGAATTGATCCGCTTGTCGCCGCGCGCTGCCATGTGGGCCAGGGCCACGGACAGGAGCGTGCCGCCGATGCAGTAGCCGACGGTGTTGACCCGATCGACGCCGCACTGGGTCATGACCTGCTGGGTGGCGTCGTAGATGCCTTCGAGCATGTAGTCTTCGAAGGTCTTGGCGGCCAGCTTCTGGTCCGGATTGACCCACGAGGCGACAAACACCGTGAAGCCCTGACCCGTCAGCCAGCGGATCATCGAGTTCTCGGGTCGCAGGTCCATGATGTAGAACTTGTTGATCCACGGCGGGAAGATCAGCAGCGGGATCTCGCTGACCTTGTCGGTGCTGGGATCGAACTGCAGCAGCTGCAGGATGTCGTTCTGGTAGACGACCTTGCCCGGCGCGGTGGCGACGTTCTCGCCGACCTTGAACTTGGCCAGATCCGTCTGGCTGATCGCCAGCTGGCCGCCGCCGCGCTCCAGGTCGGCGGCGAAGTTCTCCATGCCGCGCACCAGGCTCTGGCCCTGGGTCTGCACCACCTCGCGCAGGGCGGCGGGGTTGGAGATCAGGAAGTTCGACGGCGAGAAGGCGTCGGTCAGCATCTTGGTGAAGAACTCGACCCGGCGCTTGGCGCCTGGATCGACGCCGTCGACCTCGGCGATCAGGCCGTTCAGCCAGTTGGACGACAGCAGGTACGACTGCTTCATCAGGTCGAACATCGGGTTCGACGCCCAATCCGGATCGTTGAAGCGCTTGTCGCCGGCGGCTGGGGCGACCACGGGCGCGACCTCCTCGCCGGCGGCGCGGCGGGCGGTCGACTGCCACAGCTCCATGTACTGGCTGAACAGATCGGCCTGGGCCCGCATCAACCGATCGGGCTGGGCGGCCAGGCGGGTCATCACCTCGTTCAGGGCCGGGGCGACGTGGAAGGGATCCGGGGTGAGGGCGGCCGGGCGATCGGCCTGGCGCAGGGCGGCTTCGGCGATCGCGCCCTGGGCGGTGACCGCCGCGCGGGCCAGGTTCGCCGATAGGGTCTCGACCATCTTCAACTGGTCGGCCGACAACACGCTCTCGAACGGCGGGAAGGGCGGGGGCGTCTGGCCGCCGCCTTTCGGGCCTGCCGATTCGGTCTTCGGCGGCGGCTCGACGGTTTCGGGCTTGGGCTCGGCCTTCGCCTTCTTGGGCGCGCTCTTGGCCTTCGCTTCGGCAGTCTCGACCTTGGGGGAAGCCTTCTTCCGGGCCTTGGGAGCCGCCTTCGCCGTGGCCATGAGTTCCTCCGCCTAATGTGTTCGCGAAAAGCGGCGTCGAACGCCTTTCGCTCGCCGCGATCATCGCATAAGACCAGAACCAATGAACGGCGAAACCCGCAAAATCGTACGTGTCGCTCTGATCGTCGGCCTGGCCGCCGGTGCGGCCGCATGCGTGGCCAGTCCGTTCACGACCGCGCAGGTCGATCCCAGCTCGCCGATCGCGGCGCGGGCGACCGCCGCCGCAAAGGCCAAGGCGCCAAGCCGCAAGTTCTCGGACATTCCGGTGATCCCGACCGACGTGCCGAACGCCGACCAGGTTCGCGCCGCCGTCGTCGACCAGCAACGCGCCGGCGACGCCCTGACCAAGGCCGTCGCGCCGGGCACCTGGGAACTCAAGGACACCGAAGGCTACGCCGACAAGGCGCGCCGCGACGTCAAGCCGGGCGACTTCCAAGCGCCGACCGACGCCGACCGCGCCGCAACCGAAGCCTTCGCCCGCGCAGCCCGCGGCCGAGCTAGCGCGCCTCCGTCCCAGCCCCAATAGGGCGACGGAGGCATAATCTTCCTTGAACTGGCTTGGCTTGACCCCGCTCGGGGTCTATCCATGCCCGACTTTTCGCTCCCAGAGCGCCGAAGCGGCGCACAGAGCCCTCATGAGCACCGATTTTCACCGTATCCGCCGTCTGCCGCCCTACGTTTTCGAAGAGGTCAACAAGATCAAGGCGCGCCTCCGCGCCGAGGGGACCGACATCATCGACTTCGGCATGGGCAATCCGGACATGCCCACGCCCCAGCACATCGTCGACAAGCTGATCGAGACGGCGCGTGACCCCAAGGCGGGTCGCTACTCCGCCTCCAAGGGCGTGCCCGGCCTGCGCAAGGCCATGGCCAACTACTATGGCCGCCGTTTCGGCGTGAAGCTGAACCCCGACACCGAGGTGATCGCGACTCTGGGTTCGAAGGAAGGCTTCGCCAACCTGGCCCAGGCCCTGACCGGTCCCGGCGACGTCATCATCTGCCCGAACCCGGCCTATCCGATCCACGCCTTCGGCTTCATCATGGCCGGCGGCATTATCCGCCACGTGCCGGCCCTGTCGCCGGAAGAGTACCTGTCCAATATCAGCCGCGCGGTGAAGCACTCGGTGCCGCCGCCCTCGGTGCTGATCCTCTCCTATCCGTCGAACCCGACGGCGCAGTGGGTGGACTTGGACTTCTATAAGGACGCCGTGGCGCTCGCGAAGAAGCACGATCTGCTGGTGATCAGCGACGTGGCCTATGGCGAGATCTATTTCGACAACAACCCGCCGCCGTCGATCCTGCAGGTCGATGGCGCCAAGGACATCGCCGTCGAGGTCAACTCGCTGTCGAAGACCTACGCCATGGCGGGCTGGCGCGTGGGCATGGTGGTCGGCAACGCCCGCATCTGCGCGGCTTTGGCCCGCGTGAAGTCGTACCTGGACTATGGCGCCTACACCCCGGTGCAGGTGGCAGCGGCCGCGGCGCTGAACGGCCCGCAGGACTGCGTCGACGAGATCCGCGGCATCTACAAGAGCCGCCGCGACACCCTGATCAAGTCGATGAAGGGCGCGGGCTGGGACATCCCCAATCCGCCGGCCTCGATGTTCGCCTGGGCCAAGATCCCGGAACAGTACCGCGAGGCCGGCTCGATGCTGTTCTCGCGCCTGCTGATCGAGGAGGCCGGCGTCGCCGTGGCTCCGGGCATCGGCTTCGGCGAATACGGCGAGGGTTATGTGCGGATCGGTCTGGTCGAGAACGAGCACCGCATCCGCCAGGCGGCGCGCAACGTGAAGAAATTCATCGCCAACGCCGACTCCATCCTGGCCAAGGCCCACAACAAGATGGAACAGGCCTCGTAGGCTGGTTCGACCTAAGGATTCGAAGATGACGAACAAGACCTGGCGCGTCGGCGTCGCGGGCCTGGGCACCGTTGGCGGTGGCCTCCTGCAGTTCCTGGCCGACCGTCCGGACTTCGCGCCGGCCGGCGACAAGGCGGTCGTCACGGCCGTCTCGGCCCGGTCGAAGTCGCGTCCGCGCACGGTCGACATCTCGAACCTGGCCTGGTTCGACGATCCGGTGGCCCTGGCGGCCTCGCCGGATATCGACCTGTTCGTTGAGCTGGTGGGCGGTTCGGACGGTCCGGCCAAGGTCGCCGTCGAGACGGCCCTGAAGGCCGGCAAGCCGGTGGTCACGGCCAACAAGGCCCTGATCGCCGAGCACGGCGCCGAACTGGCTGCTCTGGCGGAAGCCAACAACGTCCCGCTGCTGTTCGAAGCCGCGGTGATGGGTGGCGTGCCGGCCGTGAAGATGATGCGCGAAGCCCTGGTCGGCGACGACATCGTCTCGGTGGCCGGCATTCTCAATGGCACCTGCAACTTCATCCTCTCGGAGATGGAGAAGACCGGTCGCTCGTTCGCCGACGTGCTGCGTGAAGCCCAAGGCCTGGGCTATGCCGAGGCTGACCCGACCATGGACGTCGGCGGCTTCGACGCCGGCCACAAGGTCAGCATCCTGGCCGCCCTGGCCTTCGGCTGCGCTCCGAACTTCGCGGCCGCCGAGATCGAGGGCATCAGCGAGGTCGACCTGCTCGACATCAAGCTGGCCAAGGATCTGGGCTATCGCATCAAGCTGATCGCCAGCGCCGCCAAGTCCGAGGACGGCGTCGCGGTGAAGGTGCATCCGTCGCTGGTGCCGCTGGACCATCCGCTGGCCCAGGCCGGCGGCGCCCTGAACGCGCTCTTTATCGAAGGCAAGCGCATCGGCCGGATCTTCGTGCAAGGTCCGGGCGCCGGCGCGGGTCCGACCGCCGCCGCCGTGGCCGCCGACATCGCCGACGTGATGACCAAGGCCGTGCGGCCTGTTTTCCAGGCGCCGGCCGGCGATCTGACCTCGTTCACGCCGATCGACCCGGCCCGCGCCGTGGGCAAGGCCTATCTGCGCGTGATGGTGAAAGACGAGCCCGGCGTGATCGCCGCGATCTCGGAAACCCTGGCCGAATGCGGCGTCTCGATCGACAGTTTCCTGCAAAAGCCCGTCGATGGCGCGGGTGGCGTCCCGATCGTGCTCGTTACGCATGCGACGCCGGAATCGAAGCTTCTGGACGCGATTAGCCGCATCGAAAAGCTGCAGACCGTGCTAGAGCGTCCCCGCCTTCTGCGTGTCGCGCGCATCTAAAACGACCGGGAAAACTCGGCGTCGAAGGCGACATTGGGAACTAGGCCGCTCTTTTCCGGGAGCGGTCGGGAGAGACGGATGAGTTCGAACACCCTGGACCGCTCGCTGGTCCTGGACGCCGTTCGCGTGACCGAAGCCGCCGCCATCGCCTCGTGGACGATGCTGGGCCGCGGCGACGAGATGGCCGCCGACCAGGCGGCCGTCGACGCGATGCGCAACGCCCTCAATGAGCTGAACATCGACGGCGAGATCGTCATCGGCGAGGGCGAGCGCGACGAGGCGCCGATGCTCTACATCGGCGAGAAGGTCGGCACGGGCAAAGGCCCCAAGATCGACATCGCCCTGGATCCGCTGGAAGGCACGACCCTGGCCGCGAAGGCCCAGCCCAACGCCCTGACCGTGATGGCGTGGGCGCCGAAGGGCACGCTGCTCAACGCGCCCGACACCTATATGGACAAGATCGCCTGCGGCCCGGGCCTGCCCGCCGGGGTGATCGACCTGGACAAGTCGCCGGCCGAGAACATCCAGGCCCTGGCCGAGGCCAAGGGCGTCGCCGCGACCGAGATCACGGTCTGCGTGCTGGATCGTCCGCGTCACGCCGACATCATCGCCAAGGTCCGCGCCGCTGGCGCTCGCATCCATCTGATCACGGACGGCGACGTCGCCGGCGTGATCAACACCACCGATCCTTCGACCGGCATTGACCTGTACCTCGGCTCGGGCGGCGCGCCGGAAGGCGTTCTGGCCTGCGCGGCGCTGAAGTGCGTCGGCGGCCAGTTCCAGGGCCGCTTGCTGTTCCGCAACGGCGACGAGCGCGCCCGCGCCGCCCGTTGGGGCATCACCGAGCTGGACAAGAAGTACGACCTGCACGAGATCGTCCGCGACGAGGCGATCTTCGCCGCCACGGGCGTGACGCGCGGCGGGCTGGTGGACGGCGTCATCTTCCGCGATGGCTGCGTCCACACCCACACCCTGGTGATGAACTCGTCGACGGGCACCGTCCGCGAAGTTCGCATGAAGCGTAAGGTCTGAGACCTTCCTGTCACGGTCGCCCTGTAGAGGCGGCCGTTCTGCTTTCTGGTTTTGAGGTTCCTATGACCACCTTTGTCGACTTGGCCGCCTGGCTCGCGGCGGAGCCGGCGGACGCCGCCCTCAAGGACGTCGTCCAGACGGTCGCCACGACCTGCGCGCAGATCAGCCGCGTCGTCGCCTCCGGCGCCCTGTCGGGCAGCCTGGGCGCGGCGGGCAGCACCAATGTGCAGGACGAGGAGCAGAAGAAGCTCGACGTCATCACCAACGACATGCTGAGCGACGCCCTGAAGGCCTGCGCCGCTGTCGCGGGCCTGGCCTCGGAAGAGCTGGAAGAGGTCGAGCCCACCGGCCGTGTGGGCGGTTATCTGGTGACCTTCGACCCGCTGGACGGCTCCAGCAACATCGACGTCAACGTCTCGGTGGGGACGATCTTCTCGGTGCTGCCGGCCCCGGCCGATCATGCGCCGGCCGAGGCCGACTTCCTGCAGACCGGCCGCAATCAGGTCGCCGCCGGCTATGCCGTCTATGGCCCGCAGACCATGCTGGTCATTACGCTGTCGGGCGGCGTCAACGGCTTCACCCTGAACGCCGACGGCCAGTGGCTGCTGACCCATCCGGCCATCGCCATCAAGGCCGACACCGCCGAGTTCGCCATCAACATGTCGAACCAGCGCCATTGGGCCGCGCCCGTGCGCCGCTATATCGACGGCTGCCTGCAGGGCAAGGACGGCCCGCGGGCCAAGAACTTCAACATGCGCTGGGTGGCCTCGATGGTCGCCGACGTTCACCGCATCATGATGCGCGGCGGTGTTTTCATGTACCCGTGGGACGCGCGCGAGCCCGACAAGCCCGGCAAACTGCGCTTGATGTACGAGGCCAATCCGATGAGCCTGCTGGTCGAACGGGCCGGCGGCAAGTCGACCGAGGCGGTGATCGACATCCTCGACATCCAGCCGACCAAGCTGCACCAGCGCGTGCCGGTGGTGCTGGGCTCGGCGAATGAGGTGGAAGTGATCCGGGCGGAAGCCAAAGCCGGCTAACCCACGTCCGGGACTGTCGTGTCCGCGCCGCATGGTCCGAATCCACGTGACCAGCTACTCTCCAGCGATGCCTGCCGATGGTGTCACCGATATTTCTCCTGCCGCCTTCCTGGGCGTCGAACGTTCGCTGAGCGGCCGCGCCTGGCGCGAGCGTCCGGCCGACATGGCCGTGGTGCGCGACATCCAGCAGCGTCACGGCTTGACCGAGCCTTTGGCGCGCGCCTTGGTCTCGCGCGGCGTCACTCTGGATCATGCCGAACACTATCTGCGCCCGACCCTGAAGGCGCTGTTCCCTGACCCGTCCAGCTTCACCGACATGGACCGGGCCGCCGAGATCCTGATCGATGCCCTGGAGCAGGGTCGCCCAACCATGGTCTTCGCCGACTACGACGTCGACGGGGCCACCAGCGCCGCCCAGCTGGTCCGCTGGTTCCGCTACATGGGCGTCGAGCTGCCCATCTATATTCCCGACCGCCTGACCGAGGGTTACGGCCCCAGCCCGGCGGCCTTCAAGACCATCCGCGACAGCGGGGCCGAACTGGTCGTGACCCTGGATTGCGGCGCGGCGGCCTATGACGCCATCACCAGCGCCGGCGAGATCGGCCTGGAGGTCGTGGTCATCGACCACCACCTGATGCGCGAGGATCCGCCGGCCGCCGCCGCCGTGGTCAATCCCAACCGTCCGGGCTGCCAGAGCGGGCAGGGGGTCTTGGCCGCCGCGGGTGTGACCTTCGTGCTGCTGGCCGCCCTGAACCGCGAAGCCCGCAAGCGCGGCCTGTTCACCGACGATCGTCCGCAGCCGGACCTTCGCCAGTGGCTGGACCTGGTGGCCCTGGGCGAGGTCTGCGACGTCACCCAGCTGGTCGGCTTCAACCGCGCCCTGACGGCGCTGGGTCTTCGGGCGATGGGCGCCTGGGCCAATCCGGGGCTGAAGGCGCTATTCGAGGTCGGCAAGGGTTCGGGCGATCCGTCCGTGTTCCACGCCGGCTTCATCCTGGGGCCGCGCATCAACGCCGGCGGCCGTATCGGTCGCTCGGACCTCGGCGCCAAGCTGCTCTCCACCGACGACCCGTTGGAGGCCGCCGCCCTGGCCGAGGAGCTCGACAGCCTCAACACCGAACGCAAGGCCGTCGAGGCCGCCGTGGTCGAAGAGGCCGCGGCCCTGCTGGAGCGCGGCAGCAACTTCAATCCGGACGCGCCGGTGATCGTGGTGGCCGGCGATGACTGGCACCCCGGCGTCATCGGCATCGTCGCGGGCCGCCTGCGCGAGCGCTATCGCAAGCCGGTGGTGGTGATCGGCGTCGATCGCGCCGCCAATGTCGGCAAGGGCTCAGGCCGCTCGCAGCCCGGCGTGAACCTGGGCAAGGCCATCCAGGAAGCCTTCGAGGCGGGCCTGCTGATGGCCGGCGGCGGTCACGCCATGGCGGCGGGTCTGTCGATCCGTCCCGACGCGATCCCCGAGTTCCGCGCCTTCCTGGAAGAGCGCCTGGCGGGCGAGATGGAGGCCGTGGGAATCGAGTCGGTCGAGATCGACGCCCTGCTGCAACCGCGCGCGGCGAATCGCGCCTTGCTCGACGACTTCCAGCGCCTGGCGCCGTTCGGTCCGGGCAATCCCGAGCCGATGTTCGCCCTGAGTCAGGTTCGGCCCGATCGCGTCTCGGCCCTGAAGGGCGGTCACGTGCGCATGGACCTGGTCGGCCCGACCGGCGACCGCATCAAGGCGATCAGCTGGCGCAGCGCCGAAACCCCGCTGGGTCAGCGCCTGCTGGCTGGCGGCGGGGCCTTGGACGTCGTCGGCAAGCTCAAGCCGGACGACTACATGGGGCGCAATGGTGTCCAGCTGGAGATCGAAGACGCCAACGATCCTCGGGCTCGCTACACGTCCTGAGGTCGGGATATGGGCGGACTGAAAAAATCCGTTTTCGGCGGCTTGCGCACCCCAAAGGTCGCGGCTATACACCCGCTTCCTCGCGGGGCCGCTGGTCCCTTCGTCTATCGGTTAGGACGCCAGATTTTCAATCTGGAGAGAGGGGTTCGACTCCCCTAGGGACTGCCACCCGCGAGGACTACATATCGGCTATGTTCCGCTTCGGCGGTTATGTGGTCCCTTCGTCTATCGGTTAGGACGCCAGATTTTCAATCTGGAGAGAGGGGTTCGACTCCCCTAGGGACTGCCATCTCTGGCTGTATTTCAGGATTGTTACTGTGTTGTATCTGCGACGAAATGTCGCGGAACGCACCCACACGCGGTTTTGACGTGATTTCGTCATTGACGGCTCTCGTCACGCGAGAACACTGTTCTCGTAGTGCTTGCTCCGATGGGCTGATTGGGCAAGCCAGAGGGGTGGGATGTCTGGTTTCGATTTTGAGGACGCTGCGGCGCACGAAGAGTTCGTGCGCATCAGCGGGAGGGTGAAGTGGTTCGACGCCGGTAAGGGCTATGGGTTCATCGTACCCGATGATCCCGGCCAGACCGGGCTGAAGGACGTACTTCTACATGTGACGTCGCTGCGTAACTGCGGCCGCGAAACCGCCATGGAGGGGGCGGTGATCGTGTGTGACGTCGTGAAAAGGCCCAAGGGCTGGCAGGTCTGCGAGGTGGTCAATCTCGACGAGACCTCGGCGCCCGCGCCGCTGGAGCGCCAGAGGCGGACCTTCGCCGACGGGCCGCCGCGGCGGGACCCCCTGCGGGAAGGTCACGGACGCCATGCTCTGGAGCCCGAGGGGCCGCCGGAGCACGCCAAGGTCAAGTGGTTCAACCGCACCAAGGGCTATGGCTTCGTGATCCGCGACGCCGAGCCGGGCGACATCTTCGTGCATATCGAGACGCTCCGCCGGGGCGGGCTCGAGGACCTGCAGCCGGGCGATGACGTCCTGGTGCGGTTCGCGCGCGGGCCCAAGGGCCTGGTCGTCGCGGAGATCACGGCCGGAGACGTCTGACTTCCGCCGCCCGACTCCGAAAGCTAGTCTGATGGGGATTGGCTTTCGGTGAGGTGGCGCGTGGCGGAACGGATGATCGACAGGCGTGCCTTGCTGGCCGCGCTGACGCTGAGCGTTGGCGCGGGCGGCGAAGTCTTGGCCGCGCCCAAGCTGGAGACGGTCGAGATCGTCACCGGCCGTGGTCGCGCGCGTTTCCAGGTCGAGATCGCCGCCACAATGGCCCAGCAGAAGCAGGGGCTGATGTTCCGCAAGTCCCTGGCGCCCGACCGGGGCATGCTCTTCACCTACAAGCGGCCGCAGCCGGCGGCCTACTGGATGAAGAATACGCTGATCCCGCTGGACATCATCTACATCGCGCCCAACGGGACGATCCTGTCGCTGGTCCGCAATGCTCGTCCGCACGACGAGACGCCGCTGCCCTCGGGCGGCATGGTGCTGGGCGTGCTGGAGATCGCCGGCGGCCGCGCGGCGCAGCTCGGAATCCTGCCGGGAGATCGCGTCTTGCACAGGATCTTTCCAAAGGCGTGACGCTTTCGTTGATCCGCACGCCAAACGCCTGTAGAGCAGCCGCCTGCCGGTGTTTCGGAGCGTAGCGCAGTCTGGTAGCGCGCCTGGTTTGGGACCAGGATGTCGCAGGTTCAAATCCTGCCGCTCCGACCACCGGCAAGGTACTTTGGAGAAGGTCCATGCTGGCCCGCATCTATCGCCCCGCCAAGAACGCCATGCAGTCCGGCAAGGCCAAGACCAAGGACTGGGTGCTGGAGTTCGAACCGGCCTCGGCCCGCAAGCCTGACCCGCTGATGGGCTGGACCACGTCCAGCGACATGAACGGCCAGATTCGCCTGACCTTCGAGACCCGCGACGAGGCCGTGGCCTACGCCCAGCGTCACGAGATCGCCTTCCAGCTCTTCGAGCCGAAGGCCCCCAAGAAGATTATCAAAGCCTACGCCGACAATTTCGCGGCCAACCGCAAGCAGCCCTGGACCCACTAGGGCTCTCGCGGGGCTAGCCGGCATGCGCGCCCTTAGCTCAGCTGGATAGAGCACTCGCCTTCTAAGCGAGCGGTCGCTGGTTCGAATCCAGCAGGGCGCGCCAGCTCCCCGGCTGGTCGCGGACGTGCGCGCGCATTCCCAAAGGTTCCCTAAGTTTCCTTTTCCTCCTTAAGGCGGAGCGGAGGAGGGGTATTCGTTGCGCCCTGGAAGCGGGCCTAGGAGTTCGTCGAGAGCGTCCGCCAGGTGAATCTCGAACAGGGCTAACATCTGTTCCGTAGCAGGTCGCGTCTCTGGCCAGTCGCCTGCCTCCACCATCTGCATGGGTGGTAGAGCGCGTTTGGGCCTTCCCGCGTCAGCACAGTCCTCGGCCAGCCTTGCGCAGGATGGGAGTACCGAGCTGAGCCTCGAGTTTTTGCATCTGCATGCTGATGGTCGAGGGCGAGCGGCCAACCATGGCGGCAGCCTTGGAGAACGCGCCAAGCGAAACGCCGGCGACCAAGGATCTGAGGCTGTCGAGGTCAAGCGTGTTGCGCATCCGGCGGCCCCGTCATGAAAATCATGACCGACCTATTCTGGTGGTGTTCCAATTGTTCGGAAAAACCGAAGTGTCGTCTTGTGGCGCAGCGCGCGCCCTTGACGCGGAGGTCAAGAACGATCGAGCCCTCGGCAGCAACAGTTAAACTGGATCAGCGTGGTCTAGTGAGCCCGGCGCTCGTGTGGTCAGGGCGGGTTGGCTCGGCGCTCCGCGCTTAACGGGCTAGCCGTGAGCCCCGGACGCGGCGCGGTCCGTAAGCAAGAAAATGGCCCGCTGCACACCGTCCCGCCGGTGCGAATAGTAAGCCGCCGTGCGCATCAGCACGATGCTGTCGCGCACGGCGTCGCCGGTCAGATTAGTGGTCGACATATCCACGCCGAACACAGAGCGTGTGAAGTCACGGTCATAATAGAGCGCTAGAGCCTCAGGACCGAGATCGCCCGACACAATATTCGAAAGGTCCACGTCGCCTGGATAGTCCTTGTCATCAAAAAAGCTTCCGCCCAGCACCTGCAGGAGGGGAGGCCGGTCAAGCGCCCTTACTGCGGCGACATAGGCGCATAGGCCATCAAAGAGACCACGTCGACGCGCGTTGTAAGCAAAGCGCCGTCCGATCTGGTCCAAGGATAGCTCGAAGGGCGCGTTGAAGACGGTGTGAAACTCCGGCCTCTTCTGAACAGGGTCGACTGAGCCATTGACGAAGGCAAGGTCCGGCGCGCGATGAAGAATTTTGCGGTCGGAAGTCATTGTAGCGGCCTCAAGGTTCCATTCTCCAGAACCAACACGCGATCGGCGGCGCGGATCGTGTCGGGGCGATGGGCGACCACCACGCGGGTGATGTTCAGAGACTTCAGCGCGCGATTGATCCTCGTCTCGCGCTCGAGATCCAGGTGCGAGGTTCCCTCGTCCATGATCAGTATCTGCGGGCGGCGATAGAGAGCGCGGGCGATCAGCAGGCGCTGGCGCTGGCCGCCCGACAGCATCGAACCCATGTCGCCCACCAGGCTGGCATAGCCCATCGGCAGATTGGCGATGTCCTCGTCGATGGCCGAGGCCTCGGCCGCCCAGCGGACCTGGTCCATATCGGGTTCGGGCGCAAATAGGGTGATGTTGTCCAGCACCGTGCCGGCGAAGAGCTGATCATCCTGCATCACAAAACTGGCGCGCCGGCGGATCAGGTGCGCCCCTAGCGACTGCAACGGTTGGCCATCGATGAGGACCTGGCCCGATGTCGGCGCGCTCAAGCCTACCAGCAGCCTCAAAAGGGTGGATTTGCCGCCACCCGAACGACCGGTGATCGCGACAAACTCGCCCGCGGCCACCTTGAAGTTGACGTCGTCAAGCACGTGGCGGTCGAACGGCGAATACTGGAAGGCGACGTTCTTGAACTCGATTTCGCCCTGCAGCCGTTGGTCGGCCTTGTCGGAGGCTTCCAGGTTCTGCTCGGTCGTCGTTGTCACGATGTCGGCGACCCGCTCGAGCTGAACGTCGAGCAGCGCAAAGACGATGATCTGGTCGACCAGAGCCCCGACGCGCGAGAGGAACTGCGACTTGTAGGCCAGGAACGCGGTCAGCACCCCAACGGTGAGCTCGCCGCCGAGCGCCATCTTTGCGCCCAGGAAGATGACCAGGGCGTCGCTGACGCCGGAAATGGCCTGGTTGAGGGTTACGACGGCGAGGTTGACGTTTCCGCGGCGGATCTGGGCGTTGACCGTCGCGGCCGCGTTGCTGCGCCAGACATCCTCGCGCTCGCGCTCCGCGCCATTGACCTTGATCGTCGCGATCGTTCGCAGGGTTTCGAGGAAGCGGGTCTGCTCGCGCGCCTCGGCGGCCAGCGCCGCGCCCGCGACATTCCGGTTTGTTTGAATGGTCGCCACACGAAGACCCACCGAGATCAGCACGAAGACGAAGACGATGAGGGTCAGCTTCAAGCTGTAGGCCAGCATGATGGCTGTGGCGGCCACCGACAGCAGGCCGTCGATCAGCGCCGTCACGGCGCCCGAGCCGATCGCTTGCTGGATCGGGGCCAGGGCGCGAAACCGCTGCTGCAGGTCGCCGACCTGCCGCTTCTGGAAATAGCTCAGCGGCAACCGGATCAGATGTTGGAACACAGCCGACATCATGTCGAACGACAGGACTTGGGTGATGAACTGGGTGGCGTAGCCGCGCATCAGCGACACGACCGCCGAGAAGATGTTCACCGCGACCACCCCGCAAAACAGCAGCGTGAGAATGTCGACATCGCCCTTCTGCAGGCCCTCGTCGATCACCATCTGCATGTAGAGGGGGATCGCCAGCACCGCTGCTTGCAGGACCAGCGAGAGCAGGAAGCACTGGGCGAAGGCCATGGAGAGCGCGGGCGTAAGGCGCACCAGCTTGTCGACGCTTAAGGGGCGCTGGGCGGCCTTGCGCTCGAAGCGGGGCGTGGGCGCCAGCTCCATGGCGATGCCGGTAAAGTGGGGCGAGGCTTCCGCCAGACTCATGCCCACCAGGCCAGCGGACGGATCGGCGATGAATAGCCGCTTGCGGCCGACCTTGTAGAGCACGACGAAATGGCCAAGATTCCAATGCAGGATCGCGGGCAGGCGCAACTTCAGAAGATCGTCCATCTCGCAGCGAACGATACGGCTGCTCAGGCCCATGCCATCGCTGGTCATGGCCAGGTCCCTGGCCGTGGAGCCGCGTGCGGAAACCTCATAGTCGCGTCGAAGGCTGGCGATGTCGATGCGCATGCCATGGTGATTGGCCACCATGGCCAGGCACGCCAGTCCGCACTCCGAGGTCTCGGCCTGCCGGATCAGCTTGAAGTCTGGCACGATGCTGAAATCCAGCCAGGGAAGCTGCTGCGACATCACATGCGACCGGCGCTGGAAATCATCGGTTCGAAAAGCCACTCGAACAAAGTTCTCTTCTCCAGGATCAGGTCGGCTTTCAGGCTCATGCCGGGCCGCAGACGGTTCTCGGCGCCAAAGCCGTAGACCGTCTGTGTGTCGAGCCGGACGCGGACGGCGTAGACGGGCTCGGCGGCGGCGTTGGTGGTGATCGGCTCGACACGGACCGGGCTGCGCGAAACGCTGATCACCGTCCCTCGGCCGGCCCCGAACTTCTGATAGGGAAAGGCGTCGTAGAGCAGCCGCGCTTGGTCGCCTGGACGCACGAAGCCGATGGCGCGCGAGGGAACATAGAGCTCGGCGATGAGCGGGACATCCTCGGGGACCAGCGAAAGCACGGTTTCGCCCGACTGGATCTTGGCGCCCGTGGTGATGCGCAGGCCACTGACCACGCCCGCGATCGGCGCGCGGGTGCGATAGCCGCTTTCCTGCGCCACGGACAGGCGTCGCTCCTTCAGTTGCGAGGCGGCCGCGGCATTGCGCTGGCGTTCGATCTGCGCTTGCGCCTGCAGCCGGCTGATTTCCAGCGGCTGGCCCCTGACGTCCGCCTTGGCCGTGGTGAGCTCGGCCATGAGCTGCTGCTCCTGAAGCTGCGCGGCCAGGACCGCATCGGCGCGCCGGCGCGCTTCCTCGGCCGCCACCAGTCCCTGCTTGAAAAGCTTGTCGCCGATCAAGGCGCGTTCCTCGGCGATACGTCGACGCGAGGCAGCCGTGGCGATCTGCCCCGAAAGGTTTTCGATCTTGGCGCGGGCGACGTCGCCTCTCTGATGGACGAGGGCGAGCTCGGTGGCCAGGTTGCGATCGGCGCTGGCTTGCTGAGCCGCCAGAAGCCCATCCTGCTCGTTCAGCAGGCTAAGTTCCTCGAGCCGCTGGGAGGCCCCGCCGATGAGCGCGGCCTCGGTGCGCACCTCGAACAACGGCGCTCCGGCGGCGACCGTCTGGCCTTCCTTGACGAACAGCGCCGACAGCACCCCGCCGCGTTCGCCGGTCATGACGACTTCGCCTGATATCGGCCGCAGTAGGCCCATGGCCATTTCCTTGCGGGCGAACCGGCCCGCGAACAGGAACACCAGCGCCGTCAGGAACATCAGCAGCAGGCAGCCGGTAACCAAATGCCACCCGAGCGGCACGATCGCCACGGGGCGGGGCTTGAGAATGTCCAATCGCCGCTGCAGCGCTTCTTGGCGGAAGAGGCTGGTCGGCTCCTCCGGTTGGCCTTCGCGCGGCGCGATCCGGCGGCGGGCCAGGATGGTCGGTTCCTTGGCGGCCGGTTCAACCATCGGCCTGGATCCGATGTTCCGCCGCCAGGCCGCACCATTCGAAGTGACGGGGGCCGCGAACCTTGCAGAAGGCGAACATCCGCGGGTAGCGCTCGTCGGTGCTGAAGGTCACGGAAGGCCAGCCGCGGCCGGCGGCGCGCAGAAAGACTGCGCGCCAGACCGACAGGATGGCGCGGTCAGCGCCCTGCTGAGACCTGACATAGCTCGAGGTCGCTCGCAGCCAGCCGTCCTCGATCGCGTGGCAGATGATCCATCCGGCCAGGTCGCCGGCGTGGGTCAGCGCCAGACTGAACTCGGGGATCCAGGGTTTTGCGTCCGGCGCGGCCGGTATGAAGCGGTGCGGCGCCAAGGCGGTCGGGGCCCAGTCCGGCGAGGCCCGATCCTCGCGCCAGGCCTCCAGGCCCCAGGGCGGGGTCAGGCGCGCGCCGCCCAGGTCGGCGGCGAGTTGGGCGGGGTCCCCTTTGACGGTCACGGTGGTCGGGCCCACGCGCCGCCACCCCGATCGCACCGCCGCATCGCCAAGGTCGCGTTCAGCGCGCGCCGACAGCGGCACTTCGGCCGATATTGTCGCCACGCCTTGGCGCGCGGCGGCGCCTCTAAAGGCGTCGACCAGGGCGCGACCCAGGCCTTGGCCCCGGAGCGAGGGCGCGATGGAGACCGAGAGCAGGCGCGCCTGGTCGGCGCTGCGTCTACCCAGGGCCAGGCCCGCCGCCACGGGCTCGCCTTCGATCGTGGCGACCAGACCGACGGCCAGGACGCCCCCCGGCGCGGGACGGCGCAGGAGGGCGGCCATGCTCGGATAGGTCAGGCACGTGAAGTCGAGGGCGGGTAGGCTATGAGGATCGGCGAAGAGGACCGAAGGCGTCATGCGGGCTGCAGGGACAGAACCTCTTCCAGGCGCTGGGCGGCGGCCGAGACGCTGTCCAGGCTATGGCGCTCGCCGGTGATACGGCGACCGTTGCGAGAGGTGCCCGACACGCCCTCGATCCAGTCGTCGCGCGTGACCAGCCCCTTCTGTTCAGCGCGCATGAACATGCGTTCGGCGAAGTTGAACTTCCAGCTGGGGCAGGGAAGGCCGGATTCGCCGGATTGCTGGTCGTTGTGCACCGTCTTGAACGCGCAGGCGCCAGCGCACATCGGCAGGATCTTGCAGTCCGAGCAGACCGGATTGTTGAACGGCGACCAGGCGGCCCATCGTTGAGCCGGCTTGCTCTTCTCGGCCTTGGCCATGTCGAAGATCGTGCCGTGGCGTAGTTCGGGCTGGTTGACCGTGTCCCAGCACTTGTGGACGTCGCCGGTTGGGGTGACGACGATGCTCTTGGGGCGAACCGCCTGGCACAGGCCCAGATACTTGCCGCCAGGCGGAGCGGAAGCCAAGCCGAGCCTGGCCGCCTCGCGCTGCACCTCGATCTCGAACTTGGCGTAGGTTTCCTTCTGAAGGTTGGAGGATTCGCAGCTGGCGCAGTCCACCGTGCTGGCCTCGACAGGCGCGAAATAGACCGAGACGCGCTTCTTCTGGCTCAGGCCGCGGTCGTGGAGGTCCTGCAGCATCTCGTAGACCGCCGCCTGGTTGGTCATGTCGACATTGACGCGGATGACGATATTGATCGGCGGCGCGTCCGCGGCCACGGCGCAGATATTCTCCAGGATGCGCTCATAGGACCCGCGCCCCGACAGCAGGGGGCGGCGGACGTCGTGCACCTCGGCGGGACCATCCAGCGTGATCTGGGCGACCGAGACGCCGGTTTCGGCTAGGCGGCGCGCGACTTCAGGCGTGAAGAGGTAGCCGTTGGTGACGATTGAGCCGCTCTTGCTGGCGCGCTTTTCCAGGCGAACCTGGTCCAGGCGTTCGGCTAGGTCGAAGAGTGCTTCCTGGCCCATCAAGGGCTCGCCGCCATACCAGCAGAGCGAGAGGTTGCCGCCGGGCGGCAGGGCTTCGCGGACATAGTCGACGATGGCGTCGCGCACCTTGACGCCCATCTTGGTCGAGGGCTTGACCATGCCCTGGAAGCAGTAGCCGCAGGCGAGGTTGCAGTAGAGCGTCGTGCAGACCGTGATCTGCAGGCTCCGCTCCGACTGGCGGTTCTTGTCGTAGTCGGCCCGGACCATGCCCAGCTCGTCGACCATGTCGGGCATGACGAACCGGGCCGTTGCGAAGCCCTCGGCGGCAGGGTCCAGACTGTCCAGCCCGTCCTCTTGCGCCCGCTCCCAGACGGCGATGTCTTCGCGATCCCAAAGGGCGAAGGCCTGGGAGACGCTGCTATAGGCCAGCATTCGATCATCCCGCAGCGGGATGGTCAGCGTGTATTTCGACGGAACAAGCCGCATGTGTCCCACTTTCTGAACTAAGGAATTTGACCGGCGATGCGCGCGCTAGACGCCCGGCACGCCGGGCAGGACATTGACGAGGCAGGCGTCGGCCGCGCACAGGTCGCCCGGCGCAATGTCAACGACGCAGGCCGCCGCCATGCAGAGGTCAGCCGCGCAGGCGGCGACGTAGCAGGCCGCCGCGCCGCAGCCATCGACCCCGCAGCCCGCGATCGCACAGGCGTCGCCGGCGCACATCGCGCCGACGCAGCCGTCGGCAACGCAGCCGGTCGCGCCGCCGCCCGGATCGACCCCCGCGCCCGCCGTGCCGCAATAGTCCGTCGTGCAGTAACCCTCGGTCCAGCAGCCTTCGGAGCCGCAAGTATTGCCCTGCGTCGTGCAGGCCACGACCAGCACCGAGCAGTGGCCGTCATCGGTGTCGTTCATCGTGCAGCCTTCCCAGCTGCCGTCGTCGCCGACGCACATGTAGTCGTCGTTGCAGGGAAGGTTGTTCATGCAGCCGTCGTCGGAGTTCTTGCCGCCGGCCACCTGGCTGAGCTGGTAGTCGTTGAGCTCGCGGCCGACGCTCTTGGCGAGCTGTTCGCGGGTCTGGTTCGACGCGTGCGAAGCCATCTGCGACTTGAAATAGATGATCTGGCCGAAGGTCTCGCGGTTGGTCCGGACCCGCGCCGTCGCCGCGTCGCTGCGCCCTTGGGAGACCTCCATTTCGACGCCATCGAACGTGACCGTGTACGCGCCGACGCCGGCGATCTCGAACTGGATCACCTCGCGCCCCTGGACGCCGCCGGTGAAGGCGCGGTCGAGCAGATACTCGAATACGAACGGAACCGCGTCGCCGGTGAAGACCGAACGCGCGCCGGTTTTGACTTCGCGCGCGGCGCGGGCCTCTTCCAGGGCCGGGGCGTCAAAACGGAAAGCCTTGTCGAACTTTTCCAGCGCGATGAGGTTGTCCACCCGGATGTCACCGGAGGCGATGGCGGAGCGGGGGTCGCGCAGCTTCGTTGAAGCAATTCTCGGCGCGTCAATAATTTTCATGTCATCCTCGGCATTGGGTTATCTTTCGGCGCGCGGACTCCGCTTCGCCAGCCAAGAGGTGGGCGAGTTTGTTCGAGATAAACCTTCGTCAATCCGTCACTATTACTTTATAACATCGCGCATCGCCATGAGCGTCCGCTCATGTCGCTTCATCTATGCTTGAAAATGCACCCTTGAGATGATTTCGATGTCGATACACCTCGACACAACGGCCTAGCTCGTGTCAAGGTGGAAAGCAACTTTAGATCGTATATCAGTCGCGCTAAGATGGAGGTGGCATTTATCATGACGGTTGAGGCGCAAGCAGATTGGATCGTGTCCACGCCGGCCGACGGCGGCGCGGAACTCCGGGCGCACCTGCCCCCGGTCGTGATCTCGACCTCGATCCCCACCGGGGCGACCGAGGTCGCGCCAGGCCCCTGCGAGCTGCGCGTCACCTTCAGTGAGGCCATGGCCGACCATGCCTGGTCGGTCGTGGAATGGGCGCCGGGTTCGGCGCCGAAGCTGGCTGGCGCGCCGCGCCTGATCGATGGGGGGCGCGTCGCAGTGCTGCCGTTGGTGCTCGCGCCGAGCAGCCTCTACGCCTTCTGGCTCAACACGCCCGCCCACCACCACTTCACCGACCAGCAGGGCTATCCGCTGGTCCCGTATCTGATCGGCTTCCATACCGGGGCTTGAGGACCATGCGCCGTTCCAACCCCGCGCGCTGGAATATCCGGGACCTACGGGGCGAACCGGCTCAGAGCCATGTCGCCGCGTTCAGCACCGCCACGCAGGAGGCGAGGCGATGACCGCGCCAGACAAGGCCTCGAACGCCTGGTTCAGGTATATGGTCATGACGGGGCGGATCACGGCATTCCCTGCCAACTGGAAGGGCTGGATCGCCTTCCTGTTGATCATCGCCGCGCCGGCCGGAACCGTCTTTCTGATCTCGCGTGTCTTGCCGGACCTGCCGAAGGATCAGCGTTTTCTCGTGTTCTTCGCCGTCTTCGTCCTGGCGTTCGCCGTGCTTGCCCTGCTGGTCTTCTTCAAGGGTGAACGCGTCCCGATAAAATGAGGCGCCAAGGGTAATAAATTTAAGATTGCAAATATCATTGATTCAAACCTAGGTGTAGTTGTCGCCAAACTTGGTGGCTTTCATGTAGGGGATTGAGTGATGAAGCTGATCGATGCGCCCAAGTTCGGGACGAGCGAAATGCGCGATCCGCGCGCGGCGCTCGCGACGGGGGATATCCGCGTCGACAACATCTTCACTCTGGAGAAGTTCGAGCGCGCCTTCCTCTTCGATGACGATGCGCTCGAAGATGGCGGTTTCAACCACGCCCTCAAGCAAAAGGCCGGTTCAGCGGCGGTGATGAAGGCCTTCTTCGGCGGCGTGCTTCAGGCCGCGTTCGTCGGGGGTGTCGTCGGCCGTGAGGTGATGCACATCTATCTCGAGGACGAAGGGGCCTACACGGTGGCCTTCGATGGCGAGGACCTGGAAGTTTCCGAAGGCCACAACGGCTCGGCCACCGCCCACCTGTCGACCGATGGCGCCACCCTGGCGGCGGTCGCCGTGTTCAAGGCCAAGATGAATTCGAGCGCGGCGCGCGCCTTCAAGGCCGACACCGCCCTGCGGGTGGGCGCGGAACTGAAGGATCACCAGCTGGGGCAGGTCGCCGGCGGGAAAGGGTCCGACTACAGCTGCGGGGTCGACTCGTGCGGGGCCGACTCGCCACCTCCCGTTGAGAACTGCGTCACCCAGTTTATCGTCTGAGCCGTACCGCGCGGTGAACCTGCGCCCTCGCCAACTCGCCGATCAGGCGGCTGCGAATAGGCGCGGCCGCCCATGGCGCGCGCGCCAAGGTTGTCCCGCAGCCTTGGATCGAATGTCGCGACGTCCCGGCCCAGCGATCGGCGCCCTGGTCGCCTTGGCTCTCCTGGCGGTCCACGGACGGGCGTGGGCGGATCCGTCGGGGGTGGATTGGGTGTCGTTGACGCGCCGCGACGTCGAGACGGCCACGACGTTGCTGGCCGACAATCACCCGGCTGCCGCGACCGCTCTGGGCGACACAGCCTTCGTGGAGACTTTGCGAGACGCGGGGCGGGAGGCGTTGGCTGCCGCCGCCGCCGCGCGCGACCGGAGCGATCATGATCGCGCGCTCACACGGCTAGCGGGGCGCTTCGCCGATCCGCATATCGCCTGGCGCGCTTTCGATCGGACGCCGAGATTACAAAGCTCGCCGGGCGCGGAGGCCGGCTATGGCGTGGGCGTCTCGGCGGAGGCGGCGTGGATCTCGCTCGGCGGATTGGATGCTCAGGCGGCTGGGGTCGTCCGCGACCTCCAGGGGAATCTGCCGCGCGTGCTCGCCGCGCCTCGCGTGATCATCGATCTGCGCGGCAATGCCGGAGGGGACTCCTATTACGGCGACGCGATCATCACGTTGATCTTCGGTCGCCCCGCGATCGAGGCGCTTCATGCCGCGCCCAGCGGAGGATGCGGTTCGGTCTGGCGCGCTTCGCCGGGCAATCTCGAAACCTTGCAGACCTATCGCGCGCGCCTGGCGTCTTCGCGACCCAACGCGGCGCGCGGGCTTGGCGAGGAGGCGGCTCTGATGCAGGCCGCGCTGAACGCGGGCAGCGCCTTCAACAGGCCTATTCCGGCTCGGTGCCTGACCGCGCGACCGCCAGAGCCTTCGATCGCCAAGGTCGCGGCCGCGGACAAGGTGCTGGTTCTGACCGACGAGGCCTGTTTCAGCTCCTGCCTGCTGTTTGTCGCTTCCCTGCGTCGGCTTGGCGTGCGGCAGGCGGGGTGGCCGACCGGAGCGATGAACCACTACATGGAGGTTCGGGCCGTCACACTGCCGTCCGGTCTGGGGACCTTTAGCACCCTGCAGAAAGTCGCGCTCGATCGCCCGGCCGCGATCGGCCCCTTCATCCCCGACTTTCCGCTTCCACGTGAGCTTGCCGGCGCGCAGCTGGAGGCGCGCGTTCGAGCCCTTGATGTCTCGCGAGGCGGCCGGCCGCGGTAACGAAGTCGCCGGCAGCCGTGACGCGCGACCGCCTCCTCATAATAAATTTTAGATTGCATACATGCGATATTCAAACTTAAGTTTATCTTGGCGGTCAAGCTTGACGAGCCCTGATATAGGAGGATTGAGCGATGAAACTGATTGATGCGCCCAAGCTTCGGACGGGCGAGGTGCGCGATCCACGCGCCGCGATCGCGACAGGGGATATCCGCGTCGATAACATCTTCGCGCTCGAGAAGTTCGAGCGCGCCTTCCGCTTCGACGAGGAGGTGCTGGAAGAGGGCGGTTTCAACCAGGCGCTCAAGCAGAAGGCAGGCCCGGCGGCCGTGATGAAGGCCTTCTTCGGCGAGGTCCTTCAGGCCGCGTTCGTGGGCGGCGTTGTCGGGCGTGAAGTAATCCACTTTCGCCTGGACGGGGCGCAGGCCTTCACGGTGGCCTTCGATAGCGAGGCCCTGGAGATTTCCGAAGGCCACAACGGTTCGGCCAGCGCCCAACTGTCGACCGACAGCGACACCTTGGCGGCTGTCGCGGTGTTTAAGGCTAGGCTGAATTCGCGCGCCGCGCATGCGTTCCGCACCGATATGGCGCTCCGTGTTGGCGCGGAGTTGAAGGATTATCAGCTCGGGCAGGTTGCGGGCGGGAAACCGTCGGATGCCGGATGCTACGACGATGCTCCATGCGTCTTCGATTTCTACGACGATCCGTGCCCAGGCGATTACATTCCCTGCAATACGGATGGCTGGATTTGTACGGCCGAGAACGGCAGTGGCGTCGACCCCTGTCCCACTGCCAGTTGCGGTGTCGACAGCGGTGGCGAGACCTGCCCAACCGCTAGCTGCGTTGTTGATGCCTGCGGCGTTAACAGCTGACGTCCGGCTTAGACCAGCCCGTAAAGCGCGGTAGCGCTTTACGGGCTGGCGCACCCTCCATACCCGAACGGTTAGAAGGCGAAGGGATCGTCGCTCCATCGAGCGGGCGGCAATTGAAGGTCGCGTTTATGGCGATGCGTAAATGTCTGTAAATGGCGTCCGCTCGACCTCGAAGCAGGCCGCTTGGCCCTCGAACGGGGGCAACCGGCGCAGTCATGGAAACTTCGGTTCCGCTGGCGGAAACATTCAAAGCGGCCTGGTCGCCGCGGGCTCGTGTCCTTCAGCCAGGAGGCCCGCCAGGGTTTCCACGCCGGCGGCCAGGCTTTCCTCATCCCAAGCGGCATAGCCCAGGAGAAAGCCTTGGCGTCCTTCCGTTGAGCCGGCGTGAGTCGAGAGCGGGTCCAAACTAAGGCCTCGCGACGCGGCGAAGGCCGCGAAGGCCACGTCCGACTCCCAGCCTTGCAGGGGGGCGTTCAGAACCGCGGCCAGGTGTGTACCAACCTCCTGAGGCGCGACGGTCAGCACATCGCCCAGCCGCGCGTCCAACGCCTGGGCCAGCGCCAGGCGACGCGCGCCCAGGCGCTGTCGCAACTCACGCAGATGTCGGGCCAGGCCGCCGCCGGCGATGAACTCGGCCAAGGCGGGCTGAGCGGCGGTGGCGACCGGAGCCCCTTCGCGCGCTCGCGCCTGCGCCAGACGGTCGATCAGGGAGGGCGCGCCGACCACGTAGCCCAGTCGCAGCCCCGGGAACGTGACCTTCGAGAGGCCGCCGATCGCCAGGACGCTGCCGCTGCGGTCAAGGCTGGACAGGGTCTCCATCGGGCGTCCGGAAAAACGCAGCTCGCTGTCGTAGTCGTCGGCCAGGATGATCGCGCCGGTCTCGGCGGCCCAGTCGATCAGCGCCACGCGGCGGGGCAGGCTGAGCGGCGCGCCCGAAGGAAACTGGCGCGATGGCGTGACCAGCGCGAAGCGGGCGCTTGGCGCCAGTCGGCGGCCGATCGACACTTTCAGCCCCTGCGAGTCGACAGGGACCGGCACCACATCAAGGCCCTCACGGCTTAGGGTCCGTCGCGCGCCCACATGGCCGGGATCCTCGACCCAGATCTGGGCGCCGGGCGAACCCAGGGCGCGGGTGATGATCTGCAGCGCGTCGCCAGTGCCGCCAGTCACCAGAATATGCTCGGCGGTGCAGTTCAGCCCCTGTAGCGCGTGCAGATGCCCGGCGATCGCCGCGCGGAGGGACGGCAAGCCCGCCCAGTGATCGAAACCAATCGCCGCCTCGGCTTCCCGCCGCCAACCTCGCGCCGTCAGGCGGGCCCAGGTACGGATCGGAAATAGGTCGTTGGCCGGCGCGTCGGAATCGAAGGGACGACCGCGCGGCGCCTCGGTGCGTTGCTCAGGCGGACGGGAGGAGGGCTTGACGCGGGGCGGGGAGGGCGGCTTGCGGTCCAGCGTTCGGACATAGTGGCCCGACCCGTGCCGGGAGGCGAGATAGCCTTCCACGCCCAGCTGCTCGTAGGCCGCCAGGGTGACCGTGCGCGAAACGCCCAGGTCGAGGGCCAGTTTGCGGCTGGAGGGTAGCTTTGCGCCCGACTCCAACTGTCCTGACAAGACCAGGTCACGGATCCTGAGATAAAGCTGACGTCCCATCGGCTCGCGCGCGTCGCGGTCCAGCACCACCGACAGCAGGGAGGTCGCCGCGTCGCTTTTGCCCGTGGGTGTCGAAGTGGTCATCCGCATTGGGCCAAAAGTGGATATTTCGCAGAGCCACGCAAGCGACTAAGCGTGGCCTGGCTAAACGTTGAGGCGAAGCCGCTCGCTCGCTCAACGTTTCGTCGCCCGAGCCCACACCGCATTTCTGGAATGGACACACGTATCATGTCGCTGAGGATCAATTCCGAGGCGCCGAACTTCACGGCGCAGACCACCCAGGGTGAGATCACCTTCCATGACTGGATCGGCGACAGCTGGGCGATCCTGTTCTCGCACCCCAAGGACTTCACCCCGGTCTGCACGACCGAGCTGGGCTACATGGCCGGCCTGAAGCCCGAGTTCGACAAGCGCAACACCAAGGTCATCGGCCTCAGCGTCGACCCGGTCGAGAACCACGCCAAGTGGGCCGCCGACATCGAGGAGACGCAAGGCCACGCCGTGAACTACCCGATGATCGGCGACACCGACCTGAACGTCGCCAAGCTCTATGACATGCTGCCGGAAGGCGCGGGAGACACCTCGGATGGCCGCACGGCCGCCGACAACGCCACGGTGCGGGCGGTGTTCATCATCGGGCCGGACAAGAAGATCAAGGCGATGCTGATCTATCCAATGACCTCGGGCCGCGACTTCGACGAAGTGCTGCGCCTGCTGGACTCGGTGCAGCTGTCGGCCAAGCATACGGTGGCCACGCCGGTGAACTGGCGGCCGGGCCAGGACGTCATCATCCCGCCGTCGATCAGCGACGAGGCCGCACGCGAGAAGTATCCGGACGGCTTCAAGACCGTGAAGCCCTACCTGCGCGTGGTCGCCCAGCCCAAGTAAGACGACAAGCTCGGGGGAGCCGACATGATCTTCGAACAAATCGCTACCGGCGGCTGTCGTTCGTATCTGGTCGGCTGCCCCGACACGTTCGGCGCCGTGCTGATCGATCCCGAGATCAGCCAGGTCGACCGCTACCGGGCCCTGGCCCTTCGTGATGGCCTGCGCGTGCGCTACGTGGTCGACACCCACACCCACGCCGACCATTTCTCGGCCGCGCAGCAGACGGCCGAGCTGTTCGAAGCGACGACGGTGATGCACCTCTCCAGCCCTGCGCCGCACGCCAGGCTGCGATTGGACGACGGCGACCAGCTGAATGTCGGAACCTTGCGCATTCGGGCCATGCACACGCCCGGTCATACGCGGGACTCGATGTGCCTGATGGTCGGCGACCGGGTCTTCACCGGCGATACCCTGCTGATCGGCGGCACGGGTCGTACCGACCTGCCGACCGGCGACCCGGAGCAGCTGTACGACAGCCTGTTCGGCAAGCTGCTGACCCTCGACCCATCGACGCTCGTCTTCCCGGCTCACGAGTACAAGGGCCGCTCGCACAGTACGATCGGCGACGAGATCGCCGAGAACCCGCGCCTTCAGAAGCGTGACCGCGCCGAGTTCGTGCAGATGATGCGCGACCTGAACCTGGCCGCGCCCACCCACCTGACCGAGGCCCTGCGCACGAACATGAGCGGTGGCAAGACGGTCAGCCAGTTGCTGGCCGAGGCCGCCGCCGACGTGCCGTTCATCGGCCTGGACGAACTGAGCAGCCGCCTGGCCAACCGACCCAACGATCTGCTGATCCTGGATGTGCGTGAAGAGAGCGCCTTCAACGCCGGCCACATCCCCGGGGCCATGCACCTGCCGCGCGGTCAGCTGGAACTCAGGGTCAACGAGGCGATTCCGGACCCGACGATGCGCATCGTCACCTGCTGCGAGTTCGGCAAGATATCGACCCTGGCGGCTGCGACCCTGCGCAGCCTGGGCTTCACAAGGGCCACCGCTCTGGACGGCGGCATGAAGACCTGGCGCGAGAGCGGCTACGGTCTGGACACGTCCGGATAAGATCTTCGCCGCAAATCGGCGCGCCCCAACGCGCTGTGCGAAGAGGACTTGGCCCGTGTCGAACGGTATTCGTCGACGGGGTGAGAAAAAAGAGGAGGCGAGCGTGTGGCCCGCCTCCCTTGAAAGTCCTTCTCGTCTACCCGGACTAGAAGGTCAGGACCGAGCCGGCCATGGTGGCCGTCGACAGGTCGAGCACGCCGGCCAGCTTGACCACGTAGTCCGAGCCCGCGACGAAGACGTTGCTGTTGCTGGCGTCGATGACGACATAGGTGTCAACGCCGTCGGTGAACCAGTGGGCGACGGCCGTGGCGGCGCCGGTGGTGCTGGCGGCGGCCGCGTCCAGGGCGTTGGTGTAGGACCCGCCGTAGGTGATCGCCGCGCCCAGGGCGCCTGCGGTTGGTGCGCCGCCGACCAGCGCGAAGCTGATGCTGTCGCCGTGTGCGAAGTCGGTGATCGTCGTCGGGTTGGAGGCGCTGGCCGGGGCGAACTGCAGGTTCACCCGGTCGTTGCCCGCGCCCAGGGTGACGATGTTGTGCCCGTCCGACAGGGTGATGGTGTCGACGCCCGAGCCGCCCGTATAGGTGACATCGGCGGTCAGGGCGGAGGCGACCAGGGTGTTCGCGCCGGTGGCGCTGCCCTTGACCGTGACGGCGGACGACGAGGCGCCCAGGGTCACGTTCAGGCCGCCCAGGGTCAGGCCGCTGGCGTCCAGCGTGGTCAGGTGCGTGCTGTTCAGGGTCCCGAGATCCAGACCGGCGTTGCCGCTGACGTTGAGGACCTTGAGCGCCGAGTCGGTGATGGGCGCCTTGTCGAAATAGGCCCCCGTCGGCGACGCCGAGGTGTCCTTGGTGGTGATGTTGATGGTCTCGACACCTGAGGTGAGCAGGGCGCCGATATCCTGGATGCCGGCCTTCGACAGGGTCAGGTTGATCGTGTCGTTGGTCCCGCCCGCGAAGGCGCTGTTGGTCAGCACGACGGAGCCGCCGGCCGCCAGGTCGCCCATCAGCGTCAAGCTGCCGCCGGACGCGAAATTGGTCAGCTCGAAATTGTGAGCGCCCATGATGAGGAGATCGTCGGTGACCACCACAGACGCGAAGTTGCCCAGCATGCCGACGTCGATGGTGTAGTCCCCGACAAAGAGAAAGTTGAGGTCGATCCGGAGGACTTCGAAGCCGGTGACCTGGCCGGCGAAGGCGTTGCTGCCCGAGAGGGTTTGAGCCACGTTGATGTCTAACGCCACCGTATCGGTCCCGCTGCCGCCGCTGATCGAACCGGTCCCGGAGACGCCGTTGAGGAAGATCAGGGTGTCGTCGCCGCCACCCAGGGCGCTGTTGGTGTTGATGATGCCGTTGACCGTCGTGAGCGTGTCCGCGCCCGAGCCGCCGAGGAAGGTGGCGTGGTCCGGCCGGAACGTCAGGATGTTGGAGCCGGACGAGCCGCTGGCGTCGATCGCGGTGATCGCGGTCGAGCTCAGGGTGGCGGTCAGGCTGGCCGCGCCGGTGATGTTGATCGTGCTCAGCGAGCTCATGCCGCTGGCCGAGGTCAGGGTCAGCCGGCTGGCGCCGCCGAGGTTCAGCGCGGTCAAGGCCGTGTCGTTGATGTTGGCCAGGGTCGAGGCCGTGGCGCCGGTGGTGACATTCAGCGTCGTGTACTTGTTGTTCGTGTCGGTCAGCGCGCCGCCGGTGACGCCGTTCAGCGTCAGGTTCAGGGTAGTGGCAGGGCTGGTCGCGCCCGTGCTGTTGATGTTCACCGCGCCCGAGCCGTGGGCCAGTTTCAGCGTGGTCAGGGCGCTGTCGCCGATGCTGGCGGTCGTGTAGCCGTCCAGGTCGACCGAGGTGATCTTGCCCAGCGCGGCCGCGCCAGCGTTGACGTCGGTGATGGCGATGGCGCCCGGCGTGCCGGTGGTCTTGACCTTGACCGCGGTGGTCAGGGCCGAGCCGTTGATCGTCACCGCGCCGTCGGTCTGGGTGACGTCGACGCTGGTCCCGCCGGTGATGGTCAGCTGGCCCGCCGAGCCGGCGGCGGTGCGGTTGACGGTGATCGCGCCGGTCGGGGCGGTGGTCCCGCCGATGTCGATCGTGCCCGTGGTGACGCCGTTGGCGGTCAGGCTGACGTTCGCGCCGCCATTGAGGACGACGGGCAGGGCACCCTGGCCGTTGACCGTCGCGGTGACGTTGGTGGTCGTCGCCGTGGTCAGCACCGTCGAGCCGGCCGAGGTGGCGTTCAGCTTGGTCAGACCGGTCCAGCTGGTCGTGTTGGCTGAGGTGTCGCCGGTGTTGACGAGGTTGAAGGTCTCGACGCCGCTGACGCTCGCGCCCGGCATGATGTACGAGCCGCCGCCCGTGGCGTTGACGGTCAGGGTGTCATTGCCGGCGCCGCCGTTGATCACGTCGGTCCCGTTGAAGGTCAGGTGCGTGCCGGTGATCGTGTCGTTGGCCTCGCCGCCCTGGGCTTTGTCGACCCCGGTGGTCAGGACGAGGCTGAGGGGCGTCGGCGCCGTGGGCGAATCCGGTGTGGGATAGGGCAGGGTGGCGCCCTGGTCGATCGCATGACCGGTGCCGTGAGAGGCCGATCCGACGACGGGCGCGTAAGCATAGACCATATTGGTGTTGTAGACGGCCGTGCCTTGGGCCATGGCGACCATGAAGTTGTTGGCCGCGGCGGCGTAGAGGCCGACATCGGCCTTGATCGCCTCGGCCAGTAGGTACCCGGCTGTCGCGGCCTTCAAAGCGATGTCGATCTGGGCGGCGGTCATGTTCGGGTTGATCAGGCCGGCGCTGGTCGCCGTGGCGAGGATAGCGTCCTTGCGGGACACGATGTCGGCGATGGCCTTGGCGCTGTCGATACCGGCGGCGGCCGCGTAAGAGCCGCCGATGATGGTCTGATAGATGGACGCCACGTAGTCGCCGAAGCTCATGGCGCCATACTTGGCCGAGAAGGCAACGGCCCCTTCGCCCGCGACGCCCAGGTTGGCGGCGAAGTTGATGTAGCGGTTCTCGAGATTGAAACGCGCATAGTATGCGTCGTTAAGGTCGGTCGGGTTCGCGGTCGAGTTGACGAGGTAGGCCAGGCCCGCCGCCGTCGGGCTCTTGCCCGTGAAGAACTGATAGCTCAACAGCGCCAGGGCGGTGGAGTTGTCGGCGCTGTTGACGATGTTGCCTAGCAGCTGCGCGTCGGCCAACTGGCCGTTGGCGCTGAGTATCGCCTGGGTCTGGAAGAGGCCCTGCGTGGCCGCGTCTGGCGCGATCCCTACGTGCACGGCCTTGTAGGCCAGGGACAGTTGTTCGAGCGTGTAGGACATTCGGTCAAATCTCTGGTTTCAAGGCGCGGGTCCACGGTCGCGGCACGGCCGCTCGGACCGACCACTTCAAGGCGAGACCTACGCCCTGACGTTGCACTCTCCTGCGCTTTAGGAACTTATCTGGATATGGGAAATATCCACTTTTGAAAATTTTGAGGTGACCACTTTTGTCCGATGGTCACCAGGCCTGGCCCCGCAAGGCCTTATGGCGCTTGGGGATGGTTCGTAGAGCCGTATTTGTTGTTGTGATGAGGTTTCAGTGACAGAGACGTGACGCGTCCGCCGGCGCGCATTGCTACCCTGGATTACCTTGTCGGTGATCACTCAGGGCGGTCAGCATTTGTTGTGAGGCAATACCGCTGCTCGCCGGATCGCCAATTCGAGACTTACGCGCGGCGACAACCGTCGCCAGCTTCATCAACGGCTTGCCGACCCGCCTCTTCTGCGACCGCGCTAGGCGCCTCAGATGGCGGACTTATCGAGGCGCACCATGATCCGCCATCATCCACGCTTGCAGTATCGCTGTCGCGATACTGTCTCAGCTCGACCTTAAGCACGGCGGCGACCAAGCTTTGGAAACGTCGGGTGCAACCCAATGATATGGCTCAGGGAGTTCGATCATTGGTTCATCGATCAGGTCCTGCCGTATGAGCGGCAATATCTGAAGCTGGCGAGGAAGCTCACCGGCGATTTCGATGAAGCCGCCGACCTGGTGCACGACGCCTATGCCCGGATGTTCGCCCACGAGGGCGCGCGGCAGGCGGCCAATCCGCGGGCCTATGTGCTGCAGATCATCCGCAATCTGGGCATCCAGAAGATCCGACGCGCCCGCATCGTCTCGTTCGAGAGCGTCGCGGCCGTTGAGGACCTGCAGCATGCGGATGTGGGCGTCGACGCCCTGGGTCAGCTGTCGGATCGCGACGAATTGCGACGGCTGATCGCGGCGATCCAAAAGCTTCCCCCACAGGCGCGGCGGGTCGTGATAATGCGACGGTTCGACGAGATGTCGCCCAAGGACGTAGCGGCGCGGCTCGGCATAAGCGTCTCTACTATGGAGAAGCATCTCGCCAAGGGCCTCAGCCTGCTGGCGCAGATGCTGGACGCGGCGGAAATGGCGGAGGAACCCGTCCAAGGAGAACGTGAGACCGGATGGAGCCGCAGGACCAAGTCGACCACAAGGCGATAAGGGACCAGGCCAGTCTCTGGCTGTCGCGGCTCGACTCCGGTTCGGCTGATCTCGAGGCCTTCGAACGCTGGCGCGACGCCCATCCCGCCCACGCCGCCGCCTTCGCCAAGATGAGCCGGCTGTGGTCGAAACTCGGCGACGCCGGGACGCTGACCGATCTGCAGCTTGCGGAGACCGCGCCGGCGCAGCCTTCGCGCCGAGTGTTCCTGCGCGCCGCCGGCGTGGTCGGCGCGGCGGCGGTGGTCGGAGCGGGCGCGTTCGCCACCAAATCCTTCGCCCGCTCGACCGCCAGCACCCTGCCGGGAGAGCGCCGCCGTGTGTCGCTGGGCGATGGCATGGCCGTGGAGCTCAACACCGACAGCAAGATCTCGTGGCGGCGCGGCGCGCGCGCGACCGAGGTCTGGCTGGAGCGTGGCGAAGCGGCCTTGATCGTCCCGCCGTCCGCTGCGCGTCCGTGCACGCTCAACGCCGGCGCCGTCACCGCCGATTTGGGGACGGGCGAGTTCAACGCCCGCCTGCGTGGTGGTTCGCTGAACCTGCTGGTGCTGCGCGGCGCCGGTGCCTTGCACGCCTCGGGAGGGCAGGGCGCTGCGGCGACCCGCTTCAGCCAGGGGCAGAGTGTCTTGGCCACCGCCTCGCGCACCCTCGTCCAGGCCGCGTCCGCGGAGTCGGTGGACGACGTTTCGGCCTGGCGGCGCGGCGAGATCGTCTTCCAGGGGGCTCCGCTGGGCGCGGTCGTCGAGGAATATAATCGCTACCTGACCAAGAAGATGGTCATCGCCGATCCCGAGCTGAGCAAGCTGCGGCTGGGCGGCCGTTTCATCAATTCCGACCCGACCGATTTCCTGGCCACGCTGCGCTCCAGCTTCGATATCGATGCGGTGGACGCGGGTGGCGACACTATCATGTTGACCCGCTCCGAATAAAAATCGCGATCGGCATAGAGCCGGCGCCAAGCTCGAGCGTCTCTATGACGCAGCCTGCCCAGTCGGGGGTGAGCGGCTGACCGGAGCGACCTATGACCTTGAAGCGTTCTTCGAGCGCGCGCCTTCTGGCGGCGCTGCTGGCGACGACCTGCGCCGTTTCGGCGCCCGCCGCCTGGGCCCAGACGGCCGAGATCACGTTCGACATTCCCGCCCAGGGCCTGGCCTCGGCGCTCAACGAATTCTCGCGCCAGGCCGGGGTGCAGATCCTGTTTCCGTATGACGCGATCGACGGCCGCGCCAGCAAGGCGCTGAAGGGCCGCTACACCGCGCGCGCCGCTCTCACCATCCTGCTGGCCGGCTCGCCGCTGGTCGTCGACAGCGACAACGGCCGCACCATCGGCCTGGTGGCTGCCAAGAGGGCTGGGCAGGGACAGGTCTCGGGCCTGGTCCGTCAGGCCGAGGGTGCAGCTCCGCTCTCCGGCGTGCTGGTGCGCGTCGATGGCGACGGCCAGACCGCCGTCACCGACTCCGAGGGCCGCTACCGCTTCGGCAACCTGACGTCCGGCGCCCATAGCCTGACGTTCCAGTATCTCGGCTTTCCCGACCACAGCGAGGACGTCCAGGTCGCGCCCGGCGAGAATGCGCCGCGCACCACCGTCCTGGGCCAGGTCTCGGAAGTGATCGTCACCGGCCAGCGCGCCGGCCAGGCCCGCGCCCTTAGCCGCCAGCGCAACGCCGACAACCTCAGCAACGTCGTCGCCGCCGACCAGGCCGGCCGCTTTCCCGACCTGAACGCCGCCGAGGCCCTGCGTCGCATGCCCGGCGTCTCGGTGCAGCGCGAAGTGGTCGCCGGCGAAGGTCGTTACGTCTCGATCCGCGGCTTGGATAGCGGCCTGAACAACACCCAGATCAACGGCATGAACGCCGCCCAGCCGGAGAAGGAAAACCGCCGGGTGCCGCTGGACATGATCCAGACCAGCGCCCTGTCGTCGATCACCGTGCACAAGACCCTGCTGCCCGACCAGGACGCCGACGGTATCGGCGGCGCGGTGGTGCTGGAGACAGCCACGGCCTTCGACTTCGCCAAGCCCGTGCTGGACCTGACGTTCAGCGGCTTCCACCACGACCTGGCCGGCAAGACCAGCCCGATGTTCCAGGGCACGGCGGCGCGCCGCTTCGGCGATCACGACCAGTTCGGCTTGCTGGTCTCGGGCGGCTATTCCAAGCGCAAGACCAAGGGCTTCGTCTTCTACCAGGACGAAGATTATCTGAGCTTCGTCGAGGATGATCCGACCAGCGGCGTCACGCCCCTGCAGTACCACATCGCCCAGTACGAGGATAAGCGCGAGAACATGTCGGCCAATGTCGCCCTGAATTGGGCGGTGTCGGACAACACCGAGCTGACCTTCAAGGGCAGCTACAATCGCCTGTACGATCAGGAGCTTAGCCGCGAGATCTATTTCGAGGGCGGCGCCGACGAGTATGACGACGACGGCAAGCTGATCCTGACCGAACCCGGCTCGGCCGAGATCTTCAACCAGTACGAAGAGACCGAGCTGACCCAGCAGTCCTACGTGCTGACCGGCAAGACTCGGAAGGGCGCCTTCACCTTCAACTACGGCCTGGGCTATTCGGCCGGCGTCCGCAACGAGCCGTTCGACAACGAGGTCGCCTTCAAGGTCGACCTGGACAGCAACCTGTTCGGCTACGACTTCTCGGGCCGGTTCCCGCAGCCCAACCTGACGGCGGCCGACAAGGCGCGCATCGCTGATCTCTCGCAGTACGAGCTCGGCTACAACGACATCGACATCGACGACCAGAAGAACACCCGCGCCGCCGCTCACATCGATGTCACCTACGAGCCCAATTCCAGCTGGCTGCGTTCGGTGAAGTTCGGGGCCAAGGCCGAGCGCTCCAAGCGCGAGCTGGTCGAGGGCAATGTCATGGAGCTGGAAGGCCCGCTGACCATGAAGGGCTTTGGCGTCGGGCCGCTGGTCGACGTCTCCAAGACCGGCGCGCCGTATGCCCCGTTCCTGTCGCTGGACATCGCCCAGGTGAAGGCCTGGCGGACCTATTCGCAGAAGCTGGTCGACACCAATCCGGACTTCGAGAACGCCTATGTCGAGGACGGCGTGATCCCGCGCGACGAGGACAGCTACAAGAGCCGCGAGGACATCTATGCCGGCTACCTGATGGCCAAGGGCGTCTGGGGGGCGTGGGAAGCAATCGGCGGTCTGCGTGTCGACCACACTCGCGTCGCTTCGGACAACTGGGAGGCCGTCGCGCTGGAAGGTCAGGACCCGACCTTCACGCCGGTCACCGGCAAGGCCAGCTACACCAGCTGGCTGCCTCGCCTGCAGGTCAACTATCGGCCCAGCGACGACACCGTGGTGCGCGGCGCGTTCTTCACCTCGATCGCCCGGCCCGAGCCTTTGTTCATCTCCGGCGCGACCACGATCGAGGAAGAGGACGGCGAGGTCGATGTCACCGTCGGCAATCCGGGCCTGAAGCCGGCCTATTCCTACAATTTCGATCTGGGCTTCGAGCACTATTTCGGCTCGATCGGCACGGTCTCGGCCGGCGTCTACTACAAGCGCATCGACCGCTTCATCTTCAGCGGCGTGGCCGGCGAGACCGAGGGCGACCGGGCGCGTTTCGAGAACGATCCGCGCCTGGTCGGCAAGGAGATCGACGACGTCACCACCTACACCAACGGCAAGCGCGCGACGGTCTACGGCCTGGAGCTGAACCTGGTTCGCCAGTTCACCGACTTGCCTGGCCCGTGGGGCGGTCTGGGCGTCTACGCCAACGCCACCTTGCAGCACAGCAAGGCCGATCCGGGCGTCGACGACATCGCCAAGGGGGTGTTTTTCAACGCGCCCAAGCAGATCTACACCGTCGCGGCGACCTATCAGAAGTACGGCCTCGAAGGGACGCTGGCCTATGGCTGGCGCTCGCGTCAGGCCGTGCGTTTCTCCAGCTACGGCACGCGGATTACGGAGGAGGCCTACGGGTCGCTGGACGGCCAGCTGCGCTACGCGATCAACAAGCGCGCCAAGGTGTTCGTCAACGCCGTGGACATCCTCAACGACGGCGACAAGCCGATCGTCGACGAGCGTTACGGCTCCGGCGCGCGCTACCTGGAAGGGGCGACCTACAGCGGTCGCACCGTCACCTTCGGCCTCAATCTGAGCTTCTGAGGCCGGCGATGACCTGGAGCTGGCCCTCGCGCGTCCACAATGACAAAGGCCGCGCCGCCCGCGGCCGGCCGCGCGGGGGCGAGCCGATCGGCGCGCTGATCGACCGGCGAGGCCTGCTGCTGGCGGGCCTCGCCGCCGGGATCGCCGCGCCGTTCGGGGTCCAGGCTGAGCCTTCGAGGGCGACCGGTTTCAAGCCGCTGTCGCCCTCGATCGGCCCGGTCGAGGCCTTGCCCGAGGGGTTCAAGCGCACCGTCGTACTGCGGTGGGGCGATCCTCTGTGGTCGGACGCTCCGCCGTTCGATCCCTCCGCCCTGACGGCGGCGGCCGCCGAGCGGCAGTTCGGCTACAACAACGACTTCACCGCCTTCCTGCCCCTGCCGTCCAACGATCCCGACGGTGGCCTGCTGGTGGTCAATCACGAATACCCCGTGCCGTTCCTGATGTTCCCGGGCGTGGCGCGCGAGGCCGGGGCCTCGGCCCTGACCGACGAGCAGCTCAGGGTCTGCATGGCCGTCGTGGGGATGAGCGTCGCCGAGGTCCGGCGGGAAGGGGGGGGCTGGCGGTTGGTTCCTGACAGCCCGTTCAATCGCCGGGTCACGGCCACGACGCCCATCCGCATCTCCGGCCCGGCCGCGGGCCACCCCAAGCTACGGACCAAGGCCGACCCGACGGGGCGGCTGGTGCTGGGCACGCACGACAACTGCAACGGCGGCGTCACGCCCTGGGGCACGGTGCTGTCGGGCGAGGAGGGCTCGGCGGACTTCTTCGGCGGCGACTGGCGTCATCATCCCGAGCCCGAGCGGATGAAGCGCGGCTACTATACCGACCTGGAGCCCGACGGCCGCTATGGCTGGGCCAGGGTCGACAAGCGTTTCGACCTCGGCGTCGAGCCCAACGAGTCCAACCGCTTCGAGTGGGTGGTCGAGATCGATCCGCTCGATCCCGCCGCGCCGCCGGTCAAGCGCACCGCCCTGGGTCGTTTCGCCCACGAGGGCGCTCATAGCGTGGTCGCCCCCGACGGCCGGGTGGTGGTCTATCTCGGCGACGACTGGGAGTACGAGTACTGCTACCGGTTCGTCAGCAATGGCGTCTTCAACCCGCACGATCGCGCCGCCAACCGCGACCTGCTCGACGACGGCGTGCTGAGCGTGGCGCGCTTCCATGTCGACGGCACGGTGGACTGGGCGCCGCTGGTGTTTGGGAGCGGTCCGCTGACGCCGGCCAACGGCTTCCACAGCCAGGGCGATGTGCTGATCGAGACCCGCCGCGCGGCCGACCTCGTGGGCGCCACGCCGATGGACTCGCCGGAGGGCTACGAGCCCAATCCGAAGACGGGCCGCGTCTATATCGTGTTGACCGGTGTTGACGATCGCACGGCGGCGCCCAACCCGGCCAATCCTCGCGCCAAGAACAGCGGCGGTCATATTCTCGAGCTGACGCCGCCGGATCATGGCAAGGGCCCGGATCACACCGCTGACCGCTTCGCCTGGCGCGTCTTCGCCCTGTGCGGAAATCCCGCCGTCGCGGAGAGCGGCGCTCGTTTCCATCCCGACGCCGGGCCGGAAGACTGGTTCGAGGCGCCCGACAATATCGCTTTCGACCCCCAGGGGCGGATGTGGGTCTGTACCGACGGTCCCGGCGCGCGCGACCACGACGGCCTGTGGATGATGGAGGTCTCCGGCCCCCAGGCGGCGTGGCCGCGCCTGTTCTATTCGCCGCCGCCTGGCGCCGAATGCTGCAGCCCGGCCTTCACGCGCGACGGCAAGGCCATGTTCCTGTCGGTGCAGCATCCCGCCGAACGCTCAGCATCGCTCGAACAGGCGGCGACCCGTTGGCCCGACTTCGTCGAGGGCCGACCGCCCCGGCCTTCGGTGGTCGTCATCGAGGGGACGGCCGAGGAAGGCTAGGCAATCGCCGCCTCGCGACATTCACATGATTGTCGCGAGGTGCTGGCATGGGCGCTTCATGTCCATGCTAGCCTCCGATCGTGGCGCAGCGTCCGGTGCGACCGGACCCGAACGCTTCGAGGCGCTGACCCGCCGCCTTCGACTTCCCCTGCTGCGCTACTTCACACAGCGCACCGGCTCGCAGCCTGACAGTGAGGAACTGGTGCAGGATTTGTTTCTGCGCCTGCTGCGCCGTCCCGGCTTGATGACCCTGGAAAGCGTCGACGGTTACGTGTTCGAGGCGGCGGCCAACCTGCTTCGCGACAAGGTCAAACGGGAGCGCAAGCGGCCCATGCTGAACGCCGTGGATTTGGACCGAATCGATTTGGCCGATGATCTCCCGGGAGCGGAGGACGTCGTTGGCGGCAGGCAGAACCTCGAACGTATCCACGCGGCCCTGAAGGGCCTTTCGCCACGGGCGCGCACCATCGTCATCCTTCGCCGCTTCGAGGACATGAGCCACGCCCAGATCGCCGCTCGGCTGAACATCTCCGTCAGCGCCGTCGAGAAGCATCTGGTGCGGTCGATGGCCGTCCTGCGCGACGCCTTGCGGGAGCAGGGCTGATGGCCGGAAACACTTCCCATGAAGACGCCGCCGTCTGGTTCGCCAAGGCCGATCGCGGACCGCTGAGCGCCGAGGATCGCCGCGCGTTTCTCGAATGGCTCGAGACCCCCGGCAATGCCGACGCCTATCAGGAGACCGCCGACGCCTGGTCGACCCTGGGCGCGGCCAAGGGCGCGCCCGGCCTGATGGCGATGCGCGCGGCCGCGTTGCGCGACGCCTCGGGCGTCAATCGCCGGCGAGCGATTTTCGGTCTGGCCGGCGCGTTCGCGACGGCGGGGGCAGGGGGCGGGGCGCTGGTCATGGCCAGCGCGGCCGGGGCGACCATCCGCACCGGCGCCGGCGAGCGTTTGACCGCGCCCTTGCCTGACGGATCCAGCGTGACTCTCGCGCCGCTGTCGCTCGTGCGTGTCCAGTACAACAAGGCGTTTCGCCGGGTGAAGCTGGTCGAGGGGCAGGCTTACTTCGACGCGCGCACCGCGCCTGAGCGGCCGTTCCAGATCATCGTCGGCGACAAGAGCGCTCAAGGCAGCGGCGGCCGCTTCCAGGTGGCCTTGCAGGACAAGGCCGCGCAGATCCTGATCGAGGACGGCGCCCTCGACGTCGTGGCAAACGGGCAGGGCGGCAGCCGGCGGCTGACGACCGGCCAGATGATGTCGGGGCGGGTCGGCGCACAGCGCGTGGCCAGCGTCGAGCTGAAAGAGCTCACCGCGTGGCGCGAGGGGCGCCTGGTGTTCAGCGACGCCTCGCTCGCCCAGGTCGCGACCGCCTTCAACCGGTACTCCAGCGACCGGCTGTTCCTAGCCTCGGGGGCCGAGCTGGACAGTGTCCGGATCTCGGGATCGTTCCGGTATGACGGCACGCGGGAGTTCGCTAACGCCTTGCGGGCCGGCTTTGGCCTGCGCGTCCGCCAAGTCGACGAGACCACCTGGGAGATCGCCGAGTAAGCGTCGCGGGCCGTCGGCGCTCGATGAAATTTTCAAGACAAGGTGAGGCTTTCGGCGCCGCCGCAGTTCCTGGGGGTGATCGGTCGACGGGGGCCGGCGATTGCCTAGGAAAGTACGATGACGAACCGAGTTTCCCACGCCGCCGGTCTTCGCCGCGGCCTGATGGCCTGCTGCGCCGTCGCCGTCCTGGGCGCCGCCGCGCCGGCCCTGGCCCGCCAGACGAGCGCGCCGGCCGTAGCCTTCACCCTGCCGACCCAGCCGCTGGAACTGGCCCTGCCGGCCTTCGCCAAGCAGGCCGACGTGCAGGTGCTGTATGCGTCCAACCTGGTGAAGGGCAAGCGCGCCAACGCCGTGGTCGGGACCCGCGCGCCGGCCGAGGCGCTGCGCGACCTGCTGGCCGGTTCGGGCCTGAAAGCCACTCTGACCGGCCCGCGCACCTTCGTGATCTCGGTGGAGGAAAATCCGGTCGTCGCCGAGCTGGAAGAAGTCGTCGTCACCGCCCAGAAGCGCTCGGCGCGGATCGAGAACGTTCCGATCGCCGTGACCGTCGTCGAGGGCGGCGACGCCCAGCGACGCGGCATCACCAACGTCGCCGACCTGGTCGACCAGGTGGCCGGCGTGTCGGTCAATTACGCGTTCGGCGGCACCAACTACGGCCTGATCAGCATCCGCGGCATCGGCGGCGCCGACGACTACAAGCCCAACGGCAACCCCTCCGTCGCGATGCATGTCGATGGCGTCTACCAGACCTCGAACGCCTACCTTGGCATGCCGTTGTTCGACCTCGACCGCATCGAGGTGCTGAAAGGTCCGCAAGGCACGCTGTACGGCCGCAACACCACCGCGGGCGTCATCAACGCGATCACCCGCGGTCCCGGCGACGTGCTGGAGGGCTCGGGCCGCGTCGAATACGGCAGCTACGACTATACCGAGATGGAAGCGTCGGTCGGCGGTCCGGTCAGCGAGAACCTGGGCGTGCGCCTGGCCGTGCTGGCCCAGAACGGCGGCGGCTTCATGGACGGCGCGGGCGCGGGCCTGCTTGCGGGGTTCCGTCCGTCGGTGCGTGGCGTGGTCCAGACCCAGGTGCCGGCGCTGGTCGATCCGGGCCGTCGCGAGGGTTTCGGCGACAAGGACCTGGTCGCCGGCCGCGCCACTTTCGACTTCAAGATGGCCCCCGAGAGCGATTTGGTCGTGAAGCTGTTCGGCAGCCGCGATCGCGGCGACACTCGCCAGTACGACCGCATCTCGCGGGCGCAGGACGCCACGGTCGCCAACGCGGGTGAGAACGACGATCCCTACGAGTTCTATTCGGTGGGCTATCCGACCCAGCGCATCGACATCTATGGCGGCTCTACGACCCTCAGCCACAAGGTCCGCGAGAACCTGAACTTCACCGCTGTTGGCGGCTGGCAGGGCAGCAAGCGTTCGGTGCAGGGCAATGGCGACGGCTCGCCCTATCCGGCGTCGTACTTCGACGCCAACGAGAAGCTCAGCCAGTCGTCGCTGGAGCTGCGGCTGGCTGACGATACCGGCGGCAAGCTGGATTGGATCGCCGGCGCCTTCTACGTGACCGACGACGTCAAGTTCGACACCAACTGGATCAGCTATTCGGCGCTGACCAACTACGACAACCTGCACCGTCAGGAACGCAACAGCTTCGCCCTGTTCGGCCAGGTCGACTACCGCCTGATCGAGCGCCTGCAGATTTCGGCGGGCCTGCGCTACACGCGCGACAACGCCCACTATGTCGGCCGCAACGTCGACCACAATCCGTGGGGCATCAGCACCTTCACGACCACCTTCGCCACCACCAACCCGTTCTCGTGGGACGAGAAGTTCGAGGACGACAACGTCTCGGGCCGCCTGACGGTGAAGTACGACGTCACCTCCAACCTGAATATCTTCGTCTCGGGCGGCACCGGCTATCGCGGCGGTGGCTTCGACGGCACCTCGATCTTCACCGTGGCCGAGACCAAGCCGTTCGCCTCCGAGACCGTGCGCGCCTACGAGGCTGGCCTGCGCTGGAGCACGCCGCGCCTGCGCCTGTCGCTGGACGCCTTCGACTATCGCTTCAGCGAACTGCAGGCGACGACGCGTCTGGCCAACGACACCAACGGCCGCGCCAATGTCGGCAAGGCCAGCAGTAAGGGCATCGAGGTGGCGCTCAGCGCCCAGTTGTTGCGCACGCAGCGCCAGGGCCTGACCTTCGATGTCAACGCCGCCTGGCTTGATACGGAGGTCCTGTCGTTCTCGTCGAACCGCGTGGCCGACGTGCTGCAGACGGTCGGCGACCCGCTGCCCGGCGCGCCGGACGTGTCGGCCACCGCCAGCCTGAACCACAGCGTCACCCTGAAGGACGGCTGGTCGCTGCGCAGCCGCCTGGGCGTCACGCACCACGGCGAGGAGTCCAACCGCCTCAACGCCACGCCGGGCAACACGGCCAAGGCCTACACGTTGGTCAACGCCCGGGTGGACCTGGCGACGCCCTCGAACTGGACGGTCTATGCCTATGGCCGGAACATCACCGACAAGGTCTATTTCCCCGAGCTGAACGGCGCGGCTCGCCTTGTCGGCGCGCCGGCCACCTACGGGATCGGCGCGCGGTTCGACTTCTGATCCTTGGGCGATCCGGTCCGTCCGGGCCGGGTCGCCTCCTATCTCTGACTGGACCCTCGCGATGTCTTTGCTGACGCGCCGCGCCGTGATGGCGGCCTCGACCGGCCTCTTCCTAGCGCGCGCGACGGCGACGCGAGGGCTGGAGATCCGTCGCGCCGCGCCCGCCGAGCCATTCGCACTAGGCGTGGCCAGTGGCGATCCGTCGACCGACGGCTTCGTCCTGTGGACCCGCCTCAGCGCTGGCGGCGCGCCGCTGGACGTCCCCGCGGTGCCGGTCGCCTATGAGGTCGCCGAGGACGAGGCGTTCCGACACATCGTGCGACGCGGTCGCCGGGCGGCCAGTCCCGCCCTGGGCCATGCCGTGCACGTCGAGATCGAGGGCCTGCGTCCGGGGCGGACCTATTGGTATCGTTTCCACGCCCTGGGCGCGGTCAGCCCGGTGGGACGCACCGCCACCGCGCCGGAGCGCGCCGAGCGCGCGCGGATCGCGGTCAGTTCCTGCCAGCACTTCGAGTTGGGCTGGTTCGCCGCCTATCGCGACATGGTCGCCGCGCAGCCCGACCTGATCGTCCAGTTGGGCGACTACATCTACGAGAACAGCTACGCCCAGTTTCCGAAGGTTCGCACCTTCGACGCGCCCGAACCTATGGACCTGGACGGCTATCGCCGCCGGCACGCGATCTACAAGTCCGACCCCGACCTGCGCGAGGCTCATCGGCTGGCGCCCTGGGCCGTGACTTGGGACGACCACGAGGTCGAGAACGACTATGCGGATCTGGCCAATCTGAAGGCGTTGGATCCGACCGTCTTCGCGCGCCGGCGAGCGGCGGCCTATCAGGCCTATTTCGAGCACCTGCCCGTGCGGCCCAGCCTGTGGGCCCAACCCGACGGGCCTAGGCTCTATCGACGTCTGGCCTGGGGCGATCTGGTCAGCCTGCCGGTGTTGGACGGGCGACAGTATCGCTCGGTCCAGGCCTGCAATCCGCCGGGCCAGAGCGGCAACCGTGCGCGCCGCGATTGTTCCGCGCTAACCGCGCCCGACCGCACCATGCTGGGCGCGGCCCAGGAGACCTGGTTGGACGAGACCCTGAAGGCCGAGCAAGGGCGCTGGACCCTGCTGGCCCAGCAGACCGTGGTCGCGCCGATCGAGACGCCGGACGGCGTGATGTCCGACCAATGGGACGGCTATGCCGCCGCCCGTGACCGCCTGATGCGCAGCCTGACGCGCCCTTCAGTGCGCAACGCCGTGGTCCTCAGCGGCGACATCCACGCCTACATGGTCAACGACCTGCGCAATGGCGGACCCGACACGCCGCCCGTGGCGACAGAGCTGGTGACCACATGCCTGGCCGCCAGCCACGCCCCGAAAGCCCGCTATGGCGACGTCCGCGCCCGCAACGCCGACGTCCGCTTCGCTGACATCGAGCGCTCGGGCTACACCTTGATCGACGCCACGCCCGAGCGGCTGGAGGTCGATCTGCGCACCGTCGCCGATCAGGCTGATCCTAGCGGCGGCGCCACGAGCCTGGCGCGGGTCCTGATCGAGGACCAGCGGCCCGGCGCGCAGATCGCCATCGGCGGATAGCCGCACGTCCGGTTCGTGATCCGTTGTCGACGCTGTCGTAAATCGGTTACCGCCCCGACCTAGTCCTCCGGCGACACTCACCAGAGGGGCGTTGCATGTCCCGGCGCATTCCAAGGCTCGAGGTGATCGAGGCCTTTGTCGAGGCGGCCCGCGCGCCCAGTTTCCGCATCGCCGCGGACCGTTGCGCCTTGAGCCCCGCCGCGTTTTCCCGGCGCATCCAGGCCTTTACCGCCTTTGTCGGTCACGAGGTCTTCGTGCGCTATCCGGGCGGCATGCGCCTGACCGAGGCCGGGCAGGCGTGCCTGGACACCCTGGAGCCGACTTATCGCGCCATTCTCGGCGCCGCGCGTGATCTGGAGGCCAAGCCGGTCGCGCAGAAGATCAGCATTTCGTTGTCGCACTCGCTGGCGGTCGGGTGGCTGATCCCGCGTATCGAGCGCTTTTACGCCCTTCACCCTCACATCGAGGTGGCGATCGTCACCGCCCGCACCGCGGAGGCGATCCGCACCGGCGTCGCGGACCTGGGCCTTTGCGCCGGGGATGTCGACGTGACGGACCTGTATGCCGAGATCCTTCTGCAGGGGTGCATCACGCCCGTCGCCTCTCCCGAGGTCGCTCGCCGCCTGCGCGACGGGACCCGCCGATTGGCCGACGAGCGCCTGCTGACCTTCTCCCAACACCAGGACATGTGGGCGTGGTGGTCGCGCGAGGCCGGAGTCGACTGCGGCCTGCCGCGCGAGGCCAGCACGTTCGACATGGCCCAGGCGCTGTACGAGGCCGCCGCCGCCGGGCTTGGTGTCGCGCCAGGTATCGACGTGATCATAGCCGGCCACCTGAGCTCGGGCCGGCTGGTCGAGCTGGGCCTGCCGGCGGTGCGATATCCCGGCGCCTACCGGCTCGTCGCTAAGCCCAGCCGCCTGCTGAGCAACCAGGTCGCGCCGTTGTGGGCCTGGCTGAAGGACGAGGCCGCCCGTGACCGGCGCCCGCAAGCGCCGGTCCGAGCCGTGGCCTGAGCGCGCCTACCTCGGCGCATCCATGGCGGCGATGACCAGGTCGGCCATCCGATAACCCGCGATCGCCACCCGTCGCTCGGCCACGCCGCGCACCTTGGTCCAGTAGGCGTCCGAGGTCGGCTGGGCGCCGGCCGCCGTCGGGCTGGTGGGCGAGCGCGCTGGCAGGGCGAACGACAGGGCCAGGGCGTGGCTCTCGTCATGGGCCCAGGCTTTGAAGTCCGGCCCGGAGTTTGCCGGGACGATCGGGGCCTTAAGTTCCTCCAGCGCCGCGCGCGGATGCAGGGTCTCGATCTCCCGAGCCCGCGTATCGGCGTCGGCGGACAGGCCCGAACGGCTGATCGCGTCGTCCCACAACCAGTGCAGGGCGATCGGCTCGTGGGGCGGCAGCGGGTCGATCACGAACTGCCGGCCCGCGCCGGCGTCGCCAGCGGGATAGGCGGCCGAGAACAACTCGGTCGTGTGGAACGGCTGGTGGATGTCGCCGGTCACGTGCATCAGCCAGCACAGCGCCGACGCCTTCTCCGCCGGCGTGGCCGAGGGATCGCCCAGGGTGCGGTAGTTCAGGGTCAGGCCCTCCAGCGCCTCGCCGGTCGGACGCCCGGCCCGCGCCGCCACCTTGGCCTTGGTCGCCGCTGGGGCGTCGGGCTCGACCGCCGGCCACAGGGTGATGTGCCAAGTGGGGTGGTCATAGGCCGTCTGCCGCGCATCGTCTGGCCAGCGGGCGCACTCCAGGAACATCCGCCGCACGCGTTCACGGCCGGTCGTGCGGTCGACCGCCACCTGGAAGGCGCCCCGGTCAGGATGGGCGTCCAGGATCGCGCCGATGGTGTCGATCAAGTCGGGGCGGCGCTTCTCGATCTCGTCATAGGCGATGGCGGCGGTGACCATGTGCCCTGGCCGCGTCCAGGCGCCGGCGGGACCGGCGGCAAGCGCGAGGGCGACGAGCGAGCAGGCGGCTTTGCGCAGCAGGGTCATGGTCAGAACTCCGCCGACAGACGCAGGAAAAATTCACGACCGTTGAAGCCCATCGGATCGAACTCGCTGTAGGGGCGACCGGTGGCCTCGCCGGGAACGCGGTTAGGATAGGTGTCGCCGGCGTTGATCACCCCGGCCGTCACGGTCAGGGCCTGGGTCACGCTCCAGGCGGCCGAGAGGTCCACCGAGGTCTTGCCCGGCATCCGCATCGAGCCGGTCCCGAACGGGATCGACGTCGAGCCGAAGTCGGTGACGTCGGCGCTGAACCGCCAGGCGCGCCAGGAAAGCTCGGCATTGACCAGGGCCTTCAGGTGCGGCTGGGCGTCGGCCACGGCGTCGATCGAGGCCGGGCCCAGCAGAGGGATCGAGGGCAGCACAGGGTTGGTCCGGATCCGCAGCGGATCGGTGTCGAACGCGCCATAGCCCACCGTCAGGGCCAGACGGGCGTCCTGCGTCAGGCGCGTGTCCCAGCGCAGGGTGGCTTCCCAGCCCTGGGTGCGGGTGTCGGAGGCGTTGGTGAAGAACCGCGCCACCGCCGCGTTGGTCACGCCATGCGCGGCCAGGATCGCCGCCACCTGCGGACCCTGCAGGTTCTCGGTCATCGCGATGCGGTCGTCGATGTCGATGCGGAACGCGTCGAGGCTGAAGGTCAGGCCGTGGCCCGGCGTCAGGACGATGCCGGCCGAATAGTTCTTCGACTTCTCCGGACGCAGTGGACTGGACCCCAGGGCCACCGAGACCGGGTCGGTGACCGCGAAGTTGCCGACGTTCTGCAGCACGCCGTTGTTGAGCTGGCTGGTCACCGTCGAGAAGTATTGCTGCTGCAATGACGGCGCCCGGATGCCGGTGCTGACGGCCGCGCGCAGGGCGATCAGCGGTGCCGGTCGCCAGAAGGCGGTCAGCTTGCCGGTCGTCGCGTCGCCGAAGTCGCTGTAGTCCTCGAAGCGGGCGGCCGCGCCCAAGTTCAGGCCCTCGATCGGGCTCAGCTCGGCGTCGATGAAGGCGCTACGGCCCGTGCGGTCCACATCGACCGGGGAAGGCGGGTGGAAGCCCGGGAAGCCCTGGGCGCCCGAGAGCGTGTAGGAACCAGGCTCGCCCGGGACCAGTTCGTAGGCCTCGAACCGATGCTCGACACCGGCCGCCAGATTGGCCCCCGCCATGACATCCAGCGCCCGGCGGACCGTCAGGTTGACCAGGTTCTGGCGGTAGCGCGCGCCGCCGCCGTAGAACGCCTTCGGGCTGGCGGTCCCCAGCGAGGTGTTGACTGTGTTGGAAACGTCGTAGTCGCCGTTGGAATAGCCGTAGGTGTCGGTCAGCTCCCAACCCCAGCCGGCCAAGGTCCCGCGCATGCCGACATTGGCGCCCAGGTCCTTGAGGTCGAGATTGACGATCGGCAGGAAGCCATTGGGATAGAAGGCCGGGAACACGGTCGGCGCCCGGAAGAGGGGGCTCATCTCCGACTCGCGTCGGCCCAAGGTCAGATAGCCCAACGCCGCCATGCCGCCCTTCAGCGGCAGCTCGGCGTTGGCGACGGCCTGGACGTCGGTGCTCTGGGGATCGCCCAGGGTCGACGTGACACGGCCGAAGCGCGGATCGATCTCGGCGGCGTTGGTGTCGCCCCGGTCACGGACCTCGGTCGACAGGGTGACGAAGCCGCCATCGCCCAGCGCGAAGCCCTGGCGCGCCGTGGCGATGAAGGTCTTGCCCTCGCCGTTCTGGGTCTGGCCGTATTGAACAGAACCATGCGTACCGCCGGGCTCGTCGCGCAGCACCAGATTGATGACGCCGGCGATGGCGTCCGAACCGTACTGGGCGGCGGCGCCGTCGCGCAGGATCTCGACCCGCTTGATCGCCGTCAGCGGGATCATGTTCAGGTCAACGGGCACCGAGCCGCGGAAGGCGCCGTTGTTGAAGGTGATGATCGAAGACGCGTGCCGGCGCTGGCCGTTGACCAGCACCAGGGTCTGGTCGGGAATGAGGCCGCGCAGGGTGAACGAGCGCGCGCCGGTCGAGGACGGCCCCGACGAGGTGCGCGGATAGTTGAACGACGGCGACATGAATTCCAGCGTCTTGGTCAGGTCGTTCTGGCCGCGGGCGGCCAGGGACTCCGCGCTCAACACGTCGACCGGCACGGCGGTGTCGGTCGCCAACCTCGGCGCCCCGCGACTGCCGATCACCACCAGTTCCGAAACCTGGCCGTTCGTCTCCGTCGAAGTCGATTGCGCCCAGGCGGGTCCTGCCGCCAGGAGCGCCGTTGCGCCCATAAGCCACTGTCGTCGCATAGCTCGAAAACCCCCATTTTGCTGTCGGCGGGGGGCTTATCGATCGAGGATCTTCGATCGTCGATCGCAATGATTGCAACGGCGATTGCTTGCCACGCAACGGCTTGCCGGTCTGGCCGCGGCTCATCACGCAAGGCGAAGATGACGGTTCGTGAAAGGGCAAAGCGCCTTCTTGTGTCGCTTCGTCAAAGACCCAGCACGGTGAAGGTGATCTCGGCGACCAAGCCTGGCTTCGATGTCCGACGGCGAAGCGAGACGCCGATCTCCAGGCGCTCAGTGATGGCGCGGACGATGGCCAGGCCCAGCCCCGCACCCTGGGCGACACTGCTGGCGCTACCGCGACTGAAGGGGGCGAAAAGGCGTTCCAGATCCGCTTCGCTGACGCCCGGGCCGTGGTCCCAGATGACGACGTTCAGGGTGTCGGCCTTGGCGAAGGCGACGATGCGGGTCTTTCCGCCGCCATAGGCGCAGGCGTTGAAGATCAGGTTCCGCAGCACCTCGCCGACTAGCACCGGATTGCCGCGGGCGAGGGGAAGGCCTGGGGGCAGGCGCGCCAGAACCTCGACATCGGGAAAGGCCCGCACGGCCTCCAGTTGGATCGTGATCAGCAGGGCGGCGAGGTCGGCCTCGCCCTCGGCCGCCGTGGCTTCCGAACGGGCCAGGGCCAGGAACTGTGACAGCACCTGGCGCAGGTTGGCCGCCGCCTGGCGAGAGTCGCCCAATAGGGCCTTGTCGCGCGGCGTGGCGGCGGTGCGCTCTAGCAGGGCCAGGTTGGCGACGATCACCGACAGTGGCGTGCGCAGCTGGTGCGAGGCGTCGGCCGAGAACCGCTCCAGCGCTCGGGTGAAACGCTCCAGGCTGCCCATCAGGTGGTTGAAGGCCCCGACCACCGGCGACAGCTCGGCCGGCGCGCCTGTGGCGTCAACCGGCGCCAGGTCGGGGCGCGAGGCTTGGGCGCGAGTCGTCAGGTCGGCCGTGAGGCGGCGCAAGGGCGCCAGGCCCCAGCCGACGGCGGGAATGACCAGGACGCCGGCGACCACCACCAGCAGCACCGGCAGGCCGATCAGGCTGGACAGCAGCTCGCGCTCGCTGGCCTTGCGCGAATCCAGGCTCTGAGCCACGGCCACGACGACGGGCTCGCGCACGCCCGGCACCAGCACCGTCGACTGGGCGATGCGCACCTCATAGCCGCGCATCCTGGCGTAGTTGAAGTTGGTCTCGTTCGGTGCGGGCGCGGGCAGGCGGGGCAGGTCGCCATAGCCCGTGACCAGGCGCGGGCCCTGGCGCACGGCGTAGAACACCGCGTCGCGCTCGGGGCTGTCCAGCAAGCCCAGCGCCCACGGCGGCAGAGCCACCTGGGCCTGGCCCTCGCGCACGCCGATCTGGGCGACGATCGAGGCCGCCGAGCCGGCCAGCAGGCGGTCCGACGACTTCTCGACGACGGCGTGGGCGGCCAGGGCGCCGGCCAGGGCGAGCGCCGCGCCCAGCAGGGCCAGGGGCGCGACCTGGGCCAGCAGCAGGCGGCCGACCAGGCTGGGATGGGCGCGGCTCACGGGTCGAGCCGGTAGCCCACGCCGCGCAGGGTGCTGAGGCGCGGACCGTCCGGCGCCAGCTTGCGCCGCAGGCGGCCGACATGGATGTCCAGGGCGTTGGGCGAGGGATCCTGCTCGTCGGGAAAGACCTCGGCGGCCAGGCGTCCGCGCTCGACCACGCGGCCGGGGCGCGAAGCCAACACCTTCAGCGCCGCCCACTCGCGCGGACGCAGGTCCAGCCGCCGCTCGCCGATCCAGGCCGCGCCGGCCTCCCAGTCGCAGGCCAGGGTCCCGACATGGATGGTGCGGGCCGCATAGCCGCTTTTGCGCCGGACCACGGCGCGCACGCGGGCCACCAGCTCGAACGGGTCGAAGGGCTTCAGCACATAGTCGTCCGCGCCCATGTCCAGGCCGGCGATGCGGTCGTGCACGGCGTCGCGGGCCGTCAGCATGACAATCGGCGTCAGCACGCCTTCGCGGCGCAGCTGGCCCAGGATCTCGAAGCCGTCGATGTCGGGCAGGCCGATGTCCAGGACAATGGCCTCGAAGTCGCCGCCGGCGGCCAGGGCCAGGGCGGCTTCGCCGGTCTCGGCGCAGATCGCCTGGTGCCCCTCGCTCTCCAGCGTCGCGGTCAGCGAACGGCGTAGAGGCGGATCATCCTCGACAACGAGTATCTTCATCGGGGATGTAGGGACCGAACGCGGGAAGGAGAAAGCGCCATCCGACGCCGATTGCCACGAGCGGTCAAGAGACGCGGGCTGCTGGCCGCCGCGCTGATGCTCGCCTCGGCGCTGGCGGGCTGCGCGCCCAAGCATCCTGGGCAGGAGACGAGCGGCTGGGACGTACGCGCCGCCGAGCGCGAGGGCGAGGTCGTCGTCTACGCCAATACCGACGTCCACCAGGCGATCGGCGAAGGCTTCCACCAGCGCTTCCCCAAGATCAAGGTCCGGTTCGTCGAGCTGGCCGCCACGCCAATGCGCACGCGCCTGATCGCCGAGATCGACGCCAACAAGCCGGTCGGCGACGTCGCCTGGAGCTCGTCGATGGACATCCAGGTCAAGCTGATCAATGACGGCTACGCCCAGACCTATCGCAGTCCCGAGGCGAAGGGTCTGCCGGCCTGGGCGGTCTGGCGCGACCAGGGCTATGGCGTCACGGCCGAGCCGATCGTTTTCGCCTACAACAAGAAGGCGCTGAAGGCGTCGGAGGTCCCGCGTAGCCACGCGGCTCTGCTGGCGGCGTTGCGCGCTGACCCGGCGCGCTGGCGCGGCCGCATCGCCATGTACGATCCCGAAAAGAGCGGGGTCGGATTCATGTACATGTCCAGCGACCTGCAGGCTTATCCGGACGCCTGGGCGCTGTACGAGGAACTGGCCAAGTCGAAGCCGCGCCTGTTCGTGCCGGGCGCGGCGCTGCTGAACGAGCTGTCGGGGCCGGGGCTGCTGGTGTTCAATATGAACGGCTTCTACGCCGACTGGTGGGCGCGCCATCGCAACCCTGACGTCGGCTATGTGGTGCCGACCGACTATCACCTGTCGATTTCGCGGGTGGCCTTCATCACCCGCTCGGCGCCGCATCCCAAGGCCGCGCGCGTTTTCCTGGATTATCTGATGTCCGACGACGGCCAGAAGCGCCTGGCCGAGGCGCGGCTGACGCCGATCCGGCCGGTCGGCGGCGCGGCGACTCTCGGCCCCGGCGGACGGCCGATCCGCGTCGGGCCGGCCTTGCTGGCCAATTTCGACCAAGGCCGTCGAGCTGAATTGCTGGCCCGTTGGCACAACGCCGCCGCCGGTCGGTGATATATGTGCAAATATTAGGCTTTTGGCGCCTATAATTTGCGCATTCATAGGCGGGTGGCCTAAGCGTCGCTGTTTTTCGGGGGCCATGCCAAACGGTCCAAACTGTCACGGACCTGTCACGGCCGCGAACCTGGGCGAGAGCCGACGAGCGAACCGCGTGGCCTCGGGTTGAGCTTGGGAATTTCCATCTCTCCGTTCGCAAACCTGGTGGGCGTTTATGCCGCGCAAGCGGCTTTTGACGGGATCAAACGAAGCGTTCGTATTGGCCGGGTTCTCGCGGAAGAGATCGGGTTTTGGCCCGACGCCGAAGGCGCAACCGCCCCGGAAACGCTCAGGCACCAAGGACCGCAGAACACGAGGACGCTGGAAAGCAGGACCGCTCCATAAGCGAGCGGCCTCGCCGAAGGAGCAAGGGCGCACATGCGCCTGAATCTCTCAGGCCACGGGACAGCGGGGGCAGAGGAACGCCTGTGACGCCTGGAGGTGCTGACCTTCCGGCGACGCGCAACCGAACGCGGCCGAGCAACGGCCGTGGCGGGAGAGGGCGACTGTCGACTGCTGAAACAGAGGGGATCTCTTTTGAATTCTTCGCGTCAAACCCGCCGGAACCTGCTGCTGGGTTGCAGCCTGGTTCCCGCCGTCCTGGCCCTGCACGGCGCCGCCTTCGCTCAAGACGCCGCGGCCAAGGCCGACGACACCAGCGTCGCCGAGATCGTCGTCACCGGCTCGCGCATCGACCGCGCCGGCTTCCAGGCCCCGACCCCGACCGTGCGCGTCACCGCCCAGGACCTCGCCGTCGGCGCCCGTCCGAATGTGGCCGCCGCCCTGAACGACCTGCCGCAGTTCCGCGCCACCACCTCGCCGCAGACCACCGGCACCAACACCGGCGCGGGCAACGCTCCCGTCGACCTGCGTGGTCTCGGCATCAACCGCACCCTGGTGCTGCTGGATGGCCGTCGCTTCTCGGGCGAGAACGACCTCAACATGATCCCCAGCGTGCTGCTGAAGGGCGTGGACGTCGTGACCGGCGGCGCCTCGGCCGCCTGGGGTTCGGGCGCGGTCGCCGGCGTCGTCAACCTGTCCATCGACCGCACCTTCACCGGCTTCAAGTTCGGCATCGAAGGCGGCGAGTCGTCCTTTGACGACGCCAAGCAGATCCGCGTCGAAGGCGCGGCCGGCACGACCTTCGCCAATGGTCGCGGCCACTTTGTCATCGGCGGCGAATATCTCGACAACGACGGCGTCATTCCGAAGAACAGCCGCCCGAACATCGGCCGCTGGGCCACCATCTCGAACGGCGCGGGCCGCTTCATCCTGGCGCCCGACGTCGGCTTCGCGAATGCGGCCCCGGGCGGCCTGATCATGTCGGGCGTGCTGCGCGGCCAGACCTTCAATCCGGACGGCACCCTGCGCGCCTTCGACTACGGTACGGTGCAGGGCACGAACTCGATCGGTGGCGAAGGGCCATCGAACGACGACCTGTCGCCGCTGGTCACGCCGCAGAAGCGCTACGCCACCATGGCCAGCGCCACCTACGACCTGACCGACAAGGTCAAGCTGACGGCCGAGCTGCGTCGCTCGCGGATGTGGAACAACTACATCTGGTTCGGCGACCACAACCGCGGCAACCTGACGATCAAGTCGGACAACGCCTTCCTGCCGACGGCGGTGAAGACGGCGATGGCCGCCGCCGGCCAGACCACCTTCACCATGGGTCGCTTCAACACCGAGGCCTATCCGACGATCGACTTCGAGCGTGTCTCGACCCAGGGCACGATCGCCCTGGACGGCGAGCTCGACGGCGGCTGGCGCTGGAGCGCCTACTACAGCCACGGCGAGCAGGAAAACAACATCGACACCCCTGGGTTCTTCCTGACCCAGAACTACGCCAACGCCGTCGACTCGGTGATCAGCCCGACCACCGGCCAGGCGGTCTGCCGGATCGCCCTGAGCAACCCGACGACCAACTGCGTGCCGATCAACCTGTTCGGCCAGGGCGCGCCCTCGCAGGCGGCGCTGGCCTACGTCACCGGCACGCCGTCGATGCGCGAAACCAGCAAGTTGGACGTCGGCGGTTTCAGCCTGCGCGGCGAGCCCTTCTCGCTGCCGGCCGGTCCGGTCTCGATCGCTGTCGGCGCCGAAGCCCGCAAGGAGTCGGTCGATCGCACGGTCGGCGCTCTGGACACCGCCAAGGCCTTCACCTCGTTCAGCTTCTCGGCCATGGCCGGCAGCTTCAGCGTCAAGGAGGCCTTCGCCGAAGTGCTGGTGCCGGTGGTGCGTGACGTCCCGGTCTTCAACAAGCTGGAAATCAACGCCGCCGCCCGCATCTCGGACTACGACACCACCGGTTCGATCTGGTCGTGGAAGCTGGGCGCCACCAACGAGTTCTTCCCGGGCTTCCGTGGTCGCATCACCAAGTCGCGTGACATCCGTTCGGCCAACCTGACCGAGCTCTTCACGTCGTCGACGACTGGCTACAACACCCTGACCGACCCGACGAACAACTCCAGCGTCTATGTGCTGACCAACGGCGGCGGCAACCCGAACCTGAACCCCGAAACGGCCAAGACCTTCACCACGGGCTTTGTCTATTCGCCGCCGTCGATCTCGGGCCTGAGCATGTCGATCGACTACTTCAACATCAACATCGACAACGTGATCACCACGATCGCGGCCCAGGACATCGTCACCCGGTGCGCCAACGGCAACCAGGACCTGTGCTCGCGCATCACCCGTGACTCTGCCGGCACGATCACCCGGATCGTCTCGACCTACGTCAACCTGGCCAACTACAAGACCGACGGCTTCGACGCCGAGATCTCGTACTCGACCGCGTTCGACCGCCTGATCCCGGGCGCTCCGGGCCGCATCCGCGCCCGCCTGCTGGGCACCTGGATCAACAGCCTGACCACCAACGACGGCGTCAGCAAGATCGAGTACGTCAAGTCGCAGGGCTATTCGTTCGGTCTGGGCGCGCCCAAGACCCGCGCGAACGCCTCGATCGACTGGGCCGGCGACGTCTTCAGCGCCAACCTGCGCGCCCGCTACATCTCGGCGGGCAACTACAACAGCACCGTCGATCTGGTGAACAACCACATCAAGGCCTACACCTATTACGACCTGGGCCTTGCGGCGAAGCTGCCCGAGATCCGCGGCAACGCGATCGAGCTCTACGCCAACGCCACCAACCTGTTCGACAAGAAACCCCCGGTCAGCTCGCTGTACTCGCCGTACTACGACGTGATCGGTCGCTATGTGACCGTCGGCGCGCGGATGCGTTTCTAAGCCCGCCCGACACCGCGCCGCCGGCTGCTTCCCCCCAAGCCCCTCCCGCCGGCGGCGCTCCCCCTTTCTTCCGAGGCGTTCCTCACATGATTTCTCGCCACTCCCTGGCGCTGGCCCTGCTGGCCTGCGCCGCCGCGACGCCCTTGGCGGCGCAGACCGTCGCGCCGCCTGCCGCCGTCGTCATCGACGGCGCGCCGGCCATTCCACAAGAGCTGGCGGCCGCGACCGCGCCGTATCTGCAGTCCCGTCACGCTGACTTCCTGGGCTGGAACACGGCTGACCGTTCGATGCTGATCAAGACCCGCTTCGGCGGCTCGAACCAGATCCACATCGTGGCCAAGCCCGACGGCGACCGTCGCCAGATCAGCTTCGAGAACGAGCCGATCCTGGCCGCGGCCCTCTCGCCCAAGGGCGACACCCTGGTGATCCAGAAGGACAAGGGCGGCGACGAGTTCTACCAACTCTACGCCCTTGAAGCCGGCCGCCCGCGCCTGATCACCGACGGCAAGAGCCGCAACTGGTTCGGCGCCTGGTCGCCGGATGGCAAGCAGGTCGGCTACGCCTCGTCGCGCCGCAATGGCGCGGACATGGACCTCTACGTCGTCGACCCGAAGGACCCCAAGACAGACCGCATGGTCGCCCAGGTCACCGGCGGCGGCTGGAACATCGCCGACTTCTCCGCCGATGGCTCCAAGGCCCTGGTCCTGAACCGCATGTCGGTCAACGAGGCCATGGTCTACGAACTGGATCTGGCGAGCGGCGGGATGAAGCCCCTGACCGATCCCAAGGCCAAGGCGTCCTACGTCGATCCCAAATACGGTCATGACGGCTCGGTGTGGCTGACCTCGAACAAGGGTTCTGACTTCCAGCGCCTGGGCAAGCTGGACGCCAAGGGCGGCTTTACGCCGGTTTCCAAGGAGCCGCGCTGGGACGTCAGCGATTTCGCCATCTCACCGGATGGCGCGTTCGCGGTCTACGCGATCAACGAGGCCGGCGTATCGCGCGTGCGGGTGCTGGATATCGCCACCGGCGCCGTGCGTCCGGTCACTGGCCTGCCGGCAGGCGTGATCCCTTACGCCATCGGCGCGGCCATCGAGATCTCGCCCTGGGGGCAAATCGGGCTTTCCATGTCCAGCGCCAAGGTGCCGGGCGACGCGTTTTCGATCGACGCCAAGACCCTGGCCGTGACGCAGTGGACGCACAGCGAGACCGGCGGCCTGGATCCGAACCTGAACGTCGAGCCCAAGTTGGTGGAGGTCGCCAGCTTCGACGGCGAGAAGGTGTCGGGCTTCCTCTACCAGCCCGACCCGGCCAAGTTCCCCGGCAAGCGTCCGCTGATCGTCGACATCCACGGCGGTCCGGAAGGCCAGACCCGTCCCGACTTCCTCGGCGGAAACAACTATCTGCTCAACGAGCTGGGCATCGCGCTGTTCTTCCCGAACGTGCGCGGCTCAACCGGCTACGGCGCGCGGTTCGTCAACCTGGACAACGGGCCGTTCAAGCGCGAGGACTCGGTCAAGGACATCGGCGCCTTCCTCGATACGCTCGAGAAGGACCCGGCCCTGGATGCCAGCCGCTTCGCGGTCAACGGCGTCTCGTACGGCGGCTACATGTGCTACGCCTCGGCCACGCACTACAGCGCCCGCCTCAAGGGGGCCAACTGCTACGTCGCGATCTCCAACTTCGTCACCTTCCTCCAGAACACCCAGTCCTACCGCCGCGACCTGCGCCGGGTGGAGTATGGCGACGAGCGCGATCCCAAGCAGCGCGAGCAACTGATGAAGATCTCGCCGCTGACCAGCGTGGACAAGATCACCATCCCGCTACTGGTGGCCACGGGCGGGACCGACCCGCGCGTTCCGGCCACCGAGGCCGACCAGATGATCAAGGCTGTCCGCGCCAAGGGCGGCGAGGCCTGGCACGTGCTGGCCAAGAACGACGGCCACGTTTTCCGCAAGAAGGAGAACGAGGACTACTACTTCTGGACCAGCATCATGTTCTGGCGAAAGACGCTGCTGGGTCAGTAGAGCCGGCAGGCAAGGGCGCGGACCAGCAAGTCCGCGCCCATTCTCATGCGAGCCGGGGGAGGATATCGGACGTGACGTCTCTGCGATGTGGGGCGCTGTTGGCCCTCACCCTGCTAGCTAGTCCGGCCTGGGCAGGGCCGGCGGTCGACCATCATATGCATGTCCATTCGCCGGCGATCCTGAACATCCTGCCGGCCTATTGCGCCAGCCCGAAGCGCAAGAGCCCCTGCGATCCCCGCTTCACCGCGCCGCTGACGGAAAAGGACGCGCTCAAGGCCATGGACGCGGCGGGCATCCGGCGGGGCTGGTTGATGTCGACGGCCTACCTTGCCGAAAGCCCATTGGCCGAGCCCAGGCCGGACGCGACCGAGGTCATGCGCGAGGCCAACGACTTCACCGTCGGCCTGGCCCGGCAATATCCCGATCGCTTCGCCGCCTTCGTCAGCGTCAATCCGGTCGCGCCAGACGCCTTGGGCGAGATCGCGCGCTGGAAGGGCGATCGCGCCGTCACGGGGCTGAAGCTGCACCTGACCAATTCCGGCGTCGACCTGCGTGACCCTGGCCTGGTCGCCAAGCTGGCGGCGGTGTTCAAGGCTGCTTCGGCCAACGGCTGGACGATCATGATCCACATGCGCACCGGCGCGGCCGACTACGGCGCGCGCGATGTGCGGGTGTTCCTGGAAGAGGTGCTGCCGGCCGCCGGCGATGCGCCGGTGGTCATTGCCCACGCCGCCGGCTGGGGACGCATAGACGCCGTGACGCTTGACGCCCTGGGCGCCTTCGCCGAGGCGTTCGAGAAGAATCCAGCGCGCGTGCGCAACGTCCATTTCGATCTGGCCCAGGTTTTCACCGAGGTGACGACGGCCAGCGACCGCGCCAGGATGGCCGCCCTGATCCGTCGGATTGGACCCGAACGGTTCGTGGCCGGCTCCGACTGGCCGTTCTCCGGAGACCTCAAGACCTATTTTGCGCATGCCTACGGCGGCCCGGAGTTGTCGGCAGCTGAGTGGGTTTTACTGCTAAAGTCGCAGCCCTAGGCCCTGTCGCGCTTGGTCTGGCCGCAGCACTTACTCTGGAAGCTGCGTGATGATGCCCTCGAGGCTTTCCACAAGTTGCTCGCACGCCAGCGCGCCCAGGGCTTGGCAGGCGGCGCTCGCGCCGAAGATCAGCAAGGCGAGCTTTCGCGTGACAGTAGGCATTTCGCCAGACGCCTCCGGAGCGAGCAACAGAGCAAGCTGGTCCTGCCATCGTTCGATCTCAGCGTGGATCGCCTGATGCACCGGCGTTTCGGGCTGCGAATACTCCACCGCCAAATTGAGGGCGAAGAGCCCGCGGCTCGGCGCCTTGGTGAACTGGACGACGAAGTGGGCGCCAATCGCGCGGATGCGCTGACGGGGTTCTCCAGGCGTAGGCGCGACGGCTTCGATCAAGGCGAGCCTTGCTTGGCGTCCTTCCTCGCGGAGGCACGCGATGACCAGCGCCTCCTTGCTGGGAAAATGCCGATAGAGCGTGGGTTTGGTGAGGTTGGCCGCCGCGACGATGTCACCGATCGAGGTCGCATGCGCGCCGAAGCGACGGAAGAGATCGATGGCCGCCTCGATCAGGCTGGCGTGCGTGCTGTCCCAGCGCGCCGCCGCTCGGGTCGGGCGGTTTGGCCGTGGAGGACCTGACGGCAGGGATTGAGTCATCGGGTCATCGCTCGTGAAGAGGATCGCGGCGGCTGGGGAGGGGACAGCCGCCGCGATCGGAGCCCCGGCGGGACAAGCCACGCCGGGAGCGACGGCCCTAGGCGGGAGACGCGTCCAGGACCGGAGTCATCGAAGGATCGGTGCGCGAGCCCGCGTGGATCTTGAACCACAGCGCATAGAGCGCTGGCAGGAACACCAAGGTCAGGACCGTTCCGCCGATCGTGCCGCCGATCAGGGTGTAGGCCAGCGACGACCAGAACACCGAAAAGGTCAGCGGCACGAAGGCCAGCACCGCCGCCAGGGCGGTCAGGATGACCGGCCGGGCCCGCTGGACCGTGGCCTCGACCACGGCGTGGAACGGGTCCAGGCCGTCCTTCTCGTTAGTGTGGATCTGGCCGATCAGGATCAGGCCGTTGCGCATGATGATCCCCGCCAGGCCGATCAGGCCGAGGATGGCGTTGAAGCCGAACGGCTGGTGGAAGATCAGCAGCGTCGGCACCACCCCGACCAGGGCCAGGGGCGCGGTCAACAGCACCATCCACATCGCCGACAGCGACCGCACCTGGAAGATGATCACGATCATCATCAGGATGAACATCAGCGGGAAGACCGCCGCCAGGGCCGCATTGGCCTTGCCGGCTTCCTCGATGTCGGCGCCAGCCTCGATCCGGTAGCCGGCCGGCAGCTTGGCCTGGATCGGCGCCAGCGCCTTGATCACCTCGGCCGAGGCGGCCGGCGGCTGGAACTCGGCCCCGACATCGGCGCGGACGGTGATCGTCGGCAGGCGGTCGCGGCGGCGCAGGATCGGATCCTCCATGCGGATCTCGGCCTTGCCGATCTGGTCGAGCGGCACGCGCTGGCCTTCCGAGCCCAGCAGGGTGAAGGCGCCCAGCTTGGCCGGGTCCAGGCGGTCGGCGCCGCTGGTGCGGGCGATGACCTCGACGGTGCGGATGTCCTCGCGGACCTGGGTCACGGGCGCGCCGGTCAGCAGGAACTGCAGCTGTTCGGACGCGTCGTGGCTGGACAGGCCCATGGCGCGCAGGCGGTCCTGGTCGAGCACGAAGTGGATGCTCGGGACCCGCTCGCCCCAGTCGGTGTTGACCTGGCGCAGGGACGTGTTGGCCTGCATGACGCCCCGAACCTGCTCGGCGATCTCGCGCACCTTGGCCTGGTCGGGTCCCATGACGCGGAAGGCCACGGGCCAGGGCGAGGGCGGGCCAAAGACGATCTGGGTGGCGCGGATGCGCGCGCCCGCGACCGTGCCTTGTTGAGCGAACTGGCGAACCCGGCTCTTGAGGGCGTCGCGCGCCTTTTCGTTGGGGGTCAGCACCACGATCTTGGCGAAGGACGGATCGGGCAGCTCGGGCGACATGGCCAGGAAGAAGCGCGGCGCGCCCTGGCCGATATAGCTGGTGACGATCTTGGCCTCCGGCTGCTTGCTCAGCCACGCCTCGACCTTGGCCGTCGCCTGGCTGGTGGTCTCGATGCTGGAGCCCTCGGGCGTCTGCACCTCGATCAGCACTTCGGGGCGGTCGGAGATCGGGAAGAACTGCTGCTTGACCATGCCCATCATCAGGAAGGACACGACCAGCGCCGCCACCACGCCCAGCACCACCTTCAGCCGGTTGGTCACCGTCCAGCCGATCAGGCCGCGGAACTGGCGATAGCGCGGGGTGTCGTAGATGGCCGCGTGGCCGCCCTCGACCGGCTTGATCTTCGGCAGCAGCATCACGCCCAGATAGGGGGTGAAGATCACCGCCACGAACCACGAGGTGATCAGGGCGAAGGCCACGACCCAGAAGATGTTGCCGGCATATTCGCCGGCGCTGGACTTGGCGAAGCCCACCGGCATCAGGCCGATGATCGTCACCAGGGTGCCCGCCAGCATCGGCGCGGCCGTGTGGCCCCAGGCGTAGGTCGAGGCGAAGATGCGGTCGCGGCCTTCCTCCATCTTCACCACGATGGTCTCGATGATGATGATGGCGTCGTCGACCAGCAGGCCCAGCGACAGGATCAGGGCGCCCAGGGTGATGCGATCGAAGTCGCGGCCGGTGGCTAGCATGATCACGAACACTGCCGCCAGGGTCAGCGGCACGGCCAGGGCCACGACGACCCCGACGCGGAAGCCCAGGCTCAGCAGGCTGACAGCGATCACGACCGCCAGGGCCACGAAGAACTTCAGCATGAACTCGTCATAGGCCTCGGTGATGTTCACCGCCTGGTCGGTGACCTTGGCGAAGGTCAGGCCCAGCGGCAGCTCGCTGGTGATGGCCTTGGCTTCCTTCTCCAGGTCCTTGCCCAGTTGCAGGCCGTTGTAGCGCTCCTTCATCACCACCCCGAGTTCCAGCGCCGGCTCGCCGCCGTTGCGGATGAAGAAGGTGGCGGGGTCCTCGTAGCCGCGCTTGACCTCGGCCAGGTCGGACAGCTTCAGGGTCTTGCCGCCGACCACGATCGGCGTGTCCTTGATCGTCTGCAGGTCGTCCAGCGCGCCGTCCAGGCGCATCTGCACCTGCGGGCCGTTGGTCTCGATCGAGCCGGCCGGCGTGACGAGGTTGCGCTCGTTCAGGGCGGCGAAGATCTCGCGCGGGCTGACGCCCAGGTTCGACAGGCGATCCTGCGAGAACTCGACGAAGATGCGCTCGGGCCGCTCGCCGATGATGTTGACCTTCTTGACGCCCGGCACGTGCAGCAGGCGTTGGCGCAGGGTCTCGGCCTGGCGCACCAGCTGGCGGTGGGGCTCGCCCTTAGCCTTCAGCGCATAGAGCGCGAAGGTGACGTCGCCATATTCGTCGTTGATGAACGGGCCCAGCACGCCGCGCGGCAGGTTGGCGGCCTCGTCGCCCAGCTTCTTGCGGGCCTGGTAGAACTGCTCCTGCACCTCCTTGGGCGGGATCGGGTCCTTCAGGGTCAGGGTGGTGAAGGCCAGGCCCGGACGAGTGAAGGTCTCGGCGCGGTCGTACCACTTCAGTTCCTGCAGCCGCTTCTCCAGCGGCTCGGCCACCTGATCCTGCATCTCCTGGGCGGTGGCGCCCGGCCAGGCGGTGACCACGGTCATCACCTTGATGGTGAAGCTGGGGTCCTCGGCCCGACCCAGCTTGAAGAAGGCGAAGGTCCCGGCCAGCACGACGGCGATGATCAGGAACAGGGTGACGGCGCGTTCGCGCACCGCCAGGGCGGAGAGGTTGAAGCTCATTGCGCCGCTCCGGCCTGCAGGCTGACGCGCTCGCCCTGGTGCAGCATGTGCGCGCCCAGGGCCACGAAGCGCTCGCCGGCTGCCAGGCCGGCGGTGACCGTGGCGGTCTCTTCGCCGACGGCGGCCAGTTGCACGGCGCGCCAGCTGACCGTCGAGGTCTTGGCGTCGACGATCCAGACCCCCGGACCCTTGCCCGAGTCATAGAGGGCGCCCAAGGGCACGGCGCGGCCGCCGGTCTTGGTCGCGCCGGGCAGGGCGATGGTCACGGTCGCGCCCAGCGGGGCCGAGGCCAGGGCGCCGTCCAGGACGTAGCGGGCCTCGAAGGTGCGGGTGCGGGGATCGGCGGCGTCGGAGATCTGGCGCAGGCGGGCGGGGGCGGCGGCTTCGTTGCCGAACACCGAGGCGGTGGCGGTCGAGCCGACGGCGGGGCGCAGGGTCTCGGGCAGGGCGATCGTCGCCTCGCGCGGACCGGCGTGGGCCAGGCGCACGACGGTCTGGCCAGCGGCGACCACCTGGCCGGGCTCGCCCAGGGTCTCGACCACCACGCCATCACTGTCAGCGACCAGCACGGCGTAGCCGGCGGCGTTGCGCGACACCCGGGCCCGGGCCTCGGCGGCCTGGAGTTGGGCGCGCGCGGCCAGGGCGGCGGCCTTGATCTGGTCATAGGTCGAGCCCGACACCGCGCCGGCCCCGACCAGGTCGCGATAGCGGGCCTCGTCGGCCTCGGCCTGGACGGCGCGGGCGCGCGCGGCGGCCACGGTCTGGTCCTGGGCGGCCTGGGCCAGGGCGTAGTCGGCGGCGTCGATGCGCATCAGGGGCTGGCCCCGGCGCACCGTCTGGCCGGTGTCGACCAGGCGCTCGACGATCTTGCCCGGCACGCGGAAGCCCAGCTGGCTCTCGATGCGGGCGGAGACGACGCCGGTGAACTGGCGCTCACCGTCGATCGCGGCGGGGGCGGTGGCGACCCGCACGACCGGCGGCTGGGTGCGGGGATCGACGGCGGCGTCATGGCCGCCGCACGCGGCGAGCGGGGCGGTCAGGCCGCCGACGAGGGCGGCGAGGAGCAAGCGATGCGACATGGCGAAAGGGGTCCTGCCTTGAGCGGTGACCCTCATCTCGTGTCCAGTGACTAATTTGTCAATTGGTCACTATCGATTTTTAGCGACGATTACGGGGCCAGGCTGCGCAGGATCATGTTGATGACCATGGTCTGGGTCTCGGGCAGGCCGTCCAGATTGAACTCCAGCAGCAGCGGATGCATGAACGGCTGCATGGCCAGCCTGATCGCCGAGCAGGTCTCGTCGATCGGCGTCTTGCGCTCGAACTCGCCGGCCTCGCGGCCCAGCAGGATGATCTCGCGCAGGGCTGCTTCGACCCGCTGGAGATAGGCGAGCGCGGAAGGCCAGTTCTCGGTCGCCGAGTTGGCGGCGAGGTCGTAGAGCAGCTTCTCCTGGAACAGGAGTTCGGTGCTTTTCGCCGTTATGGTGCTGAAAAGCTTTCGAAATTTCTCGGTCGGCGTGCGCGCTTCGGCGGCGCTGGCGAAGGCGGCCGACATGATCTTGTCCAGGCACTGGGCGCAGATCGCCTCGCCGATCGCCTGCTTGGACTCGAAGAACTTGTAGATGTAGGCCTTCGAGAAGCCGACGGCCTTGGCCAGGTCCGCGACCGTCGTCTTGCCGTAGCCGAAGCGCGCGAAGTGGGCGTCGGCGGCGTCGATGATCTGCTGGCGGATGGCGTGGTCGGCCGGCCCGCGGCGACCCGCGGCGGCGTCATGGGTCGTGGTGTCGATGGTCATGCCTAGATAGGTAGCATCGAGGGTCGTGATTGACAACGAGTGACCGTATTAGCATATGGTCACTACAATTCACAAGGAGGTCGCGATGCGATCGGTTTCGAGCTTGGCTCTGCTGGCCCTCGCCGGCGTCACCCTTGGCGCCTGCGCCGTGGGCCCCAACTATGTCGCGCCGCCGTCGGCGGTGTCCGGGACGTTCATCGGCGCGAACGCCGTGGCCCAGCGCGCGGCGCCGCCCGCATCGGTCGACCAGGCGGCCTGGTGGAAGGGCTTCAACGACCCCATCCTCGACGGCCTGGTCGACCGCGCCCTGGCCCAGAACCTCGACCTGGCTCAGGCCACCGCCCGGGTGACCCAGGCGCGGGCCGGGCTGTCGGCGGCCACCGCCGCTCTGCTACCGTCGGGCGGCGTGCAGGCCAGCGCGGCTCGATCCCACCTCTCGACCCAGACCCCCACCGGCCGCCTGGCGTCCGGCGCGCCCGGCTTCGACCGCGACGGCTCGCTCTACGAGGCCAATGTCACCGGCGGGTGGGAGATCGACGTCTTCGGCGGCCTGCGCCGGGACCGTGAAGCCGCCGTCGCCGACTACCAGGCCGCCCAGGTCGGCGTCGCCGCCGCCCGCCTGTCGGTCGCGGCTCAGACCGCCGACACCTATCTGGTCATCCGGGGCCTGCAGGCGCGACTGGCCGTCGCCCGCGGGCAGGTTGAGACCCAGTCCAAACTGGTCGAGACGGTGCGCCTGCAACAGAGCCGGCAGGTCGCCTCCGAACTCCAGCTGCATCAGGCCGAGGGCGCTCTAGCCCAAACCCGCGCCCAGGTTCCGGTGCTGGAGGAGGGGCTCGAGGCGGCGATGAACGCGCTGGACGTGCTGCTGGGCTCTCAGCCCGGCGCCACCCGCGCGCAGCTGGCCGCCGCCACGCCGGTGCCACGCGCGCCGGCCATCGCCGACGCCGTCGGCCCGGCCGACCTGATCCGCCGTCGCCCCGACCTGGCGGTCGCCGAGTGGCGGCTGAAGGCGTCGAACGCCGCGATCGGCGCGGCGGTCTCCGAATACTATCCTAAGTTCTCGCTGACCGGCCTGGTCGGCACGGCCTCGACCGCCAGCGGCTCATTGTTCCAGGGCTCGGCCAACCAGGCCCAGGGCGTCTTGGGCCTGCGCTGGCGCCTGTTCGACTTCGGCCGCGTCGACGCCGAGATCAAGGCCGCCAAGGGCCGCAACGCCGAGGTCCTGGCCGCCTACCAGCAGTCGGTGCTGCGGGCGACGGCCGATGTGGAGGACTCGTTCTCCAGCCTGGTCAAACGCGAGGACGAAGCGCGGATCCTGGTCGGCGGCGAGCAATCGCTGTCCAAGGCCCGGGCCTCTTCCGAACTGGCCTACGAGGCCGGTGCGGTCAGCCTGATCGAGGTGCTGGACGCCGACGCCCGCCTGCTGGCGGCCAGCGACGCCCGCGCCCAGGCCGACACCGAGGCCGCCCGCGCGGCGGTGCGATCGTTCCGTGCCCTGGGCGGCGGCTGGAGGCCGGCTGCCGGAAGCTGATCGCGCTAAGCCGCTTGCGGACTGCGCAGCCAGGTCTCCACCGTGGCGTAGAGGACTTCCTTCTGAATAGGCTTGGCGACGTGGTCGACCATTCCCGCCTCACGGCAGCGCGCGATATGTTGGGGCAGGGCGTCGGCGCTCATGGCGATGATCGGTACGGTCGCGGCGGCTCCGGGCAGGGCGCGAATGGCGCGTGTGGCGGCTAAGCCGTCCATGCCGGGCATATGAATGTCCATCAAGACGATGTCGAAACCGCCGTCCTTCGCCAGGGCCACGGCTTCGTGGCCGTTCTGCGCGGTGACCACCTCGCAGCCGATGAGGGTCAGCAGGGCGTCGCCGATCTCGCGATTGAGGGGATGGTCGTCGACCAGCAGGATCCGGGCCGAGCCGGCCTTGTCCCACGCCAAATTCGCGGTCGGGGCGGCCGGCTCGACACGCCGCGCCACGAGCGAGAACCAGAAGGTCGAACCCTGTCCGACGTTGGCGCTCATGCCGATCTGACCGCCCATCAATTCGATCAGCGCCTTGCTGATCGCCAGGCCCAGGCCCGTGCCGCCAAAGGCGCGGGTTACTGAGCCGTCGCCTTGCGAGAAGCGCTCGAAGAGCCGGTCGCGCAGCTCGACCGGTACGCCGATCCCCGTGTCGCTGATCTCGACCTTCAGCAGGTCGCCGTGCTCACCCGGATCGATCGTCAACCGCGCCGAGACACGTCCGGCCGGCGTGAACTTCACCGCATTGTTCAGCAGATTGAGCGCCACTTGGCGCAGTCGAGCCGCGTCTAGGTCGTGGTGGAGGTCGCCTTCGCCGGTCACCGTGACGTCCAGCGCCAGGCCCTTGGCCTGAGCCTCCAGGGCGACGATCTCGGCCGCCTCGCGCAAGACCGCCTCGGCCCGCGTTGGCGCCAGATCAAGGTCGACCCGTCCGGCCTCGACCCGTGAAAAGTCGAGGACGTCGTTGACCAGCGTCAGCAGGGCGCCGCCAGCGCCGTCGATCAGCCCCACCTGCCGGCGAGCGTCCGGCGCCAGGTCGTCGCGCTCAGCCAGTAGGCGGGTAAAGCCCAGCACGCTGTTGAGCGGGGTGCGGATCTCGTGGCTCATCGTCGCCAGGAAGTCGGTCTTGGCTTGGCTGGCGGCCTGGGCGCGCGCCTGGGCGCGTCTTGCCAGAGCCTGGCGATGGACCAGCAGCCGCTTCAACCTTTGCTGGGTCGCCAGGGCCAAGGCGGCCGCCAGGCAGGTGACAAAGAGGGCGCCGACAAAGAGCTGCAAGGTGTGCATGCGTTCGGAGGCCTGCGCGCGCGACGCCGCCTCCGAGGCCAAGCCCAACACGCTGAGCGGCGCGGCGATGGCCGTCACCAGCAGGGTCGTCCACGCCGCGCCCTTGGGCCCGAGTCTGAAGGCGGCGAGCACCCCGGCCGGGAAGGCCAGAAAGGGCAGGCTGTGCTCGGGCCTGCCGAAGGCGAACAACGCCGTGGCGGCCACAATCAGGTAGCACAGGAGCTTCTCGCGTCCCGAGCGCTCGAAGCCATGCTGAATGGTGGGATCGAAAAGGATCAAGGCGGCCGGCAGGCTGACGGCCATGCCCAAGCCGTTGATGAACAGCCAGTTGGCGATAAGGCTTCCCAGGCTCAGGTGAAGGATGGGCGCGCAGGCCAGGGCGCCGACAAGCGCCATGATCGCCGTGGCCGGCATGGCGAGGCCCACGGTCTTCAACGCGCGACCCAGGTTCTTTAGTCGGGGCGCGCCGCCGAACGCGCGATGCAAGACCAGAGCAACCAGGATCGCCTCGGTCGCGTCCAGGACGCTGAACAGGGCGCTCATCAGCAGCGGCGAGGCGCCGGCTCCGTCCAGTACGAGGTGAGCGGCGAAACTGACGGCCAGGAGGACCAAGCGCCGGCCCGCCGTCAGCAGCAGCAGACCGACGGCCAGCAGGCCATTGCATGGCCACACCGTGGCCAGGCCCGACGGGCCTCGCGTGAGGAGGTCGCAGTAGGCGATCACGATCAGGTAGGCCGCGCTCAGGACCAGGAGCAGCCGCGTCTGCCGCCTGTCCCCGTCGAACCGCTTGTCCGTCATCACGCCAACTTCCTGATACGCTTAGTCTTGAGACTACGCATAAGGTCACCGGCAACTGCCGCCATAAGGTTAAAGTTCGAAGGTTTTGCGCGGATCGCGGTCGCCACGGGGCCCGCAGGCGCACGTTCAGCCACCGGCCGCAGCGGTCGAAATTCCAAAATAGAGGATCGCGATCCATTATTTGGGATTGCGGTGCGCCTGAAAAATGTTTCGCATCCGGGATGACGGAACCGCGTCGGCGGCGTGTCCTAAAGTCTAAGATATGAGGGAAAGGCCTCAGCGGGGTGGAACGGCTCAGGCAGGACGTCGTCGTCTGGATCGGACGTGAGATCATTCCTCACGAACCGGCCGTACGCGCCTGGCTCAAACGCAACGCCCCGGCTTCGATCGAGGCGGAAGACATTCTACAGGAAGCCTATTGTCGTCTGTCCGATCTCGAGACCGTGGAGCAGATTTCCAATCCGCGAGCCTACTTCTTCAGTGTCGCGCGAAACCTGCTGCTGAACGCCATCCGCCATGCCCGCGTGATCCGCATCAGCAGCATCACCGATCTCGAGCTGAACACCCTCGACGATGGCCAACCCTCGCCCGAGCGTGTGGTGGCCGGGCGCCGGGAGCTGGAGCGGGTGCGGACCCTGCTGGCGAGTTTGCCCGAGCGTTGCCGGCGCATCATCGAGATGCGCAAGGTCGAGGGCTTGTCCCAGCGCGAGATCGCCGAACGCCTGAACATCACGGAGAATGTCGTCGAAAACAACGTATCGAGGGGGCTTCGTTTCCTGAGCAAGGCCGTCAGCGAGGATCCGCTCGCGACGTCCAGAGCGCCTGGCAAAGACCATGACCGAACGAAAAACCGCCAAAGCCATCCATAAGGAAGCGGCCCAATGGGCCGCCCGCGTCGATCGCGGCGACCTGACGCCGCAGGAGGCGCAGGCCCTGGACGCGTGGCTCGCTGCCGACCCGCGCCAGCGGGGCGCCTATGTGCGCGCCACGGCAATCTGGAGCACGCTCGATCGCGCCAAGGCTCTCGGCACGCCCGTTTCGCCGAGCGCGGCGCGATCGCGGTGGGGTTGGCGGCTGGCGGTAGGCGCAGTGGGGATCGCGGCGGCTTTGCTCGTCGCCGTGCAAGTTTTCCCCCGTTCGAGCACGGCCTACGAGACCGTGGTCGGCGAGCTGAAACATGTCGCTCTGGCCGATGGATCCTCGGCGGACATCAACACCAACAGCGCTCTGACCGTGTCGATGACGTCGCGTGGGCGCGCCGTCGAACTGAGCCGCGGCGAGGCCTGGTTCAAGGTGGCCAAGAACCCGTCCAGGCCTTTCGTCGTCTCCGCCGGAGATATTCGTGTTCGCGCCGTGGGCACGGCCTTCGCCGTGCGTCGGATGAACGGCGGCGCCGAGGTCCAGATTACCGAGGGGGTCGTCGAGATCTGGAGCGCGGCCGTGCCCGGTGTGCGTACGCGGGCGCCGGCGGGGGGACGTCTTTATGTGCCGGCGAGCGGCGAGGGGCCACGGTCTCTGGCCGGACGCGGCGGTGTCGACGAGGGGCTGGCCTGGCGTCAGGGACGGCTGGCTCTGGAGGGCATGTCGGTCGCCGAGGCCGCCGTCGAATTCAATCGTTACAACAAGCGACGCATCGTCGTGGCCGATCCCGCCTTGGGCCGGAAGGGCTTGGTGGGCTGGTTCAGGACCAACCAGCCGGAGCATTTCGCCGAGGTGGTCGGCCAGACCTTCGGCGCGCCGGTGACGACAGACGCAACGACCATCAGACTGGGCGCGCCGCCACACGAACGATGAGTTCCGGCGGGCGCTAGAACGACCGAGCGCGCCAAGATCGCGCTGGCGAGGGGAAGGGGAGGAAAGGCTGACCAACGGCGCGGGGCGAACGCCGTGGGCCTGGATGACGGGTGCGACTCTCGCACTCGTGGCCGGGACCGCGACTGCCCAGACCCTGAGCTTCGATATCGCCGCCCAACCCGCCTCCAGCGGGGTGCCCGCGTTCGGCCGTCAGGCTGACCTGCAGATCCTGCTCGACCAGAGCGCCGCGACGGGGCGGCGGGTCAACGCCGTGCGGGGACGCTTCAGCGCCCGCGAGGGCCTGGCGCGCCTGCTGGCCGGCACAGGCCTTTCCGTGCGCGCCGACTACGGCCACACCATCCTCCTGGCGGCGACGCCGGCGCCGCGCCCCCAGCCGGCGCCACCGGTCCAGGCTCCCGCCGCGCCTGAACCCGACGTCGCCGTCGAAGCCGTGATCGTCGCCGGGTACCGCGCCAGCCTGGCCAGCGCCATGGCGATCAAGCGCCAGGCGGCGGGCGTCGTCGAGGCGATCGTCAGCGAGGATGTCGGCGACTTTCCCGACGCCAACCTGGCGGAGTCCCTCCAGCGTCTTTCGGGCGTCTCGATCGAGCGCGACGCAGGCGAGGGCCGCACCCTGTCGGTGCGGGGGCTGGCCGGCGATTTCGTCCGCGTGCGCCTCAACGGGCTCGAAACCCTGGCCACCAGCGGCGGCACCGGCGCGGCGACCAACAGCGCCAACCGCAGCCGGGGTTTCGACTTCAACACCTTCGCGTCGGAACTCTTCTCGACCCTGACTGTCCGCAAGACCGCCTCGGCCGAGATCGAGGAGGGCGGGCTGGGCGCGACGATCGATTTGCAGACGCCTAGGCCCCTCGATACGCCGGGCCTTCACGCCACAGTGGCCAGCCAGGCGGCCTTTTACGAACTGGGCGATCATCGGGCCTATCCGCGCGTGTCGGCCCTGGTGTCGAACACCTTCGCGCAGGACCGGCTGGGCGTCCTGGTCTCGGTCGCCTACAGCCGGCGGCGCAGCCTCGAGGACAGCTACAATTCCACCGGCGACTACATTGCCAGCTTCAATGGCGGTTTCTGCCCGCCGACCGGCGGCGCGTGCCCAGGTTTCGACGGCGCCAATCAACGCTCGACGGCGGAGGCCTATGGCGTGATCACCGCCGGATCGCCGGTGACCTACATGCCGCTGGTGCCGCGCTATGGCCGTTACTCGCACGACCAGCAGCGCCTCGGCGTCTCGGCCACCCTGCAGGCCCGGCCGCGCGAGGGCACGCTGCTGACCCTCGACTATTTCGCTTCGCGCTATGACGAACAGCGGCTGGATCGGAACATCGAGATCCTGAGCCTCAACCGCGACAACCGGGGCGCCGCCGATCCCCGCTTTGTCGGCCGGCCGGCGATGGCGGTGACGGCCGCGCAGGTCTCGCCGCAAGGCGAGCTGGTCTATGCGCGGTTCGACAATACCGACATCCGCACCGAGGTGTTCGCCGACGACTTCGTCACCCGTTTCGACCAGCTGTCCCTGAAGCTGGATCAGACCCTCTCGTCGCGGCTCAAGGCGTCCGTGCTGCTGGGACGCTCGCGATCCCGGTTCTCGGACCCGAACCAGCGCCTGGTCGGATATGACGCCTTCGATCAGGACGGCGTGGTGTTTGACGCGCGCGGCGCCGGGAACGTGCCGATCCTGCGGTTTGGAAACGGGCTTGATCCGGCCTCGACCGGGGCCTGGAGTTTCGCCGACGGCTATTCGGAAATTCGCCGCTTCAGCAACTTCATCGACAACCGGTATGACGCCGCTCAGGCCGACTTGGTCTTCGACGCGCGTCCTGGCGTGACGATCAAGGGCGGCGTCAGTCTGAGACGTTATGGCTTCGACCAGACCCGCGACCAGCGGTCGGCGCCCTTCACCAGCGTGCCGGCTGTCGGCGACCTGCGCGATCTCAGCGTTCTGGTGGAGCGCTGGGGGGCAAGCCTTCCGCGTGCGCCCGAGGGGATCAGCGCCTGGCTGTCGCCCGATATCGACGCGTTCGAGCGGCGGTTCGGCCTGAACTGCAACTGCGTCAACGCCTGGGGCGACTGGCGCATGGCGGCAAACGGCAACTCGCGCCTGGAAAATCGCGGGGTCACCGAGGACGATCTTGGCGGCTATCTCCAGGCCGATCTGGTCGCCCAGGTCGGGGCGGTTCCGGTGCGATTGGTGGCGGGGCTACGTTATGCGGCCACCCGCCAGCACGCCTATGGCCTGACGAGCACGGGCGAGTGGCAGCACGATCGGCGGCGCTACGACAATCTGCTGCCATCGGCGACCCTGGTGAGCGACGTGACGCCCAACACCCGGCTGCGCCTTTCGCTGGCGCGCACCATGGCCCGTCCGGCCCTCAGCGCCCTGACGCCGGCCGGGGTCCTGACCAGCGACTCTTCGGGCCTGAAGTACCTGACCGGCAATCCGTCGGTCTCACCCTACATGGCCACCAATCTGGACCTGTCGGTCGACCATCACCTGGGGCGAGAAGGCCTGATCTCGGCCTCGGTTTTCCACCTGACGATCGACAATTTCCCCCAGGCGCTCAGCCGTGGCGGCGTCCTGGCCGACACCGGCCTGCCGAGCGCGGCGATCCCCGCCGGCGCCACGAACCTGACGCCGGTGGCGATCACCCAGGTCGTCAACACCAGGGGCGGGTGGCTCCGAGGGCTGGAGATCGGGTTCCAGAAGCCCCTGACCTTCCTCCCGGCGCCGTTCGACCGGCTGGGCGTGATGGTCAACTACACCCGTATCCAGTCGGCGCTGGACTATGTGCTGGCCCCGACCGCGCCGGACCAGACCTATCGCGCGCCTCTGGTGGGGACGTCGCCGACGGCGATCAACGCCACGATCTACTACCAGACCTCGCGCTACGCCGTGCGTCTGTCGGCCGCGCGGCGGGGTGAGTACACCCGCACCGTGCCCAGCCGGGGCGGCGTCTGCGGTCCGGAGGCCACGGCCGAATGCCCGACCCCCTATATCGCCGATGTCGACGGCGCCGACGCGACCTTCAATCTCGACGCCTCGGCCAGCCTCAACCTGACGGGGCGTCTGCAGCTGACCCTGGACGTGCTGAACCTGACCGACCAGGCCCAGTCCTATTGGACGGGCGCGGCGAGGCGAGGGCCGCTGGTCTATGGCCGTACGGGGCGCCAGATCTTCCTCGGCGCGCGCTGGCGCTACTAAAAGGGTGCGGGCCCGCCGGGAGGACGGCGGGCCCGCGTCTCGTCACCGCGTTGGAGGTAGGGACAGGGGGACGAGATTATTGGCCTGGGTGACCTCGCGGGCGTCGCCCTCGAGTTTCAGGCGTACGCGGTAGTCGCCCGGCGCGGCCTTGGCCGGCAGGACCAGTCGAACCCGCGCCGTCTTGGGCGTCAGGTCGGCGACCGAGGGCAGGGGCGGGATGGGCGCCGAGGCGACGACCGCGCCGGCGGCGTTCTCCAGCACAACGGTTCCGCCCGGCGTGGCCTTGGCGCCCAGGCTGTGGACCGTGACCGTCAGGTCCTTCTTGGTCAGCGCGAGGTCGTCGCTTCCCACGCCGATGTCGGGACGGGTGGCGGGGTCTTCCCAGGCGGTGTCCAGGGCCAGATCCAGCACCGTCGTCTGGCCGGGCGGCAGGACGACCTCGATCCCGGCGCTGCGCTCCAGGACCACGCCGCGCTTCGTGGGCGCGTCGGCGACGTCGTCCCCGTTGGCGTCGACGCCTTCGCTCAGGGTCCAGCGGCCCGCCGCGACGTCAGCGCCGACCAGCGTGGCGGTGACGGGGCGGTTGGCGAGATTGAACAGCACCGCCTTGAAGGCCTTGGGCGTCGACTGTGGGATCAGGATGGCCACCTGCTCGGCCGCGTCGGGACGATCAAAGCGCCAGCTGACCAGATTGCCGGGGAAGTACTGGTTGCGATTGTGCGCGATCCCGCCCAGCCGCGAGCGCTGCAGGATCGACCAGGGCACATTGACCCGGTCCGACCACAGGTGCCCCTCGGTGATCAGGTGCATGCGCTGGCTGTCGAGCGCGATCTCGCGGGCGTAGATGTCGGCGAGAATCGCCTTGTCGCCGGTCTCGCGCCAGCGCTCGAAGCGAGCGTAGTCGGCCAGGTCGGCGCCACGTCCGCTCACCGCTGTCCGGTCGGCCGCGAGCGCCGAGAGCTTGGCGCCCCAGCTGTCCTTGCGGTTGGCCAGGCCCAGGACGTCGGCGTTGAGCAGCAGCAGGCTGGACCAGTCGCCCTTGGCGACTTCGCCGTTCAGCGGCCGCAGGTACTTCTGGTCACCCGTCCACTTGTACGCCGCCCAGAACACGTGAGTGGCGCTGGCCACGCCCGCGCCGCGATCGGCGTCGGTGCGCCAATGGATCTCGGACGGGAAGGTCCAGCTGCCGTCGGCGGCCTGCTTGCCGTGGGCCAGATAGCCGTCGGCCAGCTCCAGCACCATCTGCTTGACCTTGGCCGAGCCCCAGTACTCGCCGAGCAGCAGGCCCGGATGCAGCACGAGGTAGGAGTAAGGCTTGCCCCATTCCCACACGCTCTCGCGCACGATGTCGTCGCCGCTGTAGTAGCTGGAAACCGGGTGGCGGTGGCCGGCCGGATTGACTTGGTACAGGCGCTCGTAGTTGCGCGCCGTCTCCATGGCCCGCTCGACGGTCTTGGGATCGCCGAACTGCAGCATCATCCCTTGCGCGACCGCGTTGATGCCTTCCTCGTAGGTGTGGAGTTCATCGGTGCGGATGCGACCAAGGCCGTTCGTCCACATGCCGTTGGCGTAGGTCTCGTCCAGCATGCGCCGCTGCGAACGCGCCAGGCCGTCGGGATCGATACCCATCTCTGCCAGGCCCACCCACTGGTTGGTCAGGTCGACGTCGTCGGAGAGACCGCCGCCGAACTCGCCGTTGGCGATCTGGCGGTTGTCGATCCACCAGCGCACGAAGCGGCTGGCCAGCTTCAGGTCCTCGGTCTGGCGGAAGGCCCAGAGGGGAACGCCCGCCGGCGGCTGCGGCTGGACGAACGGCGCATAGGGCTGCTCGGGGTTCTTCTCGACCCAGTAGCTACGCGCCACGGCGTTGTCGGGATCGACCTTCAGCACGTCGGAAATGTCGCGCTCGAACCGGGTCCAGGTCGGGTAGAGCCGGATGTTGGGCTGCTCCTCGACCAGGAAGCTCAGATTGTCGCGCGCCTGCTCGAAGCGGTCGGCGACGTGCTCGGCGGTCGCGGCCTTGCGGTCCTTGAACACCAGGCGCACGCGCAGGCCGTCGATCGAGGCGGGGCCGAAGTCACCACCCGAACCGGCCAGGGTCAGATACAGGCTCTTGCCGTCGGGCAGGATGCGGTCGCGGGTGTCCAACCACAGGGTTCGCGCCTCGCGCGGCTTGACGGCGACATTGACGTCGAGGAGGTCGCGTTCGGGCCAGTTGGGGTCCTTGACCCGGATGTTGAGCAGGAAGAACTCGCCGTGGGTCGGTTTGACATCGAGGGCGGGCAGGTCGATCGCCAGGCCGTCCAGGCCCGCGTTCAGGTTTTCCCAGCCGTAGGAATAGCGCGCCACCGATCCGCCCGGCGCGACATCGCGGAAGTCGGCCGGGATCAGGACGTGGACCAGCGGCAGCTGCGGACCCGACGCCTTGGCGCGCGGCGCGGCCGGCGCCCCGGCCGGCAGGGCGACCACGGTGGCGCGCTCGTCGGCGACATAACGGCCGGCGATGAAGCCGTTCAGCTCGGTCAGGGTCGGATAGGCCGCGCCCGCGCCGGCCCTCACCTGGTAGCTGAGCTTGAAGGCGTCCTTCGGCTCTTCGCCCGGCGTGACGTTATAGGCGGCGATCTCCTGGATCGGCGTCTCCTGGGCGGTGTTGGAGAAGCGCAGCACGCCGGCGCCCAGCGGGGCCGACAGGCGGGTCGAGGTGCGCTCCTGACCGGCGGGACGCGCGCCGATCGCCGTCTGGCGGCCGCCGGCCGGCGTGAAGCTGAGGCCGCCATAGGCTGCGCCGGTGATCTCCAGCGTGTTCCACGGCTCGTCGGGCAGGATCAGGTCGTAGGCCTTGCCGCCGTCGGCATAGACGTTCCAGTCCGGCAGCTCGAAATAATCGTGACGGCCGGCCAGGCGCGAGCGGTTGTAGACGCCGGGCCAGGTGGTCTCGCGGATGCCGTCGGCGCCCCGGAACATCCGCATCTTCAGGTCACGGGTGTCGGCGAATTCGACCTTGCGGATCCGGGTGGCCGCCGCCGCCAGATAGGCGGGCAGGTCGCCCGGCCGGTTCCAGCCGTAGCGCGTCCACCATTCCTCACGCCAGCGCGGCTCGGAAAGGTCGCGGCGGGGCGCGGAGGAGGCGACCTCGGCCTTGGCGGCCAGCGACGCGACCTCGGTCTCGGCCAGGCGGTGGTCGTAGATCTTCAGCTCGTCGATGTCGCCGCCGCGCCGATAGTTGTAGGCGCTCTGGACCTGGTAGGGACTGATCACCCGGCTGTGCGGGCCAAAGCCGAAGAGGCCCGCGTCGAGCACGGTCTTGGCGTCCTTGCGGGCGGCGGGCTTGCCGTTGACGAACAGCTGCACGCCCTGGGTCTCGTCCCAGGCGAAGGCCAGGTGCGTCCAGGTCTCGGGCGAGGGGGGCGGCGCGTCGAAGCTGACGCGGGTGCGCGCCAGGTTGGTGTCGGTGACGAAGGCGTCGAAGCCCTTGCCGTTCCAGTCGATACGCAGCCAGACCATGTCCCAGCTGGTGTGATCGGCGTAGCCGACGCGGAAGATCGGAAAGGCGCTGCGACCGACCGGGGTGCGGGCGCGCCAGAAGAACGAGACGGTGCCGCGCTGGGCGTAGATGTTGGCCGGGCCGGACCAGGCCAGGACCTGGTCGTCGGAGGCGCGCAGGCCCGGACCCGCCGCGCCGTCGGCGACGACGTCGACGCCCTCGGCGAAGATCGGACCGGCCATGCCCGCCGCGCGGTCGGCCGTCAGGCCCTTGTCGCCGGACAGACTGAACAGCAGGCCATCCGATTGGGCCTGGGCCGCGGACGCCATAACCAGCGCCGTGGTGGTGACAAGGGCCAGGCGCAGGGCGCGCGGCGTCGTGAAGCTCGAGGACATCTGGGCCTGCATGGTCAGGATGAAAAAAAGGTGGGCGTCGGCCGGCGGGTGGCCGACGCCCAGGCGCTAGCGCGTTGGAGAGGGACGCTAGAACTTGTACTGCAGCCCCACGTTGAACTGCCGTCCGGTGTGGGTGTAGACGAACGCGCTGTTGCGGGCGGAGTCCTGGTACTGGTCGACGAACTCGTCGGTCAGGTTCAGGCCCTCGAAGGTCAGCTTCAGCTTCTTGGTCACGGCGAACGAGGCCGAGGCGTCGACGGTCAGCAGCTCGTTGGTGCCGTTGACGTCATTGCCGGTGTTACCGCCCGGCACCGAGGTCAGATACTTGTCGCGATAGGCCGCCGAGACGCGGGCGCTGAAGCGGCTGTCTTCGTAGTAGAGCGTGGCGTTGAAGGCGTTCTTCGACAGACCGACCAGGTCGGCGGTGGTCGAGGCGCCGCCCGTGGCGCTCAGGAAGTAGTCAATCTTGCTGTCGACATAGGTGTAGTTCAGCAGCGTGCCGAAGTGCTCGGTCCAGCGGGGCAGGAACGGCAGCACGTCCGGCAGGAAGGTGAAGGCCTGCTGGTAGTTGATCTCGAAGCCCTTCAGCGGCCCGCCCTTGGTGTTGGCCGGGGTGCGGAAGGTAAAGATGTCCGTCGGCGCGGTCTGCGAGTTGGCCAGCAGGTCCAGCGGCAGGCCCGAGGTGTTGAACGGACGGTCTTCCTGCAGGCTTTGGATGTAGGTCTTGATGTCCTTGTAGAAGACCCCGACCGACAGCAGCGAGTCCTTGGCGAAGTACCATTCGACCGCGCCGTCCAGGGTCTTGGCGCGGATGGGATCCAGATCCGGATTGCCCGCGCTGACCGAACGCGCGCCGGTCACCGTGATGCTGCCGCCCGGGGTCAGGTTACCCAGCTCGGGCCGGGCGATGACCTTGGAGGCCGCGAAGCGCAGCAGCAGCTCCGGGGTCACCTCGGCCGTCAAGTTCAGCGACGGCAGGATATCGTCATACTCACGGACAGCCGTGACCTGCACAGGGGCGGCGCCCAGCAGCTGGTAGCCGCGCGAGCTCTGCCTGGTCTTGACGTAGCGCACGCCGATGTCGCCGCGCACCGTGAAGGGCAGGGCCTCGGTGCGGAAATCCAGCTGCGTCCAGGCGGCCTTGGAGACTTCCTCGACGCCGCGGATGTTGCCGCGGGCGCTGGAGTTGGTCACCCCGGTCAGTTCGAACAGCCCGGTGTTGCTGTAGATGCCCAGGGCGTCGGCGAACTTGTCGATGTCGGGCACCACCCAGCTGGTGATGTTCGTGCTCGGCTGGCCCAGGTTCTTGCCAAAGCCGGTGACCAGCTTGGTCAGGTCGGCCAGGGTCTTGCCGGGCGGCAGGGCCGGCAGCAGCTGGCTGTTGAGACGGCCCGTGCTGCGCGTGTCGAACTCGTACTTGCGGTATTCGACCCCGGCCTTCAGCGTCAGACCGTCGGTCAGGTCGAAGCCACCGTTCAGATTGGCGGTGTCGAAGGTGTTCTTCACCCACTGCGGCGCCATCCGGATTTCGGAGACGTTGTTGATGAAGGTGAAGTTGTTCGCGTTGGTGGTGTCGAAGCCGTAGTTGATCGTCGGCAGGCGATCGTTCTGGCGCAGGTCGTAGCTGTAGCCGTCCGAGTTCAGGCGATCGAGCATGATCGTGGTCTGGATCGGGTTGGCGAACTCGGACGTGGAGTGGCCGACCAGGCCCTCGATCCGGAAGCGGTCGTTGAACCGGTGCTTACCGGTGAGGACGAACTGCTTGAACTCGGTGGTCAGCTCGTCATAGCGCATCTCCGAACGGATCCGCACGCCGTCGAAGGCGCCGTAGACCAGGTCGCCGGTCGGCGAGACCACGGCGCTACGCACGCTGTTGAGCGGCTTGCCGAGGTTGGAAAGCGCTCGGCTGAAGCCGAAGTTCTCGAGCCAGTCCTCTTCGCGCTTGGCCTCGAACTTCGAATAGAGGCCGTCCAGCGTCAGGGTCGTGTTGGGGCTCGGCTCCCACTGCAGCGAGGCCGTGACGCCGGTCCGCTTCTGGTCGTGGGTCAGGCGGCCATAACGCGGCAGGCGCGGCATGTGGACATTGGCGCCGCTGGCGGTGGTGTAGGCGGCGATGTTCTCGGGCGTGCCGGCCGCGCGCGGCACGGTGATCCCGGCGGCGGTGCCGCAGGCCGTGGCGCTGGTGCCGGTCGCGGCGCTGACGGGCGGGTTGGTCGGGGTGACGCCGATCGGGCTGCAGAAGCCGCCGTTGGTGCTGACCAGATCCCAGCCGACGGTGCCAAAGCCGTCCTCATACATGTGGCGGCGGGTATAGGCGGCCGAGATCAGCGCGCCGAAGCGACCGACCGGGGTGTCCCAGGTGTTGGAGACAAGGCCCGCCAGGCGCGGGTCCCACTTGCCGCGCAGGTCGTTGTAACCCTGCTGCGCCGACAGGGCGAGGTTGAAGCCCTTGTAGTCGAACGGCCGTGAGGTCTGCAGATCGACGGTCGCGCCCAGCGAGCCTTCCTGCACCTCGGCGGCCTGGGTCTTGCGGACCGTGATGCTATTGAAGAGCTCCGAGGCGAAGGTGTTGAAGTCGAAGCCACGGCCGCGATTGGCCCCGCCGGAGCTGTCGGTGCCGCCGGTGGTGCTTTGCGCTTCCATGCCGTTGATGCGCACCCGCGTGAAGCTGGCGCCAAGGCCGCGCACGGTGATCGAGCGACCTTCGCCCGCGTCGCGCGAGATCGACACGCCCGGCACCCGCTGGATGGACTCTGCCAGGTTGGCGTCGGGGAAGTCGGCGATGTCCTCGGCCTTGATGACATCGACCACGCCGGCGGCGTTGCGCTTCAGATTGATGGCGTTGGCGAGGCTGGCCCGGAAGCCGGTGACCACGACCTCTTCGACCGTGGCGGCCTGGTCGGCCGGCGGCGCCGATTGCGCCAAGGCCGGCGCGGCCGCCATCAGAACGGCGCCCGCCGTGGCGGTGAACAGATAGTTTTTGAACGTGACCTTGCGCGTGATTTTCACGGTAACCCTCCCTTTTTGTTGTCGCGCCTTGGCGGCGCTTCAAAGAGGAAGACCCGCGAGCGAGCGGTTTCCGTCACGGCTTGATCACGATGATTTCGAGCCCTGTACGACGCGTGCGCAGGCCTTCAAATCGCGCCTGTAGGCTGGCTCGAAGTTGAATTTGGCGCATTGCCGTGCGCCGCGGCCGGGCGCGAGCGTCTGCCTTGTGGACGCTTTAAGGGGGCTGTGGTTCGCCTCAAAGCAAGTTTGGCGATCAGCGAGCGGTTTTTACGAGCGATAACGGCTCAACATCCATGCGGCCGCGACATTTTCAGTGAAATGTCACACGCCGAACCTCGATGCCGGCCGAGACGGGCGGATGATCAGTCTCGAGGCGTCGACCTGGGGATAACCGCCGCAGGCGGTGGGCGCGACGGCCTCGGATTGAGGACCGCATGTCGACCTATCGACTTTTGATGGCGGGTTGTTCCGCCCTAGTCCTGCTGGCGCACTCGCAGGCTGCTTTTGCTGATGAAACCACCACGACGCCGTCCGACACCGTCGACGAGGTCGTGGTCAAGGCGCGCGACAAGGCCGGCCTGATCGAGAAGCAGCCCAACAACACCGTGTTCGGCATCGACAAGCCGCTGCTGGAGACGCCGCGCTCGGCCAGCTTCGTCAGCGACGTGACGCTACAACGCTACGGCATCGAGACGATCGATGGCCTGACCGCCGTCTCGCCCGGCACCTATACGGCCAGCTTCTATGGCGTGCCCGGCGCGCTGAACATTCGCGGCACCCTGGCCGAGAACTACTTCCGCGGCTTCAAGCGCATCGAGAACCGGGGCACCTATTCGACCCCGATCGGCGCGGCCGACCAGATCCAGATCGTGCGCGGTCCGCCGACCCCGATCTACGGCTCGGGCAAGGTGGGGGGCATGCTCAACTTCATTCCGAAGTCGGGCAAGAACGAGGGCGGCTACCTGACCGAGCCCACGGGCGAGGTCACCCTGACCTATGGCTCGTACAACAAGAAGAACGCCACGGCCCAGCTGGGCCTGCCGGCCAACTTCGGTTCGATCACCGGCGGCGTCTATCTGTATGGCGAGGTCGAGGACAGCCACAGCTACTACAAGGGTATCTATCCGCGTCGCCAGACGCTGGAGGCCTCGTCGGACTTCGACCTGGGCAATGGTTGGACCACGGCGTTCGGCGGCATGTACTACCACTCGGACGGCGACGTTCAGACGCCGGGCTGGAACCGCCTGACCCAGTCGCTGATCGACAACCAGACCTACATCACCGGCCGCGACACCACGCTGAAGGACACCGACGGCAACGGCCGCCTGACCCCGAACGAGATCGGCTTCTACCCGTACTCCAGCGCCATGTATCTGGCCTACTACGGCTTTCCGGACAGCAACGCCCTGCACACGCTGGACGTCGGCGTCGGGACGACCAAGCTGAACCCGCGCAACGTCTATATCAGCGGCGCGGACTTCTCGAAGACCAACACCAACACCTTCTATTTCGACCTGGCCAAGGAGCTGTCGCCCGACAGCGCGCTGAAGCTGCAGCTGTTCTACGACGACCAGGAGAACAAGCGCTTCGTCAGCTACGGCTATCCGGCCTGGTTCGACAGCAAGGTGTGGGAAGCGCGCGCGACCTACAACTTCGCCTATGACGCGGGGATCGTGACCTCCAAGTCGTTCGTCGGCGCGTCGTATCGCAGCTTCGAAGGGCGTCGCCGCGAGAGCTACAACAGCGGCCTGATCGCCCTGGACCGTCGCGACATCAGCTTCGGCGCCACGCCGACCGACATCATCGACAGCCCGTTCTCGACCGAGACGGCCGCCGGGGTGCAGGGCCTGCAGTGGGAGAACGACAACAAGAGCACGTGGCAGCAGGCCGGCGTCTTCGCGATGACCGACATCATGGTCGGCGAGAAGCTGAACCTGATGCTGGGCGGCCGCTACGACGACTACGACGTCAAGTCGAACGACACCGGCTATCTCAGCTACCAGATCGCCGGCCAGCAGAAGGCCAGCAAGGGCAAGTTCACCTACAGCGCCAGCGCCACCTACAAGGCGCCGGCCGGGATCATGCCCTACATCACCTACGCCAAGGCCTCGGCCCTGGAGATGAGCCAGGCGGGCGACATCGCGCCGGGCCTGGTGGCCGACGCCAGCGACGCCTGGCTGTCCAACAGCGACCTGGCCGAGGCCGGCCTCAAGTTCCAGTGGCTGAAGGGCACGCTGGTCGGCTCGCTGGCGGGCTACCGCCAGAATCGCACCCAGCTGACCGGCATCACCGGCACGCCGACCGGCACCCGCGCCAAGGGCGTTGAGCTGGAAGTGCGCTGGCTGGCCAGCGAGAACTTCAGCTTCACCTTCTCGGGCAACACCCAGCACACGACCGTGAAGGGCCCGGACAACTCGTTCCAGTACATCCCGGCCTATACCGCCGGCGTGCCGGGGCAGCAGGCCTATGGCGGCACCTATGTGGTGTGGGCGTTCAGCAGCCTGCCGGGCCGCGCGGGCGACTACGACTACACCCTGATCCCCAAGTCGGTGGTCAGCCTGTACGGCGCCTATACCAGCGACGAGCACGAGTGGGGCAAGGCCGGCGGCACGTTCGGCGTGACGCATGTCACCAAGACGGCCGGCACCGTCCAGAACGCCGTGACCTATCCCGCCTACTGGGTGGCCAGCGGCAGCGTCTATTACGAATACGGTCCGTACACGGCCACGCTTAATGTCGATAACCTGTTCGACAAGCTCTACTTCACGCCCGACGCCGACAGCTACGCCAACCTCGGCGCGCTGCCCAGCAAGGGCCGTGAGTGGCGCCTGACCCTGTCCCGTAAATTCTAGTTCCCCCGCGCGGCGCGCCCCGCGAGGGACGCGCCGCGAGCTTGCATGGAGGCTCGATGGCGATGTCGACGATCCAATGGCGCTCCTGGACCCTCCTGGGCGCTCTTTCCCTTCTGTTGTTCCTGATCACGGCCTCGACGTTCTCGTCGCTGGGCGTGGTGCTGCCGGCCATGATCAAGGACCAGCAGTGGAGCTTCGCTTCGGCCTTCCTGGGCTTCACGCTGCTCGGCGCATTTTGCGGCGGCTCGTCGTGGCTGCCGGCGCTGCTGATCCGCAAGGTCGGCGTGCGGGCGACGATCATCGCCGGCTCGGCGGTGATGATCGCCGGCTTCCTGTGCCTGACCACGGCCCACGGGCTGCCGGTCTATCTGACCGGCACGGCCCTGCTGGGCGTGGGCTACCAGATGATGGCGCTGATCCCGGGCACGCACCTGCTGTCGATGCTGTTTAAGAAGCGGGCGCTGCCGTTCGGGATCTATTTCACGATCGGTTCGCTGGGCGGGGTCGTCGGACCCTGGATGGCCCTGGTCGGCATGGAAATGGCCGGCGGCGCCTGGCGGCCGTACTGGGCCTGGCAAGCCGTCGCTTCGGCGGTGGTCGGCGCCCTGGCTGCGTCCCTGGTCGGCGGCAAGGCCTGGCTGGAAAGCGCGGCGGTCGAGACCGACAAGGCCGTGGCCGAAGACGCCGCTGCTCAGCCGGCCAATGCTCGCGTCTATCGCACCCAGGTCGACTGGACGATCAAGGAAGCGATCCGCACGCCGCAGTTCTACGTGATTGTCGCGGCCTATTTCGCCCACCTGCTGGGCGGGGTCACCGCCGTCAGCCTGGCGCCCAGCCACTTCAGCGAGCTGGGCGTGGCCTCGGCCGTGGCGGTCGCGGCGCTGAGCCTGGAATCCCTGATGCAGGTCGTGGCGCGGATGAGCGGCGGCCTGCTGGGCGACCGCATCGACCCGCGCTGGTTGCTGGCCGGCGCCCAAGGGATGATGGCCGCCGGCCTTCTGGCCCTGGCCAACGCCGCCACCTGGCCGATGATGGTGATCTTCGCGCTCGGCGTCGGCGTCGGCTTTGGCATGACCGTGCTGGCCGTCAGCATTCTGCTGCTCAACTACTACGGCCGGAAGAACAATCTCGAGCTCTTCTCGATGGTCTGTCTGGCTGGCGCGGTCTCGGCGCTGGGCCCGGTGATCGGCGGCGTCATGCGCGACCGTCTGGGCGGCTTCGCGCCCACCTTCCAGGTCTTCGCCGCCGTGATCGGCGTGATCTTCGTGGCGGCGCTGTTCATGCGTCCGCCGCGCAAGACCACCGAGGAAACCACTGCCGCGCCGGTTCCGGCGCCCACGCCCGTCCTGCTGCGCGACGCGGCCTAAGACAGTTCAGGGAGTAACGCCATGTTCCACCGTCCTTCCCAGCACAAGGATTTCGGGGTGTTCCTGCCGGTCGCCAACGGCGGCTGGATCATCTCCAAGACCGCGCCGGTCCTCGACGGCCTCTATGAAACCAACCGCGCGGCGGCCGTGAAGGCCGATGAGGTCGGCATGGACTTCGTCATGTCGATGGGCAAGTTCCGCGGCTTCGGCGGCGAGACCGACCACTGGGGCACGGCGCTGGAGTCCGTCACCATGATGGCCGGCATCGCCGAGGCCACCAAGAACGTGAAGATCTGGGCGACCATCCATCCGCTGCTGCAGAACCCGGCCGTGGCGGCCAAGATGATCGCCACCCTGGACCACATCAGCGGCGGCCGCGCGGGCCTCAACATCGTGGCCGGCGCCTATCGCGGCGAGTTCGACCAGATGGGCGCGTGGGACGACAGCCTGACCCACGACGACCGCTACGCCCTGACCGAGGAATGGACCACGATCGTCAAGCGGCTGTGGTCCGAGGACAGCGTCGACTTCGACGGCAAGTACTTCCAGATGAAGGACTGCCAGTCCAAGCCCAAGCCGCTGTCCAAGCCGCGCCCGGACCTGGTGTGCGCCGGCATGAGCGACCGGGGCTTCCAGTTCTCGGTTCGCGAAGCCGACATCTGCTTCATCGGCGGCCGCACGCCCGATGAGCGCCGTGACGCCTCGCTGCGCGCCAAGCAGGCCGCCGAGGGCATGGGCAAGACCATCAAGACCTTCGCCATGTGCACCGTCGTCCATGGCGACACGGACGCGGAAGCAGAGGCCAAGGTCGAGCACTACAAGGACGGCGCCGACATGGGCGCGATCCTGGCCATGTTGGAAAGCTGGGGCGTGCCGGCCGAGAAGCTGTCGACTGTCGCCAAGGCCCAGGGCGCGTTCATGACCCACACCGTGGTTGGCTCGCCCAAGACCTGCAGCGCGCAGATCGAGGAATATCTGCGCTACTGCGAGCTGGATGGCCTGATGATGATCTTCCCCGACTATGTCGAGGGGCTGACCATGTTCGGGGCCGAGATCCTGCCGGGTCTGCGGGCGGTGTTCTCGTGAACGCGATGACCACCCTAGCTGGGGCCGGGGAGGGGCTGGCCGCCTGGATCGCGCCGTCGCGTACGGCGGTGCTGGTCATCGACATCCAGGTGGACTTTGCCTCGCCCGACGGCGCGCTGGGCCAGTATGTCGACATGTCCGCGGTCCAGCCCGCCGTGGTCGCCGCCGAACGTCTGGTCGAGGCGGCGCGCACCGCCGGAACGCCGGTGGTCTTCGTGGGTCTGTTCACCGCGCCCGAGACTGACTCGCCGTCCTGGAAGGAGCGCATGCGCCGTCGCGGCGGGGATCCGGACAACGAGAGCGCCCTGTGCCGCGAGGGCGAGGTCGGCTCGGACTTCTACGGTCCCAAGCCGCTGCCCGACGAGCTGGTGGTGAAGAAGGTCCGCTATAGCGGCTTCGTCGGCACCAATCTCGACGCCCGCCTGAACGCCCTGGGCGTCGACACCCTGGTGGTGGCGGGCCTGACGACCGAGTGCTGCGTCGACAGCACCGTCCGCGACGCCTTCAGCCTGGACTACCACGTGTTCGTCGCCGCTGACGCCTGCGCCGCCTACGAGCCCGAAATCCACGCCGCCTCGCTGAAGGTGATGGAACTGAACAGCGCGATCCTGACCGACACGGCCGCGATCGTGCACGCCTGGAGCGCCTGACCATGGCCGATGGATTTGCCAATCTGGGCGCGACCGCGCCCTACACCGTCACCGAGGCCGACCGCGCGGCCATCGCCGCCGCGATCAGCGAGACCGAGATCGTCGAGCTGGCCCTGACCCTGGGCAACATTCCCGCGCCGTCTGGCAAGGAACTGGAAGTCGCCAACTACGTCCACGACTGGATGGCGCGCGAGGGCTTCTCGCCGCGCAAGGTGGGCGCGACCCCCGAACGGCCGAACATCATCGGCACGCACGGCGGCAAGGGTGTCGGCAAGAACCTGCTGTTCACGGCTCACCTCGACACCGAGGCGCCGACCTGGAACCCCGATCTCGACAGCTACAAGTATAGCGCCGAGACCCTGGCCAATCCCGAGTGGGAAAAGTGCTGGCTGGAGGACGGCAAGCTCTACGGCTACCCGATCGCCAACGACCGCGGGCCGATGAGCTGCTTCCTCATCGCCGCCAAGGCGCTGAAGAAGGCCGGCTACGAGCTGGCCGGCAAGATGTACCTGACCGCCTGTCCTGGCGAGATCGGCCCAGAGCCGATCGAGGAGCACCGCGGCGTCGCCTACATGGGCAAGGACATCGGGGCTCACTACCTGTTCCACCATGGCGGTGTCGCGCCCGACTACGCCATCGCCGCCGAGGGCTGTGACTTCGGCCTGACCTGGGTGGGTTGTGGCTATGCCGTGTTCCGCTTCCAGGTCTGGGGCGAGGGGGTCTTTACGCCGCTGTTGGAGCATCCGGCAACGGCGGCCCAGCATCCCAACCCGATCTACAAACTTGGCAAGCTGACCGAGGCGATCCACGCCTGGAGCGGCGAGTATGAGAAGAAGAGCCGCTACGACAGCCCGGGCGGCGTGGCCCAACCCAAGTCGCAGATCGGCTCGGTGCGCGGCGGCATCCCGTTCGCGTTCGGGGCTGGGACCGAGCTGGTGAACCTCTATCTGGAGGTGGGCCTCAGCCCCAAGCAGCGTGTGGCCGACATCCAGCATTCTCTGGAGGCCATGGTGCGCGAGGCGGGCCTGGGCCGCATCGACATCGAGCCGGTCGTGGTGCGCCACGGCTTCGAGGCCGACGCCGCCGAGGTGGCGCCGCTGGTCGGCGCCGTGGACGTCGCGACCCAGCTGGGCCTGGGCCATCCCGTCGCCCTGGCCAATCCGGTCTATTCCAGCATGTGGCGCGACCACAACGTCTTCAACATGCATCGGATTCCGGCCATCACCACCGGCTTCCGCCGCTGGCGGCCGACGCCGAAGGACCTGGTCGACAGCGCCCTGATCTACGCCCTGACGGCCCTGGCGATCTGCGGTCGCGCCAGCCCGGAGGAGGGCGCCAAGCGTCCGGCCTCAGCGGTCTATCCCGACAATCCGTTCGGGAACGAGTGATGAGCGCGGCGCCTCAAGCCCAGGTCCCGGAATCGGCGGATTTCCGCAAGGCCATGGGCAGTTTCGCGGCCGGGGTGACGGTGGTCACCGCCTGCCACGACGGCCGGCTGGTCGGCACGACGGTCAGCGCCTTCAGCTCGGTGTCGATGGACCCGCCGCTGGTCATGGTCTGCCTCAAACGCGACAGCCGCACGTTGGCGGCGCTGAGCCAGGCCAAGACCTTCTGCGTCAACATCCTGGCGCAAGAGCAGGGCGACCTGGCCTACCGCTTCGCCAAGAGCGGGACTGACGACCGTTTCGCCCTGACCGCCGTCGAGGCCGGGGTCTGCGGCGCGCCGCTGCTGGCCGGCTGCGTGGCGGCGGTCGAGTGCGAACTGCACGCCGCTCACGACGGTGGCGATCACGAGATCCTGGTCGGGCGCGTCCTGCGCGTCGCGACCGACGAAACCAAGACGCCGCTCGTCTATGTGCGCGGCGGGTTCCTGAACGCTTAGGAGGCGGCCGGATGGCCTACGACGTGCTCGACGTGAAGCCCATGACCCGCCGGATCGGCGCGGAGATCTTCGGCGTCGATCTGGGAAAGCCGCTCTCGAATAGGCAGTTCGAGGAGATCCACCAGGCCCTGACCCAGCACCAGGTGATCTTCTTCCGCGACCAGGAGATGTCGCACGACGCGCACAAGGACTTCGGCCGCAAGTTCGGCAACCTGGCCATCCACTCCGGTGTGCCGGGCCTGGCCGACCACCCCGAGATCGTGGCCATCCACGCCGACGCCAATTCCAAGTTCGTGGCCGGCGAGAACTGGCACTCGGACCTGACCTGCGATCCCGAACCGCCGCTGGGCAGCATCCTCTACATGAAGGTCCTGCCCGACGATGGCGGCGACACCTGTTTCGCCAGCATGTACTGGGCCTATGACACCCTGTCGGACCGGATGAAGGCGTACCTGGAAGGCCTGCACGCGGTGCACGACGCCAATCCGGTCTACAAGGCGATCTTCCCGGACATCGACCGCAAGTACAATTGCTCGACCCACCCGATCGTGCGCACCCATCCGGTCAGCGGCCGCAAGAGCCTGTTCGTCAATCCGTCCTACACGACCCACATCGCGGGCGTGTCCAAGGCCGAGAGCACGGCGATCCTGAACTTTCTCTACCAGCACGCCCAGAACCCCGACTTCCAGGTGCGCTTCCGCTGGAAGCAGAACTCCGTGGCCTTCTGGGACAACCGCTGCACTTGGCACCAGGCGATCTGGGACTATTTCCCCGACACCCGCACGGGCTATCGGGTGACCGTCGCTGGCGACAAGCCGGTTTGAAAGTCCTCCTGCTGGGCGCGGCCGGCGGTATCGGCTCGGCGATCCGTGAGGGGCTGGCCGGCCGCTACGCGCTGATGCGGCTAGCCGACATCGCGCCGCTGACGCCAGCGGGGCAGGGCGAAGAGTGCGTCCGCGTCGACCTGCTGGACATGACCTCGCTGGTCGCGGCGATGGACGGGATCGACTGCGTCGTCCACATGGCCGGCGTGCCGGTCGAGCCGGATGAGAACGCCTGGGAGCAGGTGCTGCCGGCCAACATCATCGGCGTCCACAACCTGTTCGAGGCCGCGCGGATCGCCGGCGTGAAGCGGGTGCTGTTCGCCTCGTCGCACCATGCGGCGGGCTTCCATCGGCGCGAGACGCCGACGCTCGAGACCCTGGTCCCGCGTCCCGACAGCTACTACGGCGTCAGCAAGGTGTTCGGCGAGGCGATGGGGCGGATGTACGGCGACAAGTTCGGCCTGCAGGTGCTGAGCTTGCGCATCGGCGCCTATCGCGAGCGGCCTTCGGATTTGCGGCAGCTGGCCGTCTGGATCAGCCCGCGCGACATGGTCGAGCTGGTCCGCTGCGGGATCGAGGGGCCGGATTTCGGATATGCGACCGTGTACGGAGTTTCCGCCAACGCGCGGAACTTCTGGGACAATTCGGCCGCGGCTTTCCTCGGTTACGCGCCGCGCGACAATGCCGAGGATTGGGCGGCAGAGGTGATGGCCTCCAGCCCGCCCGAGGACCCGGCCGCCGTCCCGTTCCAGGGCGGCTGGTACTGCGCCAAGGACTTTGTCGGCGCGCCGGGCCGGGTGGACTGAACTATTCGCGCGTGAAGTCCGCCGGGACCTGCGGATCGGCGCCGGCCTTGCCCCACAGCACGATCTCGTTGCCCCACGGGTCGCGGAAGGCGTGGTTGTAGCCGTTGAATTCCTTCCAGTAGTGATCCTTCCACAACAGGGTTGCGCCCAGCTCTTCGGCAGTGCCGAGGATGCGCTCGGCGCTGTCGTCGTCGCTGATCAGCACCCAGATGCGCGGCTTGCGGCCGTCGGTGCTCAGCGCGCGCGGTTCGACACCTTCAGGCTCGGGATGGGGACGGGCGTTGGCGGCCTTGAAGATCCCCAGGTGCAGGTTGCCGATCTGGCTGTCGGTCCCGTCGGGCTGCTTGAAGAAGCCGCCCGGCACCATGCGGTGATAGACGCCTTCGGGACGGGCGTCGTTCTGCCAGCCGAAGACCTTGGCGTAGAACGCGCCGGCCTCGGACGGGTCTTCGGAGGCCAGGTCGACGAAGATCAGGGTGTTGGTCACGGATGTCGCTCGCGGTTCAAAAGCCGATGGAGAGGGAGAGGTCTTTCCAGGCGTCGATGTCAGCCGACAGGCCCTGGGCGGCATAGCCGGCGTACGTCAGGGCGTCCTCGCCCAGCAGCAGGTGCATCGGCGGCTCTTCGGCATCGGCGATGGTCAGGATCGCCTGGGCCGCCTTGGCCGGATCGCCGGGCTCCTGGCCGGCGTGCTCGGCCATGATCTTCTCGGCGTCGCGCGCTAGGCCGTCATAGTCGGACAGCTTGTCGGCCACGATGACCTTGGAGCCCGAGGCGAAGTCCGTGCGCAGCCCGCCGGGCGCGACGTTGATCACCTTGATGCTGAGTTCGGCGACCTCTTGCGCGAGGGTCTGGGTCAGGCCTTCCAGCGCCCATTTGCTGGCGCAGTAGACGCCAGTGCCGGCCCAGACGGCCAGGCCGGAGACCGAGGTGATGTTGATGATCCGCCCCGCGCGGCGAGCGCGCATGGCCGGCAGGACGGCCTTCAGCACAGCCAGCGGACCGAAGACATTGACCTCGAACTGCCTGCGGACCTCATCCAGCGTGGCCTCTTCGACCGCGCCCACCAGGCCGTAGCCGGCATTGTTGACCAGGAGGTCGATCTGGCCGGTCACGGCCTGCGCCTTGGCCACGGCGGCTTTCACCGCCGCTTCGTCGGTGACGTCGAGGATCAGGGCGTGACCGCCCAGGGCTTCGAACGCGGCCGCCGCCTCGGGCTTGCGCACCGTGCCGACGACGGTGTCGCCGCGCTCCAGCGCGGCGCGAGCGATCTCGCGGCCAAGGCCGCCGGAGACGCCGGTGATCATCCAGGTCTTGGTCATGAAGAACCTCAGTAGGGCTTGTCGCCCTTCACCCACAGGCGATGCATGGTGCGGGTGTACTTGGTGTCGTCGTACAGCGTGCCGGTGTGCAGGGTGCAGCGGTTGTCCCACATCAGGAGGTCGCCGACCCGCCACTTGTGGCGATAGACGAACCGCTCCTCGGTCATGAACTCGACCAGCTCGTCCAGCAGGGCCAGGCCCGCCGGACCGGGCATGCCGATCACCTCGGTCACCGTGCCGGTCGAGGGCCACAGCGCCTTGCGACCATCGGCCGGGTGGGTGCGGATCAGCGGGTGCTCGACATCGGGATTGGCCGCCTCCAGCTCGGGCGACAGGTTCTGCTGCTGGCCGAATTGCCGGGTGGCCATGAAATGCTTGTAGCTGTGATGCAGCCGCAGCTTTTCCAGCATGGCCTGCTTGTCGGCGGGCAGGGCGTTCCAGGCCGCGCAGCCGTCGGCCAGCAGGGTGTCGGAGCCTTCGTCCGGAACCTCGACCGCATAGAGCATGGTCAGCATGACCGGCTCGGGCTTGTAGCTGTAGTCGGTGTGCCAGCCGACCCCGTCGTTGTGGGCGCCGATCGGCTTTCCGTCCACGACGCGGTTGGAGAGGATGAAGATCTTCGGATAGCCCGGCAGAGTGAAGCGGGTCTGGGTGTGGTCCTCGGCGTCGCCGAACCGGCCGATGAAGCGCATCAGGTCGTCGGGCGTCATCTTCTGGTCGCGCAGGGCGATCGCGCCGTGGCGGTGGAAGGTGTCGACGACCTGGTCCAGGGCCGCGTCCGGCGCGGAGGCCAGGTCGATGCCGGAGATCTCGGCGCCGAAGCCCGGCTTCAGGTCCTTGATGGCGATGTCGGCGGTCAGCGTCATGGCGTGCTCCTATCCACGCTCAGAGCCTAGGCGCGGCGATGACGCCGGTCTTGTCTCAGCGCGCACGACAGCTTTCTCAGCGATGCGGCGCGTGATCGTTGCTTGGGCGCCGCGAACGTCATTCAGGCGCCGGGCGCTCGCAAATCCGGCGACGGGCCGCGCGGGGCGCGCGATGACCAACTCTTCGTGCGCGCTGAGGCAAGACCGGCCCACGGTGCGGTCCTAGCGTGATGGTCGACTTCCGCCCTTGCAGAGCGCTTCCCGATGAATTCGCGCCCGCCCTTCCTCAGCGATGCCTTCTTCGACGGCCTTTCACGCTCGATGCTGGGCGTCGAGGCCGCCGAGACCTTGCCGCCCGCCTGTTACACCGACGCCGACTTCTACGCGTTCGAGCAGGAGGCGCTGTTCAATCACGAATGGCTGTGCGTGGGCCGTGTCGACTGGGTGAAGGAGCCCGGCGACTTCTTCACGACCAAGATCATCGGCGAGCCGATCATCGTCACCCGCAACCGGGATAACGAGATCAAGGCGATGTCGGCCGTGTGCCAGCACCGCGCCATGCTGGTGGCCGAGGGCAGGGGCAATACGCGCGGCTTCGTCTGCCCCTATCACCACTGGGTCTATTCGCTGAACGGCGACCTGGTGAACGCCCCGGCCATGGAGCGCACCTGCGACTTCAACAAGAAGGCGGTGAAGCTGCCGACCTTCAAGGTCGAGATCTGGCTGGGCTTCATCTTCATCAATTTCGACGAGGCGGCCGCGCCGCTGGCGCCGCGTCTCACCGCCGTGGAAGCGGCCGTCGCCAACTACGACCTCGCCAATGCCGACGGCCTGTCGCCGCCGATGACCGGCCAGTTCGCCTGGAACTGGAAGGTGATGTTCGAGAACAACAACGACGGCTACCACGCCAGCAAGCTGCACCGCGGGCCGCTGCACGACTTCATTCCCAGCGAGCTGTGCAGCTTCCCGGAAGCGGGCGAGGGTGACGCGGGCTTCCTGCGCTACAACGGCACCCTGCACGCCGACGCCAGCTTCAACCCGACCCAGAAGGCGGTGCTGCCGATCTTCCCGAACCTGACGGACGAAGACCGCAACCGCGCCACCTTCGCCAACATCCCGCCGACGCTGTCGCTGGTGATGACCAGCGATATGGTCATCTACCTGATCCTGCGACCGACCGGTCCCGAGACCATGGAGCAGGACACCGGCATCCTGGTCGCGCCGGGCGCCATCGAGAGCCCCGGTTTCGAGGAACGCCTCGAGATGATCATGACCTCGGCCGGCAAGATCATCGCCCAGGACATGCATGTCGACGAGCTGGTCCAGCAGGGCCTCCGTTCGCGCTTCGCCATCCGCGGCCGCTACTCCTGGCAGGAGGGCGCGCAGGTGCAGTTCAACCGCTGGCTGGCGCCGCGCTACCAACAGACCTGGGCGGCGATGAAAGGAGCCGGAACGCCGGCCCCCGCCAACGAGGAGGCCGCCGCATGAGCCGTCTGCCCGTCATCTTCTTCGGTCACGGCAGCCCGATGATCGCGCTGGAGACCAACGACACCACGCGCGCCTGGAAAGCCATGGGCGACGCCGTCGGCAAGCCCAAGGCCATCCTCTGCGTCTCGGCCCACTGGCTGACGCGCGGCGTCGCGGTGACGGCCATGACCAAGCCCCGGACGATCCACGATTTCGGAGCATCCTTTCCCAAGGCCTTGTTCGACCAGCAGTATCCGGCCCCGGGCTCGCCTGAACTGGCCGCGCGGGTAGGGGAGATCCTGTCGCCGACGCCGGTGGCGATGGATCAGCAGGCTTGGGGCCTGGACCACGGGACGTGGTCGGTGCTGGGCAAGGCCTTCCCGGACGCCGACGTGCCGGTCGTCCAGCTGGGCATGGACGCCAGCAAGCCGCCGGCCTGGCACTTCGAGATCGGCCAGCGTCTCGCGCCCCTGCGCGATGAAGGCGTGCTGATCGTCGGCACCGGCAACATCGTCCACAACCTGCCCGCTATGGATTGGGGCGACCGCCACTGCGCGCCCTACGACTGGTCGCAGCGGTTCAACGAGCACATCAAGACCGCCATCGCCGAGGACGTCCCGCAGCGGGCGGTCGACTTCGAGAGCCAGGGCCAGGACGCAACGCGCTCCGTCCCGACGCCCGAACACTACTGGCCGCTGCTCTACGTGCTGGGCGCGCGCTTGCCCGGCGACGTCGCCACCTTCGCCCCCGATCACATCGAGCACGGCTCGCTGAGCATGACCTCGGTCACGCTCGCCAGCGCTTGAGGAAACCGATGCCCTTCATCTGCGAACCCGGCCAGACCCGCCCGGACGTCATCCCCGGCGCCCTGCACACCCTGAAGGCCACGCCCCAGACCGTGCACTGGGGCTATTTCGATCCCTCGACGCCACCGTCGCTGCGTATCAAGAGCGGTGATCTGGTCCAGGCCGAGGCCATCACCCACCACGCCGGCGACGCGCCCGAGCTGATGATGGACGAGGGCGTGACGCGGATCTTCAAGGAGATCCCCGAGGACGACCGCAATCCCGGCGTCCACATCATGACCGGCCCGATCTATGTCGAGGACGCCAAGCCCGGCGACGTGCTGGAGGTGCGTTACCTGCGCATGGTCCCGCGCAACAACTACGGCTCCAACCTCGCGGCCAACTGGGGCTATCTCTACAAGGAGTTCGGCGAGAAGGAGCGGGTGACGATCTACGAGCTGGATCAGAACACCAACACCGCCAGCGCCCTCTATGCCTATGACTTCGAGGGCAAATACCTGATCCCGGGCACGATCACCAATTGCCCCGAGTGCGATCGTCAGCCGGCTCTGAAGGGGATCCGCATCCCGGCCCGTCCGCACCTGGGCACCGCCGGCGTCGCGCCGGCCGTCAATGGCCGCGTCAGCACCATCCCGCCCGGCGAGCACGGCGGCAATATCGACAACTGGCGCATCGGGGCGGGGGCCACGATGTACTACACGGTGCAGGTCGACGGCGGCCTGTTCTCGATCGGCGATCCCCATGTCAGCCAGGGCGACGGCGAGCTGTCGGGCACGGCCATCGAGAGCTCGCTGAACGTCCTGATGCAGATCGTGCTGCGCAAGGACATCCAGACGCCCGGACCGCTGCTGGAGACCCCCAAGTGGTGGATCGTCCACGGCTTCAACGAGGACCTGAACCTGGCCATGCGCGACGCCTCGACCAAGATGCTGAGCCTGCTCAGCGATCAGGTCGGCCTGTCCAAGAACGACGCCTATTCGCTGATGAGCGTGGCGGCCGACTTCGGCGTCACCCAGGTGGTCGATGGCACGCAAGGCTGCCACGTGCGCATCCCGCGCGACATCTTTCCCAAGCTCAAGGTGTGATCCATGAAGGCCTGGTCGTTCAGCACCGAAAGCCATCCCCGCGCTGAACGCGCCGAGGCCTGGCGCGAAGCGATGGGCCGTCTGGGCTTGCCGATCGAGGGGCTTTCGGACCACGAGCCGGCCGCCGCCTCGGTGGCCTGCCTAACCTCGCCGCTCGGAATCGAGTTCGCCCTGGTCGAGGCCGGGGCCCAGACGATCGCCGGCCGCCTCACGTCGCAGCCGGCGGCGATCTGGCTGGCGGTCCTGCTGCACGGCGAGGCGACCCTGGTCACCGACGATCTGGCGGTCAGCGTCGGCGCGGGCGACATCGCCTTCGGTCCCACGGGGCAGGCGGCGGCCCTGCGGTTGGACACCCGTTCGCGCCTGCTGTTCGTGCGCGCCCCGCGCGTGGCGCTGGACCACCGCCTGATCCGCCCGTTCAACCTGCGTGTGGGTTGGCTGGACGGCTCCAAGGGCGTGCCGCGCATCCTCTCCGACCTCCTGCGCGCCACAGCGGAGGAACTCGAGAACCTGTCCGTCGATCAACTGCGTCCCGTCGACCTGGCCTTCACCGAGTTCCTGGCCCAGTGCCTGCTCGAGCAAGGGGCGGCCATCTCCGATGCCTTCGATATCTCGACGCCGACGGCGCACCTGCAGCGCCTCTGCCAGACCATCGAGACCCTGTTGCCGGATGCGGAGCTGTCGCTGCGCCGTGTCGCCAACGAGGAGGGGGTCTCGCCCCGCTATGTGCAGAAGCTGTTCGCCTCGGCCAACGAGACCTTCAGCCACTATCTGCGGTCGCGCCGGCTAGAGCGGTGCCGGATCGATCTCGCCAGCCCCCAGCACGCCCGCCTGTCGATCTCGGAAATCTGCTTTCGTTGGGGCTTCAACGGTTCGGCGCACTTCAGCCGGGCCTTTCGCGAGCAGTACGGCCTGTCCCCCCGCGAATTCAGGCAGGGCCGCGAGCCCGCGGGCGGCGAGGTCTTGAACTGAGTTCGCGCTACAGCGCGATGATGCCTCGGCGCAGCGCCGTGGTGACCGCCTGGGTCCGGTCGTTGACGTCGAGCTTAGAGAAGATGCTGCGGATGTGAGCCTTCACCGTCTCTTCCGACAGGGACAGCCGGTGGGCGATCGTCTTGTTCGCGCCGCCGGCGGCCATGCATTCCAGCACCTCGATCTCGCGGCCGCTGAGCGGTTCCTCGGCGGCATGCACGGCGATCTCCTGCGCCACCTCGGGCAGGATGAAACGGCGTCCGGCATGGACCAGGCGGATGGTCTCGAGCAGTTCGTGGCGGAGGGAAGATTTCAGCAGATATCCGCTGGCGCCGGCCTTGAGGGCGCGGACGGCCTGAACGTCGCCCTGGTAGGTCGTCAGGACGACGATACGGGCGTCGGAGGCGATCTCGCGAATGGCGGCGATAGCCTCGAGACCGTTCATGACGGGCATCTGGAGATCCATCAGGGTCACGTCCGGCCGCAGTTGCCGGAAGGCGTCGACGGCCTGACGACCGTTCTCGCACTCGCCCACGATGACCATGTCCTCCTGCGGTCCGACCAAGGCCGCGATCCCCTCGCGGAGGACGGCGTGATCGTCGACGGAAAGAACGCGGATCAGACGCGCCGTCATTGCAGCCTCCCGCGCCAGACACCCAGATCCCGCAACCAATCCCATCCAAGGGCGGCTTCCACATAGGCCGTGTTGGCGGGAATCTGGATCTCGATCTCGGTTCCCGCCTTCGGTCGGGTCGCGATCGTCAGTCGCCCTCCGGCGCGCTCGGCGCGTTCGCGCATGCCCTTGAGGCCAAAGTGGCCCTCCCGTTCGCCCGCGTCCTGCACCGCCGCAGGTAGTCCGACGCCGTCATCGGCGATCGACAGCGCCAGATGGCGACGGGCGAAGGTGAGCCGCACCGAGATGCGCGAGGCCTGGGCGTGAGCGATGGCGTTGCGGACCGCCTCTTGCGTGATCCGCAGCATCTCCTCGCTCACCAGCGGGACGACCGCTTTCGCGCCGCCTTCGATGACGAGATCGATGGGCGGCGCCGCGCCTTCGTTGAAACCGCCGACGAGGTCGACGAGCGCCTCGGCGAGGTCCGCGCGCGCGGCCTGGCTCCTCAGGTCGCGGACGCGGGAGCGTCCTTCGGCCAGGACGCCGTCGGCGCGATCGAGGGCCTGATCGATGTCGGTGCGCAGCGGGTCATCGCCGGGCAGCCGGTTCGACACGGCCTGGAACCGCAGCATCAAGCCCTGGAAGCCCTGCAACAACGTGTCGTGCAGTTCCCGCGCGATCCGCTCGCGTTCGGCGGTCCGAACCTGAAAGCGCGCCTCGAACGCGGCGGCGACCTGGCGAACGCGCAGGCTGTAGAGCGCCCAGGCCAGGAGCATCAGCGCGGCGGCGACCAGCAGCTTGAACCAGATCGATTGCAGGAAGGTCGGCGGGATCGTCACCGCCAGGGTCGCGCCGGCGCGGTTCCAGACCCCGTCCTCGTTGGCCGCGATCACCTGGAAACGATACGTCCCCGGGGCCAGGTTCGTATAGAACGCCTGCCGGCGCGAGCCCGGGTCCACCCATTGCCGGTCGTGGCCCTCCAGTCGGTACAGGACCTTGACCCGCTTGGGCATGGTCAGATTGATCACCGAAAAGCCGATGGTGATGTCCGAGGAGCCAGCCTCAAGCCGTATCGTCGTCGGGTCCTTGAGCGTGGCCGTCTCGCTGGTCAGGGAGGTGATCGCGACGCCGGGCGGCACGGAGTTGGAGGGCAGGTGAGCGGGGTCGATCCAGGCGATCCCGTCGATCGTAGCGAGCCACAGCCGACCGTCGCCGCCTCGGGTCATGGTTCGATAATTCTGGGCGTTGGGGCCGTTCGGGAGGCCATCCTCGTAGCTGAAGGTTCGTTCCGGGAGCACGAAGGCGGGCTCGGCGAAGGCCCTCTCCAGATCGGCGGTCTTCACCCTGGAAAGTCCGCCCGCGCCAAACAGCCAGGTGTCGCCTTCGGGCGTCTGGGCCAGGCCGGTCACGTAGCGCAGTGGCTTGGCCTGGGTCTGCGTGATGCCGCGAGCGGACACCAGCGCCGCGCCATCCCGCCCCGACAAGAAGATGCCCCGGGAGGTGGGGAGCGCCGCGCGTATCCCGCCCGTCGTCTTCAGGACCGCATCGAGCGACCGCGTCTCGGCGAAGCGGCCTTCAAGCCGGGTCAGGGTCGCGCCGTCGGTCATGGACCACAGCTGGCCCTGGGGATCCTTCACCAGCAAGGCCGGATCGGAGGTCGCCGAAAGGTCCTTGGCCGGGACAGACCGCCAGCTCGCACCGTCGCGCCAGTACATGCCGTTGGTGGAAGCGGGCAGCCAGAACCGCCCCGTGGAGTCGGGCCCGCAATCGTAGAAGCTGGTTTCGCTCGGAGGAGCAGGGAACTCCGTCCGCTCGTCGCCGCGGACCCGGATGATCCGATCCAGGGCCGCGACCCAGATCGACTTGTCCTGATCCTCGCAGATCGCCTTCGGGTCGTGGATCGCGAAGAGGCGCACCGGGGGCTTGCCCGGATCGACCCTATAGAGCGCGTCGCTCTGGCCGATGTAGACGGCCCCGGAAGAGGCGGTGAGGACCTGATCCCCGTACCGAGCGGTCGCTGTCAGCTCGGGTTCGACGACGATGCTGGGTGTGCTGAAGTGGTCGATGCTGCGGGGGCCGCCGTACCACAGCGTTCCGCGTCGATCGACGTACAGCAGGGACGGTCGCGGCGAGGACATCAGGGAGCGCCCGCCCTGTTCGTAGACGGGGTCGCCCCGGCCGGTGCGCTCTGCCTGGACCAGCCCCGCGACCCGTCCAAAATCCCGGCCCTTGGTCCAGAGGTTGCCGTCCTTGTCGAACGCCACGCCGATCCAGGCCGGGTCGTCGCTCTTCCAGCGAAACGGCCTGGAGGGCGGCGCGGGCCAGCGTCCGCCCGGTCCGGTGAGCCTGGCTCCGCTGTCCGGACGGACGACCCAGACGCTCCCGGAAGGATCTATTGCCAGCGCGCCGCCGCCGCCCATGGGCGCTTCGACGCGCTCGAACTTGGCGCTGTTCGGCGCCCGGCGGAGCACCGATTTGTTGTAGCCGATCCAGAAGGCCCCGTCGGCGGACTCCAGGGTGTAGAACAGCATCTGGCGCTCGGGGTTTGGCGAGACCCTGTCCCAGCGCCCGTTCTGGTACCGCAGGAACGGCTGGCCGATCTGCGCGATACCGACCCATAGCGCGCCGTCTCGGGTCAGGGTGAAGGTGATGACTTCGCCCGAGTATTTCGGGGCCTCGACCAGCTGGAGACGGCCCTGGCGGAACAGTCCCAGCCACCCCTTCGAATACCACACCCAGATCGTTCCATCGCGTCCGACCTGCAGCTTCCGGGGCTGGCCGTATTTGTCGCGATCGATGTCCGCGTCCATGGGTTCGAACGAGAGGCCATCGAACCGGAACAATCCTTCGCGGCTGGCGATCCAGAGCATGCCGTTCGCGGTTTCGGCCATGGCGTGCGGTACGGACGGCGCGCCGTCGTCGCGCGTCCACACCTCGTGCTTCAGCTGGCCCATGGACAGCGCATAGGGCTGGGCGGCGACCTGGCAGACGCCGATGATCCACAGCAGCGCCGCCAGCGCTGGCCAAAGCCGAACAGGTCCTGACGCCATTCCCACCCCCGTGGTCGCTTCAATGATGAAACACTGTTCTGTGAGGGGTTGGAAGGCATCCCCGATCAGGGGATCGCGCAATCGCTAGATCGGGTGTTCCGCGCGGCGAGCCGAGGGTTCAAGACCTCCTGAATGAGGATCACGGCTCCGGTCTACCCTGGCGGATTGCTTGGCGCGGGTCTGGCGGTGCTGCGGTTGTCGCTGGCCTGGGCCGCCCTGACCTTCGATCCAATCCCGGAACTTGGCGGACCTGGTCCGTGGCTGACGGCGGTTCTCTGCGTGTCCCTGGCGCTGGGCGCTGGAGCACGCTGGAGCGCGTTCGTCTGCGCCTTGGCGCTGATCACCTTGAGTCCACCCATGTCGTTTCCGCGAGACCTGGCGCTGCTGGGCGGCATGGTCGCCTTGGTGCTGGCAGGGCCAGGAGCCTATGCCGTCGATGCGCGAATCTGGGGGCGAGTCCGCGTGCGGTCGCGCTCTTCACGCTAGCCGTCGGGCTCCTGTTCGAGCGATCGCGCGATACCTCATCGGAGATTTCCATCCATCGCCGTCGCGACATCATGGCGGGGCGGTCGGGGAGAACGGGCATGCGCCGGTTCTGCGGCAAGCGACACAAGGAGAGACCTGTGATGCGTCTGCTTTCCGCCAATCGGCTGATGCTCGTCATGATGCTTGCCGCCGGGGCTGGCGCCGTCGGGCCGGCGACTCCGGCCATCGCCGCACCGAGCGACAAGCCGGGCACGATCGTCCTGGTGCACGGCGCCTTCGTCGATGGTTCCGGCTGGGCCGACGTCTATCGGATCCTGCGGCGAGACGGGTACAAGGTCGTCATCGTCCAGAACCCCACCACCTCGCTGGCCGACGACGTCGCCGCGACCCGGCGCGCGATCGCGGCGGCCGAGGGCAGGGTGGTTCTGGTTGGCCATTCGTACGGCGGGGTGGTCATCACCGAGGCGGGCTCGGACCCGAAGGTCTCGGCCCTGGTCTATGTCGCCGCCTTCGCGCCCGACCAGGGCGAGTCCGTCGCCTCGATCGTCGCCAGCGCGCCGCCCGGCGCCCCGGCCTTGCCGATCCTGCCGCCGGTCGACGGCCTGCTGCTGCTGGATCGCGCCAAGTTCTCCGCGGCCTTCGCCGCCGATGTGAAGCCGGAGGTCGCGCGGTTCATGGCCGACTCCCAGCAGCCGTGGGGCGCGCAGGCCCTGGAGGGCAAGGTCACCACCCCGGCTTGGCGCGTGAAGCCCAGTTGGTACCTGATCGCCAAGGACGACCACATGATCCCGCCGCCCGCCCAACGGATGATGGCCAAGCGCGCCGGGGCGACCGTGCGCGACGTCGCCGCCAGCCACGCCGTCTATGTCTCCCAGCCCGGCGTGGTCGCCTCCCTGATCGAGGAAGCGGTGACCAAGTCGACCGCCAGTGCGGCCCGATGAGCGCCGTCCGGCCGTCCCTCGCGATCTGTGAATTTGGTTCCAAGGTTCTGGGATCAGCGCCCGGCTACTGGGCGAACGGTCCGCGGAATATTCCAGACGTCGAGCCGGGCGGTGCGCCCGACACGACATCAGACGGAAAGCTAAGACCATGACGATCAAGAATATCCTGCCCGGCAAGCTCGGCTTTGGCGCGGCGCCGCTCGGCAACATGTTTCGCGACATCCCCGAGGACGAGGCCCTGGCGACTGTGGAAGCGGCCTGGGACGACGGCATCCGCTATTTCGACAACGCCCCGTTCTACGGCGCGGGCCTGGCCGAGATCCGCATGGGCCGCGCTCTGGCCGGCAAGCCGCGCGACCAGTACGTGATCAGCACCAAGGTCGGCCGGGTGATCCTGGACGAGGTCGAGGACGTCAGCGCCCGCGATCTGGGCGAGAAGGGCGACGTGTTCAAATATGGTCGTCCGAACAAGATCGTGAACGACTACTCCGAGGACGCCACCTACCGCTCGATCGAGGACAGCCTCAAGCGCCTGCAGACCGATCACATCGACATCGCCTTCGTCCACGACGTGGCCCAGGACTTCTATGGCGACGAGTGGTTGAGCATGTTCGAGAGCGCCCGCAAGGGAGCCTTCAAGGCGCTGGACCGGATGCGCGACGAGGGCGTGATCAAGGCCTGGGGCCTGGGCGTCAACCGCGTCGAGCCCATCGAGCTGCTGCTGGATCTCGACGAGCCGCGCCCCGACGCCTTCCTGCTGGCCGGCCGCTACACGCTGCTGGATCACGACCGCGCCCTGCAACGCGTGACCGCCAAGGTCGCCGAGCGCGGGCTGGGGATCGTGGTCGGCGGGCCCTACAGCTCCGGCGCCCTGGTCGGTGGTCCGAACTTCGAATACGCCCCGGCGACCCCGGCCATCTTGGACAAGGTCGCCCGGATCAAGGCCATCGCCGATCGCCACGGGATCAGCATGAAGGCCGCCGGCCTGCAGTTCGCTTTGGCCAACCCGGCCGTGGCGGCCGTCATTCCCGGCGCCAGCCGTCCTGGCCGCATCGCCGAGGATCGCGCCGCTTTGGACGAAACCATTCCGGCCGACTTCTGGCGCGAACTCCGCGCGGCGGGCCTGGTCAATCCGGCGGCTCCGCTGCCCGACGCGGCCTAGCTCGACCTCTTCCACTCAAACCGTCGCTCAACGGCCGAGGCTCGCTTCGGCCGGAGGGCTCCTGCACGCCTAAAAAAGGAGAAAGATCATGCGTAACTCGAAGACTTCCGACGCGGCCGATCCAGGCCGTCGTGACGTGCTCCGCACCGCCGGCGTGGCCCTGGCCGCCGCCGGGACGGCGATGACCGCTTCAGCGGCCGCCGCCCAGAGCGCTCCTGGCCTCTCGCCCGCCGCCCGCAACGCCGGCCCGCTCGGGGCTCGCCTGCAAGGCGTGCAGCACTTCGGCCTGACCGTCCAGAACATGGAGCGGGCCTACGAGTTCTACACCGAGGTCCTGGGCGGCACGGAAGTGTTCCGCCACGGCGACTTCCAGGGCGACACCGTCCACAACACCCTGCTGGCCGACCAGGACATCCTGACCAACGAACTGGGCATCAATCCGCGCACCATCGGGGTTCCCGACCTGCGGGGCGGCGCGCAGCGGCTGGACGTCCGTTTCATCCAGTTCGACAACGTGGTGATCGAGCTCCTGCAATACCGCGACGCCGACCAGCCGATGGGCGGGTCGCGCGCCTTCGCCGAGCCGGTGCAGCATATGAGCCCCGCGTTTCCGCGGATGATGCACATCTGCTTCCACGTGCGCGACGACGTGGACTTCAACAAGTTCATCACCGACCTGGAAGCCGAGTCCGCCCGTCGCGGCATGACCCAGGTGCGGGCCAACCGCATCATCCGCGTCAACACCGAGGCCGAGCGCCGCGCCGCCCCGCAGAGCGCCAACACCAACAAGGTCACCGTCGCCCCGTCGGACGGCTGGGAGCTGATCTACTGCAAGGGCCCCGAAGGCGAGCAGCTGGAGTTCGTCAAGGCTCTGGGCCCGGTCAAGCAGCGCTTCGCCAACACCCTGGCCACCCGTCAGCGCGCCACGCGCTAGGCCATTTCCTCGGAGGAGACATCACGATGCGCAAGACCATCACGACCCTGCTGGCGCTGACCGCCCTGACGGCCGCCGGCGCGCTTTCGACCCCGGCCATGGCGCGCGAGCCGACTGGTGTCCGCTACAACCAGATCCCCGCCGGCGCCTATTCGATCGTCGCTCAGATTCAGGCCAAGCCCGGCCAGGAAGCGGCCCTGCGCGCCGCGACCCTGCCGCTGGTGGAACTAGTCCGGGGGGACCCCAAGAACCTCGTCTATTTCCTGCAGGAGGATCGGGCCAAGCCGGGCCACTTCATCTTCTACGAGGTCTTCGCGACCGTGGAGGACTTCGAGGCCCACAACGCCATGCCCTATGTGAAGGGCTGGTTCGCCAAGCTGCCGACGCTCGCCGAGGGCGGGGTGCAGGTGATGCGGATGGAAGTCCTGGGGCATGGGCGATAGCAGACGCGTCCGCGGCGCTTTCTCACCCTTCGGCGAGGAAGCGCTGCATGCGCGGCGCGGTGAAGTCCAGAAACGCCCGGACCCGCGCCGGCAGGAACTGGGCCCCGCGAAACAGCATGTGGATCTCGTCGGTCTCGCCGATGTCGCTATCGGGCAGGAGCTCGACCAGCTCGCCGCGCGCGATGGGACCCCGCAGGTGGTAGTCGGCGATCCGCGCGATCCCGACGCCGGCCATGGCCATGCGCCGCAGCGTCTCACCGTTGTTGGCCAGCAGGGCGCCGCTCAGCATCCGCTCGACGATCCGCCCGCCCTCGCGCATCGGCCAGACCGGATTGGCGCGGCGGAAATTGAAGCCCAGGCAGTTGTGGCCGACCAGGTCCTCGGGCGTCCGCGGCGTGCCGTGCTTGGCCAGATAGGCTGGGGAGGCGACGATGCGCCGACGCGTCTCGCCCAGCTTGCGGGCCATCAGGTTGGAGTCCTGCAGCTTGCCGACCCGGATCGCGATGTCGGTGCGGTCCAGATAGAGGTCGACCACGTCGTCCGACAACGACAGGTCGACGACGATCTTGGGATAGGTCTCCAGGAATTCCGGCAGGATCGGCTCCAGGGCCGCGACGCCGAAGGTCACCGACGAAGTGACGCGGATCACGCCTTCGGCCTCGGCGCCGCCCAGGGCGATCTGCTGCTCGGTCTCGTCCAACTGGCCCAGTAACGCCTGACTGCGCTCGTAGTAGAACTGGCCTTCACCGGTCAGGACCAGGCGGCGGGTCGACCGCTCGATCAGCCGCACGCCCAGCCGCGCCTCCAGCCGGGCGATCAGCTTCGACACCGTCGACGGCGTCATCAGCAGCAAGCGCGCGGCCTCAGAGAAGCTGCCCGCCTCGACCACCCGCACAAACACCATCATCTCGCCCGCGCGATTGTCCATGCGCCGTCAGCACGCCCCCTTCGGATACTGACGCCAAGCTAGCGCAGATCGCGTGTCGTGGCGCGCGTCAGGCGGACAGGGCCGTATCTGTTCCCGGGGGCGAGTTTCAGGCGCGGGCCAGCTTCATGTCGTAGGTCGTCGGGCCGTTCGCATAGTTGGTTTTCCCGAGCCATTCAGACGGATAGCCCAAGGGCGCCGGCGCTGAGTTCTGAGGGCGGCCTATCGATCCGTTGACGTAACCGTCCGAGTATTTCGCGATGAGCTGGTCGGACAGCCGCCACCATTGCTGGACCAGGGCTGACGAGAATGTCGTCGCCAGGCGGGTCAAGGCTTCCCGGTCCAGGGACGCGCTCGCTTCCTGGTCCCATTGGGCCAGCGCGCTCTCGCCGTCCTTTTCCAGTCGTCCCTGCAACGGCGTGATGTCGGCGTTGCACATGCGCTGGAAGTTTAGCCGCGACCAATTAGCGACGAAATCGAAAGCCCACCAGGCGCTGTCGCGGCTGAAGACCTGAGGATCCCCGGTCTGATAGGCCTTGGGCAGATCCAGCATCTTGGCCGGGAAGGGCGTGAAGCAGGTCGTGTAGGCGACGTCGGGTCCAAACCAGCAGACGCCCTTGGTGAGGTCCGGCGCATCTGGACGGACCTCGCAGACGGTCAGATAGCCTTGATAGAAAATGGAGATCGAGCGTTCCCACGCCCCGTACAGCGTCTCGTGCGAGACGTTGTTCTGGGCCCCGTCATAAGGCCCGATAAAGCGATGCGGATCGCCATAGGGGCCGGCCGCGGTCCCCTTGGTCAGATCGAATTCCGTACCCTCGTAGTGATCGCGATAAAGATCGAAAATCTCGCGACGTTCGAGCGGTCGCTGCGGCGGCGCGGAAAACGGATAGTCGGTGGTGTAGCCGGCCCCGTTGACCCAGGGGCTCAGGCCAAGATCGGGATTTGCGCGATCGAAGACCCGCCAGACCCGGCGCAATGAATAGTAGGGGTGGGAGTATTCGCCGTCGCTGATCGTCGGCAGCCAGTCGATGGGTCCATCGGAAGGCTTCCACCAGCCAGCTTTCTCGGCCCCTGGCTCCAGATGCTTCGACCACATCTGGTCCGGATTGCCTTTCTCCAGCGTGCGGATGCGAAACTCGTTGGCGGCGACGAATAGGTGGCCGTCGGGAACCCTTTGGGCCGCCCAGGCGGAGTGGTTGACCTCGTCGGGCAGGGCGCACATCTCGAACACCCAGGCCTCGTCTTCATCGCCGACCAGCAAGGTTTCGCCGGTCGAGAAGTATCCGTACTCGTCGATGAGCGCGCCCATCAGCTCGACCGCCTCGCGCGCCTTGGTGCAACGCTCCAGGGCGATGCGAGAGAGTTCGGCGCTGTAGAACAGCCTGCACTGTCCTCCGCGCTTCGCGGCGTCCTCCTGGGAAACGTAGTTCGGCTGATATTTGGCGCCGTTGGTGCATTCGCCGAACATCAGATTGTGTTCGTTCATGATCCCATAGCTGCCGTCGAAATAGGCGTAGGTATAGGCAACCTGGGGGATGACGCCGATCACCGGGGTCTGCGGATAACCCTCAAGCTCGTAGTTGGGCCCGCGCTGATCGGTGACCAGGCGCGGGTAGGCGTCGTTCGCGCCGGCCACGACCGCGCGCTTGGCGCCCGGTTGGTGATGCTGTGCGGGAACGTAGATGATCCTTTGATCCGACAGCTCATTGTCGTCGGAATGGGTCACACGCATGGCGCCATCGGCGCAGGCGCCTTTGGTGAAGATCATGGTCGTGCACATGTCGCGCTCCGATACCTAGCGGGAGTACCAGACGCCGATCTGCGCGCCGATGTTGGTCACGTTGCCGCCGGCCCCAGAGCTGCTGGTCGCGGTCTGCGGGCGTTGCGGATAGTGGTTGCCGTCAGCATCCATGAAGATGAGCTGCTTGTCGGGCAGGTTCTCGTAGATGATGGCGAAGGACGAGCCGCCGTAGTTGAACATGCCCATTTCCTGGCCCTTGGTGACCGAAGCGCCCTGTTTCATCTGTTCGTCGAAGGCGATCGTCGAGACTTCGCTCATGCCCAGAGGAATGCAGCACACGCGGCCGTAGTCCTCGGTCTCGAAGACGACCAGCCCGCGGGCGTTCACCTCGGTCAGATAGGGCAATGACGCCGTGGTCGCGCCGCCGAAATCCGGCAGGACCAGCTTGTTGAAATAGGCGCCGGGAATACAGATCGGGTCGAACAGGACCTTGCCGTTCACCGGCACCCACCAGCGATGGAAGTTGTAGGGGTTCAGGTAGGTCTGGAAAATATAGCCGCCGTCGAACATGTCGACGAGGCCGAACTGGTCGATGACCGCCTGTTGTTCCGGGACCGGGGAACTCAGGATATCGCGCAGGGAATAGTTCATGTCCTTGAACCAGAACGTATTGTCGGCGGCGACATTCCAATCCCAGCGGAACAACGATCCGTCGTTCGGGCAGATGACGGTCTGGTTCGATTGAGGATCGGCGATAGGGCGAGCCGACTGCGGATCCTTGAAATTGCGCGTGAAGAAGGAATTCCAGGAATTCCAATAGGGCAGGGTCTCGTTGTCTTTCTGCCAAAGGTCGAACTGGTACGAAGCCTTGGCCTTGGGCGACAGCCACTGCTCACCGTCTTTGGAGAAGCCTGCGCCGGAGGCGGGGGAGCCCAGGAACTGGTGCCATTGGTTCAGGACCTGCCCCATCTTTTCATTGAACTGCGGAAGGCCCAGCAGTTGAGATCCGGACAGCGTCGGGTCGATCCCGACCGTGAAGCCTGAGAACGGCAGGCCGACCAGATCGTCATCGATGTAGCGCGGCCACCAGGTCAGGAGAAAGTTGCAGACGGCGGCGAAGAACTGCGCGTCGGGGATGCGGGGGATGGGGACGCCGTCCGTATCCAGGTTCGACGTTCTCAGCATGGTTTTATTCTGCCGGCAGGCGTTCGCCATCAGGTAGGAAACCACCGGATTGGTCGTCAGAAAGTCCAGCAGGTCCTGGACCGCCGGGTCCAGCGGGCCGTCAAAGGCGCGAACTTCATCGGCGACATGCTTGTGGAATTTCGCCCAACTGGCGCTGCCGGGTTCGGGAAGCCATCCCGTGCGATAGCTGCTGGGAAAAGGTTGAGATGTGGCTTTGCTATAGGACAGTTGCACGTTGGCCTCCCTCGCAACAATTGCCATCCAAGGCAGCAAGTGGCGCCACTATAAATACGCATTCTCGATAAATACAACTATGAGATTGATTGGTGTCCACGCTCGGCGCGCGCGTGCATCGCGAGATCGCCGCTCCGGCGATGCGCGAAAGTCAGACGCGTCTATCGCTCGGACGTATCAGGCGGGCAGCCGATGGGCGTTCATGCGGCGCATCCACCGCGTCAGGACCGGGTCGGCGTGGCCGGCCAGGATTTCGTTCAGCGCTTGCTGGGTCTCGTCCTGGCCCAGCTTGAACTTGGATGACAGGCCCGTGACCCTGGCTTCGAAGGCGATGATGGCGCGCTCCATGGCCTCGTAGCGCGGCCCCACGTCGCGCGGCCTCCAGCCGGTCTGGTCCTGCACGTCCATGGCCCGGGTGAGCCGGTCGAGCGCTTCGTGTCCAAGGTCCGGCCGGAAGCGGATCGTCGCCTCGACACGAACCTTGGCGTAGTTCCAGGTCGGGGCCCAGGTCCCGTTCGAGACCAGGCCGGGCGAGACATAGGCCTGAGGGCCGGTGAACAGCAGCACCGCGTGCGGCTGGGCCTCCAGCGCGGCATGCAGGGGGTTCCGCTTGGCCATGTGGCCCAGCAGCGAGACGACCCGGCCCTCGGCGTCGGTGTCGGCCAGCATCGGCAGCAGGGTCGCGACTTGAGCGGCGTGGTCATCGCGCGGGGCCACCCAGGCGAGGGGGAACTCGCGGATAAGGTCGATCACGTCGTCGAGGCCGCCCTGATAGGGATCCGGGGCGGCGGACGGCGTCGACTCGGACATGCTTGGGCCTCGCGGTCTTCTAGGCCGACCCCCGGCCGACGCTGCTTTCCTGAGCACAATCGGGAACGGGCTGGCGCCGAACAAGCACCAAGACTGACAGGGGTACGGGTCCAGCCGGAGGATTGCCGTACCGCTGGCATGGGCGCATGTTGGACCCATAAGAAGAAGACTTTCGCGTACGGGGAGGGGCCAATGGCGCGACCATGGAACATGGCGCTGGGCGAGGTGATCGACGCCTCCAAGTCCATGCCGCTGTATCTGCAGATCGTTCACGGCCTGATCCACGAGGTCGAGCGCGGTCGCCTGGCCTCGGGCGCCTACCTGCCCAGCAGCCGGGGCCTGGCCACCATGCTGGGCGTCAACCGCAAGACCGTGGTGCTGGCCTATGAGGACCTGATCGCCCAGGGCTGGCTGACCTCGCACGGCACGCGCGGAACCATGGTTTCGGACGTGCTGCCCAAGTCGGCGCCGGTCCGCGCCACCCAGGCCGAGATCGTGGTCGAGGCTGTCGACGCCAAGGCTCCTGCGTACGCCTTTAACCCACCCCCGGCTCGCCCCCTGGCCCTGCCTAGCGACACGCGCATGCGCCTGGACGAGGGCTCGCCCGACGGTCGCCTGTTTCCCGAGGACGTGCTGGGGCGAGCTTATCGTTCGGCGATCCAGCGGGCGGCGCGGCACAACCGCATGCTTTATGGCGATCCGCGTGGCTCAGCGGGCTTGCGCGAGGGCATCGCCGAAATGCTGCGCACCGAGCGTGGCCTGGCGGTGGGGGCGGAGAATATCTGCATCACACGCGGCAGCCAGAACGCCATCTTCCTGGCCGCTCGCACCCTGATCGCGCCGGGCGACACCGTACTGGTCGAGGTCTTGACCTACGAGCCTGCCGTGGCCGCTTTCCGCGCCTGCGGAGCCAAGGTCGAGGCTGTCGGCCTGGATGATCAGGGCGTCGATGTCGAGGACGTCGAGCGCAAATGCCGGGAAGGGGGCGTGAAGGCCATCTTCCTGACCCCGCACCACCAGTTTCCGACCACCGTGGCCCTGCGGCCCGAGCGGCGTCTGCGTCTGTTGCTGCTGGCCCGGCAGTTCAACTTCGCGATCATCGAGGACGACTACGACCACGAGTTCCACTTCGAGTCGCAGCCGTTGCTGCCGATCGCCAGCTATGCGCCGTCGTACGTGATCTATGCCGGCTCGCTGTCCAAGCTGCTGCTGCCGGCCCTGCGGATCGGCTACATCGCCGCGCCCAAGGCCTTCATCGACGCGGTGGCGCACACGGTGTCGCTGACCGACGGCATGGGCAACATGTTGACCGAGGACGCCGCCGCCGAGCTGATCGAGAGCGGCGAGCTGCGCCGCCATGCCCGCAAGGCCACCCAGGTCTATGCCGCGCGCCGACTGGCTTTCGCCGAGGCGGCGACCGAAGCGTTCGGCGACCGCGCGCGATTCAAGACGCCGGACGGGGGTCTCGCCTTCTGGCTGACCTTCCCGAATGAGGGCGACCTGGATCGGATCGAGGCGCGGGGGCCGGAACTGGGCGTGCGCCTGGCGTCGTCACGCTCGTTCGCCAGCCGTGAGGACGCCGGCCGAGGCCTGCGCATCGGCTTCGCCAGCCTGCGCGAGGAGGAGTCGCGCAAGGCGCTGCTCACCCTCGCCAAGGCGGCCGGGATCTAGGCCGAGTACCGCGCCTTGCCGCCCACGAAGGTGTGCAGGACCTTCACGCCCTCGATCTTGAGCGGATCGATGGTGGTCAGGTCGGCGTCCATCACCGTCAGGTCGGCATAGTAGCCGGGCGCGATCTTGCCGGTGCGGTCGTCCATGAAACCGGCAAAGGCGTTGTTGAGCGTGTAGGCGGTCAGGGCCTGCTCGACGGTCACCTTCTGCTCGGGCAGCCAGCCGTTCGGATTGGCGCCGTCGATGGTCCGGCGGGTCACCGCGCCATAGACGCCGGTCAGCGGGTCCAGCGGAGCCACCGGCCAATCCGAGCCGAAGGTCACCGTGGCGCCCGCGTCCATCAGCGACTTGAAGGCGTAGGTGCCCTTCAGCCGTTCGGCGCCGATGCGCTTGATGGCCCAGCGGCCGTCGTCGATGGCGTGATAAGGCTGGACCGAGGCGATCACCTTCTGTTGGGCGAAGCGCGGGATAGCCGCTGCGCTCAGGTGCTGGGCGTGCTCGATGCGGAAACGGCGATCCTTGACGCCATTAGTCTTCTCGACGTCGCGATAGATATCCAGCACGTCGTCATTGGCCTGGTCGCCGATGGCGTGGGTGGTGATGTGCAGGCCCTTGGCGTCGGCGGCGGTGATCCATTCGCGCAGATTTGCCAGGGTGGTGACCCGCACGCCTGTCTGGTCGGGCGCGTCGTCATAGTGGTCGTGGAAAACAGCCGTGCGCGAGCCCAGCGAGCCGTCGGCCAGGGCCTTCAGGCCGCCCCAGCGCACCCAGTCGTCGCCCTTGCCTTCTTTCGCGACGATGGCCGCCATCTTCTCCCAGTCGGGCAGGGGGACGAAGGCGTAGAAGCGCATGTCCGTCTCGCCCTTGGCCCGCAGGCGGCGCAGCGACTCGTAGGTGCGCCAGTCCAGTTCCGGATTGTGGATCTGGGCCACGCCCTTGCTGAGGCCGTGGGCGATGCCCTGGCGCATGATGGCGTCGGTCTCGGCGTCGGTCATCGGTGGAATAACGCGCTCGACGAGGGTCTTGGCGTTGTCCTTCACGACGCCCGTCGGCTCGCCGTTTGCGTCGCGGACGATGACGCCGCCCGGCGGATCGGGGGTGTCGCGGGTGATGCCCGCCAGCTTCATCGCCACCTTGTTGAGCAGGTAGAGGTGAAGATCCGTGCGCGGCACGGCGACGGGGGTGTCTGGCGTCACCGCGTCGATCCACTCGTGGGTGGGCAGGGCGCCGCCCAGGCGCTGCTCGTCCCACGAGCCGCCCAGGATCCACTTGCCCGGCCGCGCCTTGGCCACGGCGCCGATGCGAGCGGCGAAGTCGGCGCGATCGGTGGCGCTGAGCAGGTCGGCCTGGGACAGGGTCGTCGAGCCGATCAGGAAGTGGGTGTGGTTGTCGGTGAAGGCCGGCGTCACGAACGCGCCCTTCAGGTCGACGACCCTGGTCTTGCTGGTCGTCAGCGCCTTGACCTGGTCGGCGCCGACGGCGGCGATCCGCTCGTCCACGATGCCGATGGCCGAGAGGCGCGAGCCGCCAGCGCCGGGCGTCCACACGCGCGCATTGATCAGGGCTGTGTCCAGGCCGCGCTCGGCCGCCAGCGCCTGCAGCGGCGCCAGCATCACCAGGCCCGCGCTTGCGCGGATAAGGCTGCGTCGATCGATCATGGACCCCTCGTCGTGTCTATCAGTCGGGCCAGCCTGAGCGCTTCGCTCAGGGGCCGGAACATCCAATCCCTGTCCGGCCAGGGGTCCAGTTGGCAACGGCTTGGTCCCCTCGGCCTGCCGTTTTTGGATGTTTTTGCTCCGCCACGAAAGGACAAGCCTCAGTCTCACGGATGTTGTGACCGGTCGCCGAGCATCGCGAAGCCAGCGAGCCGACCGCCGACGTCCGTGGGGTTTGTGAGGGGTTTGAACAGGGGCGTCGGTCATCTCGCCGTCGACCCCGAATAAGGGGATCGAGATATGCGCAAGACCAAACTGATGGGCGCGGCGTCGCTGTCGGCCTGCATCGTCGCGGCGGGGTTGTCGTTGGGCGCGACGGCCAGCGCCCAGACCACGGCGCAGCCCACGACCGAGCTGGACGCCCTGATCGTCACGGCCACCAAGCGCAGCGAAAGCGTGCGTGACGTCGCCATGCCGATCAGCGCGGTCAGCGGCGCCGACCTGCAGAAGGTCAACGCCAACAGCCTGGCCGACTATATCGTCCGCCTGCCGGGCGTGACCTTCAACGACTACCAGCCCGGCATCTCGGAAGTGGTCGTGCGCGGCATCTCGGCGACGACCTATCACGAGCAGGGCCAGACCACGACGGGCTACTATCTGAACGAAGTGGTGGTGGTGGAGCCGGGCTTCCCGATCGGCATCCCCGACGTCGACACATTCGACCTGGAGCGCGTCGAAGTGCTGCGCGGCCCGCAAGGCACGCTGTTCGGCTCCTCGACCCTGGGCGGCCTGGTCAACTACGTGGCCAAGACGGCCAATGTCAGCAAGTACGAGGCCGCTGCCTCGGGTCTGCTGGGGACGACCAAGAATGCGGGCCAGGCCAACTACGCGGCCAAGGCCATGGTCAACATCCCGATCGTCACCGACAAGCTGGGCCTGCGGGTCGTCGCGCTGCAACGCTTCGACGCCGGCTTCCTGGACAATCCGGGCGTCAAGAAGGATGGGGTCAACGACTTCCGCACCCGAGGCGTGCGCGGCTCGCTGGTGTTCGACCCGGGCAACGGGACCAAGCTGACCTTCCTGTCGGCCTACCAGGACAGCCTGCTGGACGACCAGACCTACCTCTCGCACGACTATGTCCGGAACACCCCGCGCGCCGAGCCGCAGGAGACCGACTTCTGGCTCAACAGCCTACGCCTGGACCAGGACGTGGGCTTCGCGGACCTGACGGTGATCGGCTCGACCAACCACAAGACCAACACCACGACCTATTCCTATCCGTACCCCTATGTGACCGGCGTCACGACCGGCGCGGCCTCGGCCTACAGCATCGGCGCGGCCAACGCCGATATCGACACCCTGGAAGGCCGCCTGGCCTCCAAGGAGGACGACCGCCTGAAGTGGTTGATCGGCGCCAGCTATATGCGGGCCAAGAAGTCCAGCGCCGACCGCATCTACCAGCCCGGCGCCGCCGCCTACATCAACGCTCACCCGGGTGACTTCGGCGGCTACAGCGGCGCGATCCTGGCCCCCGGCGACGCGATCTACGGCTACATCTCCGACACCCTGAACAAGGACTTCGGAATCTTCGGCGAGGTCTCCTACAAGTTCACCCCGCAGTGGGAGCTCACGGTGGGCGGCCGCTACTACGACACCAAGAACACCGCCGAGATCACCAACGCCGCCGGCAGCCTGGGCGCGGGCAGCTTCTCGCCCAAGGCCTCGTCGTTCGGCACCGGCCAGAAGGAGAACGGCTTCACCCCGAAGGTGACCCTGGCCTTCCGTCCGGAAAAGGGCGTCATGGCCTACGCCACCTATTCGCGCGGCTTCCGCGTCGGCGGTCCAAACCCGAACGCGGCCATCCTGGCGGGCATCCCGACCAGCTACGGCAGCGACACGGTCGACAACTACGAGGCCGGCCTGAAGACCACCCTGCTGGAGAACCGCCTGTCGCTGGACATTTCAGTCTTCCATCTGAAGTGGAAGGACATCCAGGCCCGTCTGTTCACGGCCGCGCCGTACTTCTACTCGTACGTGACCAACGCCGGCTCGGCCAAGGTCGACGGCGTCGAGTTCGCGGGCCAGTTCAAGGTCAGCCAGCACATCACCTTCAGCAACAGCACCACCTATCAGGAAGCCAAGCTGACGACGATGCTGCCCGACAGCTTCGCGGTCGGCGGCGGCTATGCGGCTGGCACGACCCTGCCGGGCTCGTCCAAGTGGTCGACCTCGAACACCCTGTCGTTCGCCTTCCCGGAAGTGAACCTGGCCCCGACCTTCGAGGTGGCGCATCGTTATCTGAGCAAGGCCCCGGTGGCGTTCGGCAATCCCAACACCCGTGGCAACTTCAACATCTTCGACCTGCGGGCCTCGATCGCCCCGACCGACAAGGTCCGGGTGCTGGGCTTCGTCAACAACTTCACCAACGAATATGGCATCCTCAACGCCCCGTTCACGGACCAGGCCGCTCCGGCCTATTCGATCGTGCGTCCGCGCACGGCGGGCGTGCGCGTGGACGTGACCTTCTAAGAGCTTGAGTAAAATGCGGCGGACCCTTCCGAACACTTCGAAAGCGGTTCGCCGCGTCCTCCTGGCGGCGACGATGCTGGCTTCGGCCAGTGTCGCCGCAGCCGACGGCCTCAGCCTGAAGCCGACCCGCAGTCTGGATCTCACGCTCCAGGAAGCCACCTGGATGCAGCCGGACCTCTCGCCCGACGGCAAGACCATCGTCTTCAACCTGCTGGGCGACATCTACGCGATCGACGCCAAGGGCGGGGATGCGCGGCCGGTGCTGACGGGCCAGGCTTTCGAGACCGCGCCGGTCTTCTCGCCGGACGGCAAGTCGATCGCCTTCGTCAGCGACCGCTCGGGCGTGACCAATCTGTGGGTGGCGGCCGCCGACGGCTCCAATCCGCGCCAGGTCAGCCGCGAGGACAAGCTGACCGTCTTCGCCACGCCCGTCTGGGCGCCGGACGGCGCGGCCGTCTACGTCTCTCGCATGAAGCACCCGGTGCTGGCCTTCGAGCTGTGGCGCTTCTCGCTGGACGGCTCCGAGGGCAAGGCGGTGGTCAAGGCCCAGCCGAACGGCGAGGACTGGGACAATCGCATCAACGCCATGGGCGCGGCGATCACGGCCGACGGCCGCTACGCCTACTATGCTCGCAAGACCGGCCACACATGGACCGAGAAGGCCCCGCCGAACTGGTCCATCGCCCGCCGCGACCTCAAGACCGACGTCGAGGACGTGATCATCCAGGGGCAGGGCGGGGCGATGAGCCCGGCCCTGTCGCACGACGGCCGCTTCATCGCCTATGCCAGCCGCTGGAAGAACCAGACCGGCCTGCGCCTGCGCGAGCTGGCCACCGGCGCCGACCGCTGGCTGGCCTTCCCGATCGACCATGACGGCCAGGAGCAGGGCTACTATGCGGGCCTGACCCCGCGCTTCACTTTCACCGCCGACGACAAGGCCCTGATCGCCAGCGTCGACGGCAAGCTGCGGCGCATCGAGGTCGCCACCGGCGCGGTGACGCCGATCCCGTTCACGGTCCACGCCAAGGTCGATCTGGGTCCGCTGACCCGAGTCAGCCAGGTCGAGGAGACTGGTCCGGTCCGCGTCCGTCTGATCCAGGCCCCCAGCGTCTCGCCGGATGGCCAGCGCTTCGCCTTCACCGCGCTCGGCGGCCTCTACGTCCAGGACCTGAAGCCGGGCAGCAAGCCGGCCAAGATCAAGGGCGCGCCGGGCCAGGCTTTCCAGCCACGCTGGTCGCCGGACGGCAAGGCGCTGGTGCTCGTCACCTGGGACCCGCGCGAGGGCGGGGCGATCTGGCGGATGCCGGTCGGCGGCGGCAAGGCGGTGCGCCTGACCGACGACGGCGCCTTCTATACCGAGCCGACGTTCTCGCCGGATGGCGCGTCGATCGTGACCCTGAAATCCAGCCAGTACGACCGCCTGCGCCGTGCCAGCGAGGCCTCGCCCGACTGGCCGACCGACATCGTCCGCCTGCCGGCTGCCGGCGGTGCGCAAACTCTGGTGGCCCACACCTCGTCCGCTCGGCTGCTGTCCCTCGGCGCCGATCCCAAGCGCGTCCGGTTCTATGTGGGCGCGGTCCAGTCGGTCGCCCTCGACGGCAGCGATCCCAAGCCCAAGACCGAGTTCCTCGGCAAGGTCCGGCCCTGGTCACAGTATGTCGGCGTCCAGGTCCCGGCCGAGGAGATCAAGCTCAGCCCCGCCGGCGACAAGGCCATCGTCCGCACGGCGTCCGAGCTCTTCTTGGTCGACGTCCCGGCCGCCGTCGACGGCAAGACGCCCGAGGTCAATCTGGAGACGGCGACGTCCGGCGTCGTGAAGCTGACGAAGATCGGCGCGGACTTCTTCGATTGGGCCGACGGCGGTAAGTTGATCGTCTGGTCGGTCGGCTCGACCCTGCGCAAGATCGCCGTGGCCGATATCGACCGCAGCGCGCCGGGCGCCAGCGAGGCCAAGGCGGTTGCGGTCAGCGCCAAGGTCGAGATCGCCCGCGACGTCCCCGAGGGCGCGATCGTCCTGCGGGGCGCGACGGTCGTCACCATGCGCGGCGACGAGGTGATCCAGAACGCCGACGTCGTCGTCTCGAACGGCCGCATCGTCTCGGTCGGCAAGGCCGGCGCCGCGCCGCTGCCCAAGGGGGCGGTGGTTCGCGACGTCACCGGCAAGGTGATCACCCCGGGCTTCATCGACGCCCACGCCCACTGGTTCGACATCCGTCGCCAAGTCCAGGATCCGCAGCCGTGGTCGTTCCTGGTCAGCCTGTCGTTCGGCATCACCAGCAGCCTGGATCCGCAGACCTTCACCAATGACCAGTTCGTCTACCAGGACATGGCCGACGCCGGCCTGACCCTGGCCCCGCGCCTCTATTCGACCGGCCCCGGCGTCTTCACCGCCAGCCACATCGACAGCCAGGCGCAGGCCGAAGACGTCCTCAAGCGCTATCGCGACGAATACCGCACCCGCAACATCAAGTCGTACATGGTCGGCGACCGCGCCCAGCGGCAGTACATGGTCGAGGCTGCCAAGGCCCTGGGCATGATGCCGACCACCGAGGGTGCGTCGGATCTGAACCTCAACCTTACCCACGCCCTGGATGGCTTCTCGGGCAACGAGCACGCCCTGCCGGTGTCGCCGCTGCGCGAGGACGTGGTGCAGCTGTTCGCCCAGTCGCGCACCAGCCTGGTGCCGACCCTGAACGTGCTCTACGGCGGCGAGCCGCCGCTGTTCGACCTGATCATCACCCGCCGGCCGCAGGACGAGCCCCGCCTGAAGCGCTTCATGCCGCCGGGCGTCCTCGCGTCCAAGCTGGGCGACCGCCATTGGACGCCGCCGGAGAACATGTCCTACGCCAGCTTCGCCAAGGACGCCCTGGCCATCCAGCGCGCCGGCGGCGTGGTGGGCCTGGGCAGCCACAGCGAGGTGCAGGGTCTAGGCTTTGCCTGGGAGATGCAGCTGTTCGCCTCGGGCGGGGCAACGCCGCTGGAGACCATCCGCGCGGCGACCATGGGCTCGGCCGAGGCCATCGGCCGCACCCACGACATCGGCAGCCTGGAGCCCGGCAAGTTCGCCGACCTGCTGATCTTCGACGCCGACCCGCTGGTCGACATCGCCAATGTCGAGAAACTGGGTCAGGTGATGAAGAACGGCCGCCTATACGAGGCCGCGACCCTGGACGAGATCTGGCCGGTCAAGCGGGCGCTGCCGACGCAGTGGTTCGAACACGAGGCGCCGACGCGGCCTTAACGCATCGCTTGCGGGAAGCAGACGCGAACGCTCAAACCGCCTTCGGCGAGCTCTTCGAGGACGGCCGTTCCCCCGGCGCGGGCGGCCAGCGCCTTGACGATGGAAAGGCCAAGGCCGCTGCCTTGTCCGGATGTCTGCGGGCCGCGCACGAAGCGTTCGAAGGGGCGTTGCTTCAGCTTGTCCGGCAAGCCCGGTCCGTCGTCCGCGACCCACAGCACGGACCGGTCTCCATCTTGACCGACGCCGACCGTGATGGCGCGTCCGCCGTAACGCAACGCATTGTCGAGGAGGTTTTCGAGGATCTGGTCGACCAGCGGCGCGGCCAGGGCGACAGGCGCGGATGTGGTTTCGATGCGCAGCGTCAGGCGAGCGCCGTCGGCGGCCGCGCGAACGCTCCAGCGATCAACGAGGCTGCGCGCGCAGGCGACCAGATCTGCGTCCTGCAGGCCGTCGGTCTCCAAGGCCTCAGCGCGGGCCAGGGCCAGCAGCTGTTCGATCAGCCGCTGCAAGCGGTCGACGGCTTCGAGGGCGTCGGTCAGCGAGGCCTGGTCGGCGGTCGAGCGTTTGCCCTTGGCCAGGACCGCCAGGTGGGTCTTCACGATCGCCAGCGGCGTGCGGATCTGATGCGAGGCGTCGGCCGTGAAGCGGCGCACGCCGTCGACGGATCGCTCCAGCTGGCCCAGCAGACTGTTGAAGGCCACGACGACGGGCTGGAGTTCGCGCGGCACGTCGCCGACAGCGACGGGCGCAAAGTCCGGATCGCGGGCGTCGGAGCGCTCGGCCAGACGCCGGCGCAGGCCGTCCAGGGGCTTCAGGCTCCAGGTGGCGGCTGGCCAGATCAGTAGGGCCACCAGGCCGACGAGACCGACCTCGATGGCGCCGACCGTGGTCATCAGGGAGTTGCGAACGGCCGCGCGCGATTCCAGCGTCTGGGCCACCGAGATCACCACCGGAGCCGGTGCGCCGGGAACGCGCAGGGCGGCGGCGGATTGGCGCACGCGGCGGTCCTGATAGACCAGGGTGCGAAACACCGGCTCGCCATTGGCGGCGATCGCCTCGGCGTCGAAGTCGGGCAGGTCGTCATAGCCGGTCAGCGCGCGGCCAGACTGGCGCACGTTGTAGAACACGCTGTCGCGCTGAGGGCTGTCGAGCAGACCGAAGGCCCAGGGCGGCAGGTCGACCTCGACATGGTCGGTCTCGAGCGTCACGGACTCGGCGATGGCGCGCACCGAGGCGGCCAGTAGGCGGTCGGAGGTGTAGTCCACGACCCTTTGCGTGACCCAGGCGTCGCCGATGCCGATCAGCACCGCCGACACGATCAGGGGCGCCACGAGGGCGACCAGCAGGCGGGCGGTGAGGGACTGGATCCGGACCATCAGGGCTCGAGCAGATATCCCTGGCCGCGCAAGGTGGTGATCCGGGGACCGTTGGGCTCCAGCTTGCGGCGGACGCGGCCGACATAGACGTCCAGGGCGTTGGGACCGGCCTCGTCGTCGTGGCCGAACACCTCGCCGATCAGGCGCTGGCGGGTGACGATCTTGCCAGCATTGGCGGCCAGGACCAGCAGCACCGTGTGCTCGCGCCGGCGCAGTTCCAGGTCGCGGCCGTCGACATAGGCGCGGGCGCCGTTGCGGTCGATGGTCAGGCTGCCCACCGAGAGCGTGGGTGAGGGATCGCCGCCGCGCCGGCGGGCCAGGGCGCGCACGCGGGCCGCCAGCTCTTCGGGCTCGAAGGGCTTGAGCATGTAGTCGTCGGCCCCGAGATCCAGGCCGCTGACCCGGTCCTTCAGGGCGTCGCGGGCGGTCAGGATCAGCAGCGGCGTGCGGTTGCCGGCCCGGCGCAGGCGCACCAGGACCTCCAGCCCGCCGATGTCGGGCAGGCCCAGGTCCAGCACGATGACGGAGTAGGGCTCGGCCAGTTGCTCAAGCGCGGTTTCGCCGTCGGTGACCCAGTCGACCGTGAAGTTCTCGGACCTGAGGAAGGCCACGACGCCGCGCCCCAGCGCTTCGTCGTCCTCCACGAACAGCAGCCGCATGCGGTGGGGTTCCGGGGTTGGACGACTCCGCCCCTATCATGCAACGTCGTTCGAAGTGAACAGGGCGGCCATGCTTCGACGACAGCTTCTCCTCGCGCCGGCGGCCGGTCTGTTGGCCGGTTGCGGACAAACCAGCGCGCCGATCCTGGGCGGACTGGAGCGCGCCGCGCGGCTGCGCGCGGCCCAGCGGGAAGGGGGCGTGACGGTCTACGCCAATACCGGTGACGCCGAGATCGGTCCGGTCCTGGCCGCCTTCCATGCCGACCACCCCAAGGTCCATATCGACTTCCAGCGGCAGAACTCGGCCGAGCTTTATCAGCGCTACCTGGCCGAGCGCCGCGCGGGCCTGCCCAGCGCCGACCTTGTCTGGAGCTCGGCGATGGACCTGCAGATCAAGCTGATCAACGACGGCTACGCTCAAACTTTCGACACCCCGGCGCGCGCGATGCTGCCGCGCTGGACAATCTGGAAAAGCCAGGGCTTTGGCGTCACGGCCGAGCCGATCGTCTTCGTCTACGACCGTCGCAAGCTGTCCGATGACCAGGCGCCCAGGAGTCACGCCGCCTTGCGCCAGATGCTGGAAGCCGGCGCGCTGAAAGGTTCGGTGGGCCTGTTCGACAACAGCCGCTCGGGCGTGGGCTTCCTCTACTATTCGCAGGACCGCTTGGCGTGGGCCGACACCCAGGCCCTGACGCAGGCGATCGGGACGACCAAGCCGCACCTCTACGAGTCGACGGCGACCTTGCTGGAGGCGATGTCCGACCAGCAGATCGTGTTCGGCTACAACGTGATCGGCTCCTACGCCCTGCAGCACCAGCGGGCGAACCCGAACCTCGGGGTGATCTTCCCCAGTGACTACACCCTGGTGATGTCGCGGATCGCGTTCATCTCGGCCCAGGCGCGCCGGCCCAATGCCGCCAAGCTGTTCCTGGATTTCCTGCTGTCGCTGAAGGGGCAGAAGCTCCTGGCTGACACCAGCATGGCCCCGGTGCGCACCGACATCGCCGGTGGGGCAGGGCGCGCGCCGCCGGCTTTCGCCCGTCCGATCGAGGTCGGGCCGGCCTTGCTGGCCAATCTGGACCAGATGCGCCGCAAGCGCTTGGTCGCCGAATGGCGCGAGGCCCTGGGCCCCAATCACGTGGATGACTACCGCCGTGTCCGTGATGCGTCTCGCGACAGTCTCATGACAGGTAACCGACCCTAGCCTCCGAACAAGCGGCGGGGAGCCGCGTAATGCAGCCGGCGCAAACGCCGGTCAGGAGGGGGATCTCCGGTGACCAGAATTCAGTCTGCTTTCGTGAGCGTTTCGGCTCTGGCTCTGGTGTTCGGCGCGGGCGAAGCGTTCGCCCAGACCGCGCCAGCCGGGCAGGGCGTCGAAGCCACCACGCTCGACGCCGTGATCGTCACGGGTTCGAAAACCCGCCGCCGCGACGCCGACTCGGTCGGTCAGCTGACCAGCATCACCGAGGAAGACCTGCAGCGAGCGGCCGTCGCCTCGGTCGGCGAGCTGCTCCAGAAGCTGCCCAGCGCCGGCGTCAGCTACAATTCCAATGGCACGCAAGGCACCTCGTACGGCGGCAGCTCGATCAGCCTGCGCTATCTGGCCAACACCGACGGCGCGGCCGACCGCACCCTGGTGCTGGTCGACGGCCACCGCTGGGTGGACGGTGTCGGCGCGCGCGGCATCCGCGACTTCGTCGACCTGAACACCGTGCCGATTGGCATGATCGGCAGCATGGAGGTGCTGCAGGACGGCGCCTCGGCCATTTACGGCGCGGACGCCATCGCCGGGGTCGTCAACCTCAAGACCAAGCGCAATCTCGACGGCCTTCAGGTCGAGAGCAAATACGGTGTCTCTTCGCGGGGCGACGGCGAGTCGTTCAGCCTGCAGACCAACTGGGGCAAGAAGTTCGAGCGTGGCTCGGTGTTCCTGTCGCTGAGCTACGTCAACGAAGATCCGGTCGAGACCAAGGATCGGGACCTCACCCAGGTGTCGCTGACGGCCGGTCCGAACAACCTCAGCGCCGCCCCGTCCAGCCCACGCGGCCTGTATATCCTGCCGGGCTTCTCGACGGCGGCTTCGCCCCTGACCCAGAACGTCGGGGTGACCACGGCCACCGGCATCGGCAGCTATCACCGCGCCACCCTGCCGGACGACTATTACAACACCATGGCCCAGGGCATTTACGCCGTCGGCCCCAGCGAGCGGTACGGCATCTTCGCCCGCGTCGACCAGGACCTGACCGATCACGTCAAGCTGACCCTGGACGTGCTGTGGAACCGCCGCAGCAGCCAGCAGATCTTCTCGCCGACCAACCTGTCGATCGGCGGGACCTCGGGCACCTATCGCGGCTTCGCGATTGCGCCCAACCAGCAGTACAACCCGTTCGGCGTCGGCTTCGCGGCCAACCAGGCCTGGAACATCCAGATCTTTACGACCCCGGTTGGCTACCGGATCAGCAACCAGCAGGTCGACACCTACCGCGTCTCGGGCGAGTTGGCCGGGGATGCCGACCTCTTCTCGCGCAACTGGAACTGGTCGCTGTTCGGCTCGGCGTCGCAGAACCAGATGAAGTTCTCGTCGCCCGGCGGCATCGACCTGGAGCACCTGGCGCTGGGCCTGTCGGCCCCGTCGGTCTGCGCGGCGCAAGCCGGCTGCGTGCCGATCAACATCTTCGGCCAGATGACCCCGCAGCAGGCGGCCTACATCAACTCGACCGCCCGCGAGACCAACCAGACCAAGCTGTACGACCTGACCTTCGACGTGAACGGCGAGCTGATGCAGCTGCCGGGCGGGCCGCTGGCCATGGCCTTCGGTTTCGAATGGCGCAAGAACGTCGGCGAGGACCATCCCGACGCCTATGTGAACACCGTCTCGACCGGGACCGGCGCGCTGCCGCTGCCGGCGACCACGCCCACGACCACCAATGTCATGCGCACGCCGACCGCCAACGGCTCGTACGACGTCAAGGAGGCGTTCCTCGAGTTCACCGCGCCGATCCTGGCCGACCTGCCGATGGTCAAGAAGCTCGAGCTGGACGTCGCCACCCGCTATTCGGACTATAACACCGCCGGTTCCAAGCTGACCTCCAAGGTCGGCGTCGGCTACCGGCCCGTCGATGGCGTCCTCTTCCGAGGCACGTGGTCGCAAGGCTTCCGCGCCCCCTCGCTGATCGAGCTCTACACCGGCTCGCGTCAGTCCAACCTCGCGGGCAGCAATACCGACCCCTGCAACGGCGGCGCGGCCGCGCACCCCAACCTCCCCGGCTGCGCGGGCGTGCCGTCGACCTATAACCAGAGCTCGTACAACGGCGGCCTGCTGCCGCTGACGGTGTCGGGCAACGGCAAGCTCGATCCCGAGACGGCCAAGACCCTGAGCTACGGCGTCGCGCTTCAGCCGGCCTTCGCGCCGGGCCTGTCGCTGACGCTGGACGGCTATGAGGTCACCATCAAGAACGCGATCTCGACGCCGTCGGTGGCCAACGCCCTGCAGCTGTGCGCCACCCAGGCCGGCGCGTTCTGCGACCAGCTGACCCGCGATGCGGCTACCGGCCAGGTGCTGAACTTCAGCTCGTCGTTCATGAACCTCAATCAGATCAAGACGGCCGGCTACGATGTGGCGGTGCGCTACCGCCGCAATACCGACATCGGCCTGATCGAAGGCTCGGTGCAGGGCACGCGCCTGCAGAAGTTTGACGTCACCTCGCCCAACCCGGCCGGCGGCGACCCGATCATCACCCATGCGGTCGGCACCTCGACCGGCGGCACCACTCCGGCCACGGCGCGCGCGACCTATCCGCGCTGGAAGGGCCTGGCCTCGCTGCGCTGGTCGAACGACGACTGGGCGGTGATGTGGCGCGGTCGTTATATCGGCTCGACCAAGGACGGCGCCGCGCCGGCCCTGCCGACGACCCCGGTCAAGGGCGACCGCGTCAAGGCGGTGACCTACCAGGATCTGCAGCTGGAGAAGGCGTTCGAGAAGGTGCGGGCCAATGTGACCGTGGGCGTCAACAACGTCTTCGACACCCAGCCGCCGCTGTCCTACGCCAACGCGCCGATCAACTTCGACATCTACACCTACGACGTCATGGGGCGGTACTATTACGTCCGCTTCGGCAAGTCGTTCTAGGTCGGTCGGAGCTAGCGTTCATGGCGACCTCGCCGATCACCCGCCGCGCCTTCGGGGGCGCGGCGGCCTTCCTCGGGCTGCTCGGGTCCAGCCGGACCCTGGCGGCTTCCGCCGAGCCCTATGACATGGTCCTGGAGAGCAATGTCGGCGTGAAGACGCGCGACGGCGTGCGCTTGGCCACCGACATTTACCGGCCGGCGCGGAGCGGCAAAGCCGTGGCCGGCCGCTTCCCGGTAATCATGGAGCGCACGCCCTACGGTCGGAATGTCGCCAGCTTCCGCGACATCACCGCGACCGACCGCACGCCCCGGAGCCGGGCCGACGTGGCGCGTGTCTACGTGTCCCAGGGCTATGTCGTGATCTTCCAGGACTGCCGGGGTCGCTACGACTCCGAAGGCGAGTTCATCAAGTATCTGAGCGAGGGCGCGGACGGCTACGACACCTGCGCCTGGATCGTCCGCCAGCCGTGGAGCGACGGCAAGATCGGCACGATGGGCCTGTCCTACGCCGCCCATACGCAGATGGCATTGGGCTGCCTAAACGCGCCGGGCCTGAAGGCGATGTTCCTGGACTGCGGCGGCTTCTCCAACGCCTACCAGGGCGGCATCCGCCAGGGCGGGGCGTTCGAGCTGAAGCAGGTGACCTGGGCCTATAATCTGGGCCTGGAGAGCAAGGCCGCGCAGAACGATCCGCGCCTGCTGGCGGCGCTGAAGACCGTCGACCTGAAGGCCTGGTTCGCCAGCATGCCGTGGAAGCGCGGTCACACGCCGATCAGCCTGCAACCCGACTACGAGGCCTATGTCTACGAGCAGTGGGAGCACGGAAACTTCGACGGCTTCTGGAAGCAGGCCGGCATCTATGCCGAGGGCTTCTACGGGACCTTCCCGAAGATCGACATGGTCCACATGTCGGGCTGGTATGACGTCTATTCGCGCACGGCGACCGACAACTATGTCGGGCTGAACAAAGCCGGCCGCTCGGTGCGGCTGATCATGGGGCCCTGGACCCATGGCGCCCGGTCGACCTCCTATTCCGGCGATGTCGAATTCGGCCCCGCCTCGACCATCGACGCCGACGGCGGCGGCGAGTTCTTCACCCAGCGCCTGAAGTGGTTCGACCGTCACCTCAAGGGCTTGCCGGTCAAGGCCGCCGAGCCGCCGGTGCGTCTGTTCGTGATGGGCGGCGGTGATGGCCGCAAGACCGCCGAGGGCCGCCTGAACCACGGCGGCGCGTGGCGCAGCGAGGCGGCCTGGCCGATCCCGGATCGTCGCGAGACGGCCTTCTATCTCGGCGCCGACGGCGGCCTGCGGACCAAGAAGTCCGCCGCGGACGCCGCGCCGCTCACCTATGCTTTCGATCCGTCCGACCCGGTCCCGACCATCGGCGGCGCGGTGACCTCGGGCGAGCCGCTGATGCGGCCCGGTGGTTTCGACCAGCGCGAGACACCCGAGCTCTACGGCGCCCGCGAACCGCTCCTGCCGCTGGAGGCGCGGCCCGACGTGCTGGTCTTCCAGACCGAGCCCCTGACGGAAGATGTCGAAGTCACCGGCGCGATCACCGTTGAGCTGTGGATCTCGTCCGACGCGGTCGACACCGACTTCGTCGTCAAGCTGATCGACCTCTATCCGCCCAGCGAGGACTATCCCGCCGGCTACGCCCTGAACCTGACCGACGGCATCCTGCGCTGCCGCTATCGCGACAGCTGGGAGAAGCCCGCGCTGATGACGCCGGGCCAAGTCTACAGGATCAAGGTCGAGGCCTTCCCTACCTCGAACCTGTTCAAGAAGGGCCACCGGATCCGACTGGACGTGTCGTCCAGCAACTTCCCCAAATTCGACGTCAATCCCAACACCGGCGCACCCGAGGGCGTGGGGCTGACCCGTCAGGTCGCCCACAACACCATCCACGTCGACGCCGCCCGACCTTCGCACGTCGTGCTGCCGATCATTCCGAGGCGCGCATGAGCACCGTTGAAGACACCGCACCCGGGCCGATCCTGACCCGCTGGTGGGCGCTGATGGAGACCCGCCTGGGCGTCGCGCCCGTGCCGTTGCTGCTGATCGTCATGGGCCTCGCGGCAGCCTACGTCGTCATGGGCAAGGCGCCGTCCGACATCCTGGCCAACATCGCCTTCCTGATCACCGGTGGCTTCCTGTGCGCCGAGATCGGCAAGCGGATCCCAGTGCTGAACCGCCTGGGCTTCGCGGCGATCTTCGCCACCTTCGCGCCGTCCTATCTGGAATATGCCGGCCTGCTGCCGGAGGTGCTGGTCAAGTCGATCTCGGACTTCACCGAGAGCTCGAACTTCCTCTATTTGTTCATCGCCTCGATCGTGGTCGGCAGCATCCTGGGGATGGACCGCAAGTCGCTGATCACCGGTTTCGGCAAGATCTTCATTCCGCTGATCCTGGGTTCGATCGTCGCCTTCGTGGTCGGCTGCTCGACCGGTGTGGCGCTGGGCCTGGGCTTCAAGCATACCCTGTTCAAGATCGTCGCCCCGATCATGGCCGGCGGGGTGGGCGAGGGGGCGATCCCGCTTTCGATCGGCTACGCCCACTTCTCAGGCCAGCCCCAGGGCGAGGCTTTCGCCGAGGTCTTGCCGCCGGTGATGCTGGGCAGCCTCAGTGCGATCATCCTGTCGGGTGGTCTCAACTTCCTGGGGCGTCGCTACCCGAAGCTGACCGGCGAAGGCCGCCTGCAGCCGGGCGAGGAGACCGTGTCTCCGGCCGCCCACGCTTCGGTCGGCGGCGCGTCCTCGCCCCAGACCCTGGGCGCGGCCCTGCTGATGGTGGCGGTGCTGTATCTGCTGGGCGGCCTGACCCAGAGCCTGTTCCACTGGCCGGGGCCGGTGGTGATGCTGGGCCTGGCGGTGCTGATCAAGGTGGCCCGCCTGGCGCCGCCATCGCTGGAGCAGGGGGCCTATGCCAACTACCGCTTCTTCCAGGTTTGCGTGACCTATCCGCTGCTGTTCGCCATCGGCGTGGCCAAGACGCCGTGGGAGAAGCTGATGGAGGCGTTCAACCTGCCGACCTTGGTGACGATCTTCGTCACGGTCGTCTCGCTGATCGCCACGGGTTTCGTCACCTCGCGCTGGGTGGGCCTCCATCCGATCGAGGCAGCCATCGTGAACGCCACCCATTCGGGCCAGGGCGGCACGGGCGACGTGGCGATCCTGACGGCGGCCAATCGCATGCAGCTGATGCCGTTCGCCCAGATCGCCACGCGGATCGGCGGCGCGATCACGGTGACCGTCATCCTCGCCGCCTTCGCCCGCTGGCACTGACCTATCGGCGGGCGGCCTCGACCTTGCGGAAGACGCGCAGCCAGTTGCCGCCCCACAGCTTGTCGATGTCGGCCTCAGAATAGCCGTGGCGGACCAGCTCGGCGGTGACGTTGGCCGCTTCGCCTTCGTTGGCCCAGCCGACCACGCCGCCGCCGTGATTGAAGTCCGAAGCGATGCCGACATGGTCGACGCCGATCCGCTTCACGGCGTAGTCGATCGAGTCGACCAGGTCCTTGACCGTCGCCTTGGGCAGCAGCGCGTTGACCGCGTGGCTGTAGTCCGTCCGCTGAGCGGGTGACAGCACCTCGGTCCCGTCCGCCGGCTTGGCGAAGGCGGCGGGCAGGCCGAACTGCGCGCGGATCGGTGCGACCTTGGCGGCGAAGTCGGGACCGGGGTTCACGAGGTACGGCCCGAAGGCGACCACCTGGACCACGCCGCCATTGGCCTTGATCGCGTCCAGCTCGGCGTCCGACAGGTTGCGCGGCGCGTCGACGACGCCCCGGACGCCGGAGTGGCTGGCCACCACCGGCGCGCGGCTCAGCTTCAGGGTCTGGAAGACGCCGTCCGGAGTCAGTTGCGAGACGTCGATGATCACGCCCAGGTCGTTCAGCTTGCCGACGGCCGCCTTGCCCAGGGGCGAGAGGCCGTTCCACTCGACCTTGGTCCCGCCGCTGGGCCGCGAGGAGTCGGCATAGGCGTTGTTGCCGGCGTGGACGAAGCCGAAGCTGCGCACGCCCGCGCTATAGTAGGCGTCGATCGGCTCCAGGCTCTCGCCGAACGGATAGGCGTTGAGGAAGCCGACGATGATGGCGCGCTTGCCGGCCTTGGCGGCGGCTTCGACGTCGTTGGCGCTGAGCGCCAGGACGGCGCGGTCGGGATGGCGCTGGGCCGCCGCCCGGATCACCGCCAGCTTGGCGTCGGCGTCGCTCTTGGCCTTGGCGTAGCCCTCCGATGTGCGCGGGCCTTGCGAGACGAACACCGCCAGCACGGCGGCGTCGACCTGGCCGCGCTCCAGCTTGGGCAGATCGACCTGGCCGTCGCCATCGGCGGCCGCGTCGAAGGTCACCGGCACGTCGACGTGGCTGTCCAGCACCAGGGCGCGGGCGTGGATGGCCGCCGCGTCCGGCTCGGCGGCGAACGCAGTAGTGGCCAGCAGCAGACTGGCCGAGGCGAGGGCGAGAAGGCGCAGGCTCATTCGGCGGCGACCTTTTCCGGCGCGACGTTCCAGCGGTTCTCGGGGACCGGCAGGCCCAGGTGTCCGCGCAGGGTGTCGTGCTCGTATTCGGTGCGGAACAGGCCCCGCGCCTGCAGGATCGGCACGACCTTCTCACGGAACAGGGCGTAGTCGCCGGGGCGGGTGACATGCAGGATGAAGCCGTCGGCCGCGCGGCCGTCGAACCAGCGCTGGATCTCGTCGGCGATGGTCTGGGGCGAGCCGACGAAGCCCGACCGCCAGGCGCCGAACCGCTCCGCCGCCTGGCGCAGGGTCAGGTTCTGCTCGCGCGAAACGCGGACGATCCGCTCGGCATGGCCCTTGTAGGCGTTGAGGCTGAGGTTGCTGACATCCGGGAATGGGCCGTCCAGCGGATACGGCTTGAAGTCGTGATAGCCGAAGGCGCGGCCCAGCTGGACCAGCAGCTTGTCGATGCCGACCTCGCCGCGCTGGGCCTTGTCGATCGCCTGGGCCTCCTCGTCGGTCTCGGCGATGGTCGGGAACAGGCCCGGCAGGACGCTGATGTGGTCGGGATCGCGGCCTTGGGCGACGGCGCGGGCCTTGAGGTCGGCATAGTACTCGACCGCGTCCTCGAAGGTGTCGACACCGGCGAAGACCCCCTCGGCGATGCGGGCGCCCAGGTCGCGGCCAGGACCGCTGACACCGGCCTGGAAGATCACCGGTTGACCCTGGGGCGAGCGCGACAGGGCCAGAGGCCCGGCGACCGAGAAGTGCTTGCCCTTGTGGTTCAGCGCGTGCTGCTTGGCCTTGTCCAGGAAGACGCCGGCGGTCTTGTCGCGCGGGAAGGCGTCGTCCTCGTAGCTGTCCCACAGGCCCTGCACGACGTCGACGAACTCGCCGGCCCGCTCATAGCGTTCGCCGTGCTCGAAGTGTTCGTCGCGGCCGTAGTTCTTCGAGGCGCCTTCCAGGCCCGTGGTCACCACGTTCCAGCCGGCGCGGCCCTTGCTGATATGGTCCAGCGAGCCGAACTGGCGGGCTACGTTGTAGGGCTCCCAGTACGAGGTCGTCAGGGTGCCGACGAGGCCGATCTTCGAGGTCGAGACCGCCAGGGCCGAGAGCAGGGTCAGCGGCTCCAGGCGGTTGAGGAAGTGCGGGGCGGTGTCGGGCGTGATGAACGGGCTGTCGACGATGAACACCAGGTCGAACTTGGCCGCCTCGGCCAGCTTGGCGTTGTCGATGTACCAGTTGATGTCGATGCTGGCGTCGCCGGCCAGGGCGGGGTCGCGCCAGCTGGCGTGATCGGTGCCGACGCCGGCCAGAATGGCGCCCAGTTTCAATTGACGTTGCGAGCCTTGGGTCACGTCGACCTCCTGATGAGACCGGTCGGCTCTATCGAAGTGCGCGGGGCTCCAATAATTGCGTCTTCTGAAGTGCTTTATTCGGCATCGTGAAGTTTGCCGATTTTTCTGAGGAAATTGGCGGTGGACTTGGAATTGCTGGAAAGGGCCGCAGGATTTCTTGCAGGGGCGTGGCGTGTCCGAGACGGCGCTGCGCGCCTATACCGACATCCGCAGCTATCACGCCCACATCTATTTCGATGAGGATACAGCCGACAAGGCGGCCCTGCTGCATCCGAACACGGACGATCCTCGCTCGGACCACCTGTACTACACCGCCTGGATCAACCGCTCGCAGCCGGTGAACGCCTACGGCATGAAGAAGCCCGGCGCGGACGAGCCGCCGGTCGAGCTGATCTATCCCAACACCAAGCCGCACGTGCCGATCGAGCGCGCCTGAAGCAAAGAGCGCCGCCGTCCAGATCGGGGCGGCGGCGCTGTTGCTCTAGAGCGCGTATTTCAGGGTGACCAGGAAGGTCCGGGGATCCGGGTAGTTGCGGTAGAACACCCCGGTGGCCGGCGTGTAGGTCGAGGTCACCGGCTTGTCGGAGTTCAGCAGATTGCGGCCCGATAGCTGCACGGCCCAGTGCGGATCCGGCGCGGTCCAGGTGATCGAACCATTCAGGAAGCCTTGGCTGGGCGCGGAGTCCTGCGGACGTTGCAGGGCGTTGTAGTAGGTCTTGCTCTGCCATTGGGCGTTCAGGCCAACGCGGACGCTGCCGGGAACTTCGATCGGCACGTCGTAGGTCAGGCCGCCAGCCAGGCTCCAGCGCGGCGAGTTCAGCAGGCGGTGGCCGTCGGCGTTGACGCCCACGCCGCCGGCGTTGCGATAGCGGTCATAGACGGCGAACAGGTAGCCGACCGAGGCTTGCAGCCCCAGCCGCTCGGTCGGGCGGATGTCACTCTCCAGCTCGACGCCGTAGGTGTGGGCCTTGCCGGCGTTGCCTCGGATCGAATTGCCGGGATAGGCCGGGTCGCTGTAGCTGACCTGCAAGTCCTTGTAGTCGTTGTAGAACACGGCCAGGTTCAGCCGCGCCCGGCGGTCGAACAGCTCGGTCTTGAGGCCCGTCTCGTAGCTGTCGACATTCTCGGGCGCGAAGGGGCGGGTGGCCAGGTCGATGCGGGTGGCGCGGTTGTCGAAGCCGCCCGATTTGAAGCCCTTGGAATAGCTCACGTACTGCAGGACGTCCGGCGTCCACTGGTACTGCGCCGAGAGCTTGGGCGTGATCGACGAGAAGATCTTGTCGGCCTTGCCGGCGATCGACTGGCCCACGACCTGACCGGCCAGGTTCAGCACCTGGTTGTCGAAGACGAATTCCTTCTCCTCATTGGTCCAGCGCAGGCCGCCGGTCAGCGAGAGGCGCTCGGTGGCCTTCCAGGTCGCCTCGCCGAACACCGCATAGGCGTCGGTATTGGTGATGTTGTGGGCGCGGGCGAAGCCGTAGTTGCCGGGCGTGGTCACGGGGTCGGTGTTCTGGGTGTTGCGGCGGCTGAAGCCGTCGCGCTGCACGAAGAAGCGTTCGTGCAGATAGAACAGGCCGCTGGTGAAGGTGACGTCGCCGAAGTCGCCGTTCAGCTGCAGTTCCTGGGTGACGTACTGGTCGTTGTAGTGGATCAGGTTCTTCTGGATCAGCGCCGCCTCGCCGTCGTTCTCGTAGTAGACGGGGTTGAGGTTGAAGCCCCCGTAGGCGGTGATCGACTTCAGCTTCAGGCGTTCGGAAAGCTCGTACTGGACGCGCAGCGAGCCGCTGATCTGGTCCAGGTCCTGGGTCGGCTCGACCTCGGAATAGGAGCGGTCTTTGCGGAACACGCCGCCGGGCTGGTTCACCGGGATGTAGCTGCGGGTGTCGCTGCGGTCGCGCAGGGCGTTGATGGTCAGCAGGGCGTCGAGGCGCTCGCTGGGCGTCCAGCGCAGCTTGGCGCGGAAGGCATCCAGGTCGATGCGGTTGACGTCGTGGTTCAGCGTCGGGTCGAAGGTGACGCCGTCGCGGCTGTGGTGGATGTACGAAATGCTGCCGGCCAGCTTGTCGGCGACCAGCGGGCCCTCGATCAGGGCGCGGACGTCGACCGCGCCGTAGTTGCCCAGACCGACCTCGGCCTTGGCGCGTAGCGCTTGGCCCGGATCGCGGGTGATGATGCGCAGCGCGCCGGCGCTGGAGTTGCGGCCGTACAGCGTGCCCTGCGGGCCGCGCAGCACCTCGATCCGCTCCAGGTCGTTGAACTCGACCATCGAGCCGATCTGGCGCGGGATGTAGACGTCGTCGACATAGACGGCCAGCACCGGCTCCTGGATCGGATCGGCCTCGCCGACCCCGCGCAGGGCGTAGGTCTGGGTGGTGTGGCTGATCGTGACCCGGCTGATGCTGAGGTTCGGGATCTGGCCCGACAGGTCGCGGATGTTGTCGATCTTGCGATCGGTCAGGACCTGCTGGCCAAAGGCCGAGATGGCGATGGCGGTCTTCTGCAGGTCGGTGGCGCGGCGTTCGGCGGTGACGATCACCTGCTCGACGGCGGGCGCGGCGCTGTCGGCGGATGCTGGCTCGGCAGCTTGAGCCGTGCCAGCGATCGCCAAGCTGGAGCTCAAGAGCAGAAGGTCGCGCAGGTGACGTTTAGGCATTCGATTTATCCCCGATTTATTGGTAGGGATTTGTCATCTGCGCGCTTTGTGCTCAACGAATATAAAATTCAGAACGGGATAGATTTGCTCATATCGTGAAAGCTGAAGTTCTATATTTGAACTTCGAAATCTATTTCAGAAAAGATGTTAGTCGATCATCCCAGAGCGGCTTGACCTGAATGGCGCCAGGAATGATCTTGGCAGCGGCGAAGGTGTCGGCCACGGCCTGCTGCGAGGCGATGGCCGCGTCGCTGATCGGCCCCAGGATCGAGGGCGAGCTGCGCTCCTGGAATTCCTGCTCGTAGTAGGCCTGCTTGACGCCGGTCGCCGTGGTGCGGACCTTGGCCCAGCGCACGCCATCGGCGTTGATCCAGTCGAAAACCCGTTTGTAGCGCTGGACGTAGTCGCCGATCGCTTTCAGTCGTGTCGGGTCGTCGAGGGCCTCCTGCGAGGCGGCGATCAGGTAGTTGCCCGACAGGATGCCCTGGGCGGTAGTCAACACCCGCGCTCCGGCCTCGCGGGCCTGGTAGACGATGACGCCGTAGATGATCCAGGCGTCCAGCGCGCCGCTCTGGAAGGCGGCCAAGCCGTCCTGCGGCGACAGCGCCACCGGCGTGATGTCGGCCCAGGTCAGGCCAGCTTTTTCCAGCAGGCGCAGCAGGATGTAATGCGAGGTCGTGGCCTTCACATAACCGATCCGCTTGCCCTTCAGCTGGGCGAAGTCCTGGACCGGCGAGCCCTTGGGCACGAGCACGACCTGGTTATTCACGTCGCCTTGCAGCACCCCGACGATGCGAACCAGATTACCCGGATGACCCGCGACGAAGATCGGCGGGATCTCGCTCATGCCGCCGAAGTCCAGCGCCTTGGCGTTGATCGCCTCGGCGATCAGGTTGCCGCCGGCGAACTGGGTGCGGGCCAGCTTGTAGGGCGGCTCGCCGACGCCGGCTTCCTTGAAGAAGCTCTCGGGATTGCCGCGATAGGTCGCCACCCGCAGGGTCAGGTCTGAGAGGTCACCGGGCGCGGCGGGCGCCTTGGGCGAGCATGCCGCGAGACCGGCCAGGGAGAGACCGCCGAGCATCAGGCCTCGGCGCGAGAAGGAAAAGTCGGTCATCAGTCGAACAGGTCCGGCTCTTCTTCGGTGACGATGTCCCAATAGGCCTGGAAGGCCCAGAAGCCGCCGGTCTCGGTGCCGACCTGGCTGGCGGTGTGCTTGGCGACCTCGGGCGGCATCGGCTTGGTCGGGCCGGCGGCCTCGGCCAGCAGCTGGGCCTGGCAGGCGTTCTCCATGGCCAGGTAGCGCCAGACGGCGGCCTCGACCGATTGGCCGACGGTCAGGATGCCGTGGTTCTGGAGAATGACCGCCTTCTTGGCGCCCAGCGCCCGGGCGATCTTCTGGCCTTCGCTGATGTCCAGCACGACGCCGGAGAACTCCTCGAACAGGGCGTGGTCGTCGTAGAAGGCGGCCGAGTCCTGGGTCAGCGGATCCAGCAGCCGACCCAGCGCCGACCACGCCTTGCCGTACAGCGAGTGCGAATGGGCGGCGGCGACCACGTCGGGACGCGCTTCGTGTAGCTGCGAATGGATGGCGAAGGCGGCGCGGTTCAGGCGGGCCGGGACCTTGGCCGGCGGCTCGACGATGACGCCGTCATGGCTGACCAGCATCAGGTCCGAGACCTTGATCCGGCTGAAATGGACGCCGAACGGATTGACCCAGAAGTGGTCGGTCAGCTCCGGGTCGCGGGCGGTGATGTGGCCGGCCCCGCCCATGTCGAAGCCGTGGCGGCCGAACAGGCGATACGCGGCGGCCAGGCGCTGCTTGCGATAGAGGCGTTCGGCCTCGACCGTCGGCTGGCGGGGGATCTCGCGCGAGCCGAACTCGGGCAGCACGGTCTCGATCTTGGCGGGGTGCGGCCCGGCAAAGGCGCGCGCCGAAGGATAGGCGGTCATGGCGGGTGTCCTTCAGTAGCCGCGCGACAGGTCGACGACGTCGGCCAGCGGCGCGCCGGACCGGAAGCGGGCCAGGTTCTCGGCGAACTGGGTCGCCAGGTTGATGCGGGTGTCGGGTGTGTGCACCGAGGTGTGTGGCGACAGCCGCACCTTGGGGTGGCCGTAGAACGGATGGCCGTCGGGCAGGGGCTCGGGGAAGGTGACGTCCAGGCTGGCGCGGCCGACGCGGCCTTCGTCCAGCGCCGTCAGCAGGGCCTCGTCGTCGATCAGCGCGCCGCGGGCGATGTTGATCAGGTGCAGGCCGGGCTTGGCGTGCAGCAAGAGGTCGCGGTTGATGATCCGCTCGGTCTGCGGCGTCGCGGGCGCGGCCAGCACGACGTGGTCGCTGCGCTCGAACAGGGTCTTGAGGTCCGCGACGCGCTCGACGCCCGGCACGGGGATGGGCGCGTCCGAGCGGCGGACGGCCAGCACCTCGATCCCCAAGGCCTGGGCGCGCGGCGCCAGGGCCTCGCCGATCGCGCCAAAGCCGACCAGCCCCAGGGTCGAGCCGGCGACCAGCTTCAGCTGCTGCGGCGCCCAGCGCGAGGCCTGGTCGATCCAGATGTCGGGCAGGCGCTTGGCCTCGGCCAGGATGGCGGCCAGGGCGAACTCGGCCAAGGCCACGGCGGAAGAACCGCGCGCCGAGGTGACGACCGGGCCGTCGAACAGCCAGTCCGGATAGAAGTCGATGCCGACTGAGACCAGCTGCACCCAGCGCACGTCGAACGGCCAGCCCGGCGGGGCGCGCTCGGGCAGGATGCCGCCGGCCTTCCGGAACGGCGCGGCGACCAGGACATTGGCCTTGGGCGGCAAGGGCGTGGTCAGGCCGGGCGGAACGGCGATGATCTCGGCGTCGGCCGCGTGCTGGGCGAAGACGCTGTTGAACACCTCGGGCAGTTGGCTGGCGACGACGACGCGGCTCATGGATTCAGTCTCGCGAAGGCGGCGCGGCCAGCCGCAGTCAGGGCGACGTCGGCCTGGGGCGTGTGCACCCGGCCGCACAGCACGTCGCGATGGTGGCGTTCCAGCGGGTTGGCGCGGGTCAGGCCGGGATTGCCGGTCAGCTTCAGCGCCTTCTCGACCACGGTGATGGCGTTCTCGGTGACCAGGTGCTTGACCAGGCTGGCCTCGACGCCGTCGACCTCGCCGCGCGCGGCGGTGTCCAGCAGGACGCGGTTGGACAGCAGCAGGCCGTCGATCTCGCCGACGGCTTCCTGGAAGCGGGGCAGGGTGGACAGCGCCGCGCCCAGATTGGCCGGTTTGCGATGGGCCAGGAACTCGATCAGCCAGTCACGAGCCGCACGGGCGACGGCGTCATAGATGGCCGAGGTCAGCACCGACGACCAGGCCGCGAAATTGGCCGGGTAGGGCGGCGGCGTGCCAAGCGGCTGCGGGTCCAGGGCGTGGTCCAGTGGGACCAGTACGTCCTCGAACACCACGTCATGGCTGGCGCTGGCGCGCAGGCCCAGGTGGTCCCAGCTTTCTTCGATGACCACGCCGGGCGTGTCGGCGCGGACCAGCCAGCCGCCGACCAGCGGTTCAGCGTCGTCGCTACGCGCCCAGACCACGAACCAGGTCAGGTTGGTCGAGCCAGTGGAGTAGATCTTGCGGCCGCTGATCCGCCAACCTTCGGGCGTGCGCCGCGCGACGGTCGCCGGCAGGCCGCCACGGGCAGGCGTGCCCAGGTCCGGCTCGACCCGCAGGGCGTTGATCAGGGCGCCGTGCTCGATCGCCTCGCCGATCACGCGGGTCTTGAGGTGCTCAGGCCAGCCCGAGCGACCTTCGACCGAGGCGTGGAACAGGTACTGCATGACCAGCACCAGCGCCGTGGCCGGCTCACCGCGCGCCACGGCCGAGACGACCTTCAGCGCGGTCGGCAGGTCGGCTTCAAGCCCGCCCAAGCGCGCGGGCGCGGTCAGGGCCAAGAGGCCGGCTTCATGCAGGAGACGGAAGTTCTCGGCCGGGAAACTGGCCTCGCGATCGTGCTGGCCGGCGGTCTCGGCGAAGGCCCGGGTCAGGTCGGGCAGGATCGTGTCGAGGTCTGGCAATCGCGGCGATTGCAGGCGGCGGACCGGGGCGTTCACGGCGTGATCCCGTGAAGCGGATTGCGCGAGGTCATCGCCACGCCTTTCTCCAAAATCTCGTGGCGCGCTGGCCAGAGCCTCGAAGTAGGCGCTTAATTCCTATCTATTCAATAGACTTTTACTCAGGGCTCTTATCAGCAAATCTCGAGTGTCAGCCGCTGAGCGGCAGGTGTCCGCGCTCCCCGAAGGGAGCGCGGACGATCGGGTTAGAAGGTCTTGCGGATGCTGGCGTAGAAGTACCGGCCGTAGGGCTGGTACACCGTGCCTAGATAGCCGTTCGACGACAGCGGCGGGGCCTCGTTGGTCACGTTGCGCACGCCCAGCTTCAGGCGGGTGTTGGCCGCCCAGCCCTTGGTGAACTCGTACTGACCGTAGACGTTGGTCGTGACCTGGGAGTCAATGATCCAGGGCGCGCCGGCCGAGTCGATCAGGCCGGTGTCGTCGATGTCCGAGACGTACTGGGTGAACACCCCGGCCGAGAACTGGTCGAGGCTCCAGCTCAGGGCGGCGGTCCACTTCCAGTCTGGCTTGCTGTTCTGGCGGATGTAGCTGCCGCCGCCGGTGATCGTGGTGCCGGCGTTGATGGTGCCGGCCGCGCGGGCCGCCATCAGCGCCGCGATCTGCGGCGAGGGCTGCTGGTAGAACTTGATCAGGTGGGCGCCGTTGACGTTCAGGTCGAAGTCACCGATCGGCGTGCCGTGCTTGCGCCACATCAGGCCGATGTCGATGCCACGGGCTTCCTGCGGCAGGGTGTTGACGTACTGGTCCTTGACGTAAAGCACCGTGCCGACCGGGGTCAGGCCGGTGCCGGCGAAGGCGGCGACGTCGTCAGCCGTCGGCGCGGCGCGGACGACGTTGGTGTTCGTGCCGCCGCCGACGCGTTGCAGGTAGTCCAGGATCAGGGCGTTGCCCTCGCCGAACAGGCCGACGATGCCCTTCTGCTTCACGCGCCAGTAGTCGGTGGTCAGGGTGAACTGGCCAAACTCGCTCGGAATGAACTTCGGCTCGAAGACGAAGCCAAAGCCCATGGTTTCGGAATCTTCCGGCTTCAGGTCGGGGTTACCCGAGCGCTGCGCCTGGACGCTGAGCGTACGGGTGCAGTTGCTGAAGCTGGTGATCCGGCCGGCGCGCAGGTCGGCCTCGCAGCGCACATAGTCGGTGCGGGTGTTGGCGCGGGTGACGACCGTGGCGTTGATCTGTTCCAGGTTCGGGGCCTTGAAGCCCTGGGCCCACGAACCGCGGACGCGGAAGCCGTCGACCAGGTCCCAAGCCAGCGCGACCTTGGGTTTGGCCACCGAACCGACGTCGCTGTACTTCTCGGCGCGGCCGGCCAGTTGCAGCTCGACGCTGCGGACCAGCGGGATGCCCATCTCGGGCGAGATCACCGGCACGGCGAACTCGATATAGGCCGAGCTGACCTTGCGCGAGCCCTTGGTGTCGGGCGACGGGCTGGTGCCGACCATGTCGCTGCCATAGACGATGCCCGTCACCGAGTTGGTGTAGGTGATCGTGCCGTCGACGTGGGCGTCGCGGTCGTCGTGCTGGGTCTCGCGACGCCATTCGACACCGGCCGCCACGCCGACGTCGCCGCCGGGCAGGGCGAACAGGTCAGCCTTCGAAACGCGGAAGTCCCACGAGGCCAGCGAACTGGTGCTCTCGCGCTTGGACTTGAAGCGGATGGCGTCGATCGCCGCCTGGCTGCTGGGCGTGGCGTCGCCGACGCTGGGGTTGGACACCGTGCCGCCGTTGAACGGGTTGTAGGCGTCGGCGGTCGACAGGCCGATCTGCTTCTGCGCCGCCGTGGCGCTGATGCCGTCCGAGACGTCCTTGACCTTGGATTGCGAGTACAGCAGCGCCGACTCCCACTTCCAGCCCGCGATGTCGCCGCGCAGGCCGCCCAGGAAACGGGTCTGGTCGTTGATGACGTCGACCTGCTGCTTGCCGGCGTCGACGAAGTCGTAGCTGGTCAGGGTGACGGCCAGGCCGCCGGCCGGGGCGTTGATGCCCGCCAGGCGGTTGGGGTTGGCCACGCCATTGAGGGTGGTCGGGCCGAAGGGGTTCCAGTAGCTGGTGGTCGGGGCGGTGATCACCTGGGCCGAGGTGGTCGTCGCCGGGGCTTGGTAGGCGCGGGTCTTGGCGTGATAGACGCCCACTTCGCCGAAGGCGGTGATGGTGTCGGTCACGTCGTAGTGGCCGGTGACGAAGACGTTCAGGCGCTTGAGCGCCGGCATCACCGTCAGGCCGCTGGCGGCCCCGTCATAGCGCAGGTTGCGGTCGTCGCCCGAGGTGGCCGGCGCGCCGTCGTCGATGCTGATGCCGTTGCCGACGGTCGCCAGGCTGCCCGGATAGGTCGTCGGCTGGACGTGGAAGGCGCCGGCCGAGCTGGTGATCAGGGTCGTGCCGACCCGAACCGCCGAGGCGGCCGTGAAGCTGCCCCACGGCGTGACCGTGCCACGGCCGTCCAGGGACGCCGCGCCGTCGAACCGGGTGCCGGTGAACAGGCCGCGCTTGTCGGCCGAGGCGGTGTAGGCCTGGTCCGTGGTCCGCAGCTCGGTCCGCTTGTCGTAGCTGACGAGGGCGGTCAGGTTGCCGCGCTCGAAATTGTGGCCGAACAGGCCGTTGAACTCATATTCCTTGAGGTTCGTGCCCTCGGCCGCGCCGTACTGGGCCTCGACGTCGACGCCGTTGAAATTGTCCTTCAGCACGGTGTTGACCACGCCGGCCACGGCGTCGGTGCCGTAGATGGCGGCGGCGCCGTCACGCAGGACTTCCAGGCGCTTGAGGCCCGAGGTCGGGATGGCGTTGGTGTTGTAGGTAATGGTCGGCACCAGGCTGTTGCCGTCGGCCTGGCTGGTCGGGTGGGCGACGACGCGGCGGCCGTTCAGCAGCACCAGGGTGTTGCCCGAGCCCAGGTTGCGCAGGTTCACCGAACCGATGTCGCCACGGGCCGAGTTGCTGCTGCCGGGCAGGTAGCTGGAGTTGTAGTTGACGTCGCCCATCTGCGGGATGGCGCGGAACAGGTCATCGCCCGAGCTGGCGGCCACGGCGTCCAGCTGCTTGCCGTCGACGACGGTGACGGGCAGGGCGGCGGTGGCTTTCGCGCCTTCGATGCGCGAGCCGACGACCACGATCTCCTCGACGGTGCTCTCCGGCGCGCCGGTCTGGGCGGCGGCTTGCGTGCCCCAGGCGACGCAGAGCGCCGAGGTTGCGAACATGGCGGCGCGTAGCGCCTTCGTGTTGGTCATGCGAGTTCCCCTACTTGATGCCTCCGCCCCCCAAGAGCGGAGTTACGCGTTGTTGTCCGACCCACTCACTTCCTCCCGCCGGCTCCCCTTGGGGGAGCGCGACGCCCGGGCGCGGTCTTGACGCCGCGCGCCGGGTGAACCTCGTTTGGCAGCCTTTAGAAGAAGACGACGTTGTCGACTTCCAGCCAGAACTTCTCGCCGCCCTTGCGGCCGCCCATGAACTCGACCTCGGTCAGGTCCGACGCGGTCCATTCGCCCTTCGCGCCGCGCTCGCTGGCGGGCTTGAGGGCGGAGAACGGAACTTCGACGGTCTGCCAGGTGGAGCCCGCCTTGAACGGCGCGGCCCAACGGCCGCTCGACGCGGTGACGCCCAGGGCATAGTCGCCATCGCCGCGCACTTCGAAGCGCACGCCCTTGAAGGCGCGGGCGTCGACGGGCTGGATCGAACCGCGCGTCAGCGGGATGATCACGCCGGCGGAGGGCTTGGCCTTCATCGCCATGCGGGCGTTGATCGACAGGGCGTGACCGTCGGCGCCGCGCGGAATGCGCTGGCTGATCTCGACCGTACGGTCCAGGCCGCCATCGGGATCGTCGGTGCGCAGGGTGTCGAGGCTGGAGCGGCCGTCGGCGCGCTCGAAGTCGTCGATCTGGGCCTTGGCCGGAACCGACGGCATGGTCGTGGCCTGGTTGGCGGTCATGGGCGGTGCGCCCGGACCGAAGACCAGCTTGCCGTCGATGAAGACGCGGTCGGTCTTGCGCACGTCGCTGATCGTTTTCCAGGGTTCGCCCTTGATCAGCACGAGGTCGGCGCGCTTGCCCACCTCGATCGTGCCGCGATCGCTCAGCTGGTTGATGACCTTGGCGCTCTTCGCCGTGCCGGCCATCAGGGCCTCGGACGGCGTCAGGCCCGCACGGACCATCAGCTCCATCTCGTGCAGGGTCGAGACGCCATGCGGCGTGCCCGGCATGCCCGCGTCGGTGCCCAGCGCGATGATCACGCCAGCGTCGTGCAGCGCCTTGGCGTTGCCCAGGGCGTAGTCGAACTTCTTGAAGCTCTGCTTGGCGCTCGGGCTCTCATCCGGATCGCGCGGCGGCTGGCCGGGCTTCACGGGCTCATAGACCGCCAGGGTCGGGGTGTCGGACGTGCCGCCCGCCTTCAGGATCTCGATCGCCTCGGCGTCCAGCGGACGGTCCTGAAGACTGTGAGTGATGACGTCGACCTTGGACCGGCCGGCGACCTCGCCGCGATCGACGCTGACGGTGTGGGTGAAGACCTTCAGATTGTTCTTGTGAGCCTCGTCGACCAGGGCGGTCAGGGTCCACTCGTCCATGCTGGTGTTGTCGGGCGCGACGCCGTAGCGCCAGCCGTCGGTGAAGGCCTTGATCAGGTCAGGCTTGTAGGGGACCAGCGCCTTGACGGCCGCGCGGGCGGCTTCGGGCGTGTTGACCCATTTGGTGGTGGCGGTGTCGGCCCAGTCGGCGCCGTGGCCGCCCGGCGTGCTCATGCGCGCGGCGAAGTTCACGTGCGGCGCGACCAGGGTCGACAGCCACCGGCGGCGCGGCGCGAACGATTCCGGCGCGGCGTTGAAGTCGCTGACCGTGGTGACACCCGAGGACACGTAGGCGGTGGCGATCTGCGGCGTGGTGGCCGGCATGCCGCCCGGCGTCCAGTGGGTGTGCAGGTCGAAGAAGCCCGGCAGCAGGGCCTGGCCCTTGGCGTCGATCACCTTGGCGCCGCGCGGCGCCTTCACGGTCGGGCCGACCTCGGCGATGCGGCCGTCGCGGATGACGACATTGGCCAGGTGAGGGGCAGCGCCCGTGGCGTCGAAGACCGTCGCGCCCATGATCGCGACGACGGGCGTGTCCGCCGCCTGGGCGATGCCGAATGCGGCGAGCCCAAGGCTCCCGGCTAGGGCGGTGGCCGCCAGAGCGGTCTTACGGATAGGCTTCATGACAATGAGATCCCGACCTTGCCGATGCTACTGCTTGATCGACGAATGGGATTTTCGTTTCCGCCACTCAGCTGTGTTCGAGACCTCAATAACTGTAATTGGTAAAGATGACGGGTGGGCGAGGGGCCCACCCGTCGGTCTTCTCTAGAAGCGCTTGCGGACCTGGAAACCGGCCGTGCGCGGGTTGATGCTGACGACCTGCTTGGGGTTGTTCACCGCCGAGGTCACGCTCATCAGGCCAACTTCGTCGGTGACGTTGTTGACGAAGACATAGGCGCCCCAGTCGGAGCCTTCGACGCCGGCGCGCAGGTTGGCGTAGCCGTAGTCGCCCTGCTTTTCATAGTAGACGTAGGTCGGGCGGAACTGCGAAGCGGACTGGCCGACATAGGCGTAGTCGGCGCGCAGCAGGCCGTTCAGGTCGCCCTTCAGCGGCCAGGTATATTCGACCGCAGCCGAACCGCTGTACTTGGCCACGTTCGGGAACTCGTCGCCGCGCAGGCCGGTCGAGCCGGTGATCAGGATGGTCGAGTTGGCCTGGTCTTCCGTCAGCTTGGCGTCGACGATGGCGGCGGTGCCGCTGATCGTCAGGCCGCTGATCGGACGCGCCACCGCCTCGACCTCGAAGCCCTTGATCTTGGCCTTGCCGGCGTTGGTCAGGTAGCTGAAGGCGCCGTTGGCGCTGGTCGCCGAAATCTGCATGTTCGACCAGTCGATCTGGTAGACGGCGGCATTCAGCGTCAGGCGACGATCGAACCACTGGCTCTTCACGCCCCCTTCGTAGTTCCAGAGGCTGTCGGGCGCATAACCCAGCAGGGCGCTGGCCAGGCCCGGCACGTTGTTGGCGCCGCCCGGGCGGAAGCCCTTGGCCGCCACGGCGTAGAACATGACGTCCGACGTGGCCTGGTAGGAGGCGTTCAGCTTGCTGACCCAGCCGTCGGCGCCGGCGTCGACCTGGGCGGCCGGACCGACATAGGACTGGGTGATGAAGTTGCTGATCAGCACCTGGCCTGAGACCGTCTTGTCGTACTTGAAGCGACGCAGGCCGCCGGTCAGGGTCAGCTTGTCGACCGGCTTCCACGAGACTTCACCGAAGAAGGCGGTCTGCTTGGTGTCGGTGCCGACATGGCGCCAGGCGGTCAGGTCGTTGGGGTTGATGATGCCGGTGACGGCGTCGCCCTTGGCCACCTTGCTCTCGATGTAGTCTTCGCGCTTTTCCAGATAGACGCCGGCCGTCCAGTCGACCTTGTCGTCGAACAGCGAGCCGGTCATGCGCAGCTCGTGGTTCCACGAGGTCAGGCCCATCGGCTGATAGAGCGCGCCGGGGGTGCGGCTGTCGGCATAGGCGGTGTAGGCCGCCAGCTGCGTGGCGTTACAGGCCGGGTTGGTCGCGCCCGCCGCGGCGGGACCGCCGGCGATGTAGTTGCGGCACGAGGTGGCGTTGGCGCGGCTGCCCGACAGGGTGGGGCTGTAGTCGGAGTTCCGCAGCAGAGTCCACTTGTAGTAGGACGAGGTCGCCGTGACCGTGGCGAAGTTCAGGTCCCACTTGCCCGTGACGTTGTACATCCGCAGGTTATCGCTGGTCGGGGCGATGACGCGGGCGTTGGTTGAATAGGCGTCCTTGCCCAGCGCCGGATACCAGCTGTTCTGACCGTCCAGGGTGGTCTTCTGGTAAAGGCCCGAGGCGTTGATCGTCAGGTTCTCGGTGGGCGTGAAGCCTAGCATCAGGCGACCGCCGCTGGAGTGCTGGTCGTTGATGTCCTTTTTGTTCAGCAGGACGTCGTCGACATAGCCGCCGCCCTCGGTCTTGTAGAGCACCAGGCGCGCGGCCAGCTTGTCCTCGATCAGCGGCACGTTGACCATGCCCTTCACCGAGTAGCCGTTGCTGCCGCCCTTGGTGCTGGTGCCCTGGGCTTCGACGGCGCCGGCGTAGCGGCTGGTGTCGGGTTTGTTGAGGATCACCCGCAGGGTGCCGCCCATCGAGCCCGAGCCGTACAGCGTGCCTTGCGGACCGCGCAGGACTTCGATGCGCTCGGCGTCGAACAGGTTGACGTCGGCGCTGGTCGAGCTGGCGTCGGCGGTCGTGCCGGCCGGACCCGTCAGCGGGGTTTCGTCGTAATAGAGGCCGACGGTGGCTTCACCGGCGCTGCGCACGCCGCGCAGGGTCAGGCGGCGGCTGGTGGGCGAGTTGCCGTCGACCTGCAGGTTCGGGACGGTGCGGAAATAGTCCTGGATGCCTTGCGCCCCCAGCGCTTGCAGCGACTTCTCGGTGACCGCGCTGACGCTGATCGGGGTGGTCTGGACGGTGGTGGAGCGCTTCAGCGCGGTGACGACCACTTCTTCGATCGTGCCGGCGTCGTTGGACTGGGCGAAAGCCTGGCCGGCCATCAGGCTGGTCAGGGCGCTGGCGCCCAGGGCCAGGGTGCGAAGGCCTCGAAACTGCATCATTGTTGATCCCCTCTTTGCGGCGCGCTCGACGGCGGCCTGTAGGATCAGACGCAAGGTGGCGAGGCTCCCTCACCTGGGCGGCGCGAAAAAGACGCGTCCGGATCAGAAGCGACGTTCGATGCTCACGCGCAGCATGCGCGGCGCCACGCCGAAGTACTCGATGGGGCCCGAGGTGTTGCGCGCCGCGTTGGCGTGGCCGGCCCGGTCCAGCAGGTTGTCGACCGTCAGGTCCAGGGTCCAGTCGTGGCGTTCCAGGCTGAAGCTGGCGCCAAACACCGCGTAGCCGCCCATCTTCAGGTAGTCGCCATTGCCGGCGTTGAAGGCCGACCGCGCTATGCCGGCATAGGAGCCATCGAAGCGCAGCCGCCCGACCAGGTCGCCGGGCAAGGTCCAGTGGCGCTCCATCGAGGCCGCGGCGGTCATCCGGGGGACGATCGGCAGGCGGTCGCCCTCCAGGCCCAGGCCGATCGCGGTGTTGGTCAGCTGGTCGGCGGTCAGGCGCGCATCGGTCACGGTCAGGTTGGCCGCGAAGTCCCAGCCCATCACACGCTGGGCGGTCGCCTCGACCTCCAGCCCATGGATGCGCGCCGCGCCGATATTGGTGACGTAGGTGAAGGCGCGGTTCTGGGTCTGGGCGGCGTACTGCATGTCCCGCCACGCGATCCGGTAGACCGCCACGTTGCCCGTGAAGCGGCGATCGGTGCTCTGGACCTTCAGGCCCAGCTCGTAGTTGTTCAGGCGATCCGAGCGATAGACCGCCAGGCTCTCGGGCAGCCCGGGCACGACATTGACGCCGCCGGGACGGAAGCCCTGCGAGACCTGGGCGTAGCCGAACAGGCCGGGCCCGAACTGGCGGCTGGCCAGGGCCTTCAGGCTCCAGCCCTGTTCCTCGGTCCGCGCGTCGATCGCGTAGTCGGCCCAGGTGCCGGACACGACATTGGCGATCTGCACCGCGCCCCGGTCGCGCTTGACGTAGTCGAAGCGCCGCGCGCCCAGGGTCAGCTCGGTTTCCGGCGCGACCAGATAGGAGATCTCGCCGAAAATGGCGCTTTGGGAGAGGTGGTTCTCGATGTCGCGCCGGCCGATCAGCACCGGCGGTTCGGTCAGGGCGCCGGTGGCCAGATCCACGTGCCGGACCTGGCTGTCGATCGAGTCGCCGCGCACCTCGCGATAGGCGCCCAGCGTCCAGGTCAGCGGGCCGTCGCCGACGGACGCGGCGCGGATCTCATGGATCTGGGCGGTCAGTTCGGCGGGCTGGTTCAGGATCGCGGGATAGACGCTGTCGACATAGGCCGAGTAGCTGGCCATCTGCGTGGCGTCGCAGGTCACGGCGAACATCCGCAAGCAGCCCGCCGCATTGGTCCGCTCGCCCAGCAGCACGCCGCTGTAGTCGGAGCGACGGGTCAGCCGCCAGCGGTACCAGGACGACACCGCCGTCAGGTCCACGGCGTCGCCGCGCCACTTCACGGTCGCCGCCGCCAGGTCGATATCACCGTCGAAGGGCGCACGACCGGCATGCACGGTCCGCCACGGGCCGGCGGTGTCATTCCAGGCCGAGATATCGTCGCGGTGACTGTTCTGGTGGGTGGCCGAGACCAGGGCCGTCAGCCGCGATCCCGGCGCCCACAGGGCCGCCAGGCGCACGCCCCGCACGCTGGAGGCGTCGACGTCCTTCAGTCCCAGCCGGACATTGTCGATCACGCCCGGTTGCCGCTGGTCATAGGCCGTCAGGCGCACGGCCAGGGTGTCGGGGATCACGACGGTGTTCAGCACGACGTTCGCCCCGCCGCCTTGCCCGCCGTGGGCGGCGGAGGACAGCGAGGCGCCGACCGAGGCGGCGTCTTCCGACAGGTCCGGACGTGCGAACAGGATCCGCAGCGCCCCGCCCATCGCGCCGGAACCGTAAAGCGTGCCCTGCGGTCCGCGCAGCAATTCGATGCGGTCGACATCGACCAGCGCCAGCTCTGGCGTCATCACGCCTGGGTCGGCGGTGGTGCCGACCGGCCCGGTCATCGGCGTCTCGTCGTAGTAGAGCCCGGTCGTCGCTTCGCCGGCGCCATAGACGCCGCGCAGCACCAGGCGACGGCCGAAGGCGGTGGAGACCAGCTTCAACCCCGGCAGTAGCGGCGCGGCCTTCTCCAGGTCCAGGAAACCCAGGCGCGACAGCTGCTCGCCCGAGACCACGGTCATGCTGATCGGCGTCTGCTGCACCAGGCTTGAGCGCTTCAACGCCGTGACGACGACCGAATCGATGGCGACCGGCTGCTGGGGAGGCGGAGCCGGCGGCGCGTCCGGGGCAGGGGGCTTGGCGAGCTTCGGAGCCGGCACCACGAGAAAGCTGCGCCCCTCGAGCTGGACCGTCAGGCCCGAGCCCTCCAGCAGGCGCTCGAGAGCCGCCTCGGCCGTGAACGTGCCTGACAGGCCGGGGCTGCGCTTGCCTTGGGTCAGGGCCGGGGAGAACAGGATCTCGCGGTCGCTGCGCAGCGCCAGCTGGTTCAGCGCCTGGCTCAGCGGCTGGGCGGCGATGTCGAAACGGAAGGCGGTCTCGGGACGTCCAGGCGCGGCGATCGCCGCCGACGCCGTGGTCAGGGCCGTGGCGCAAAGCAGGGCCAAGACGGCGCCGCGTCTCCTGGACGCTTCCGAGCCTCTGGGCCTGAACAACAACGAATCCCGATCTCCCCTGGCGGCCTGGAACGTCACGCCGTCGAGGGCGCGCACCATGCCTTTATTTCGTCGGCCGCCATGCTTCGCAGCGTGTCCTGACGCCCTAAGATCGCGTGTTGCATAGGCATTAGGCAACCGGCCATGGGTTGCGTCGCCGCACCCCCACCTCCGCAGCGTCCCTTGACGGGGGCGAGAAAGCGATTTCACCTGACTGTCATGTCGGGGCGTAAACAATGATCTGGGGTCGCAAGCCCGCCAAGTCTTCCGAGCAGGTTCGTGACCTGTCGGACAGCGGCGCACGCTTCACGCCGGCCTTGCGGGCCTTCTTTTCCCGCCGCGCGCACGCCAATGACGTCGAGGACCTGGTGCAGGAGGTTCTGCTCCGGATCCAGAAGCGCCAGCCGGACGCGGTCGTGAACAATGTCGAGGGCTACCTGTTCGAGGTCGCCGCCAATGTTCTGATCGATCGCGGGCGTCGCGATAAAACCCGCCGACGTTCCGATCACTGCGAACTGCAAGAAATTCATCATCCTGTTGATGAAGTATCGCCCGAACGCGTCTTACAGGGACGTGAGCAGATGGCGCGCGCCATGGCGGCCCTCAACGAGCTGCCGGAACGCACGCGACGGGTTTTCATTCTCGTGCGCTTCGAGGAGATGAGCTACAAGCTCGTCGCCCAGCGCCTGGGGGTCTCCGTCAGCGCTGTCGAGAAACATGTGATGAAGGCGCTGCGTCACCTGCACGCACGTCTGCGAGACCAGGATGACGTCGACCACGTCGGGCAAAGAGATACACGACGACCCGGATAGCGCGGCTGCCCAGTGGTTCGCGCGACTGCAAGGTGATGACGTGCCGCCGCGTGATCGGCGAGAGTTCGAGCGCTGGCTGAAGGCCGACGCCCGGAACGCCTCTGCGTGGGAAGATCTCAACAGCACCTGGAACGGCGTCGCCGCGCTTGAGGATGACCCGGCCTTTGCGGCCTTGCGCGCTGATGCGCTGGGCGCCGGCGACAAGCGCCCGCACCTGAACCGCCGCACCCTGGGCCTGGCGGCCGCCGGCCTGGTCGCCGCGGTGGGCGGCGCGATCGCCGGCAAGCGCTGGCTGGGTGGCGACGCTTCGCCCGTCCTGCCCGCCGAAGAGCCGGTGTTCAGCACCGCCGTGGGCGAGCACACGACTTTCCGCCTGGCAGACAACTCGGTCGTGACGCTCAGCACCGACTCCGCCGTGCGGGTGAACCATTGGGGGCAAGAGCGCCGGCTGACGCTTGTGCGCGGCCAGGCCTTCTTCCAGGTCGCCAAGGACGCCTCGCGCCCCTTCGTGGTCGCGGCGGGCGACAAGCGCGTCACGGCCATCGGCACGGCCTTCGACGTGCGCATGGATCCGGGCAAGCTGTCGGTGACTCTGGTCGAGGGCCGCGTGCGCATCGCCGCCGATGCACCCCAGGGTGAGCGCCGTGTCGAGATGTCGGCCGGCTCGCGCTTCGTGGCCGCGGAACCCGCCGACTGGGCGATCACGACCGTCGACACCGCCAAGGAATCCGCCTGGCTGAAGGGCCGGCTGGTCTTTGACGGCGAGCCGCTGTCGGCCGTCGTCGCCGAGATGAACCGCTTCTCCGACCGCAAGCTGTCGCTGTCGGATCCGGCCCTGGGCGCTACGCCGGTCAGCGGCGTCTTCAGGACCGGCCAGATCGACGCCTTCGTCGCCGCGCTGAAGACCTATGGCCTGGCCGATGTCGGCCACGCCGATGACAAGCGGGTTGAATTGGTGCGTCCCCACTCGACGCGCGGCGCGGCCGAATAAAATTTTCCACCCCAGGTGAGGTGGGGCCGTCGCCCTACGTCATACAGATGGGCGCCCGTTCGGCGTCGTCTTCGCCACCGGGGAAACCGTTCCATGAAGCTTTCCGCTCTGAAGCTCGCCCTCCTGTCCGCCAGCATGGCGACGGGCGTGCTCGCGACCCAGGCCCACGCCGCGCCGCTCACCGAGGCCGCCCGCGCCCAGATCCTCAAGGCCGTCGACGCCGACGCCCCACAGATCCAGGACGCCGCGCTGAAGATCTGGGGCTTCGCCGAGGTCGGCTATCAGGAAGTGAAGAGCTCGACCTTGCTGCAGGGCCAGCTGAAGACCGCCGGCTTTGACGTGAAGGCCGGCGTCGCCGGTGAGCCGACCGCCTTCGTGGCCAGCTTCAAGAACGGCGCGGGCCCGGTCATCGCCATCCTCGCCGAGTTCGACGCCCTGCCGGGCCTGGCCCAGACGGCCGAGCCGGTGAAGACCGGCATCCCCGGCCAGGTCGCCGGCCACGGCTGCGGTCACAACCTGTTTGGCGCCGCCTCGGTGGGCGCGGCTGTCGCCATCAAGGACTGGATGGTCAAGAACAACATCAAGGGCGAGCTGCGCGTGTTCGGCACGCCCGCCGAGGAAGGCGGCTCGGGCAAGGTCTATCTGGTCCGCGACGGCCTGTTCAACGACGTCGACGCCACGCTGCACTGGCATCCGGCCAACGAAAACTCGGCCGTCCAGGGCGTGTCGATGGCCAATATCAGCGGCAAGTTCCGCTTCCATGGCGTCTCGGCCCACGCCGCCGGCGCGCCGGAAAAAGGCCGCTCGGCGCTGGACGGCGTCGAGGTCATGGACGTCGCCACCAACTTCCTGCGCGAGCACACCCCGGACAAGACGCGCATCCACTACGTGATCACCGCCGGCGGCACTGCGCCCAACGTCGTGCCCGACTTCGCTGAGGTCTATTACTATGTCCGCCATCCGGATCCGGCCGTGGTCAAGGACGTCTGGTCGCGGGTCGAGAAGGCCGCCGACGGCGCGGCCCTGGCCACCGGCACGACGGTCGACAAGGAAATCACCGGCGGCGTCTACGCCCTGCTGCCCAACGACACACTGGGCCGCGTGATGGACGCCAACCTGCGCAAGGTCGGCGGCATCACCTGGACGCCGGAAGAGATCGCCTTCGCCAAGAAGATCCAGACCAGCTTCCCCAGTGCGCCGTCGATCGATAGCGTCAAGACCATCGAACCCTACAAGGTCGAGCTGGAAGGCGGCGGTGGTTCGACCGACGTGTCGGACATCAGCTGGGTCACCCCGACCGTGGGCCTGGGCACCGCGACCTTCGTGCCGGGCTCGGCCGGCCACAGCTGGCAGAACGTGGCCGCCGCCGGCTCGTCGATCGGCGTCAAGGGCGCGGTCAACGCCGCTAAGACCCTGGCCCTGACCGGCGCGGACCTGTTCTCCAACCCCGACGTCGTCAAGAAGGCCAAGGCCGAGCTGGACCAGCGCCGTGGGCCCAACTTCGCCTACAAGGCCATGCTGGGCGATCGCCCGCCGGCCCTGGATTACCGTAAGCCCGCCTCGGCGGCGCGCGAGTAACGATCGCCCCACTTCCCCGGCGATCGTCAGCGGCCGGCGCCTTCCCCCCTTTGAGCGCCGGCCGCGCCTTATTTCCTGACCCTTGGAGTGCGGCGTGGTTCAGACCATCACCATCAGCCACGAGCGGTTCAACGCGCTCAAGACCGCCTTGCCGGCGGTCACGCGCGAGCATCTGACCGACGTCTACGGGATCAGCGAGACGACCTGGACCAAGCTGCGCAAGGGCGAGCCCATCAAGCTCAAGACCTGGGAGCGGATCCAGGCGCGGTTGGCGCGTCTGGAATTGATATCGCTCTAAGGCTGGCGTTCTGCTGCGACCCGCGATAGCAGACCGCCCATGATCCGCCTCGACAATATCTCCAAGCAGAACGGCCACCAGCTCCTGTTCATCGACGCCTCGATGGGCGTCCAGAAGGGCGAGAAGGCCGGGCTGGTCGGCCCGAACGGCGCCGGCAAGACGACCCTGTTTCGCATGATCACCGGCCAGGAGCAGCCCGACGACGGGCTGGTCGTGATCGATCCCGGCATGAAGATCGGCTATTTCAGCCAGGACGTCGGCGAGATGTCTGGCCAGAGCGCGGTCGCCGCGGTGATGGATGGCGTCGGCCCCGTCAGCGCGCTGGCCGCCGAGATGGCCACGCTCGAGGCCGACATGGTGGATCCGGACAAGGCGGATCAACTCGACGCCATCATGGAGCGCTATGGCGAGGTGCTAGAGCGCTTTCAGGAGTTGGACGGCTATGCGCTGGAAGCGCGGGCGCGCGAGGTTCTGGCGGGCCTGAGTTTCAGCCAGGAACGCATGGACGGCGACGTCGGCCAGCTGTCCGGCGGCTGGAAGATGCGCGTGGCCCTGGCCCGCATCCTGCTGATGCGGCCCGACGGCATGCTGCTGGACGAACCCTCCAACCACTTGGACCTGGAAAGCCTTATCTGGCTGGAGGCGTTCCTCAAGAACTACGACGGCGCCCTGCTGATGACGTCGCACGACCGCGCCTTCATGAACCGCATCATCGGCAAGGTGGTCGAGATCGACGGCGGCCAGTTGATCACCTATTCGGGCGACCTGGACTTCTACGACCAGCAGCGCGCGTTGGGCGAGGCGCAACGCCAGGCGCAGTACGAGCGCCAGCAGGCGATGCTGGCCAAGGAAATCAAGTTCATCGAGAAGTTCAAGGCGCGCGCCTCGCACGCCGCCCAGGTGCAGAGCCGGGTCAAGAAGCTCGACAAGATCGACCGCGTCGAGGCCCCGCGCCGCCGCCAGGCGGTTCAGTTCGAGTTCCAGACCCCGGCGCGTTCGGGCGAGGACGTGATCAGCCTGCGGGGCGTTCACAAGGGCTATGGCGACAAGCCGATCTATGACGGCCTGGATTTCCTGGTCCGCCGCAAGGAGCGCTGGTGCGTCCTGGGCGCGAACGGCGCCGGCAAGTCGACCCTGCTGAAGCTGGTGGCTGGCGACACCAAGCCCGACCAGGGCGCAGTCCACATCGGGGCCAGCGTCAAGATGGGCTACTTCGCCCAGCACTCGATGGACCTGCTGGAGGGCGAAGAGACGATCTTCGAGTCCCTGGAGCGCTCGTTCCCACAAGCCGGGCAGGGCGCACTGCGCACCCTGGCGGGGTGCTTCGGCTTCTCGGGCGACGACGTCGAAAAGCCCTGCCGTGTGCTGTCGGGCGGCGAGAAGGCGCGTCTGGTCATGGCCAAGATGCTGTTCGATCCGCCCAATCTCCTGGTGCTGGACGAACCGACCAACCACTTGGACATGGCGACGAAAGAGATGTTGGTCGCGGCCCTGGCGGACTTCGAAGGCACCATGCTGTTCGTTTCGCACGATCGCCACTTCCTGGGCGCTCTGTCGAACCGCGTGCTGGAACTGACGCCCGAGGGCGTCCACCAATATGGCGGCGGCTACACCGAATATGTCGCCCGCACGGGTCAGGAAGCGCCGGGGCTGCACCCGGGCGGGTAGCCTCGCGCCGGGCCTTGCGTTTCGGGTCAGAAATGTCATCCGGCGGTCAGCGTGATGACCGGGCAGGGGCAGCAGGATGCCTTTGTCCTTGCCCCGCCGCCTGTCCATCACCCCCCCCACCCCCATGGCGACGGGCGCAAGGACGCTCTATCTTGCCGGCCTGGAGCGCGCCTGCGTTCCGGGCTGCTGGTCGTGAGACGCCTCGCTCTATGAAGATCCTGATCGTCGAGGACGAACCCAAGACCGTCGCCTACCTGCGCAAGGGGCTGACGGAGCAGGGCTACGCGGTGGATTTCGCCAGCAATGGCGAGGACGGCCTGCATCTGGCCCAGACCCTGGACTACGACGCCGTGGTGCTGGACGGCATGCTGCCAGGCCTGGATGGGGTCGAGGTGCTGGGGCAACTGCGTCAGACGCGTCAGACGCCGGTGATCATGCTGACCGCCCGCGACAGCGTCGAAGATCGCCTGAAGGGTCTGGGCGCGGGCGCCGACGACTATCTGGTCAAGCCGTTCTCGTTCCTGGAGCTCCTGGCCCGGCTGCAGGCCATCACCCGCCGGGGGCGCAGCGAGTCGACGACCATCACGGTCGGCGACCTGCACCTGGACCTGATGGCCCGCCGCGCCACCCGAGCCGGCAAGCGCCTGAACCTGACGGCCAAGGAGTTCGCCCTGCTGGTCGTGCTGGGCCGCCGCCAGTCGCAGATCGTCTCCAAGACCATCATCACCGAGCTCGTCTGGGACATCAATTTCGACACCAACACCAATGTGGTCGAGGTCGCGATCAAGCGCCTGCGGGCCAAGATCGACGGGATGTTCGAGACCAAGCTGCTGCATACCGTGCGCGGCATGGGCTACGTCCTGGAGCATCGCCCCGAGGGGAGTTCGACATGATCGCCGCCCCCAAATCCATCGCCGGCCGCCTGGCCCTGATGTTCGCCATCGCCACCGGCGCGGTGTCGATCCTGGCTGGCGTGACCCTGTTCAGCTTCCAGAGCCTGGAGCTGAAACGCCACCAGGCCGAGGAGCTTAACGCCCGCTCCGAGATCATCATGGCGATGATCCGCAAGCTAGAGGACCCGACCCGCTGGCCGCTGATGACCGACAAGCTGAAGTCGTTCACCCCGGCCGACGGGTCCATCCGCTACCGCATCGAGAGCGCCGATCCGCGCTTCCAGTTCATGCCGGGGACGGCGCTGGAACCGGCCCGCAACGGCTTCGGGGTCATCCACGCCGACGGCAAGCGGTTCATGACCCTGTCGCGCACGGCGCCCGCCTTCGGCCGCCGTCCCGACGTGCGCCTGGTGATCGCCGCCGACACCGCCCCGTTCGACGCTTCGCGCTACGTGCTGGGCGTCGGGGCCCTGGGCATGTCGGTGCTGATCACGGCGCTGGTCAGCTTGCTGGGCTGGTGGATCGCGCGCCGGGGCTTGGCCCCCGTCGACCGCCTGTCGCAGCGCGCCGGGGCGCTGAACCCCGCTGACCTCAGTCTGCGCATGCCGACCCAGGACCTGCCGGCCGAACTGGTCGGGCTGATGAGCGCCTTCAACGGCGCACTGGACCGGTTGCAGGCGGCCTATGAGCGGCTGGCGGCCTTCAACGCCGATGTCGCCCACGAGCTGCGCACGCCGCTGGGCAACCTGATCGGTCAGACCCAGGTCGCCTTGTCGCGCACCCGCGACGCCGACGAGCTGGAGGACACGCTGCACTCCAACCTGGAAGAGCTGGAGCGGCTGCGCACGATCATCAACGACATGCTGTTCATGGCTCGCGCCGATCAGGGGGCTCTCGCGGCCAACCTGGCGCCGTTGTCGCTGGCGGCCCTGACGCACAAGACCGCCGACTTCCTGGACGTCCTGTTCGAGGACGCCGAGGTGAGGCTCGAGGTTCGGGGCGACGCCACCGTCACCGCCGACGCCTCGCTGATGGGCCGGGCGGTCACCAACCTGCTCGACAACGCCATTCGTCACGGCGTTGACTGCAAGACCGTGCGGGTCACGATCGAGCCCCAGGATAAGGCTGTGTGCCTGTCGGTGCGCAACAAGGGCGGCCCGATCCCCGAGCCTCATCTGGCGCGGCTGTTCGACCGCTTCTACCGCATGGACCGCGCCCGCGAGCACAGCGGCGAGGTCCACGGCCTGGGCCTGGCGGTGGTCAAGGCCATCGTCATCATGCACGGCGGCTCGGTCTTCGCGCGCTGCGAGGGCGGCGAGGTGCTGATCGGGTTCTTGCTGCCGCGTGCGGAGCCGACGGCGACGGAAGGCGAGCCCGGAGGTTCGGTTGTCCTTCCGCCGCCTGAGCGAGAAGTCGTCGACGCCTAGCTGGCGCTCCAGCCGCCGCCTAGCGCTCGGATCAGGTCGACGCTGGCCGACAGGCGACGCGTCCGCAGGTCCAACGCATCGCGCCGCGCCTGAAGTTCCGCCGTCTGCGCCGTGACGACGTCCAGATAGCTGGCCGCGCCTTCACGATAGCGGGTGGTGGCCAGCGCCGTCGTGCGGACGGCCGCGTCGACCGCTTCGTCCTGGCGGCCTTGGGCGGCGGCCAGGCGATTGGCCAGCACCATCTGGTCCTCGACCTCGCGGAAAGCGTCGAGCACGGTCTGGCGGTAGCCGGCGGCGGTCTCGTCGAAGACCGCGCGGCTGCGGGCGACCTCGGCCTTGCGCGCGCCGCCGTCAAACAGCGGCAGGGCGGCAGCCAGCGGGCCAAGCGCCCAGACGTGGTTTGCGGCGGTCAGCAGCTCGCCGCCATTGGACTGGTAACCGCCGGCGGCCGCCAGGGTCACGCTCGGGAACCAGGCGGCGCGGGCCACGCCGATGCGGGCGTTGGCGGCGGCCATCCGGCGCTCGGCGGCGGCGACGTCGGGGCGGCGCTGCAGCAGGGTCGAGGGCGCGCCGACCGGGGTCACCGGGGCGTCGCTCAGGCCTGACGTCGAAGCCAGGCTGAAGGTCGAGGCCGGCTCGCCGACCAGAACGGCGATGGCGTGTTCCAGCAGAGCGCGGTTGGCGACAGCCTGCTCGTACTGGGCCTGGGTCGCCGCCAGCTGGGTCTGGGCCCGGCCGGTGTCGAGCCCGCTGGCCGCGCCGCCGGCCTGGCGACGGTTGGTCAGGTCCAGGGCCTGGCGATAAGCCTCGACCGTCGAGCCCAGCACCGCGATCTGGGCGTCGGCTCCACGGAGCGCGAAGTAGCTGTCCGCCAGCTGCGCTTGCAAGCTCAAGCGCACCCCGGCCAGGTCGGCGGCGCTGGCCTGGGCGTCCGCCTTGCCGGCCGCGACCAGGTTGCGCACTCGGCCCCACAGATCGACTTCATAGGCGGCGCTGGCCGCCAGGGTCGTGGTGTCGAAGCGGCCGTTGGCCGGCGTGCGTTGGCGCTCTGTGCTGGCCGAGGCTCCGACGCTGGGGAAGAGCGCGCTGGAGGCCTGACGCGATAGGGCTCGGGCTTGATCATAGCGGGCGAGGGCAGCCGCGAGGTCGGCGCTGCCGGACTCAAGCCGGCGTTCCAGTCCGTCCAGCGTCGGATCCCTGAACACCGCCCACCAGGTTGCGTCGCGGGCTTCCATCGGCGCGGCCGGGGTCCAAGGACCAGTGTCGCGGAAGGCGGCCGGCGCGACGGGCGTTGGCGGAGCGTAGGCCGGAGCCATCGAGCAGCCGGCTAGGCCAAGACCGGCCAGGATCAGAAGGCTAGCCCTTTGCATTGGCGCCGCCCTTGGCTTTCGTCTTCACCGCATTGACCTTGTCGCCAGTGGCGATGGCGTCCGGCGGGCTGGTGACGATCCAGTCGCTGGCGGCCAGGCCCGAGGCCAGTTCCAGCTCGGCGCCGTCGTCGCGGGCGATCTTGACCGGATGGATCGAGACGGTGTTGTCGCCGCCGACCACGGCCACCGCCGTGCCTTCCTTGCGGAACAGCAGGGCGTTGGACGGGATCCGCACCGAGGCCGTTGAGGTCGGGCTGGCCGCCTGCAGGTTCAGGCTGACCTGGGCGTAGCCGCCCGGCTTCAACCGACCGCCGGCGTTGTCGACCTCCAGCTGGATCAGCATCGACCCCGACTGGGCGTCCACCGCGTCCGCGGTGCGCACCAGGCGGGCGTTGAAGGTCTGGCCCGGCAGGTCGGGCGTGGCGAAGGTCGCGCTCATGCCCGGGCGAATCTGGCCGGCCAGGCTCTGAGGCACGCTGACGTAGAGGCGCAGGCGCTTGGTGTCGGAGACCGTGAACAGCGGCGTGGTGCGGCCGCCGCCGGCGCTGATCAGGTCGCCCTGGTCGGTGTCGCGGCTGGTCACCACGCCGTCAAACGGGGCGACGATGCGCTTGAAGGCGGTCAGGCTCTCCAGGCGGCGCACATTGGCGATGGCTTCGTTGCGCATGGCCTCGCGGGCGGCCAGGTCGCCGGCGCGCTCGTCGGCTTCCTGTTGCGAGACGGCGTTGTCGGCGACCAGGCGCTTCCAGCGGGCGGCGCTGGTGGCCGCCAGGTCGCGCTGGGCCTGGGCGGTGGCGAGGGCGGCGCGGGCGGCGACCAACTGCTGGTCGACTTCGGGCGCGTCGATCTCGGCCAGCACCTGGCCCGCCGTCACCGGCTGGCCGATATCGACGTACCAGCGGCGCAGATAGCCGTCGGTGCGGGCGAAGACCGGGGCCTCGTTCCAGGCCTGCAGGCGACCGGGCAGCACCAGTTCGCCGCTCTCGCCGCCGCCGGGCTGGATGATGTTGACCGTGGTGACGGCGCTGGCCTGGCTGGTCTTCTTCAGGTCTTGGCTGGCCATCAGCCGCGAGGTCGCGCCGGCCGCCAGGATCAGGACGAAGCCGGCGGCGCCGATGAGGGCCAGGCGACGCAGGCGCTTGGGGTCGGTCTTCGGAAACGTGGACTCAGACATGGGCGACGCCTTCGGGGGAGGCGGCTTCCGCGTGGGGGCGGCGGCCGTGGACGATGGAGAAGATGGTGGGGACGAACAGCAGGGACGCGCAGGTGGCGAAGATCAAGCCGCCGATCACGGCGCGGCCCAGCGGGGCGTTCTGCTCGGCGCCTTCGCCCAGGGCCAGGGCCATGGGCGCCATGCCGATGATCATGGCCAGGGCCGTCATCAGCACGGGGCGGAAGCGGGTGACCCCGGCCTCGAACGCGGCCTGCACCGCGTCGCCGGTCGCGTCCAGCCGCTCGCGGGCGAAGCTGACCACCAGGATCGAGTTGGCCGTGGCCACGCCCATGCACATGATCGCGCCGGTCAGGGCCGGGACGGATAGCGGCGTCTCGGTAGCGAACAGCATCCAGGCGATGCCGGCCAGGGCGGCGGGCAGGGCCGAGATGATCACGAACGGGTCCAGCCAGGACTGGAAGTTGATGACGATCAGCAGATAGATCATCACGACCGCGCCCAACAGGCCCCAGCCCATGCCGGAGAAGGCGGTGTTCATGGTCTGGTACTGGCCGCGCAAGGTCACCTTGATCTTGGCCGGTTTGTCCTTCTCCAGCTTTTTCAGGACCTTCTGGATGTCGGCGGCCACGCCGCCCAGGTCGCGGCCTTGGGTGGCGGCATAGACATTGACCATCGGCTGGATGTTGTACTGCGAGATCACGGCGGCGGTGGAGCCGCGGCTCAGCGTGCCCAGGCCGCCCAGCACCTGCGGCGCCTGGTTCGGGGCGCGGGCGCCGGTGACCGGGATCGACGACAGCTTGTCGAAGCTGTCCAGCATGTACTCGGGCGTCTGGGCCACGACGGGGTAGGAGACCCCGTTCTGCGGGTTCAGCCAGAACACCGGCGCGGTCTGTTGGCTGCCGGCCACGGCGCCGGCCAGGCTGGCGGTGACGTCGCGCTCGTCCAGGCCCAGGGCGTGGATCCGCGTGCGGTCGGCGTCGAAGCGCAGTTCGGGCGAGGCCGCTGGCTGCTGGATGCGGACGTCGGCGATGCCCTTCACCCCGCGAATGGCCCGCAGGATCTTCTGGGCGTAGGCCTGATTGCCGGCCGCGTCGCCGCCCGACACCTGGATGTCGATCGGGGCCGGGCTGCCGAAGTTGAGGATCTGGCTGGTCACGTCGGCGGGCAGGAACGAGAAGGTCGCGCTCGGGAAGGCCTTGGGCAGCTCCTCGCGCAGCGTCTTGACGTAGTCCTCGGTCGGGTGATGGCCCTTCTTCAGGCTGATCAGGATGTCGCCGTCCTGCGGGCCGATGGTGCCCGAGGCATTGTAGGCGGTGTTGATGCCGCTGGTGCTGAGGCCAATGTTGTCGACCATGGTCTCGACCTCGCCCGCCGGGATCACCGTGCGGATGTGGCGCTGGATGCGGTCGAAAAGGGCCGCCGACTCCTCGATGCGCGTGCCGACCGGCGCGCGGACGTGCAGGGCGATCGAGCCGGAGTCCACGGCCGGGAAGAAGTTCTGACCCAGGAACGGAATCAGCAGCAGGCTCAGCAAGGCAAAGCCGAGGAACCCGGCGACGAACACGCCGCGCGCGTCCAGGGCAAAGCCCAGCAGACCGGCATAGGCGTCGCGCACCTTGGAAAAGGCCCGCTCGAAGCCGCGCTGGAAGCGGACCAGGCGGTTGCTCGACGGAGCTTCCTGGTCATGCGGGACGTGGGGCTTGAGCAGATAGGCCGCCATGGTCGGGACGAGGGTCCGCGACAGCAGGAACGAGGCGATCATCGCGAAGACCACCGACAGCGCCATCGGCACGAACAGGAAGCCCGACACGCCCGGCAGGAAGAACATCGGCACGAAGACGATGCAGATGCAGAGCAGCGAGACGAAAGCCGGGGTCACGATCTGCGCCGCGCCGTCCAGGATCGCCGTCTTGACGTCCTTGCCGTGCTCCAGATGCCAGTTGATGTTCTCGATGGTGACGGTGGCGTCGTCGACCAGGATGCCGACGGCCAGGGCCAGGCCGCCCAGGGTCATGACGTTCAGAGTCTGGCCGAACGCCGCCAGGGCCGCGATGGCCGCCAGCACCGCCAGCGGGATCGAGACGGCGATGATCACCGTCGAGCGCCAGCTTCCCAGGAACAGCAGGATCATCAGCGAGGTCAGCACGGCGGCCAGGGCGCCTTCGTGGACCACGCCATTGACGGCGGCCTTCACGAAGGTCGACTGGTCGTTCAGCGGCGTGACGGTCAGCTCGGCGGGCAGTTGAGCCTTCAGTTCGGGCAGGGCGCTCTTGATGCCGTCGACGATGGCGATGGTCGAGGTCGAGCCGGACTTCAGAACGGTCATCAGCACTGAACGCTGGCCATCAACGTGGACGACGTTCTGTTGCGGGGCCGAGCCGTCGCGCACGTGGGCGACGTCGCCGATGCGGATGGTGGCGCCGTTGACCGTCTTGATCGGCAGGGCGTTCAGCTCGTCGACCGTGCCGGGGGCGTTGTTCAGGCGCAGGCTGTACTGGAACTCGCCGATCTTGACGAAGCCGGCCGGGGTGATCTGGGTCTGGGCCGCGATGGCCGCGCCGACGTCGGATGCCGACAGGCCCTTGGACAGCAGGGCCTGCGGGTCGATGTCGACCTGGATCTGGCGCGTCTTGCCGCCGAACGGGAACGGCACCGCCGCGCCGGGCACGGTGACAAGACGTGTACGGATGAAGTTGACGCCGTAGTCGAACAGTTGCTGCTCGGACAGGCCCTGACCGGCCAGGGCCAGCTGCACGATCGGCACGGTCGAGGCGTTGTAGTTGAGGACGAGCGGCGGCGTGATCCCCGGCGGCATCTGGCGCAGCACGGTCTGCGAGATGGCGGTGATCTGGGCGTTGGCCAGGCGGACGTCGGCGCCCGGCTGGAAGTAGATCTTCACCACCCCGATGCCCTGCAGTGAGGTCGCCTCGATGTGGTCGATGTCGTTGACCGTGGTGGTCAGGGTCCGTTGGTAGGGTGTTAGGATCCGTCCCGACATGTCGGCCGGCGACAGGCCGTTATAAGTCCAGGCCACCGCGACGACAGGCACGCGGATATTGGGGAAGATGTCGGTCGGCGTCCGCAGGATCGCCAGCACGCCGACGATCAGGATCATCGCGGCCATCACGACGAAGGTGTAGGGACGCGCCAAAGCCGTCCGCACAAGCGAGATCATACTGAATTCCGTCGTTGCGGCGGGGGAGGTTGGCCATGGTCTAGCAAGGCCAAGGGGTCCGCAGCCTGACGGCTACCTGACAAGACGGTCAGGTAGGGCTGAGATTGGAGTTCAGGCCGCCCTAGAAGGTTCTGCCCGCCCGCTGGATCAGGCCGAGGAGAAGGTCGTTGTAGGTCTCGAAACCGGCGACCTCGGCCTCTGGCGCCTTGCCGGCTTCGTCATACTCACGCAGGCGCAGGGCGGCCTGCGCCGCGGGATCAGCCAGGAAGGTTTCGATCTCGCCGGGGCTCATCGGGCCGCCTTGCAGGGCCAGGCTTTGCAGCGAGGCCGGGCTGAGGCGCTCGTGATAGACGGGGTCGACCGCCACGCGGTAGCGCTTGGCCGCCACGTGCAGGCGGACCGGCTCGGTGACTTCGGGGCCGAAGGCGCGCGCCAAGTAGCCGGCGCTGATCTGTTCGTGGCGCGTGTCGATGCCCAGGTCGGCGGCGTGTTCGCCGATCTTCTGCATCATGTGGCCGACGTCGTGCAGCAAGGCGGCGGCGATCAGTTCGGGCGGCGCGCCGTCCTGCTTGGCGTGGTGCGCGGTCTGGATCGCGTGCTCCATCTGGGTGACGTCCTCGCCGTAGCGCAGGCCGCCCAGGCGGGTGAAGAGGTCGGTCAGTTCGGCCACGAAAGCATCGGCCGCAGGGCGAGAAGTCATCGAGTATCCGTGGGCTTAGAGACGCATGCGGCCGATGCCGGGATCGGTGCGGCTGGCGCGGCCGGTTTCCAGGTGGCCGGCCAGCCGCTGGGTGAACGAGGGATCGTCGGCCAGGGTCAGGGTCAGGTCGTACCAGTGGTCGCTGCCGCGCAGGTCCCAGACCGAGCGCGCCAGGCGCTTGGGCGTCAGCATGACGGTCTGGCGGGCCTCCCCCTCGGCCAGCGGATAGTCTTCGGCCATGCGCAGCGTCGCCAAGCCTGCGCCCGATAGGCTGACGACCAGGCGCGAGCGGACGTCGGCGGCGACCGTCACGATGGGCTGGGCCTTGGACGTATCGCCCGCGAAGCGACGGTAGAAGCCGTTGGGGCCATGGACGGTCAGGTCATAGGGGCCCGGCGCGCGGCCGGGCTTGTTCCAGTGCCCGGCGGCATACTTCTGGCCAGCCGCCAGGGTGAAGCGCCAGGGCGCGTCGCGGTCGGTGTTGTCGAACACCTGGAACACCGCGCCGGCGCGACCGGCATTGACCAGGTCGATCCACAGCGCGCCTTCCCTGATCCGGGCGTCGGCCGACAGGGCGTAGGGCAGGGGACGTGCGCCCCGCTGTGGACCGTCCTGGGCCGAGGGGCCCTGGCTCGCCGGGATCTTCAGGGACGGCGCAGCCTTGGAGCGGGCCACGCGCTGCATGTAGTCGGCGGTCGCCGGCAGGGTCAGGGCGGTCCAGTCCTGGTTCGGCGTGGCGAAGTCGAAGGCCGAGGTCAGGTCGCCGCAGACCGCGCGGCGCCAGTCGCTGATGTTCTCTTCCCGGACGCCGAAGCGCTTCTCCAGGAACTTCAGCGTCGAGGTGTGGTCGAACACCTCCGAGCAGACGAAGCCGCCCCGGCTCCAGGGCGAGACCACGATGGCCGGTACGCGGATGCCCAGGCCGAGGGCGTGCGTGCCCTTGTTGGCGCCCTCGGCGTCAGGGCCGTAGGTCTTGGTCTCGCCGGCCACCGACACCGAGCTCCAGCCCTGTTCGGCGGTCAGCGGCGGCATCGGCGGCTGCATGTGGTCGTAGAAGCCGCCAGCCTCGTCGTAGTTGATGATGAAGACGGTCTTGGCGAACACCTCGGGGTGGTCGACCAGGGCCTTGATCAGCTCTGCGCAGACGTGCTCGCCCTTCGACGGCTCGGCCGAGGGGTGTTCGGACAGGTCGGCGGCGGTGACGATCCACGACACCTGCGGCAGGCGGTCGGCGGCGACGTCGGCGCGGAAGGCTTCGACCAACTGCACGCCGTCTGAGCGCTTGCGATCGGGGTCGGCCTTGCCTTCGCCCACCCATGATCGGCCACGCGTATAGAGCTCGGAGTCCTTGGCGCACGGGCGGAAATTCTTGAACACCGACAGGATGTTGTCGCCGAAATTGTCGTACTCCTGGTAGACCTTCCAGCTGATCCCGGCCGCCTGCAGGCGCTCGGCATAGGTCGTCCAGTCGTGCGGCCCGTTGGCCATGACCTTGTCTTCGGCCATGTCGGCGCTGGGGGTCTCGTCCTCGCCGTAGTTGCTCATCTCCGGATCGCCGCCGACCTTGCCCCCGCCGTTGCAGCCGGTCCACAGGTGCAGGCGGTTAGGATAGGTCTGGGTCAGGGTCGAGCAGTGATAGGCGTCGCAGACCGTGAAGGCGCTGGCCAGGGCGTGGTAGAACGGCAGGTCCGAGGCCTTGTAGTAGACCATCCGCTTGTGCAGCTCGCCGGTGTGGCCCCATTGGTCGTAGCGGCCGCCGTTGACGATGGTGATCGCCGCCTGGTGGCCCTGGTCGGCGCCATCGACGGTGTAGGCGTTGGTGACGGAGGCGTCGCCGTGGAACGGGGCGACGAAGCCGTCAGGGTGTTCCTTGGAAGGCTGACGCCAGACCGAGCCGCCGCCGGGCAGGCGCTGCGGGCGCGGGTCGCCCAGGCCGCGCACGCCGTTCAGCGCGCCGAAATAGTGATCGAACGACCGGTTCTCCTGCATGAAGATCACGACGTGCTCGACGTCCATAATCGTGCCGGTGCGGTGGCGCGCCGGGATCGCCATGGCCTTGGCCACGGTGGCCGGCAGCAGGCCTAAGGTCGCGCTGGCCGTCGCGGCGGCGCGCAGGAAAGAGCGGCGGTCGGTCGGCATCGGCCTAACTCCGAGTGATATTATTTTGGTATAGACCAGTGTGAAGCGGGTGTCGGCGAAACTTTCGTGACACCGCCAATGAGGCCGAACGGGGCCTTCGCGCCCGCGACCTCGTTCCTTGACCCTGGGGGAAGGCCCTCCCATCCTCGCGCGAAGCGGGATTCGACCGCTGGCCAGGTCGCCCAATGCAGCAGCCCGACAGTCTTCAGTATCTCGGCGTGCGCGACGACATCGCCGCGCGCATCGCCGGCGGCGCGTTCAAGCCGGGGGAGCGACTGCCGTCCGAACGTCAGCTGCAGGCCGGCGGCGGGGTGGCCCGGGGCACCGTTCGCGAGGCCCTGTTCCAGCTCGAGGCCGAGGGGGTCATCTACCGCAAGGATCGCAGCGGCTGGTACGTCTCGCCGCCGCCGGTGGTCTATGATCCGACCCGCTGGGAAGGTTTCATGTCCTATGTCGAGGCGCAGGGGCGTCGCCCCGAGACCGAGACGCTGAGCAAGACCGAGATCGTCGCCGACGACATGCTGGCCCAGATCTTCTCGCGGCCGGTTGGCGCGCCGATGTACTGGATCCGCCGCCGCCGCCTGATCGATGGCCGGGCCGTGCTGATCGAGAGCATCATCGTCGACGCCGCCCGCGCGCCGGGCCTGATCGACCACGATCTGAACGGCTCGCTGACCAGCGTGCTGAAGTCGGTCTACGGCATCGGCGTCGCGCGCAACAAGGTCGACATGCGGCCCTGCGCCCTGACCCGCGACGAGGCCGAGGCCCTGCGGGTCAAGTCGGGCCTGCCGGGGCTCAGCCTGGTGCGGACCTGCTACGACGCCCAAGGCGAGGTGGTCGAGTTCGACCGTGAATACTGGCGCCATGACGCCCTGACGGTCAGCGTCGACATCCGCGTCCGCTAGAGTCCGGCGGGGCTGTTCGCACCGTCACCAAGGTGTCGCGCAGTTGGTATAGACCAGAATGCTCCATCAAGGGGCATTCCCATGACGACTGGTTCTCGGCGCTGGCTGGAGCGGGCCCACCCGCTGGCTTTCACCCTGTTCGCGGGGCTGGCCGGCTTCTGCGCCTATTTCTCGATGTACGCCTTCCGCAAGCCGTTCGCGGCCGCGACCTTCGGCGCGGTCGAGGGCTGGAGCTTCGCGGTCGACTACAAGATCGCCCTGGTGCTGGCCCAGGTCGCCGGCTACGCGCTGTCCAAGATGATCGGGGTCAAGGTGATCTCCGAGATCGCGCCCCGCCATCGCGGCGCGGCCATACTGGGCCTGATCGGGATCTCATGGGTCGCGCTGCTGGCCTTCGCGGTCGTCCCGGCGCCGTGGAACGTGGCGGCGCTGTTCCTGAACGGCCTGCCGCTGGGCATGATCTGGGGCCTGGTGTTCGGCTTCATGGAGGGGCGCCGCACCTCGGAGGTGCTGGGCGCCATCCTCTGCGCCAGCTTCATCCTGTCGTCGGGCGTGGTGAAGTCGGTCGGCAAGTGGCTGATGGTCGACCTGCACGTCTCGCCGTTCTGGATGCCGGCCGCGACCGGCGCGATCTTCATGCCGCTGCTGGCGATCTCGGTCTGGGCCCTGGTGCAGATGCCGCCGCCCAGCGCCGCCGACGAGGCCGCCCGCGTGCGCCGCCAGCCGATGGACCTGGCCCAGCGCCGCGCCTTCCTGGCCATCTACGCGCCGGGCATCGCGCTGCTGGTCGTGGCCTACATCCTGCTGACGGCCCTGCGTGACTTCCGCGACAACTTCGCCGCCGAGATCTGGACGGCCATGGGCTTTGGCGAGGCGTCGGGCGTGTTCACCGCCAGCGAGCTGCCGGTGGCGGTGGTCTCTCTGGCCGTGATGGGCGCGGTGATGCTGGTGCGCGACAACCTGCGGGCCTTGCTGGTCATGCACGGCGTGATCCTGGCCGGCTTCCTGGTGCTGGGCGGTTCGACCCTGGCCTTCCAGGCCCACCTGCTGACGCCGCTGACCTGGATGATCCTGACGGGCGCGGGCCTCTACATGGCCTACACGCCGTTCAACGCCATGCTGTTTGACCGGATGATCGCCTTCAGCGGCCGGGTCGGGACAGCGGGCTTCTTGATCTATGTCGCCGACGCCTCGGGTTATCTGGGCAGCGTGGCCCTGCTGGTCTGGCGCAACTTCGCCATGGTCGACCTCGACTGGCTGGGCTTCTTCGTCAACAGCATCTACGCGACCAGCGCCGTCGGCGCGGTCTGCACGGTGCTGGCTGGCGTCTACTTCCTGCGTCAACGACCCAAGGCGGCGAGCCGATCGGGCGCGGCGCCGTTCCCGGCCGCCGCTCAAGCGGTCGAGCCCTGACCTTGGAGCGGTCCTTCGATCTCGCCGTGGTCGGGGCCGGCATTGTGGGCCTGGCCCACGCCCTGGCCGCCGCCCGCCTGGGCAAGCGCGTGGTCGTCATCGATCGCGACGCCCAGGCCAACGGCGCCTCGGTGCGCAATTTCGGCTTCGTGACGGTCACGGGCCAGGAACGCGGCGAGGTCTGGCGGCGAGCGCGGCGATCGGCGCAGGTCTGGGACGAGATCGTGGGTCCCGCCGGGATCGAGGTGCTGCAGCGCGGCCTGACCATGGTCGCCCGCCGGCCCGAAGCCCGCGACGTGCTGCAGGCCTTCCTCGAGACCGAGATGGCCGAAGGCTGCGCCTGGCGCGACGCGACGGATCTGGCCGACCGACTGCCGGGGCAGGGCGAGGTGCTGGGCGCGCTGACCAGTTCGGTCGATCTGCGGGTGGAGTCCCGCACCGCCATCCCGCGCCTGGCCGCCTGGCTGGCCGCCGCCCACGGCGTGACCTTCCTGCGCGGCGTGGCCGTGCACAGCGTCGAGACCGGGCGGCTGGAGACCTCGGCTGGAGTGGTGCGGGCCGAGACCATCGTGGCCTGCCCCGGCGACGACCTGGTCACCCTGTTTCCCGACAGCTTCGCCCGGGCCGAGGTGACGCGCTGCAAGCTGCAGATGCTGCGCCTGGCCGCGCCGGGCTGGCGGTTGCCCGGGCCGGTAATGTCCGACCTGGGCCTGGTTCGTTACCTCGGCTACGCCGCCCTGCCGGAGGCAGGCGCCTTGCGAGCGCGTCTGGAAGCCGAGCAGGGCGCCCACCTGGAGCACGGCGTCCACCTGATCGTGGCTCAGAGCGCCGACGGCTCGCTGGTGGTCGGCGACAGCCACGACTACGCCGCCACGCCCGACCCGTTCTCCCGCGAGGACGTCGACGCCCTGATCCTGGACGAGTTCGCCCAGGTATTCGGCCAGGCCGCGCCGCCGGTGCTGGAGCGCTGGACCGGCACCTATGCTTCGGCCCACGGTCACAGCCTGGTCGAGGCGCCGCTGCCGCGCGTGCGCCTGGTCGTGGTGACCGGCGGCACGGGGGCCTCCACCGCCTTCGGCCTGGCCGAGGAGGTGATCGCCGGCCTCTACGATCTTCCCCGTTAAGGAGCCGCCGCATGAGCAAGAGCCCTATCCAGGCCGTGGTCTTCGACTGGGCCGGCACCATGATCGATTTCGGCTGCCGCGCGCCAGTCAAGGCGCTGCGCGAGGTCTTCGCCGAGGCCGGCATCGAGATCACCGAGGCTGAGGCTCGCGCCGACATGGGCAAGGCCAAGCGCGACCACGTGCGGGCCCTGCTGGCCAAGCCGCGCATCGCGGGTCTGTGGGAAGCGCGCCATGGCGTCGTTGCGACCGAAGCCGATGTCGACCGCCTGCACGACGCTGTCGAGCCCAAGATGCGCGCCGCCGCCCGCGACTGCGCCCAACTGATCCCCGGCGCGGCCAAGCTGGTCGCCGACCTGCGGGCGCGCGGCGTGAAGATCGGCTCCTCCACCGGCTACACGCGGCCGATGATGGTCGACATCCTGCCGCTGGCGGAAAGCCAAGGTTACGCGCCCGACGTGGTGGTCTGCGCCGGCGAGACGGCGGCGGGACGACCTTCGCCGCTGATGATGTGGAAGGCCCTGGTCGAGCTGGGCGCCTGGCCGGCGCGGGCCTGCGTCAAGGTCGACGACGCCGTGGTCGGCATCGGCGAGGGGCTGGAGGCCGGCGCCTGGACGGTGGGGCTGTCGGCGTCGGGCAACGGCGTGGGCCTGGAGCAGGCGGCTTTGGCCATCCTGCCCGCCGCCGAACGCGCCGCCAGGATCGAGGCGGCCGCCCAGGCGCTGCGCGGGGCTGGCGCTCATTATGTCGTCGACAGCGTCGCCGAGCTGGGTCCGGTGCTGGCCCAGATCGAGGCGCGGATCCAGCAGGGCGAGCGACCCTGACTTAAGTCAGTTTGGTATAGTCCAAAGCGTATCAGATTTTAGCCAACACGCCACTCGGCCCGCTATGTGTGCGCCGGGGTCGCGCAACCGTGCCTGCAAGGATTATTGCGAGGAGCCGTTGTGTGGCGAAATTCATTTCGTCGCGGGCGCCAACTGTCACGCTGGTGTCGCTGCAAGCTGCTCTAAGCCTTCTGGTCCATACCAGTTGGAGAGCAGGGGATCTCTCATGCCAAAGCAATATTCCGTTCTGGCCACGCGCCCGAACTTCAAGAGGCTTTTGCTGGCCACCGTCGCGGCGCTGGTCGCCGGCGCCAGCCCGCGGCTTGCGCTCGCACAGCAGGCCACCGCCAGTGACGCCGTCGATGAGGTGGTCGTCACCGGCTACCGCAAGTCGCTGGCCGACGCGCGCACCATCAAGCGTGACTCGGTGATCCAGAAGGACGCGATCGTCGCCGAAGACATGGCGAAGTTCCCGGAACTGAACCTCGCCGAGTCGCTGCAGCGCCTGCCGGGCGTGCAGATCAACCGCGAAGCCGGCGAAGGCCGTCGCATCTCGCTGCGAGGCCTGGGTCCCGACTTCGCCCGCGTCCAGCTGAACGGCATGGAAGTGCTGGGCAATGTCGACTCGGCGCAGGACAGCCGTGGCCAGCGTTCGCGCGACCGCGCCTTCGACTTCAACATCTTCGCGTCTGAACTGTTCTCGAAGGTCGAGGTCGAAAAGACCTACCAGGCGGCCCAGAACGAAGGCGGCATGGCCGGCACGGTCGGCCTGTTCACCGGCAAGCCGTTCGACTACGCGCCGGGCGCCAAGGGCGCGATCTCGATCAAGGCCGGCACGAACCAGTACACCAAGGACACCCAGCCGCGCGTCGCCGGCCTGTTCAGCTACAACTGGGACAACAAGTTCGGCGCGCTGGTCTCGGTCGCCTACGCCAAGCGCCGGACCACCGAGCAGGGCCACAACACCTATAACTATGACCAGCCCGATGCCGCCAAGCTGGCCTCGATGGTCGCCGCCGGCCTCGACATCTCGAAGCTGACGGCCGCGCAGAAGACCAAGTTCCTGTCCGGCGACCTGATCTTCGCTGACGGCAACCGTCTGTCCTCGTGGGACGCCAAGATGGAGCGTCTGGGCATCACCACCGCGCTGCAGTGGAAGCCGACGGACAACCTGCTGTTCACGCTGGACGCTCTGCACGGCCGGTTCACCACCCACCGCGACGAACTGCACCTGGCCACCCGCCCGCTGAACTCCGACGGCTCGATCGCGTTCGACGCCCCGGCCGGCGGCGTCTGGCCGGCCGCGTTCCAGAAGGGCTCGGTGATCAACAACCTGGCCTGGGACGCCAACAACTACGTCACCATGACCGACGTCACCGGCACGACGTTCGGCAGCGAGCACCGTCGCTCGCTGAACAAGAACCGCTTCAACCAGATCGCCCTGACCGGCGAGTGGAACGCGTCCGAGCGCCTGACGATCGACGGCCACGCCGGCTACGAGAAGTCGACCTACAAGACGCCGTACGACGACAAGCTGTACATGCGCGCCAAGGGCAACCTGATCGCCAACTACGGCGCCGACGGCCAGTCGGCGGACTTCCAGTATCCGGGCTGGAACCCCACCGACGCGTCCACCTACGCGATGGACTCGTTCTACTACCGCGGCTTCAACAACGAGTCGGAGCTGAAGGAAGGCGTGCTGAACGCCCGCTATGAGCTCAATGACGTCCTGACGCTGCGCGCCGGCGTGGCCTATCACCGCTTCGTGCAGGGCGGCCGCGACGTGTTCTATGACGACAACGTCAACGGCACCCGGTCGAAGATGCGCGGCACGGCGGTCGGCGACGTCACCTCGGTGTTCAAGAACAGCTTCGGTTCGTGGCTGATCGGCGACTACGACAAGGCCTTCGCCAAGTACAAGGAATACCACCGCTTCGAGCAGAACAAGGACGGCACGGGCGGCGCGCTGCAGGACATCGAGAACGTCTACACGACCACGGAAAAGACCGTGTCGGAGTACGTCCAGGTGGACTGGGACAGCGAGATCGGCGGCATGCGCTTCCGCGGCAATGCCGGCCTGCGGGGCTATCAGACCGACACCCACAGCACCGGCTGGATCCAGGGCGACAGCTACGCCTATCTGGGCACGACCGACGTCAGCGGCAGCTATGACGGCGTGCTGCCGGCCATGAACGCGGTGCTGGAACTGACGCCCGAAGTGCTGGTGCGCTTCGCCGCTTCGAAGAACCTGAACCGTCCGGGCCTGGGCTCGATGGCGGCAGAGGGCAGCGCGTTCAAGGACGACAGCTCGGGCGAGATCACCGCCTCGCGCGGCAACCCGAACCTGAAGCCCTACAAGGACACCACGCTGGACGTGTCGGTCGAGTACTACTTCGGCAAGGTCGGCCTGCTGTCGGCCAGCGTGTTCCACAAGAGCATCGACAACTTTATCGGCTCGCTGACCCTGGAGAACGTGCCGTTCAGCCAGACGGGCGTGCCGTTCACGACCATTCCGGGCGCGACGGCCAACACCATCGTCTCGGAATTCTCGATGCCCATCAACGTGGCGGGCAAGAAGAAGCTGACCGGCGTCGAACTGGCCGCGCAGACCGAGTTCTCGTTCCTGCCGGCGCCGTTCGACAAGCTGGGCGCGGTGGCCAACTACACCTATGTCGACGCCGACGACGCCCTGACCGGCATTTCGAAGACGAGCTACAACTTCACGCTCTACTACGAGACCGACAACTGGGGCCTGCGTGGTTCGATGAGCCACCGCGACCGCTGGTACTCGGGTCGCAGCGAAGACCCGATGAGCGCCAGCACGCGGGGCTTTGAAGGGTCCACCTATGTGGACGCCGCGGCCTTCTACAACATCACCGACAAGCTCCAGCTGTCGCTGGATGCGATCAACCTGACCAATCAGAAGGACACGCAGTTCTGGGGGCAGAACCGCTACCTCTACAACCAGACCCAAAGTGGCCGGACCTACATGATGGGTCTCAGCTACAAGTTCTGACATGAGCGCACGCTAGGCTGGGCGCCCGCTTCCTTTAAGGAGGCGGGCGTCTTTCCCGTGTTTCCGAACCCATGATCGTTTCCCACAAACACCGTTTCATCTTCGCCGCCGTGCCCAAGACCGGCACCCACGCCGTGCGCCAGGCCCTGCGCGAGCACCTGAGCGACGACGACGTCGAGCAGGTCGGGTTGTTCGTCAACAAGCGCTTCCCCTGGGAGGATCTGGCGGCGATCCAGCATGGGCACCTGTCTCTGCGCCAGGTGCGGCCCTATCTCGGCGAGGAGGCGTTCGGCGGCTATTTCAAGTTCGCCTTCGTGCGTAATCCGTTCGATCGTTTCGTCTCGTACTGCGCCTTCATGCTGCGCGGCGGCGACGTGTTCGAGCGGCAGCCGCGGGATGCGATGCGTCACTTCCTGTTCGCCGCGCCGCCGGAACAGCACATCCTGTTCCAGCCGCAGGCCTCGCTGCTGGTGGACGAGGATGGCCAGAACTTGCTGACCGACGTGGTCGGCCGCGTCGAGGATATGCAGGGGTCGTATGACGCGATCTGCGCGCGCCTGGGCATTGCCTCGCGCCCGCTGGACCGCGTCAACGGCACCCGGCGCGGCGACTATCGCGACTACTACGACCAGGCCCTGATTGACGGCGTCGCCGCGCGCTACGCCCAGGACCTGGAGCTGTTCGGCTACGCCTTCGAGGGACCGCGATGAGCGCTACCCCGGCCGCCAATCCGCGCAAGACCACGACCGTGCGCCCACTGGGATCGGTCGACATCGGCGCGTTGCGGGCGGCTGTGCTGGCGATCCCCGAGGTGGTCTGGGAAGCCGAGAACGCCGGCAAGCCCAACAAGTTCGAAGCACTGGACGCCACGCGTCACATCGTCTTCCGCTTCATCGACGGCCCGCGCGACTGGCGCGCCTCGCACGACCGTCCGGCCTGGGCGCAGTGGCGCGGACTGCTGGAGCCGGTGCTGGCGCAGGCTGTCGGCAGCTACGGCTATGCGTGCGGGATCTTTCCCCGGGTGATGCTGGCCAGGATGCCGGCGGGCGGGGTGATCCATCCGCATGTCGACGCCAATCCGGCGGCCAAGTGGCCGCACAAGATCCACGTGCCGCTGACGACCAATCCCGGCGTGGTGTCCTTCTTTGGCGGGGCCGAGCACTGCTTCCCGGCTGGCGAGGCGGTGGAGGTCAACAACCTGGGTCCGCACTGGGTGCGCAATGACGGCGACACCGATCGCATCCACTTGATCTTCGAATACTACGACGCCGACCAGCCGGACCCGGACTGGCTGGCGCCATTCCTGTTGGCGAGCGCGGCGCGATGAGCGAGCGCGACGCCTTGCTGCGGGAAGCCCAGGACCTGCGCGCCCGCCAGCGTCTGCCGGACGCCCTGACCACGCTGGCGCGGCTGGAGGCGCTGCATCCCCGGTTCAGCCGGCTGCACCAAGAGCGCGGCCACTGCCAGATCCTGTTGCGCGACGGGCCGGCAGCCATCGCGGCCCTGCACGAGGCCGTGCGCCTGAATCCGACCCTGCCCGCCAGCTGGGACATGCTGGAGCAGCTCTATCGGATGGCCGGCGATTCCGGTCAGGCGGCCGCGGCGGCGCGGCAACTGGCGATCCTGCAGCAGTTGCCGCCGGCGATCGTGGCGGCCAACAGCCTGCTGGCCGACGGTGACCTGGAGCCGGCTGAGGACGTGCTACGCGACTATCTGGACCAGGACCCGCTCAATGTCGGCGCCTTGCGTCTGCTCGCGCGGATTCGGCTGGAGCGCGGTGATCTGGAGGAGGCCGAGGCGGTGCTGGCGGCTGTGGTCGAACGCGCCCCGGACTATTATCCCGCCCGCTTCGACTACGCCATGGTGCTGCTGCAAGGGCAGAAACCGCTGGCGGCCCGGCGGGAGGCCGAGCGCCTGCTCGAACAAGATCCGGACAACCGCGACTACCTCAAGCAGTACGGCGCGGCCTGTGTCGCCCTGGGCGACCACGAGCCGGTGATCGACCTCTATGCGCGGCTGCTGGACGGTTTGTCGCCGACCGGGCCGGAGGTCGCCGATCTGCGGCTGTGGCGCGCCAACGCCCTGAAGGTCACGGGCCGGCAGGCCGAGGCGATCGCCGACTATAGCGCCTCGCTGGCGGCGCGACCGGACAACGGTGTGGCCTGGTTCAGCCTGGCCAATCTCAAGACCTATCGGTTCACCGACGACGAGGTCACGCGGATGCGCGCCCTGGAGGCTCGCAACGATTTGCAGGACATGGACCGCGTCTATCTGGGCTTCGCCCTGGGCAAGGCGCTGGAGGACCGGGGCGAGTACGACGCCTCATGGCGATCCTACGCCCGAGGCAATGCGGTGCGGCGGGATCTGGGCCGCTGGCGTCCCGAGATCGCCGAGGCCTGCGTGTCTCGGTTGAAGTCGGCGTTCACCGCCGAGGTCTTCGCCGAGCGCGCCGGCTGGGGCGTGGATGATCCAGCGCCGATCTTCGTGCTGGGCCTGCCACGCTCGGGCTCGACCCTGATTGAGCAGATCCTGGCCTCCCATTCGCAGGTCGAAGGGACGCAGGAGCTGACCGAGATCGGCCGCTACGTCGGCGAGCTGTGCGGCCATGATCCAGATTGCGGCCTGCCCGTGGAACCCAAGGCGCTGTTGGCCCTCACGGCCGGGCAGGCGAGGGCGCTGGGCCAGCGTTTCCTGGCCGAGACGCAGGTCCATCGCCGCCTAGGGCGGCCATTCTTTATCGACAAGATGCCCAACAATTTCTGGCACATCGGGCTGATCCATCTGATCCTGCCGCGCGCCACGATCATTGACGTGCGACGCGAGCCGATGGCCTGCGGCTTTTCCAATCTCAAGCAGCTGTTCGGCACGACCAATCAGGAATTCACCTATGGCGCGGGTGACGTTGCTCGCTACTACCGCGCTTATCTCGACCTTATGCGCCACTGGGAAGCGGTGCTGCCGGGCAGGGTGCTACGGGTGCAGTACGAAGACTTGGTCGAGGATTTGGACGGCGGCGTGCGGTGCATGCTGGCCCATGCCGGCCTGTCGTTCGAGCCGGCCTGCCTGACTTTCCACCAGACCCGGCGCAGTGTGCGCACGCCCAGCTCCGAACAGGTGCGCCAGCCCCTGGGCCGCGAGGGCCTGACCCAGTGGATGCGATATGCGCCCTGGCTGGAGGATCTGCGGAACATGCTGGGCGACGCTGTCACTGGCTACAGGACCTGACCGATGCGTCTGTCGCGCCCCTTCTTTCAATTGCCCGTGCTATTCGACGTGTCTCGCCTGCAGGCCGAGGTCTCGGCCTTGCCGGACGAAGCCTGGGTCGCCCATCCGGACCAACTTCCGGGCAACAGCGCGGCGCGCCTGATCAGCGCCGGCGGGGCCGAGACCGACGCCGTCCACGGCCAGATGCTGCCGACGCCGTGGCTCGAGGCCATGCCTTATCTGCGACAGGTCCTGGCGGGCTTCGGCGTGGTGTGGAGTCGTTCGCGGCTGATGCGCCTGGCGCCTGGCGCGGGCGTGCCTGAGCATGCCGACATCAACTATCACTGGCACACGCGGGTGCGGCTGCACATTCCGGTCTTTACCCAGCCGGAAGTGCGCTTCCGCTGTGACGGCGACGTCGTGCACATGGCCGCCGGCGAGGCCTGGATCTTCGACAACTGGCGTCGCCATCACGTCGAGAACAAGGCCAGCCGAGCCCGCATCCATCTTGTCGCCGACACCACCGGCACGGCGTCGTTCTGGCGGTTCGCCAGCGGCCCGACACCGCCTCGCGAGCAGTGGCGGACGGTCGGCTGGGAGGTGGGCGGCGACCACCGGCTACTGACCGAGAACGATCAGCGCTCTCCGGTCATGCCCGCCGCCGAGGTGCAGTGGCTGGTCGACGACCTACGCGCGGAGCTGACGGTCGCCGCCGACACCGCTGAGGCCAAGGCGCGCGCCGCGCGGTTCAGCCTGCTGCTGGAGAGCTTCGTGTTCGACTGGCGTCAACTGTGCGCCTTGCACGGCGTCAGCGGGCAGGGGCGGCCGGAATTCCTGCGGCTAGCGGGGGCCGTGCGCGCCGCGGCGACGCCGCTGGCCGAAGGCCTGGTCATGCGCACCAACGCCGTCAGCGCGCTGCTGGTGCTGGAAAAGCGGGTGTTGCAGCATCTGGTCGCGGAGTAGACGCAGGCGTTCCGTGACTAGGCGACGCGCCGGCGTGGCCGCAGAGCTTGGGCGATGGCGGCGAAGAGCTCGGCGATGTGTTCGCTGACCCAGCTGACGGGGTTTTCGCCGGGGCGCTTGCGGCTGGCGACCCAGATGGCGACGCAGGCGATCGCGAAGACGGCGGCCGGCAGGCCGATCGTCAGGGCCGCTGGAAGACCTGTGCTAGACGCCATGGCGTGGCCCAGGATCATCGAGGTCTCGAACAGGAACAGCAGGACGCCGCCGGCCGCCATCGCCGAGCTGGATCCGGCCCGCTTGGCGCTGAGACCGAAGGGCACGGCCAGCAGCGGCAACAGGGGCAGGATCAGCGCGCGCGACGAGCGGCTGTAGAACTCGGCCAGAAGGGTCTGTCGGGGCAGGGCGGGCTGGGCCTTGCCGAAGCCCCGTTGCGCCAGCTCGATCAGCGTCAGTTCGCTGACCTCGTCGCCACGCACGCGAAACAACTTCTGCGACAGCGATAGCGGCAGATCGAAGGACACGCGCGAGAAGTTGGCGACATAGACGCGGGCGTCGCGTGTGGTGCTGATCTGCCGGCCGTCGTGCAGTTCCAGTGTGACGGTGGGATCGCCGGGCGCCTTGTGGACGATGGCCGAGACCGCCGTCACGACGTCCTCGCGCCCGTCGGCCTCGACCGTACGGATGAAGATGCGTTCCAGACGACGTCCGCTGGCGTCGGCATAGTCGGCGGTCAGGAAGACGGGACCCGTGGAGAGCAGGGCCTTGGGGCGCACGTCGCCGTTCCATCCGGCCTTCTCCGCGGCGTGCAGCACGGCGTGGTAGGCGTATCGGCTGTAGGGCTGGATGAAGCCGAACAGCAGCACGCTGAACATCATCAGTACCAGGCCAAGGCCGACGAACGGGGTGGCGAAACGGCCCAGCGAGATGCCGGCGGCCAGGATGGCGTCGATCTCGGAGCTCTTGTTGAGGCCGTTCACGACCACGAACAGGCCGATGAAGAAGCCCCCCGGCAGGGTCAGGCCCACATAGTGCGGGACCAGGTTGACCAGCAGTTCGGTCAGGAACCGGAAGCCTTCCGTCGTCTGGGACAGTAGCTGGAATGAGCGCATGAGGCGCTCCATCAGGAACGCCACCATCGTGCTGATCAGCACCGCGCCCATCGGCGTCAGGGTGCGCTTCAGCAGGTATCGGTCGAGGATCGTCGGAAACATGGGGATACGCGGAATCTCAGAGCGCCGGCGCGCCGGCGACCTGCGGGACGCCGCGCCGGTGTTCCAGGACCCGAGGCGACGGTGCGGTCGCCCGCGCGCTCAAGGCCTCGGCATAGACCTCCACGACCTCGTCCAGGATCGTTGTCCAGCGATAGGCGGCGCTGCGCTCCAGCGCCTTGGCGCTCAGATCTCGGCGTGTGTCGGGCTGAAGGATGAGCTCGGACAAAGCGTCGGCATAGGCGTGCGGCTGGTCGGCGCAGAGCCTGGCGTTGTAGCCATGCCGCAGCAGGGCGCGGGTGTTGGGCGCGTCGGCGCAGACCATGGCCAGACCGCTGGCCATGGCCTCAAGATTGACGTTGCCGAAGGTCTCGGTGGTGCTGGGATTGAGGAAGATGTCGCCGCTGGCCAGGGCCGTGGCCAGGGCCTCGCCGGACAGGAAGCCCGCAAACACGGCGTTCGATAGTCGTTCCTGGAACCAGGCGCGAGCCGGGCCGTCGCCGATCACCAGCACTTGCGGCGCGTGGCCCGCCGCCTCGAGCCGTCCGACGGTCTCGGTGAAGGCGGCTAGGCCCTTTTCCATGACGATCCGGCCCAGGAATACGATGACGGGACGGTCGGGCGCGAAGCCTTGGCTGGCCCGCCAGGTCTCGCAGCGCCGTCCGGGGTGGAACAGGTCGGGGTCGACGCCGCGCGCCCAGGTCCGCACGCGGGCGGCCAGGTTCTGGGCCCGCAGCTCGTCGCCGATGGCCTCGGTCGGGGCCATGACGTAGTCGCAGGCGCCGTAGAACTTCCAGAGCTGGCGGCGCACCAGAGACTGAAGGCAGCCCAGGCCGTAATAGTCGAGATAGGTGTCGAACAGCGTGTGCAGGCTGGCGACCACGGGGGTCTTCAGCTTGCGGCCGAGCCGCAGCGCCGCCGAGCCCAGAAGGTCGGGCGCCGATAGGTGGATGAGGTCTGGCTTGAAGGCCTCGACGTCGCGGCGCAGGAAGCCGGGCAGGCCCAGCGCCAGGCGGTAGTCGTTCCGGAAGGGGATCCTCACCGACGGCGCCGACACCAGCTCGCCCGCCGGTTCGAAGGCGGGGTTCGGCCCGGTTGGCGAATAGACCCGCACCTGGGCGCCGACCGTGCCCTCCAGGTGGCGGACCAGTCGGTTCAACGACTTGTTGGCCCCGTCCAGGGTGTAGTTGTAGTTCCCCGAGAACAGGGCGATCCGCAACGGACGCGCGCCATCGGCATGGGCCGAGATCCTGAAGTCCATGGCAGTTGTTCCCCCGTGCGCCTTAGTCCCCCGACCACGACGCACTCCCAAAGCCGCATGTAGGGCTGTTACAGCAGGTGTCGCCGTCGGTTTTATGAAGGCGACCTACGCATCACCGTCACGGTACTGATTTAGCGATGGCGTCGGGGTTCCTGGGGGAAACACGCCGGATGCGGATCGTCGACGTCGCCGAGTTCTATTCGCCCACTGGCGGGGGCGTGCGGACCTATATCGACCGCAAGTTCGAGGCCGCCGCCCAGCTGGGCCACGACCTGTTCGTCATCGCGCCAGGGCCGGAGGACAGGGTCGAGCCGCGCGGCTCGGGCGCGCTGATCCAGGTTCGCTGCCCGAGCCTGCCGTTCGACGCGAATTACCACATGTTTTGGGACGCGACGCCCGTGCATCGCTGGCTTGATTCGCTGGCGCCGGACCTGGTCGAGGCTTCCTCGCCCTGGCGTGGGGCCTGGATCGTCGCGAGCTGGCAGGCGCCCGTCCCGCGGGCCATGTTCATGCATGCCGACCCGGTGGCGATCTATCCGCAGCGATGGCTAGCCCCGGTCGCCAGTCCCGAACGGATCGACCAGCTGTTCGAGTGGTTCTGGAGCTATCTCCGCGGACTGACCGGACGCTTCTCCTCCGTCGTCGCCGGTGGGCTCTGGCTGGCCAAACGATTCGAGCAGCACGGCGTGGCCTCGGTGGCGGGTATTCCGCTGGGCGTCGACCGGAGCTCGTTCTCGCCCGCGCTGCGCGAAGAGCGCCTGCGATCCGAACTGCTCAAGGCTTGTGGTTGTCCCGACGACGCCAAGCTGGCCCTGGCCGTGGGGCGCTTCCATCCCGAAAAGCGCTGGCCGATGGTGATCGAGGCGGTGAGCCGGGCCAGCGCCGACGTGCCGATTGGCCTGGTCGTGGTCGGCGACGGCATCGACCGCGCCCGCGTCCTGCGCGCCGCCGCCGGCAAGCCCAACGTTCACCTGATCCCGCCGATCCGCGACCGGCCCCTGCTGGCCGCCCACCTGGCCAGCGCCGACGTCCTGGTGCACGGCTGCGATTCCGAGACCTTCGGCCTGCTGCCGGTAGAGGCCATGGCCAGCGGCCTACCTCTGGTGGGGCCGGATCGTGGAGGCTTCGCCGATCTCGCCAAACCCTCGAGCTCGGAGATCTATCGCTCTGGCGACGTCGAGGCGGCGGCGGGCGCCATCCGTCGCCTGTTCGCGCGCGATCAGAGCGCGCTAAAGGCCGCGGCGATCGAGGCGGCAGCCAGCGTGCGTCACGATACCGACCACTTCGCGGACCTGTTCGAGCACTATCAGGCGGTCGCGGCGCGGGCCTTACCTGTAGCCTCGCACTCGGCCTCGCATCCGCTTCTGGCTGTCGGCGCGGAAGCGTGACCGACGTGCCGCAACCTGACGCCGTGAAGGGCAGGGCCTCCGTCTGGTGGAACCTGCTGGGCGTCGCCGTGTCGTTGGGTCTGGTCGGCGCCGTCGTCTTGCAAATGGGCGACGCGACGTACGAGGTCCTGAAGACGATCGGCCAGCTGCCGCCCCTGGTCTGGCCGACCCTGGTGCTGCTCTACCTGGTTCAGCCGGTTTTCGACTACGCCATCTTCCGGCGGCTCTGGAATCTGCCCCTGGCCGGCGTCGAGGCGCTGCTGCGCAAGAACGTCATAAACGAGGTCGTCCTCGGCTATAGCGGCGAGGCGTTTCTCTATGTCTGGGCGCGGCGGGCGGCGGCGGCTGTGCCCGCGCCCTTTGCCGCCATCAAGGACGTCAACATTATCTCGGCGCTGCTGGGCAATCTGCTGACCCTGGTCCTGGCAGGCATCACCGCCACGCAGTTGCGCGACCTGGATTTCGGCCAGCGGCTAGGGCCGGCCCTGTGGTCAGGGCTCATTCCGGTGGCGATCTCGATCGGCGTTCTCATCTTTGGACGCCGGGTGTTTTCGCTGCGCAAGAGCGAGCTGGTCTATGTCGCCTTGGTCTGCGGTCTGCGCCTCGCCGCCTGGTCCGTGCTCACGATCCTGGTTTGCGCCATGGCGTTGCCAGGCGTCGAGCTCAGCCTGTGGGTCGTTCTCCTGGCCCTTCGCTCGTTAGTGTCGCGCCTTCCGTTGATCACCAACAAGGATCTGGTGTTCGGAAACCTGATGCTGCTGCTGCTAGGCGCGCATTCCGCCGTCGCCGTGCTGCTGGCGGCGTTGGCGGTCATGACGCTGGGGCTGCATCTGGCGGTCATCGTCGGTCTCGGCGCGCTCGATCTGGTTCGCGGTTTGCGGCGGGCGTCCGCGTCGCGGGGCGCTCCCTCTGGTCTCGCTGTCGACGGGGTGCGACCTCCTGGTTCATGAGGCTGCGACCTGCGGTCCTGACCTTCCTGAAGGCGCTCGAGGCGGCGGGGAGCGGGCGGGAACGTCAGTTCCGCGCCCGCTCTGGTCGTCACTTGGTCGTGTAGAGGCGACGCAGCGTCGCCAGCTTGGCGCGGTCCAGGCCCAGTTCGTCGCGGAGGTAGCCCTCGACCCCGCCGGCGTGGCCGTCGATGACCTTGAAGGTCGCTTCGATATAGCTGCGGTCGACGCCCATGAACGCTTGAAGCACCTCCGGCGGCAGCCGTCGCCAGGCCTGGGACGCGGCGTCGTCCTGGGCGAGACCCTTCTTTGGGTCGAAGTAGCGGTTGCTGAGCAGGTAGTCCTCGATCACCGTCTCGCGCGGCACATCGAGCGCGGTCAGGATCAGGGCCGCGGCGACGCCGGTGCGGTCCTTGCCAGCCGAGCAGTTGAACGCCAGGGGCGTGTCGCCGGCCAGCAGTTGCTCGAACATCCGGCGGTACTGGCTGTTGAAGCGCTCCAGCGTATGCGGATACTGCGCGGTCATGACCGCGCGGGCCTGCTCGCCGGTCCAGCTGCTGGCGGCCTTGAAGTCAAAGCCCATGGTGTCCATCCGGTAGTCGTCGGCCAGGACGCGAGGCGTCTGTCCGGCGGGCCAGCGGACCGGCGCGGCTTGGCGCTCCTCGGTGCTGCGGAAGTCGCAGACCGTGCGGATGCCCAGCTTGGCCAGGTACAGGAAGTCGGCGTCCGTCAGGCCGTTCATCGCGCCCGAGCGATAGAGCACGCCCCATTTGACGGTGCGCCCGTCGCGGGTGGGATAGCCGCCGAGATCCCGGAAGTTCTGTCCGCCTTGCAGGGGCAGCACACGGTTGTGCGCGACCTGGGCAGCGGTCGGCGTCTGGGCGTGGAGCGTCCCGGCGACCGGCGCCAGGAGGGCGAGCGCGCCGAACGCGCTGGCGAGGATGAGTTTACGCATCTTGTCCTCTCTGGATCTTAGAAGCGCAGCGTGGCGTCGAGGCCGAAGGTGCGCGGGTCGTTGAAGACGCCGTAGTCGCCAATGACAGCCCAGGCGGCGTGGCTCCTCACGAACAGGTGCTGCTCGTTGAGCAGGTTGCGCGCCCACAGGGCCAGCTCCAGCTTGCCGTCGCGCGACAGGTCCAGGCCCGCCAGCGCCAGGCGGCCGTTCACCAGGAACGAGCTGTCGGTCAGCGTCGCCTCGCCGGCCATCGAGCGGTAGCCGTCGGCGATATTGGCGTCGAGGTGCGCCTTCAGCATCGCCGCGCCGCCGCCGACCGGCAGGCTGTAGTCGATCGAGACGCTGCCGGCGTTCTTCGGCGTGTTGGTGACGTAGACGATCGTCGGGATGCCCTTGTTGAACGGGTTGGGCGCGGCCGGCAGCTTGGCCTCGGTATAGGCGTAGCTGGCCGAGAGAGTCAGGCCCGGCAGCGGCGCCAGCGAGCCGTCGATCTCGAAGCCCTTGATCGTGCCGCGACCCATGGCGTTGGTGGTCTCGACCGTGGTGCGGTTCGTGGCCGCTTGCGGGGCCAGGAAGTCGATCTGGATGTCGGTGTAGCGGGTCGAATAGGCCGCCAGGTTCAGACGGGCGCGCTTGTCCCAGAAGGTGGTCTTCAGACCGCCTTCGAAGGTCGAGACGTTTTCAGGGCCGTACGAGCGATAGGTCAGCGAGCGCGAATTGGCGCCGCCGGCGCGGTAGGCCGTGCCCCACTTGCCATAGACCTCGACGTCGCTGCTGGGATCGAAGGTCAGGATGACCTGCGGGTCGAAATGGCTCTTGGAGAAGTCGAAATTGTAGGCCGTGTTGGCGCCGTTGACCTTGTAGAGCTGGCCGCTCTTCTCGTCGTGGGTGTAGCGGCCGCCGGCCGTCAGGCGCAGCTTGTCGTCGAGGATCGGCGGGGTCCAGGTCGCCTGGCCGAAGGCGGCGTAGCTGTCGGCCGTGGCGGTGCTGGCGCGGTCGGGGAAGACGGTGGCCGCGCCGGCCGCGAAGGTCGGGATCGGCGTGGCGACGGTGCCGTCGGCATTCCACTTCATCGTGCTCGGGGTCCAGGCGTCGTCGTCGCCGGCCTCGTGGTAGTAGTACAGCCCGCCGACGTACTGCAGGCGAGCGGCGTCGCCGACGAACTGCAGTTCCTGGCTGAACTGGTGCTGGCGCATCGAGGCCAGGCTGTAGCGGCCGAAGTTGGCGTTCGGCACGAACGGGCCGGCGTGCGCGCCGATGCCGTTGTCGTACTGGTTCTGGCGCAGGTGACGCCAGGCGGTGATCGAGCGGATCTCGAGATCCTCGTTCGGGCGCCAGCTCATGTGCAGGCCATAGCCGTAGGTCTCGCCGACGCTGGGCTGTTCCGGCAGGCCGATGTCGGCGGTGTCAGCGCGCCCCGACTGGAGCTTGACCAGCGGCGCCAGCGCGGCCGAGGCGGGGTTCTTGCTGACCAGCTGGACGTAGTACGAGGTCGAGGCGTCGTAGCTGTAGTCGGCGTCGAGCTGGGCGCTGAAGTTGGCGTTCGGCTCCCACAGCGCGCCAATGTGCGCCCCGCGACGGTCGAACTGGTTGAAGTCGTCCGCGCCCTGGAAGGGGTTTTTCACCGTGCCGTCGCGCTTGGCGATCAGGCCGTCGAACTTGACGCTGACATTGTTGACGGCTGGCAGGTTCAGGTGCGTCTCGGTCGAGTAGCCGCCCAGATTGCGCACGCCGATCACCTGGCGCAGGTCGAAGTCGCCGGTCGGCTTGCGCGAGACGATGCTGACCGCGCCGCCCACCGAGTTGCGGCCGAACAGCGTGCCTTGCGGGCCTTTGAGCACTTCGACGCGCTCGATGTCCATCAGCGCCATGCCCAGGCCCTGGGCGCGGCCCAGATAGACGCCGTCGATGTACATGCCGATGCCGGCGTCGCGGCTGGGCTGGTTCGGGTCGCCGCCGGTGATGCCGCGCACGCCGATGCTGAGCGCCGAGTTGCGGGTGAAGGTCGGGGTGACACGCAGCGAGGGCACGGCGCCGTCCTTCAGGTCCAGCAGGCTCTCGACGTGACGGTTGGTCAGCGCCTGGGCGTCCATCACCGAAATGGCGATCGGCGTCTTCTGAACGTTTGTCTCACGCTTTTCGGCCGTGACGATGATCTCGCTCAGCTGCGCGTCCGCCGCCGCTGCCGGCGCGTCGGCCGCTTCGGCGTGCGCCGCCATCGGGAGGAACAGGCCGAGCGCGGCGCTCGCGAGCATTGCCGCCCGCAGTGTCGAAGTGGGTTGTTGCATGGTGGTCCCCTGACTTGGTCGACCGGCCATTTAGATCGTTTGTATGTAACCTGTGTGACGCTTGTCTTGAGCTGCTGGATCGTCGAATATCGGCCCTGGTAAGGGAGTGCTGCATGCCGGCTGGGCGATCCGAACAGAGCGAAAAAGCGCACTTGTCTGCGCAAAAATTCGTGTCAGCGACGCTTTCGGCGTGGGAGCTGGAGGGTTCTGGCGGGGTTTCGGGCCGTTCCCTGGCCGGATCGGCGGGGCTGCCGATGTCGGCCATCTACTATCACTTTGGCGATTTAGAGCGTTTGTTGGAAACCGCCCAGGCGGAAGCCCGGGCCGAGGCCGAGCGCTGGTGCGCCGCCCAGCTGGACGCGGTCGGGACTGAGATTCGGGGCGCGGTGGCGCTGGGGCCGCTGCTGGCCGCTCTGGTGGACGACTGGTGCGAGACGCGGCGGATCCTGGCCTTCGCTCGACGCGAGGGGCAGCTGATGGCTCTGCGCGACGAGCGCCACATTGCCGCCTGCGCCAAGTGGGACGCCTTGTGGCTGGGCTTCTGGCAGGAGGTCTGCGACCGCCTGGGACTTTCTGACCTGGGGACCACGACGGCCTGGGTGTTCGATGGTCTGTGCGGCCTGCATCTGCTGCGATGGCGTAGGCCGGTCGACCGGGCCGCGCTGACTGAGCTGTCCGAGGGCTGGGCGTGCTGGGCGGCCGGCCGGCCAGCGGGGGCAAGCGCCTGGTTCGATCGCGCCAAGCTTGACGCCGCCGCCCTGATCATGCCGTCGCCGCCCGAAGACGACACTGCCAGCGCCATCGCTGCTGCGGCCGCGGTGACGGTCGCCAAGCGGGGCGTAACTGGCCTGACCCATCGCGCCGTGGCCGCCGAGGCCGGGCTGACCCTGGGTGTCGTCTCCTACAAGTTCAGGACCAGCGCTGACCTGCTGAAAGCAGCATTCGACGCCGTCTACCGCCGCGTCGTGCCGCCGGGCAGCCTGGACACGCCGGCGCCGTTCACGTCTCCGGACCGGTCGGCCTTCGGCGTTCCGCAACGCGCGGACCTGCTGGGCATGGAGGAACTGCTGGTGGCGGCGGCGCGCGATCCGGACCTCCAGGCCTTCGCCGCCCAGCTGCACTACATGCGCGGCGGTTCGGCCGGACGCTTCATGCAGGATCTTCTGGGGCCGCACGTATCGATGGCGTCGATCGACAACGTGGTCGCCTCGGCCCTGATGGGCGGGCGCGTTCGCGCCTATCTGTGCGGCGGCAGGGCGCATGATCCCGATCCGCCCCATGGCGACTTCGGCCCTCTGCTGAGCCGGTTCGCCCGCCGCTAGGCCGGGTCACATGGTCGTCATCGGCGCATTGGACAATGCGCCGACAAGGGGGCGACCGTGCGCGTCAAATCATCGGAGCGGTTGAGCCTGTTCGGGCTGGTCGTCTTTTCGTCGCCCATACTGATCATGCAGGCGATCGAGATCCCGTGGCGAACCTATCTGCCCAGTCTCTTCGCCACCAAGTTCGGCCTGTCGCTGGGAGCGGTGGGCGCGCTTCTGATGGCCATCCGGCTGTTCGACGGCCTGGCCGAGCCGGTGATCGCCTGGGCCAGCGATCGGTTCCCGACACGATGGGGCCTGCGGCGGCCCTGGATGGCGGCCGGCGCGCCGCTGATCATGCTGGGCGCGGCGGGCGTGTTCTTTGACTGGCCGTGGACGAACTTGGCCACCCTGGTTGCCGCCTGCCTCGTGCTCCACCTGGGCTACGTCATGCTGGTGACGCCCCATGGCGGCTGGGGCCTGGAGCTGGCGCGGGACGCCGACGAGCGGCTGCGGATCACCGCCGGCAAGCTCTGGTTCGCCGCGGCCGGGACCATCGCGATCCTGCTGTTGCCGTCCGCGCTGGAGCGGGGTTTCGGCACGGGGCTGGAGGGGCAGGTGGCGGCGCTGGGCGTTGCGCTGCTGGTCCTTTGTCCTCTGATCGTCGTGATCGTGCTGCGCCTCATACCCGAGCCCGATCTCGCGCGCGGCGACGGCGAAAAACTGGCCAATCCGCTGACGTTGTTCGTCGAACTGATGCGCTTGCCCAGGATGCGGCGGGTGCTGCTGATGCATGCCCTGGCGGGCTTCGCACCGGCGGCCAGCGGCGCGGTGTTCCTGTTCTTCGTGGAGGGTGGGCTGGGCTTGCGGGGCTGGGGAAGCACGCTGCTACTGCTGCAGACGGCGGTGATGCTGGTGACGACGCCGGTCTGGAGCAAGTTTGGCGTGCGCTTCGACCCCCGTGCATTGCTGGCGCTGAACTATGGCTGGCAGCTGATCACCGCGCCGCTGGTCCTGATCCTGCCCGTCGGCATGCTGCCGGCGGCGATCGGTTTCCTGACATTGCGCGGCCTGTCCGCCGGCCTGGATTTTCTGGTGTTGCGCGCGATGGTCGCCGAGATCGCGCACGACAGCGCCGCGGCGGGCCTGCGTTGCGGCGCCAGCTGTCATTCGGTCTGCAACATCGCCATGAGGTTGGCCATGGGCGCGGGCGCTTGGTTTGCGCTGTCGCTCCTGTCGATGGTCGGCGGAGACGGGGCGGCGCTGAACGCGAATGCGAGCACGGCTTTCCGTGTCGTCTTCGTCTTGCCATCCATCCTGGTCGGCGCTGTGGGCCTTGTCGTCTTGGCCCTGGGGCGTCCGCGAACGGCCCTGGGCGGTGCGGGGGCGCTGCAGCCTCTGTAATAAAACCGTCGCGCAGTCGTGGTCTTCGGGCCCCTTCGGCAAGAGGCGGGGGTTCTGTGCAGCTCAGTCGTGACGCGACCGTCGACTGGGTCGCTCTCAATATCCTTCAGCACGAAGGCTTCGTGCGCGCCTGGTTGACCCGGGTCACACGTCGCTCGGCCGAGGTCGACGACATCATCCAGGAAGCCTACTGCCAGATCAGCGAGCTGGATTCGGTCGCCCACATTCGCAGCGGCAGGGCCTACTTCCTGGCGACGGCGCGGTCGATCATGCTGCAGCGGTTGCGGCGCGAACGGGTGGTGCGGATCGAGAGCGTCACCGACATCGACGCCCTGCGGTTGGCCGACGACGAACCTTCGCCTGAACAGGTGACCGGCGCGCGCCGCGAACTGGAGCGCGTGCTGGGTCTGATCGCCACGTTGCCGCCGATTTGCCGCCAGGTGATCGAGCTGCGCCGGATCCACGGGTTCTCGCAGAAGGAGACGGCGCAGCGACTGGGGGTCTCAGAGTCGGTGGTGGAGAACAATACGATCCGCGGCCTGCGCGTGATCCTCAAGGCCCTGGCCGAGGATGCGGGCGGGGTGTCGGCCGAGGCTTTGCCTCGCCGTTCACGGGAGAGCGCCCGTGTCTGAGGGAATCGACGCCAAGGCGGCCGCGTGGGCCGTGCGTCTTGACGCGGGCGAGCTGGATGCCGCCCAGCGCGCCGAGCTGGACGCCTGGATGGCCGAGGATCGCCGCCATCGCGGCGCTCTGTTGCGGGCGCAGGCGGGGCTGCGGCTGATGGATCACGGCCAGGTGGTCAGCAAGATGCTGCCGCCGCCCCGGCGTGACGCGCACAAGGCCGCTCAGGTGCGTTCGCGCTGGGCCTGGGGCGTGGGCCTGTCCGCCGCGGCGGGGCTCGCGGCGGCCGCGGTGCTGTGGGGCGCGCCGGTCAGCGATTTCAAGACCGAGGTCGGTGAGCAGCGACGTGTGGCCCTGCAGGACGGCTCGGTGGCCATGATCAACACCGACAGCCGGCTGCGCGTGAAGCTGGGCGGCGCCGAGCGGCGTCTGGCTCTACGCCAGGGCGAGGCCTGGTTCCAGGTCGCCAAGGATCACGTCCATCCGTTCATCGTCGACGCCGGGCCAGTGCATGTGCGGGCGACCGGCACGGCCTTCTCGGTACGACGCTTGGCCGACGGGGCTCAGGTCGTGGTCACGGAGGGACGGGTCGTGGCCTGGCGGGACGGGCAGGGCGAGGCGCTGGTCGCGATCTCGGCCGGGCAGTCGGCCTTCGTCGCCGACAGCGCCAAGCGGGTCATCTCGGCCAAGGCCGCCCGGCCCGACGACATCCTGGCCTGGCGGCGCGGCGAGATCGTCTTCGATGGTGACACGGTCGCCTCGGCCGTCGCCGAGTTCAACCGCTACAACGAGCGCAAGATCGTGCTGGCGGATCCGGCGATCGGTGAGCGGACGGTCGTGGGCTACTTCCTGATCGACCAGCCGGAGAAGTTCGCCCTGGCGGCCTCGCGCATGACTGGCGGCACGATGCGGGAAGATGGCAGCTCGATCGTCATCGAAAATTCACAATAAAACCAGGCCTGTTCCTGAAGGAATTCGCCGTCGCCAAGCATCTATCGCGCACAAGTCGACAAAAGGGGTGCGACAGTGCTTGGTCATCGCGGTAACAGCTTTATTCTATCCTTGGTTGCGTCGACCGCGATCGTGGTTCCATTAAGTGCGAAGGCCGAAGTTCGTCGCTTCGACATTCCGGCTCAACCGGCCTCCAGCAGCCTGCCGCAGTTCGCGCGTCAGGCCGGCTTTCAGGTCCTGGCCCCCGCGCCACTGACCCAGGGCGTCCAGACCCAGGCCGTGTCGGGCGCGATGGAGCCGCGCACGGCGCTGGACAAGCTGCTGGCGGGCACCGGCCTGCGGGTCGCCTCGCAAGATGGCGTGGTCGTGACGCTGGACGCCGGTGGGGCCCGATTTCAGGTCGGGCAGGGTGAAGAGGCCAGCGCCGTCGAAGCCCTCGTCGTCACCGGCACCGCGCTCCAGAACCAGGAAGCCATCGCCACCCGCCGCAATGCGCTGACCGTCGTCGACGCCCTGACGCAGGACGACACCGGCGACCTGGCCGACCAGTCGCTAGCCGAGGCGCTCAGCCGTGTTCCTGCCGTCAGCACCATGCAGGTGTTGTATGGCGAGCAGGAAAGCCAATACGTCGCCGTACGCGGCATCACGCCCGACCTGAACTACGTCTCGGTCGATGGCATCGGCATGATCTCGGTCGCCAACCAGGGCGCGGGTCAGCGCCGGGTGGACCTGGCCCTGATCCCCAGCCAGGCGGCCCGCACCACCGAGATCTACAAGACCTTCACCGCAGACCAGGACGCCGGCGCGATCGGCGGCGTGATCAACATCGTGCCCTACAGCGCCTATGGCCGGGGCAAGGACAAGTTCTACGTCGACACCTTCGTCAACTACGTCACCAACAACGACGTGCCCGGCGGCAACAGCCTGGGCGGCTACAAGGACTCGCCGTGGAGCGGCGGGATCAAGGCGCTGTGGAGCCACCGCCTGGGTCCGGACGAGACGTTCGGCCTGGTGCTCAGCGGCACCTATCAGCAGCGCTCGTACGACGACGTCAAACGCAACCCCAACGCCCGCACCTACTACACGGCGACGGGCGCGGCCACGACGCCCGACCAGCCCAACTGGAACGGCTTCGATCCTGCGCCCCAGGCGATGGTCGACTACGAGTTCACCAGCTTCATCAAGACCTTCGGCGGCTCGGCGACGTTCGAGTTCAAGCCGACGGACCGCTGGTACAGCTCGCTGATGGTCTACGACTACAAGCAGACCGAAGACCAGACGAACAACGTGTTCACCCTGCGGGCCTTCGCCGGTCTGACTAACCAGACCCAGCACACCGGCACGCTGAAGGTCCCCGACGTGCGCACGGCCTTCAACTACGATCGCTTCGAGAACGAGGCGCGGGGCGCACTGTTCAAGACCCGCTACGACATCGACGAGCGGACCAATATCGAGCTGCGGGCCGGCTACAACACCAGCACCTTCTACGACCTGGAATGGGCCAACGCCTACCAGTCCAAGCCGACGAACCTGTCGATCAACTACGACATGTCCGAGCCGTCGGTGAAGTTCACGCTGGACGGCACGGACGGCCTGACCGATCCGGCCAAATATTCGCTGCTCACCGCCGGCGACACTCTGACCAAGGCCAAGGGCACGGCCACCGAGGTCAAGCTCGACTTCTCGCGCAACTTCGACTCCGACACCCTGGGCTTCGGCTACAAGGCCGGCGTCGGGACGCGCCGGTTCGAGGTCAGCCGCAACCTGGACCAGACGGTCTATACGCCAGGCAAGTCGACCCTGGTCGGCTACGATTATTCGCCGACCGGCTATCGGCCGTGGCTGTGGAACTATCCGGTGGTGTGGGTCAACTACGCCAAGTTCCGTCAGGACATCCTGCCGACCCTGGCGACCAACGCCGCCTCGTCGGCCAGCGCCTCGCTGGCATCGGACTATCGCTACGACGAGACGATTTCGTACGGCTATGTCTCGGCGCTGTACGCCCTGTCGCACACCCGCTTCATCGGCGGCCTGCGCCTGGACGCGGCCGACTATTCGGCTGACGTGCCGGTGTCGGTGGGCGGCGTCTTCAAGCCGGGCACGACGCGTTACAAGGGCGACTACACGCACCTCTTGCCATCGTTCAACATGGTCCACGACTTCAGCGACAACGTGCGCCTGAAGGCCGGCTACAGCCGCACCCTGGGCCGGCCCGCGCCTGAGGACATCGCCCAGGCCGAGACGCGCAATGACGTCAGCTTCACGATCTCGCGCGGCAATCCCGACCTGAAACCGCGCCGGGCCGACAATTTCGACCTGACGCTGGAGGCCTATTTCAACGGCGCCAAGGGTCTGGCCAGCATCGGCGCCTTCGCCAAGTCGGTGAAGGACGACATCTACGCGCTGAAGGAAGAGCAGCTGATCGACGGCTTCCGCTACACGATCAGCACCCCGATGAACGCCAACAAGTCGACGCTGCGCGGCATCGAGGTCCAGTACATCAACAACGCCCTACCGGGCCTGCCCGGGCCGCTGAAGGACAAGGTCGGGGTCGCGCTGAACGCCACGCGCACCTGGGGCGACATGGACTACATCGTCGACGGCAAGGTGCTGCACATCGACCGTCTGCTGTACCAGCGAAACTGGATGGCCAACGCGGCGATCTTCTACAAGCTGCCGCACGATGGCGAGGCCCGGGTCGGCTACAACTGGGGCGACGCCTATTACGACGGCATCGGCGCCAGCCCGTGGCTGAACCGCGGTCCCGAGGCGCGCGGCCAGATGGACGCCACGGTGCGCTACCGCATCGCTGGCGACTGGATCGTCAAGCTGCAGGCCAAGAACATCCTCAACGAAGATCTCTACCTGGGCTATGACGCGAACCTGAAGGAACGCCGGGCCGAAATGAAGAAGGGCCAGTCCTTCTTCCTCAACGTGATCTACCGTCCGTGAGCGCCGGCATGACTATCGCCCGCAGACACCTGATTCAGGTCGGCGGCCTGGCGCTGCTGGCCGGCTCGGCCTCCGGTCCTGTCTGGTCGCAGGGCCTGGGCGCCTATCCGTTCACGCTCGGCGTGGCCTCGGGTGATCCCGCGCCCGATGGCTTCGTGATCTGGACGCGACTGGCGACCAAGCCGCTGGAGCTGGGCGGCGGCATGCCGTCGCGCATCGTGCCGGTGGGCTGGGAAGTGGCCGAGGACGAGGGCTTCACGCGCATCGTCGCCACGGGTAAGGCGCCGGCCCGCCCGGAGCTGGGTCACTCGGTCCATGTCGAGGTCGAGGGACTGAAGCCGGGCGCGCGCTACTGGTACCGCTTTTCCGCCGCTGGCGAGACCAGCCGTGTCGGCACGGTGCGCACCACGCCCGCCGTCGGCGCCCGCGCCGATCGCCTGAGGCTCGGCGTGGCGGGCTGCCAGCACTACGAGGCGGGGCTGTTCACGGCCTACAAGCACCTGAGCCAGGAACCGGATCTTGACGCCATCTTCCACTACGGCGACTACATCTACGAGGGCGCGGGCGGGAAGGGTTGTCCGGTCAGCAAGGACGCGGCCGACAAGGGCCGGGTCTGCTTCCGCGAGCACGCCGGCGGCGAGATCTACTCGCTGGACGACTACCGCCGCCGCTACGCCCAGTACAAGACCGACCCGGACCTGCAGGCCGCCCACGCGGCGGCGGCCTTCCTGTCCTCGTACGACGACCATGAGGTCGACAACAACTGGGCCGGCGACGACGACCAGGACGCCACCCCGCGCGAGGTCTTCCGCCTACGCCGGGCCGCCGCCATGCAGGCCTGGTACGAGAACATGCCGGTGCGCCGTTCGTCGTTCCCGGTCGCTGGCGCGGTGCGCATGCACCGCCGGATCGACTGGGGTGACCTGCTGCGGGTCCAGGTGCTGGACACGCGCCAGTTCCGCAGCGGCCAGATCTGTGGGGTCAAGGCGCTGGAGCGTTGCCTGCCGCTGGACTCGACCCCGCGCCCGACCATCCTGGGCGAGGCCCAGGCGGCCTGGCTGGAGCAGGGGCTGAGCGGGGACCAGCGCTGGAACCTGCTGGCCCAGCAGGTGATGGTGATGCCGTTCCTCTATCCCGGCACGCGCGGCGCCGGTCGCACCAATCTCGACAGTTGGAGCGGTTACGCCGCCAGCCGCGAGCGTCTGGTCGCCGCGATCCAGGCCCGCAAGTTGACCAATGTCGTGATCGCCACCGGCGACGTGCACCAGCATCACGCCGGGGTCCTGCCATCGCGCGAGGGTGCGTGGGACAGCCCTGCCGTGGCGACGGAGTTCGTCTCGAGCTCGATCAGTTCGGGCGGTGACGGCGTCACGTTGTCGGACGAGTGGAAAGGCGTGCCGGCCGACAACCCGCACTGCAAGCTGTTCGACGCCCGTCGCGGTTATCAGGTCTTCGACATCGGCCGCGACGTCTGGCGCACCGACGTCAAGGTGGTCGACAGGGTGACGACGCCCGGCGGCGCATTGTCGACCGTGGCGCGATTCACGGTCGACCGCCGCCGGCCGGGCCTGTCGGTCAGCTAGTCGCAACAAGCGCCTCGCGGCGCACCCGGCGATCCGGGTGAGCCAAGCCGCCAGGCGCCGAGGCGTCGAATATGCCCCGAAGCGGGGCGCCGAAGGGCCGATAGCGGTCGGAGGGTCTGTCTGAGGATTGCCGAGGTCGGCGACGCGACCAAAGCTCGACGAACCTGGGTTTGTCGCCTTTGAGGCCCCGTTGAAACAGAGCCGCGCCGAAATCGTCGCCTTTGTCGGCGGCCAGATTCTGCCGCATGAGGCGGACGTGCGCGCGTGGCTGCGCCGGTCCGGCAGCGCGCCCGCCGACATCGACGACATCATCCAGGAGACCTATTGCCGCCTGGCCGCGCTGGACAGCGTCGCCCATATCGCCAGCGGTCGCGCCTACTTCTTCCGGACGTCGCGCAACATCGCGATCGAGAAAATCCGCCGCGCTCGCATTGTTCGCATCGACTGCGTCACGGAAATCGACGCGCTGAACGTCGTAGATGATGAGCCTTCTCCCGAACGGGTGGTCGCCGGCCGTCGCGAGCTGGGGCGGGTGCAGCAACTTATCGAGGAGCTTCCCGAACGGTGTCGGCAGATCTTCACGCTTCGCCGGATCCACGGCCTGTCGCAGAAGGAGATCGCCGCGCGGCTGGGGGTGACCGAGAATGTCGTGGAGACACAATCGGCGCGGGGCTTGCGTTTAATCCTGCGGGCCTTATCGGAAGCTTCAACGCAAGATCAACCGGCAGTCGGCAAGGCCCATGAGCTCCATTCCGTCCGCAAGCGAGATTGACGACGAGGCGGCCGACTGGGCCGCCCGCGTCGATGCGCACGGGCTGGATGTCGAGCATGATCCCGAACTGCAGGCCTGGCTGAGGGGCGATGCGCGCCGCGCCGGCGCTTTCCTGCGCGCCCAGGCCGCCATCAGCTTCCTGGACCGGGGCAGGGCGCTGGCCAGCGTCACGCCGCCCGTCGAGACCATCGTGGCCGAGCGTCCGAACCGTCGGGCGCTGTTGGCCGGGCTAGGCGGCAGCGTGGCGGCGGCCCTGGCGGGCGGCGTCGGTTTCTGGAGCCTGCGGCCTCGGCGGCTGGACACGGCCTTGGGCGAGATCCGCCGCGTGCCGCTGGCCGACGGCTCGCTGGTGGCGATCAACACCAAGACCTCTCTCGACGTGGCCATGAAGGCCAAGTCGCGCCGGATCGTGCTCAAGCAGGGCGAGGCCTGGTTCCAGGTCGCCAAGGATCCAAAGCGCCCGTTCGTGGTGGCGGCCGGACAAGCGCGGATCCGCGCGGTCGGCACAGCCTTCTCCGTGCGACGCAGCGATGAGGCCGGGGCCGGCGTCGACGTCATGGTGACCGAAGGCGTGGTCGAGACCTGGGTCGAGGGCGACGAGAGTTCCCGGCGACGGGTCTCGGCGGGCAGCCGGGTGATCCTGGCTAGTACGGGCTCGCCCGTCGTGGCGGAAACGCCGTCCGAGATCGAGCGCAGCCTGGCCTGGCGCAATGGCGAGATCGCCCTGGACGGCGAGAGCCTCGAGCAGGCCGCCAAGCTGTTCAACCGCTACAACAGCCGCCAGATCGTGATCGAGGATCCGGTCCTGGCGCGCGAGCGGTTCGTCGGCCTGTTCCAGACCAACGAGCCCGAAAGTTTCGCAGCCGCGGTCGCCGCGACCTTGGGCGCGGTGGTGGCGGACGACGCGCAAGCGATCAGGATCAGCCGCGCTCATAGTTCCTGAGCATATATTTCCGACGCTGATCATAACTGCATTGAATATTGCTCATTCGCTCTCGCGATATGAGTAAATCTGACTTCTCATGCATGTATATTGACTCAGTATAGGGCGGGTTCGTCGGCCTATCGTCCTCCGATTTCCAGATCGGGGGTGTTCATGAGATTTCAGAAACATCGATTTTCTACGGAAACAACTTCCGTCATCGCGTCTGGCCGTGTCGGCGCGCATCCGAAACAGGCGCCCGAAGCTGCGGCTGGCGCAAAAGCAGGCGTGTTGAGCCGTGATCGGACCAAACACGCCGAGACCCCCCGGAAAAACGGCCCAGGCCCTTCGTGCTTTCAGGAGGCCGCGTTTGGCTGGCCTCGGAACGATGGGGGATTGTCGATGCGTGTGTGGACGAACCGTTCCGCCAGACGAGGCCTGTTGCTGTCGGCCTGCGCCGTATGGGCGCTGAGCGCCGGCGCGGCCCTGGCTCAGACGAACTTCAAGATGGACGCCCAGCCGGCGCCCGAGGGGATCCGCCAGTTCGCGCGCCAGGCGGGCGTGCAGATCCTGGTCCAGTCGGACGCGGCCGAGGGCAAGCGCACCGCGCCGGTGCGCGGCTCGCTGCCGATCGATCGGGCGTTGCAACAATTGCTGACCGGCACGGGCCTGACCGTGGTCTCCAACGACGGCAAGACGATCATCCTGGCCCCGCCGCGCTCGGGCCTGATCCGCACCGGCTGGTCGACCGCGGCCGCCGGGGTCACGCCGCCTGCGCCGGAACCGGCTCCACCCGAGCCGGATACGCCCAGCGTCATCGAGGAGGTCATCGTCACCGGCACCCGCTCGACCTCACGCACGGTCACCGAGAGCATGGCGCCGATCGATGTGATCTCGGCGGCCGAGCTGACCAAGAGCGGCAAGCAGTCGACCCGCGACCTGATCTCGACCCTGGTGCCGTCGGCCAACACCTCCAACAGCGGCGCGGGCGCCAGCTTCGCGATCAAGACCGTGTCGCTGCGCGGCCTGTCGGCCGACCAGACCTTGGTGCTGGTCAACGGCAAGCGCCGGCACAACACCGCCATCCTCTTCGTCAACGGCACCACCCAGAACGGCCAGTCGCCGCCGGACCTGGATTTGATCCCCTCGGCCTCGATCGAGCGGATCGAAGTGCTGCGTGACGGCGCCTCGGCCCAGTACGGCTCGGACGCCCTGGCCGGCGTCATCAACGTCATCCTGAAGAAGAGCCCCGAGGGCGGCTCGATGACCGCGCTCTACGGCAAGACCGCCGAGGGCGACGGCGAGACCGGCCAGTTCTCCGGCAATTTCGGCCTGCAGCTGGGTCAGGAAGGCTATCTGAACCTGACGGCCGACATCCGCATCACCGACCCGACCGACCGCGGCGACAAGACCCTCAACACCACCCAGATGTACTTCCCGCTGAACGCCCTGGGCCAGCCCGTCCGGGTCGGCACGGCGGGGGCGACCCTGGATCCGCGCGAGGCGACCGCCAACCGCCACACCAGCCATCCGGGCTCGCCCCAGGTGCAGCTGTTCTCGCTGGGCTACAGCGCCGGCTCGCCGCTGGGCGACAAGGTCGACCTCTATTCGTTCGGCACCTTCTCCAGCCGCAACACCGCCGCCTGGCTGACCTTCCGCAACCCGAACGCCGCCAACAACATCACGGCGATCTTCCCGGACGGCTACACGCCGCGCCTGTTCCTCAAGGACCGCGACTTCCAGGTCGCCTTCGGGGCCAAGGGGACCGAGTTCCTGGGCTTCAACTGGGACTTGTCGACGACCTTCAGCCGCGACGACGTCGACTACTACACCAGCTCGCTGAACGCCTCGCTGGGTCCGGCCAGCCCGACCTACTTCTACCTGGGCACGCTGAAGTTCCAGGAATGGACCTCGAACCTGGATCTGACGCGTGAGGTCGACACCGGCGTCTTCGCCGACCCGCTGTTCGTGGCCCTGGGCGCGGAATATCGCGACGACAAGTTCGAGATCGTGGCGGGCGAGCCGGCCTCGTACATCAACGGCGGCTACGTCGCGCCGGCCGGCAGCCCGCAGGCGGGCGTGGTGTTCGCGGGCGGCTCGCAGGGGGTGACGGGCTTCCCGCCGTTCTCGGCCGGCTCGTTCTCGCGTGACAACATCTCGGCCTATCTGAACGTCGAGCAGAAGGTGACCGAGAAACTCGAGTTCGCCCTGGCCGGCCGCTTCGAGCACTATTCCGACTTCGGCAACGCCAAGACCTTCAAGCTCTCCAGCCGCTACGCCATCCTGCCCAAGCTGGCGATCCGCGGCACGGCCAGCACCGGCTTCCGGGCGCCGTCGCTGCAACAGCAGCACTACGCCTCGTCCAGCACCATCGGCGTCATCGTGCCGCCGGCGACGACGACCCAGCTCTATCCGGTGCAATTGCTGCCGCCGGACAACCCAGCCGCCATCGCCCTGGGCGCCAAGCCGCTGCGTCCGGAGAAGTCGGTCAATTACTCGGTCGGCCTGGTGGCGCAGCCGATCTCGCGGATGAACGTCACGCTCGACGTCTACCAGATCAAGATCGACAACCGGATCCTGCAGAGCGGCACGCTGGGTCCGAACACGGCCGTCAGCACCGCCCTGGCCAGCCAGGGGCTGAACCCGCAGCAGGCGGCGTTCTACTACGGCAACTTCGCCGACACGAAGACGCAGGGCATCGACTTCGTGGTCGACTACCGCACCGACTTTGGCGACTTCGGCAACGTGCATTGGACGTTTTCGGCCAACCACACCAAGAACAAGTTCACCCGCGTCGTGCAGCCGCCGCCGGCCCTGGCGGCCGCCGGGATCGTCTATATCGACCGCGTGAAGATCGGCGACCTGACCGTCGGCACGCCTAAGGAGAAGTACATCCTGGGCGCGGACTGGACGCTCAAGAAGTTCAACACCAACCTGCGCCTGACCCGCTATGGCGAGGTCATCCAGCGCACCGCCCTGGCGGCCAACGACGAGACCGTCTCGCCCAAGCTGATCGTCGACCTGGATCTCAGCTACGCGGTCTCGGACAACGTCTCGGTCAGCGTCGGCGCCAACAATCTGCTGGACGCCTATCCCGACAGCGTTCGCGCCGCCAACCGGGGCACGCCCGCCTTCGCCTACTACAATCAGTACGCGCCGTACGGGATCAGCGGCGGCTTCTACTACGTCCGCATGGCGGCGAAGTTCTAGGGTTGGCCTGGCCGGTCCGGCAGCCCCCGGACCGGTCCTTTTTGCGAGTTCAAGATGACCAAGACCTCCAAGCGCGGCGTCAGCCGCCGGCGGCTGTTCTCGATCGGCGGCGGGGCCATCGCCGCCTCGGGCGTCGCGGCCCTGACGCCGCCCGGCGCCAAGGCGGCCGACCAGCCGCTGGCCGCCGACACCAAGATCGTCACGGCCACGGAAGGCACCAACATCTGCGCCATGGTCTCGCCCGACGGCAAGACCGTGGCCTTCGACGTCTACGCCATGCTGTGGCTGATCCCCATCGCGGGCGGCCCGGCCAGGCGACTGACCGACGAGATCTACGAGATCGCCCAGCCCGACTGGTCGCCGGACGGCAAGACCATCGCCTTCCAGTCCTATCGCGACGGCAATTTCCACGTCTGGACCATCGGCGCGGACGGGCAGGGGCTGAAGCAACTGACCAAGGGCGCGTTCGACTGCCGCGAGCCGCGCTGGTCGCCGGACGGCAAGACGATCGCCTTCTCGTCCGACCGGGGCGGGCGCTATGGCGTCCACCTGCTGGAGGTCGCCAGCGGCGCGATCACGGCCTTCAGCTCGGGACCGACCGACGAGTTCGAACCCTCGTGGGCGCCGGACGGCAAGGCCATCACCTTCACGGTCGACAAGGTCCGCATCGACGTCCGGGCCCTGGACGGTGCGCGCCGGACGGTGGCTCAGGTCAAGGCCTCGGCTGATCGTTTCAACGCCGCCTCGGTGGCCAGCCCGGCCTTCACGCCGGACGGCAAGGACGTGCTGTTCACGGCCATCGAGAGCGGCAAGGCCGAGCTGCGCAGCGCCAGCGGCGTGGTGGTCGGCGGCGAGGATGTCTTCCCATTCCGCGTCTCTTGGCTGCCGGATGGGGCCTTCGTCCATACGGCCGACGGCAAGATCAAGCTGCGCAAGCCCGGCGGGTCCGCCACGACAATCGCCTTCTCGGTGGCCGTGCCGGTGCTGACGCCGCGCTACACCAAGAAGAGCCGTGACTTCTTGGCGACTAAGACCCGACCCGTGATCGGCATTGGCAGTCCGGCCTTGTCGCCGGATGGCCGCCAAGTGGTGTTCCGGGCGCTGAACGACCTCTACCTGCTGGAGATCGGCGGCGCCCCGGCCAAGCCGCTGATCAATGATGGCTTCAGCAAGGTCGACCCGGCCTGGTCGCCGGACGGCAAGACCCTGGCCTATTCGACCGACAAGGGCGGCACGCTGGATATCTGGCTGCGCGACGTAGCCACCGGCGCCAGCAAGCAGCTCACGCACTTCGACGGCGCGGCGGTGTCCAGCGCCTGGTCGCGCGACGGCAAGTCGATCGCCTTCCTCAGCCAGAACGGCGGCCTGTTCATCGCCGACGCCGCTACCGGCGAGACCCGCCGCGTCTATGGCGACCTGTGGGAGCCGGGCAAGCCGACCTGGGGACCGGGCGACAAGACCATCGCCTACGCCGCCTTCAAGCCGTACTCGGCGCGTTTCCGCGAGGGGCTCAGCGAGATCCTCACCGTCGATCTGGCCAGCGGGAAGGGGACCTACGCCCCGATCGCGCCCGACCGCTCGCTGGGCACGCGCGGCGACGACGGTCCGGTGTGGTCGCCGGACGGCAAGAGCCTGGCCTATGTCTTCGCCAGCCGCCTGCACCTCTCGCCCGTGGACGAGACCGGCAAGCTGCTGGGCGCGCCCAAGCCCCTGAACGACGAGGTCACCGACGCGGTCAGCTGGAGCGGCGACGGCAAGAGCCTGATCTACATCAGCGCCGGCCAGCTGAAGCTGATCTCCGCCGCCGGCGGCAAGCCCAAGACTGTGCCGCACGGCCTGACTTGGGCCAATGTCCGGCCCAAGGGGCGGATGGTGGTCCGCGCCGCCAGCCTGTGGGACGGCAAGTCGCCCGACCTCAGGAAGAACGTCGACGTCCTGATCTCCGACGGTCGCATCGCCGGCGTCGCGCCCAGAGGCGAGGTCACGGCGGATGTGAGGGTCATCGACGCGCCGACCGGCACGGTGATGCCCGGCCTGATCGACATGCACACCCACCGCCAGATGCAGGGCTACGGCTATGGCGACCGGGAAGGGCGGTTGTGGCTGTCGCTGGGGGTCACGACAACCCGCTCGCCCGGCGGTCCGGCCTATCACACGGTCGAGGACCAGGAAGCGATCGAGGCCGGCAAGCGGATCGGCCCCCGCTACTACGCCACCGGCGAGGCGATCGACGGTTCGCGGATCTTCTACAACTTCATGCGGCCGGTCACTGAGCCTGGCCAGATGGCGCTGGAGATGCAGCGGGCCGAGGCGCTGTCCTACGACCTGATCAAGACCTATGTCCGCCTGTCGGGAGAGCGCCAGAAGGAGGTCATCGCCTGGGCCCACGCCAAGGGCCTGCCGCTGACCTCGCACTACCACTATCCAGCCCTGGGGTTGGGCATGGACGGCATGGAGCACCTGGGGGCGACCAGCCGCACCGGCTACTCTCGGACGGTCAGCGCGCTGGGGAACACCTACCAGGACGTCAACGCCGCCTTCGTGGCCAGCAAGGCGGCGCGGACGCCGACCCTATTCACCTCGACGGCCATGCTGGGCGACGACCGCTCGCTGGTCGATGATCCTCGGATCAAGGCGCTGTATCCGCCGTGGGAATATGCCCGGTTGTTGGAGCGCGCCAAGCAGATGGCGGCCGCGGATCGCACGGCGATGTTCGCCTCGCTGTCGCGCAACGTCGCCGAGGTGGCGCGCACCGTCCGCACGGGCGGCCGCATCACCACCGGCACGGACTCGCCGATCGATTTCAACGCCGTCAGCCTGCACATGAACCTGCGGGCCATGGTCAAGTTCGGCATGACGCCGTTCGAGGCCCTGGTCACCGCCACCAGCGCCTCGGCCGAGTATCTGGACGAGCCGCTAGGATCGGTCGCGACCGGCAACTACGCCGATCTCGTCCTGGTCGACGGCGATCCGCTGGCCCGCATCGAGGACGCGGCGAAGGTCACCACAGTGATCAAACACGGCGAGGTCTATTCGGTCGCCGACCTGATCGGCCCTTTCGCCGGCCACGCCCAGCACGCGGCGCTGGTGTCCAAGCGGCGCTTCGTCTGCGAGGCCTCGGCCGAATACTGGTGGCACGAGCCCGACTTCCTGGCCCACGCCCGCGCCTCGTGTTGCGACGGCGACTGCGGCTTTGCACCGACCTTCAGTCAATTCGCCTAAGTTTCGGGGACGACCATGGGCATTTCGCGACGCAGTTTCCTGGGCGCGGTCGGCAAGGCCGGCGGCTACGGGGCGCTCTACACCACCATGATGGGCATGGGCCTGTTGGCCGCCCCGCGGGCCTATGCCGGTCCGCCCAAGCTGCCGGCCGGCGGCGGAGCGGGCAAGTCGGTGGCGATCCTTGGCGCGGGCATCGCCGGCCTCGTGGCGGCCTATGAGTTGCGGAAGGCCGGCTATGCGGTGACGGTGCTGGAAGCCCGTGATCGTCCGGGCGGCCGCGCCTGGTCGGTGCGCAGTGGCTCCAAGATCGTCCAGACCGGGCGGCCCGATCAGACCGTCGACTGGGCCGAGGGGCGCCACGCCTACTTCAATGCCGGCCCCGCCCGCATCCCGCAGTGGCACCACGCCATTCTCGGCTACTGCCGCGACCTGAACGTGCCGCTGGAGGTGATGGTCAACGCCAACCGCTTCGCCAAGCTGGACTTCGGCGGCAAGGTCGTGACCGAGCACCAGGCCGTCAACGACACGCGCGGGGCCTTTACCGAACTGCTGGCCAAGGCCGTCGACAAGGGCGCGCTGGATCAGGAGCTGACCGGCGTCGATAAGCAGAAACTGCTGGGCTACCTCTCGGCTTATGGCGATCTGGGCAAGGGCTATGCCTACAGCGGCTCGACGCGTTCGGGCTTCAGCGCCAGCCCCGGCGGCTACGCCCATCCTCCCAAGGCCGGCGAACCGCTGCGCATGGCCGACATGATGAGTTCGCGCTTCTGGGGCGCCAGCCTGATCTTCGAAGAGATCGTCGACATGCAGGCGACCATGCTGCAGCCCATCGGCGGCATGGATCGGATCGCCTACGCCCTTTACGAGCAGGTCAAGCCGGCCGTGAAATTCGAGGCGGTGGTCAAGGCGCTACGCAAGACCCCGAAAGGCGTGAAGATCGACTATGCCGAAGGCGGCGCGGCCAAGACGCTCGAGGCCGACTTCTGCATCTGCACCATCCCGCTGCCGGTGCTGGCCAAGATCCCGTCGGACTTCGCCCCGCGCGTGAAGCAGGCCATCGCGGCGGGCGAGTATCACCACGGCACCAAGGTCGCGTGGGAGAGCCGGCGGTTCTGGGAGCAGGACGACTTCCAGTTCGGCGGCCTGGGCTGGACCGATGAGGCCAACGAGCTGGTCTGGTATCCCAGCGGCGGCATTGGCGAGATGACCGGCATCCTGGTCGGGGCCTATTCGATCGGCTTCTCGGGCCCCGATGCGCCCCCGAAATACGCCGCCATGTCGTTCGACGAGCGCTTCGCGCTCTCGCGCCGGGTGATCGACAAGTTCCACCCCGGCCACGGCAAGGAGCTGACCAAGCCCTTCACCGTCTCGTGGATGCAGACCCCCTATAGCGAGGGCGTCGCTGTGGGCTGGAAGGAAGAGCAGCGGACCACCGACTATGCCGAGCTCTGCAAGCCCGACGGCGCCTTCTACTTCGCTGGCGAGCACATGAGCTATATCAACGCCTGGCAGGAGGGCGCGGCGCTGTCGGCCCACGAGGCGATCAAGCTGATCCAGGCGCGGGTGTCGGCGGCCTGACGCAAAGGCGCTGGCGGGCTCCGTTCGGAACCCGCCAGCCTTCGGTCCCTAGAAGTCGGCCGAGATCGTGAACTGGATCGTCCGCGGCGGAGCCGGGCGGAAGCTCGCCGGCGTGTTCACCGTCGTGCTGATCGTGCCCAGATAGTCCTTGTCGAACAGGTTATCGACATTGACCCGCGCCTTGACCTGGCTGAACGGGCCGGCCGCGAAGCCGTCGCCGATGTCGATATAGGCGTTGACGATCGTATAGCCGCCGACCTTCTCGCTGTTGACGAAGTTGGTGAAGCGGCTCTCCAGGTGGCGGGCCGAGACATTGACCAGCAGACCGTCGAACGGCTCGACCGTCACGCCGGTGGTGAACACCCAGTCAGGGAAGTCCGGCACCTTCTTGCCGGCGATCGCCAGGGTGGTCGGGGCGGCGGTGGTGCTGGCGCGATAGTTCAGCACGTCGTCCTGGAACTTGGCGTCGTTGTACGAGACGTTGGCGTTGAAATAGGCCTTGCCGGCGAAGACCTCGGGCTTCCACTGGCCGCTGAACTCGACGCCCTTGGCCTTCACCGCCCCGACGTTCTGGAAGAAGGTCTCGGTCACGCCGCCGCCGCCAGGCACCAGCGACGCGAACGACTGCAGGCGGTTCTTGAACTCGGTCTGATAGGCCACGATCGAGGCGTTGAACGTCCGGTGATTGGCGCGGTAGCCGATCTCCCAGTTGGTCGAGGTCTCGGGTAGGGGCGAGGTGACCGTCGGGCTGGCGGCTGAGAAGATGTCGTCGGCGCCGCGGGGCAGGGCCATGTTCTCGGAGTACGAGGCAAACACTTGGTCGCGGCCGGTCAGGCTGTAGACCGCGCCGACCTGGGGCAGGAAGCTGTCCTTCCAGTTGGCCTTCAGGATCGGGTGGCGACCGTTGATATAGTCGGCCGGGTTACGATAGCCGGCGATCTTGTAGTCGATATCGGTGGCCTTGAAGCCCAGCTCGACCTTCAGCTTGGCCTCCAGCAGGGTCAGGGTGTCCTTCAGGAAGAACTGCTTGGTCTCGCGCAGCGACTTGTAGTCCCGCTGGGCATGGACCCGCTCGTTGAACAGCGGCGCGCCGTCGGGGTGGCCATTGGCGACGTTGTAGCGGTTCTGGGTGCGGTGGTAGTCGTCGTTCTCCAGCCACAGGCCGGCCTCGATCTTGTTGAAGCCGACATGCCACGAGACCTTGCCGGTCACGCCCTGGCGCACGCCATCGACGCCGGACAGGCCGTACTGGATGCCCTTGGGCGCGACGATGCCCGCCACCTTGCCGACCTCGGCGTCATAACTGGCCTTCGAGGTGGCGTAGGCCTCGGGCGAGACGCCGTAGCCGCCCTTGTCCTCGTAATAGGCGGTGGTGGTCAGGTCGAGATTGTCGGTGATCGGGGTGTTCAGCGTCAGGCCGTACAGGTGGTCCTTCCGCTTGTTGACCGCGAACTTGTAGTACTGGGCGTAGTTGGCGTTGGAGTAGGTGGGGCCGCCGGCGACCGCCGGCAGGTTGGTTGCCGTCTGGGCCGTGCCCGCCGCGCCCGGGTTCGGGACGACGCCCAGATAGGCGAAGTAGCGGCCCGCGCGCCCGAACACGTCGCCGGCCGTGCCGTTGTACTGGGCCAGGGTGATCGACGGGCTGTCATAGTCAAAATAGTCGTTGTGGACGGTCTGGAAGCTGACGTCGCCGCCGTTGGGCAGGGCGTACTTCAGCTTGCCCTCGAAGTGCTTGCGGTCGATCGTGCCCGGGCCGCGCCACAGGTCACCCTTGATCCACGAGCCGCTGGCATAGCCCGAGAAGCCGCCGTGCTCGCCGGTCTCCAGGCGCAGGAACACACGCCGCAGGTCGTCGCTGCCCAGGGTGCCGCTGAACGCGCCGCCGGCCGTCTTGGACGGGGCCTGGGTGAAGTAGTCGACGATCGGACCCAGCGAGGCGTAGCTGGGCAGGGCGACGTCGCCGGCCCCGGCCGAGGCGGTCACCCGCAGCAGGTTCTCGTTGTCGACGTAGCGATAGATCGGGCTGCCGCCGAACTGGTCGCTGCGGCCCATCGGGATGTTGTCCAGCAGGAAGCCGATCTGCTGGAAGTTGAAGGCACGCACCGAGACCGAGTTGCCGAACTCGTACATGCCCAGCGCGTCATTGGCCTGGACGTTGAAGCCGGGCAGGGACTCCAGCATCTTCAGGCCGGTGATGCCCGCCGGGGCCGACAGCAGCGCCTCGCGGGTGATCGAGACCGTGGCGGTGGCGTGGTCGGTGCCGATCGCGACGCTGGCCTCGGACAGGCGCTTGCCGGTCACCACGACGGTGTCGACCTCGGCGACTTCCTGAGCGAGGGCGGGCGTGGCGCCGCCCAGCACGGTGGCGGCCAGCAGAAGCACACGCAGACGCGCGGCCGGGTACGGACGATTTCGAACGGTCATGATGATCCCCAATCACTTTAATGGGGATAGCGTTGCCGTTGTGTCGCGGTAGGTAAATTCAGAATTTCTCAGATCTGCAACATATATTGAAATAGTCGTCGTGCTGCGCACGAGCGTTCAATTTATGAACATTGAAAATATATATTATGAGATTTGCGAAATGACTTGCGCAACACGCTCGTCGAGCGCGGCGATGATCTGAGAACTATTGTTCCTTCTCGCTGATTTGAGCGGGGCATATGAGCGACCGTCAAGTCTGTTCGCTCGCTTTGGCGTGACGGTCGTCAGAGTGCGAACGATCACGGCGCCGGGCGCGCGAACGGCGGGCGCCGTCTTGGCCTGAGGCGCACCGGCCCCGGGCGTGAAGTTTTGATGAAATCAACAGACAGGCGCTGAGGCCCCTCGAAGACGCGTCGTTGTTGCCGTCGGGGGCGTGGGTCGAGCGAGCGCGTTCGGCTCTCCCCGTCGCAACAAAGACTCGGGGATATCGGCAATGATCGGAACGAACACGAACAGCGGCCGCGCGCGCCGCACGGCCTGGCTGATGACCAGCTGCGCCGCCATCGGCCTGTTCGCGGCGACGGGCGCCCAAGCCCGCCAGACCGCCGAAAGCGCCCAGGTCGACGAAGTCGTCGTCACCGGCAGCTATCGCCGCAGCCTGGAAAAGGCCGTGGACATGAAGCGCGACGCGATCGGCTTCTCGGACTCGATCGTCGCCACCGACGTCGCCAACTTCCCCGAGCAGAACCTGGCCGAAGCGCTGCAGCGTATGCCGGGCGTCACCATCGAGCGCAACAAGGGCCTGGGCGGCCGCGTCAGCGTCCGGGGTCTGCCCAGCGAGTTCACCTTCGTCACCATCAACAACCTGGCCACGGCCTCGGGCAGCGGCGGTCGTGACGTCGAGTTCGACATGTTCGCCTCGGAGATCATTCAGCAGGTCACCGTCCAGAAGTCGCCGCGCGCCTCGGACGAAGAGGGCGGCATCGCCGGCTCGGTGAACATCTCGACGGCGCGTCCGTTCGACTACAGCGGCCGCAAGCTGGTGGCTTCGGCCGAGGGCGCCTACAACTCGATCTCGGAAAAGACCGATCCGAAGGTCTCGTTCCTGGCTTCGGATACCTGGGGCAACTGGGGTGGCCTGGTCTCGTTCTCGGCCGCGCGCCGCACGAACCGCACCGACTCCAACTCGGGCATCAACTTCCGCCCCATGTTCCGCTTCTCGGAAGCCGGCGGCACGCGCGCCGCGCAGGCCGCTTCGGTCCTGGCCCGCGACGCCGGCGTGATCATCAAGAGCAACACCAACCGCGACGAAACCGGCCGCATCATCTTCCAGGACAAGGTCGGCGACCGCGCCTACCTGAACACCCAGGACCAGTGGGGCGGCACCGCCTCGCTGCAGTACAAGCCGACGGCCAATTTCGACATCGCCTTCGACCTGATGGTCGGCGCGTTCGACGGCACGGAAGACCAATATGACGCCGCGGCCTATTCGGCCTCGAGCCGCAGCACGCTGGAGACCATCCACGAGTACGACAAAGACACCCTGTCGCAATACGGCATGGTCGTTCTGCGCGACGTCTCCTACACCGCCACCCAGCACGAGATGCTCAGCAAGGAGCAGATCAACAAGACCGACTACGTCCAGTTCGGCAGCGAGTTCAACTGGCACGGCGAGACCTGGAAGCTGCACGGCCTGGCCGGCTATTCGGGCGCCAAGAAGACCCTGGACTACTCGAACCTGAAGCACGTGGCCTACGCCCCGTCGCGCACCCGTTGGACGGAAAAGGGCGGCGAGACCGTCAAGAGCGCCAACCCGGCCTCGATCGACATGTACAACTCGCCGTCGAAGTACCTGTTCGAGGCCTATGAGACGACCCTGGAGAAGATCCAGGACGACAAGTACGCGGCCCAGGTGGACTACACCAAGGAGTTCGCCTTCAGCTTCTTCCCGGCGCTGAAGACGATCCAGATCGGCGCCCGCTACACCGACAAGTCCAAGGAACGTCAGTACGGCGCCCTGAACATCCAGGGTCCGAGCGCGGGCAGCACCGCCTGGCTCAACACCCGCACCATGGCCGACAGCCCGCTGACCCCGATCGGCGACCTGGTGCCGGGCGGCGACTACAGCATCCGCGACATCAACTGGAGCCAGATCTCCAACGAGTACGCGCGCAAGACCTTCCGCTACGCCGGCTTCAAGACGCCGTTCACGCCGGGTGACTACTATGAGGTGGCCGAGAAGGTCACGAGCCTGTACGCCATGGCCGACCTGGGCTTCGACGTCGGTCCCGTGCCGGTCGCGATCAATGGCGGCGTCCGCTATGTGGACACCTCGATCACCTCGTCGGGCTACCACCAGATCCAGAACCCGAACGGCTCGACCGGATTCACCCCCGCGCCGGTGTCCAGCGATGGCAGCTACAACAAACTGCTGCCCAGCGTGAACTTCACCGCCGAGCTGACCGACAGCATCATCCTGCGCGCCGCGGCGTCCAAGACCCTGATGCGTCCGGCCCTGACCGACCTGGCCTACAAGCGCACGGCCAACTTCAACTCGTTCCGCTTCACCGACGGCAATCCGGGCCTGAAGCCGACCTTCGCCGATCAGTGGGAAGTGGGCCTCGAAAAGTACCTGCCGCAAGGCGGCCTGCTGGCGGTCTCGTACTTCAACAAGAAGATCGAGGGCGTCGTTCGCCAGGCCCTGACGGGCACGGTCAAGAACGTCACCAAGTACAACGCCAACGGCACGATCGACGGCGTCTACGACTTCGACGTCTACCAGCCGATCAACGCCGAGGGCTCGTACAAGGTCGACGGCGTCGAGCTGGTCGCCATCGTGCCATTCGACCTGCTGTGGCAGCCGCTGAAGGGCTTCGGCGTCAACGCCAACTACACGATCCTGGACAGCTCGCTGAGCGGCCAGTCGCTGATCAAGGTCCCGACCCCGCCGGTGGGCCTGGCCGACAAGGCCTACAATGTCACGCTCTACTACGAGAACGACAAGTTCCAGGCCCGCGTGTCCTATAACTACAAGGGCAAGTACGTCGAAGGAATCGGCTACGAGATGTATCCGATCTGGCGTTCGGGCTATGGTCAGACGGACCTTTCGGTCAGCTACAATCTGAACGAACGCGTCCAGCTGAGCCTGGAAGGGATCAACGTCACGGACGAAGCCACCCGCGGCTACACGATGGATCCGTCCTTCCCGACGATGGACGAGAAGTCGGGTCGCCGCTTCAGCCTCGGCCTGCGGATGAACTTCTGAGCCCGCTTGACGCCATCACCGGTCGCGCTCCCCCCTTCGCCGGGGGGAGCGCTTCTGTGCGTTTATTCAAGGGGAGCGGCATGAGGGGGCTGCGGGCCGAACTCGTCACGTTCCTGCAGCGGCGGGGACAGTCGCTGGAAGACGCCGAGGACATCGTCCAGGAGACGTTCGCGCGCTTTCACCGGGCCGGGCACGAGCTGGGCCAGGCCGACGGTCGCCCGCTGCTGTTCGCCATCGCCAAGAACCTGCTGAAGGATCACTGGAAGCAGGCCAATCGTGAGCGCGCGCGCACCCTGCAGCTCGACGCCGACGACACGACCTCGGCCTGGGAGAATGCGCCCAGCGAGGATCCGGCCGCCGATCGCCGCTCGATCGCCCGCCAGGACCTGGCCGGGATCGCCGCCGCCATCCGTGACCTGCCGCCGCGCTGTCGCGACGCCTTCCTGCTGCATCGCTTCGAGGATCTCAGCTATCGCCAGATCGCCGAGCGCCTGGGTGTTTCGGTCAGCATGGTGGAAAAGCACCTGGCCGAAGCGCTACGACGCTTGAAAGCCGCGCGGGAGACCTGAGGTGTTCCGCTCGCCGATCGTTGTGAAGATACGTCCCCCCGCCAGGAAGGCTCCAAACGCCAAGATGCTCGACCGTTTCGCCACCTTTTTCGAACGCCAGCCGCGCAGCGCGGAGGACTGGGTCGTGCGCCTGGGTCGTCCCGACGTCTCGCGCGCCACCCAGGCGGCGTTCGAGCGCTGGCTGTCGGCCGATCCGGCGAACCTGGCCGACTATCAGGCCGCCAAGGCCCTGCTGCGCGAGACGCAAAGCCTGCGCGCCGAGCTGCTGGGCGAACTGAACCTGATCCCGCCCGCGCCTCGCAAGCGCCGTGCCGCGCCCGGCTGGACGCCCGTGGCGCTGGCCGGTGGCCTGGTCGCCGCCGTGTTGGCCGTGGCGATCACGCCGACCCTGGTGACTCGCTTCCAGGATCCGCTGGCGGGCGCTGCGACCTACACGACCGCCGTCGGTGAGATCCGTGACGTGACCCTGGCCGACGGTTCGGTCGTCACGCTGGACACCGCCACCACGCTTCGCGCCAAGGTCGACGGCCGCGTGCGCCGCCTGGCCCTGGACAAGGGCGCGGCCTATTTCGCCGTGGCCCACGACAAGACCCATCCGTTCCAAGTCGCCCTGGCCGACCGTCAGGTCGTCGTGACCGGCACCCATTTCGCCACGAGCCTCCGCGACGGCCGTGCCCGAGTGGAGTTGCTGGAGGGCTCGGTCGAGGTTCGCCAGCCCCGCGTCTCGACCGAGCCCGTCCGTCTCACCCCCGGCGACCAGGTGTCGTACCTGGCCGGCGGCGTGGTCCGTCGCGAAGCCCGCATCGATCCGGCCACCGCCGTAGCCTGGCGTCAGCGTCGCCTGGTCTTCCAGGACGCGGCCCTGTCCGAGGTGCTGGCCGAGCTGGGTCGCTACACCGACGCCAAGATCCGCCTGGCCAACCCGGCCCTGGGCCGCCAGCGCGTCACCGCCATGCTGCCGCTGGACGGTCGGGGCACGGTCGTCGACCGCGCTTCCCGAGTGCTGCCGGTGACGTTGACGCGCACGGCCTCGGGCGAGGTCACCGCCTCGGCGCGCTAGTTTCGCGCGACTGTCACGAAGCCGAGCTACCAGACCCCTCAGGCGCTTTCACCGCGTCGGGGGTTTTTCGTCAGTCGAATTATGTCGCTTCGCCGCGTGTCCGCTCTGTCGATCGCGGCGCTGGCCCTGGCCGCGCCGCTTTCGGCGCAGGCGACGACCCGTTTCGACATTCCCGCCCAGGATGCCCGCGCCGCCCTGATGGCGCTGTGCCTGAAGGCTGGCTGCGCTTTTGCTCTGTCCACCGAGCCCGGCCGGACCTATCGCGCCAATGCGGTGTCAGGGACCATGGCCTGGCCCGAGGCGATCAAACGCCTGCTGGTCGGTACGGGCCTGCGTTACGAACTCAGCGACCATGCCTCGGTGCGGGTCTGGGCTGAAGCGCCGGCAGCGGCTCCGCCGCGCGCCGCGCCGCGTCCGGAAGAACCGGTCGGACTGGACGAGGTGACCATCACCGCCGCCTTCGTGGCCGGGATCGAGGACGCGCTGCTCCAGAAGCGTCGCGCCGACGCGATCATCGACGCCGTTTCGGCCGGCCGGATCGGCGAGCTGCCCGCCGCCAACCTCGCCGAGGCCCTGCAGCGGGTGCCGGGCGTGGCCATCGAGCGCGAGGTGGGGGAAGGGCAGTTTGTCAGCGTCCGGGGATTGGGGCCGCTGTTCCAGTCGGTGACCCTGAACGGCGCGCCGGTGGCGTTCAACGAAAACATCCGCAACTCCACCCAGAGCGGCCGGCAGTTTCGGTTCCGAGCCTTGTCCGCCGACCTGCTGGCCGGGGCCGTCGTGGCCAAGTCGGCAACGGCGGATCTGGTCGACGGTGGCATCGGCTCGAACATCGACATCCGCACGGTGCGAGGGCTGGAGGGGCCGTCGTACCTGTCGGTCCGCGCCGACGCCCATGCCGAGGTCCGCTCTGGCGCGGTCTCGCCGGACCTGGCGATTTCCGGCCGCTGGCGGCGCGCGGACGACCGCCTGGGTGTGGTGGCCGGCGTCTCCACCGAACGCCGCGAAGTGCAGTACGACCGCTTCCAGGTCTCGCGCTATCGCGACTTCGTCATTGGTGGTGCGTCGTTGACCCTCCCCGAGGATATCCGCACCACGGTCGAGCAGGAGCAACGCGCTCGCGCCACCGCTTTCGCCGGTGTCGAATGGCGGGGGGCGCCTTCCGTCACCCTCTATCTCGACGCCTTGGCCTCGCGCTTCAACAACGGCATCCGCGAAGACCGCGTCGTCTACGGGATCGGCGACTTCGCGGCCCAGGTCCTGGCAGCGGGCGACGCCAGGTTCGAGGACCGTACTCTGGTCGGCGGCCGGGTCGCGGCGGGCCAGATCAGCAACAATCTGGAAGTCTCCGACCAGGTCCACGACAACGTCTCGGCCAGCCTGGCCATGAAGGCCGATGCCGGCGCCTGGACGCTGGAGCCGCGCCTCAGCCTGTCCAGCGCGCGCTCGAATCTCGATACGCCGCTCCAGCGGATCGGCGCGGTCAGTCCGCTGGGCGTGTCCTATGCCTTCGACCTGGGGCCCGACCTGATCGAGCGCCGCAAGGCGCCGCTGCTGTCGACGACGTTCGACCTGACGGATCCGAGCAAGCTGACCTTCTCGCGTTATGGCGTCCGCGCCACCCATGTGGAGGACCATGACGCCACCGCCCTGATCGCCGCCGAACGACCGATCGACGGGGCCCTGGGGCCGTTGCGGCTGGATAGGCTGCGTCTGGGCGGTCAGATCACCGATCGCGGGCGGAACTTCCAGCGCCGCGATCGTGAGGCCGCGGCCCGGCCCGGGACGATCGTCGACGCGGGCTTCTTCGACATCGCCGCGCCCCGCGCCGCCTTCGACCGCTTGGCCGCGTCGCGTCCGCCGGCCTGGACCGCAGCTGACTTCAACGCTTTCCGGAGTGGGTTCTACTTGCCGGGCGAGGCCGATAGCGTGGTCGTTGACGCCAAGGACCTGGTTCCCACGGGCGCGGACCTGCAAGGCTCCTACAAGGTCGGCGAGCGGATCCTGGCCGCCTACGGGCGCCTGGATTTTTCCACCGGCGTGATGGGGCGATCGGCCAGCGGCAATGTAGGTGTTCGGGTCGCGCAGACCCACACGGACGTGGCGGGATCGCTGCAGGGCGTTTCGGGGACGGGCTACATGGAGGTGAAGCCGGTTCGTTATGCCGGTTCTCACGCCGTGGTCCTGCCCAGCGCCAACCTGGCCATTGCCCTGGACGACCGTTGGCGACTGCGTCTGGCGGCCTCGCGCAGCATCACCCGGCCGTCGTTGGCCGACCTGCGCTCGGCCACGGTGCCGGCCAGCAGCCTGGTCTCGATCCTCTACCAGCGGGGTCAGGCCGAGATCGACAATCCCTCGCCGGGGACACTGTTCTCGGGCGTGGGTGGCAATCCGGAACTGAAGCCATACCTGGCGACCAACTATGACCTGTCGCTGGAGCGCGAGTTCGAGGGCTTCGGCGGCGCCAGCCTGGCGGTGTTCCACAAGTCGATCGACGACTTCATCGTCGTCTCGACCCAGCCCGAGCGTCTGGCCTTCGCCACGCGCGCAGGACCGCCGGTGGTGGCGACGGTGATGATGTCACGGCCGCGCAACGCCGGTCAGGCCTATGTCACCGGCCTGGAGGCCGCCTTCAGCCGACGCTTCGCCCACGGTTTCGGCGTCTGGAGCAGCGCCACCTGGGTCGACGCCGCCAGCCGCAACGACGCGGGTCAGCGGGGGCGGCTCAACGGCGTTTCGCGTCTGTCCTATTCGATCAGCCCGTTCGTCGAGCGCGGCCGGCTGCACGCCCACCTGTCGTGGACCTGGCGCTCGCCGTTCGGCTCTGAGGCCGACATGCAGGGCGGCGGGGTGTCGAGTTTCGTGGTCGCCAGCGCCGGCTACCTGGACGCCGCCGGATCCTACGATCTCAGCCCGCGCCTCTCGATCCATGTCGAGGCCAGCAACCTGACCGACACGGTCGAGGCGGCCTACGAGAACCAGCGCAGTCGCCCGCTGCAGATCGGCCGCTCGGGCCGCTCGTTCGGTCTAGGGCTGAGGATGCGGCTCTAGGGCGCGCAAGGCCCGGTTCCAGGCCACCAGGGGTGGGCCCGAGACCAGCGCGCTGGCCGTCGCCGTGACGATAAAGATCGAGTGGCTGCCGGCGTCGGCGATGCTGTCGATGCGGCAGTGAGCGGTCGCCAGGCCGCCGCGATAGGCCGGAGGACCTTCTTCCAGTCGCCAGCGCTCCGGCGCGAAGCGTTCCGTCGCGCGAGACGAACTAGCGAACTTCATCGCCTCGTCCTCGTCGGTCGCGCCCAGCAGGGCGACGCCGCATTCGCCCGAGGCCGACAGCGCGTCATGGCTGGCGGCCTCCTTACGGACGCAGAACAGGAAGCGGGGCGGCTCGACAGACAGGCCGGTGATGGAGCTGACCAGCAGGCCACGCGGCGTCTCGCCGTCCCAGCACGAGATGATGGCGACGCCGCTCGCCAGATGCGCCAGGACGTCCTTGAAGTCGGGCGAGACAGGCGGAGTGGCGTCGTAGGGCATGGATCAGCTCGCGGCCCGGGCCAGGCGCAGATCACGCTCGGCCACCTGCTGGCGGACCAGCGGGATCAGGTCGCGGCCATAGGCGATGGCGTCCTCCACCGGATCGAAGCCCCGGATCAGGAACGTCGAAACGCCTAGGTCGTAGTAGTCCAACAGGCTCTCGGCGACCTGCTCGGGCGTACCGACCAGACCCGTCGAGTTGCCCTGGGCGCCGGTGACGCCGGCGACGCCGGTCCACAGGCGCTTGTCCAGGCGCGAGCCTTGCGCGGCGGCGTCCAGCAGGCGCTGAGAGCCGGCGTTGGGCGGACGGTGGCCAGTGGTGGGCAGGCCGGCGGCCTCGCGCAGGGCCTTGGCCTTGGCGACGATATCGTCGGCGCGCGCCCAGGCGGCTTCCTCGGTGTCGGCGATCACCGGGCGCAGCGACAGCGAGAACCGCACCTGGCGGCCGTGCTTGGCGGCCGCGGCGCGGACGCGAGCGATGGTCTCGCGCACCTGGGCCTGGGTCTCGCCCCACAGGGCGTAGATGTCGGCGTGCTTGCCGGCCACCGGAATGGCCGCGTCCGATGAGCCGCCGAAATAGATCGGGATGTGCGGCGCCTGCAGCGGCTTCACCGCGCCGAAGCCCTGGTCGACCTTGTAGTACTGGCCGGCATAGTCGAACGGCTTGTCGCCGGTCCACTCGGCGCGGACGATGTCCAGATACTCGCTGGTGCGGGCGTAGCGCTCGTCCTTGGTCAGGTGGTCGCCGTCCTTGGCCAGTTCCTCGTCCGAGCCGCCGGTGATGATGTGCACCGCCACGCGGCCGCCGGTGAAGTGGTCCAAGGTCGCGAGCTGGCGCGCGGCCAGGGTCGGCTGGGTGAAGCCCGGGCGGTGGGCGATCATGAAGTTCAGTTTCTTGGTGACCGAAGCGGCGTGGGCCACGACCAGTTGGCTTTCCGGACCGGTCGAGTGGAAGGCCACCAGGGCGCGGTCGAAGCCGCCTTCCTCATGCACGCGAGCGGTCTTCTCGACATACGAGACGTCGATGGCCGGGCCGGACGGCGGATGGATCTCGGACGCGTGCTGGGTGCCGATGAAACCGATGAATTCGACGCTCATGATGGACTCCTGATGTCAGGCGACTACGGGGGCGGTTTCCTTGCGGAGCGCGCGGACGACGGAGGGACGGGCGAAGGCGCGGGCCGCCTTGGCGCTCCAGGCGGGGTACTTGCCGGTGTCGATCTGGCGACGCTCGGCCCAGCGCCAGATGACCAGGGCGTAGGCGTCGACGGCGCTGAAGCTCTCGCCCAGCAGCCACGGGCCGGGGCCCTGGGCCAGGCGTTCGATGTCGGTCAGGGTGCGGGCGAAGCGGGCCTCGCCGGGCGTGGCCAGGGCGGCCTTGACAGTCTCGTCGTCGGCATAGCGCTCGGGCCGGGCGATCTGGGCGAAGGCGACATGCACGGTGCTGGCGAACCAGGCCATCACCTCATAGGCCTTGGCCAGTTTCAGCGGATCGGCCAGGGGCAGCAGCTCGCTGTGCGGGTAGCGTTGAGCCAGATAGGTCAGGATGGCCAGCACCTCGGTCACCGGCTGGCCGTCGACCACCAGGGTCGGCACGCGGCCACGCGGATTGACCTTCAGGTACTCGGGCTTGCGCTGGTCGCCGGCCGCCAGGTCCAGGCGATGGGCGGCGTAGGGGAGGTCGATCTCCTCCAGCGCCACCAGCGGGGCCAGGGACGAGGAACCGGGCGCGAAATAGAGCTGCAGGGTCATCAGATCACGTAGAAGCCGTGGGTGGCGTCGCGGGCCAGTTGGTCGACCAGGCCGAACTCCCAGTCGAGATAGGCCTGCATGGCCTCGGCGGCGTTGTCCGTGCCTTCGTAGGGGCGCTTGTAGACGTCGGTCGGAGCGTTGGCGGCGTGGGTCAGGCCGGGCTCAACGGCGCGACCGGCGGCGATCCAGGCGTCCGTGCCGCCGGCCAGCACGCGCACCGGGCGGTCGGTCAGCTCTTCCAGCTCCGATGCCGCCAGGGCTGCCACGGCGCCGTCGGGCGAAGTCAGGACGATGGCCTTGTCCTTGGGCAGGGCCGCCAGGGCCTCTCGAAGTTGGGCGCGGATCGCGAACCAGGCGCCGGGCACGTGGCCCTTGCGGTGGCGGGGACTGGGGGCGAGGTCGACCACCACGACTGCGTCGTCGGCGAGGGCCTGAACCAGGTCGCTCGGTGACAGGGTCTCGACGGGCGGCAGAGCAGGCAGGCGAGCCGTCCAGGCGCCAGTCTCCACCGCGCCGTCAAAGCCGTCCAGCACGTAGACCTCCCAGCCCAGCTGAGCCAGCCATGAAGCAGTCATGTCGGCGCGAGGACCCAGGTCGTCGGCCAGCACGATGCGGCCGCCGCGCACGGGCGCGAAGACGTCGGTCTCCTGCACTAGCTGGCCGCCCGGCGCTGAACGGAAGCCGGGCAGGTGGCCGGCCGCGAACTCTTCCGGCGTACGGACGTCGAAGCGATAGAGGGTGCGGTGCGTATCCTGGGCCAGGTCGGCCAGGCCTTGGGCGTCCAGGCGGCGAACGCCCGCGCGGTAGGCGACGTCGCGGGCGCGGCTGCGAGCCTCGTCCAGCGTCTGCTCACGCACCTCCGGGAACTTGCGGCTCTGGCCGTGCTCCAGCGTCTGCTCGGCCAAGGTCCAGCCGATCGTGCCGTTGCGCAGGGCGAAGATCGGGTTGGGCAGGCCAGCGTTCACCAGCGACTGGGCGCCGATCAGGCTGCGGGTGCGGCCGGCGCAGTTGACGATGATGGTGGTCGAGGGATCGGGCGCCAGCTCGCGGGCGCGCAGGACCAGCTCGGCGCCGGGCGTGCTGATGCCGCCGGGGATGCTCATCACGGCATATTCCTCGAACCGGCGGCTATCCAGGATCACCTGATCGGCCTTTGCGTCGATACGGGCCTGAACCTCCTGGGCGGGCAGGGACGGCGTGTGTCGCCGCGCCTCGACCAGCTCGCCGAAGGCCTTGCTGTAGGAGTTGACGTCCTGGAACAGCTCGTAGCCCGCCGCCGTCCAGCCGGCGAGCCCGCCGTCCAGGGCGTGGACGTTGGTATAGCCCAGCGTGGCCAGTCGCTCGCCAGCCGGCGCGACCAGGCCTTCGCCGTTGTCGTAGAGGACGATCTTGGCGTCCTGGCGCGGAACGCGGTCCAGGATCTCGACCTCCAGCCGGGAGAGCGGCAGCTGCGAGGCGAACAGCGGGTGGGCCTTGGCGAACGGGTCTTCCTCGCGCAGGTCCAGCAGGGCGATCTCGCGGCGGGCGATCAGGTCACGACGGACGTCTGCCGGAGTGACGACAGGCAAGCTCATTCAGCGGCTCCATAGGCCAGGGCGCTGGCGCGATCGAAAAGAAGGGGCGGCGGGACATTGGCGTAGCCGGAGACGAAGGCCTTCGGCTTGCCCTCGGCGTCGTAGGTCGACCGGCGGACGGTCCCGATGTCCGCGCCATAGACGTGGATGCTGATCGAGACGCGGTCGTCGAAGGCGTTGGCCACGCGGTGGATGTCACCGACGGTCGGCGAGACGGCTTCGACCTGACCGGCCTCCAGGCGATGGACCTCGCCGGTGGCGGCTAGGATCTCGCCGCGTCGTGAATAGGCTTGCGACAGTTCGGCTCCGCGCAGCACGCCGACCAGGCCCCAGACGGTGTGGTCGTGGACGGGCGTGGCCTGGCCCGGTCCCCAGACGAAGCTGACCACCGAGAAGCGGCCGGCCGGATCGCGATGCAGCAGGTATTGCTGGTAGCGCGTCGGATCAGGCTGGCTCTGCGGCTCGGGCAGCCAGTCGTCAGCGGCGATCAGATGCGCCAGCAGGGCGCCGCCCTCGCGCAGGATCACGGCCTCGTCGCCGGTCTGGTCCAGCAGGTCGGAGAGGTCGGCGACGAAGTCCGAGAGGCGGTGGGGACGATGCTGGCTCATGGCCTAGAGCACGACCTCGCCGGTCGGGAAGGCGACCAAGTGGCCTTCACTATGCAGCGGAGCCTCGACGCCCAGGTGGCCCAGCAAGCGACGGCGGATGGCTTGGAAGCGAGCGTCCGGCGCGCGCGGGCGCTCCAGGTCGATGCGCTCCTCGGCGGCGATGTGGCCCTTGTCCAGCACCAGTACGCGGTCGGCCAGGGCGATGGCCTCGTCGACGTCGTGAGTGACCAGCAGGACGGCCGGGGCGTGCTCGCGCCACAGGGCCAGGACCAGGTCGTGCATCTTCAGGCGGGTCAGGGCGTCCAGGGCCGCGAAGGGCTCATCCAGTAGCAGCAGGCCGGGCTCGCGGACCAGGGCGCGGGCCAAGGCGGTGCGTTGGGCCTCGCCGCCCGAGAGGGTGCCGGGCCACGCGTCGAGGCGATGGCCAAGGCCCACCTCCTTCAGCGCCGCCTCGGCGCGGGCCCGGACATCGCCGCCGGAAAGGCCCAGGGCGACATTTCGCCAGACCTTCTTCCACGGCAGCAGCCGCGCGTCCTGGAACACCACGGCCCGAGCGTCGGGCGTCTTCACGTCCTGGCCGACAGCGGAATCGAGGCCGGCCAGGGTGCGCAGCAGGGTGGTCTTGCCCGAACCGCTGGCGCCCAGCAGGGCGACGAACTCGCCGGGGGCGATCGAGAGGTCCAGGCCGTCGATGACGGTGTTGTCACCGAAGCGGCGGACGAAGTTCTTCAGCTGTACGGCAGGCTCCACGGCCTGGCTCGAGCGAGAGACGACGGGACGGCGCAGGCGCGGCTGAGGGGCGGCCATGATCATTGCTCCACGAGGCTGGGGCGCCACGCCAGCGCCTTGCGCTCCAGCGTGCGGACGAGGGCGTCGGCGCCGAGGCCGAGCAGGGCGTAGACGACCAGGCAGACGACGATGATGTCGGTCCGCATGAAATCGCGGGCGTTGTTGACCAGATAGCCGAGGCCGGCCTGGGCGTTGATCTGCTCGGCGATCACCAGCACCAGCACCGAGATGCCCAGGGCGTAGCGCAGGCCGACGAAGAACGAGGGCAGGGCGCCGGGCAGGATCACTTCGCGCACCAGGCTCCAGCCTGTCAGGCCGAAGCTGCGGGCGGCCTCGACCAGCTTGACGTCGACGCCCCGGATGCCGGCGAACAGGTTCAGGTACAGCGGGAAGGTCGCCGAGACGGTGATCAGCAGGATCTTCGGCGTCTCGCCGATACCGAACCAGACGATGAACAGCGGCGTCAGGGCCAGGACCGGGATGGTCCGCTTGATCTGCATCAGCGGGTCGACCAGCGTCTCGCCCCACCGCGACAGGCCCGAGATCAGGCCCAGGGCGGTCGCCAGGACGAGCGCGATGCCAAGGCCCGCGCCGGCCCGGGCCAGCGAGACCAGCAGGTTCGTGGGCAGCTCGCCCGAGGCGGTCAGGGACCAGAAGGTCTCAAGCACCGTCGACGGCGCGGCGAGGACCCGCGGCGGGATCACGCCGGCGCGTGCGCCCAGCTCCCACAAGACAAGCAACGCGACGGGAGAGAGCCAACGGGCGCGGGCCAGATCGGGCCAGCGCCACGGCCTAGCTTCAGAAATTCTGTAGGTCGTCGCCAGAGACACTGCAGTCCTCTCTCGTCGGAAACCGTTGCGACGCAAGCGCCGCGGGTCCACAGAGAAGGACGTTGAATTCCTACTTGATCAATAGACTTATCCTCACATAGCTTATTAGCAATTCTCAAGGGGCCGCCGATGGTGACCAACCTGCCGACCGAACTGCTGCGAAGCTTCGTGGCCATTGTCGACTCCGGCTCGATGCTGCGGGCGACCGAGCGGGTGTTCGTCACCCAGTCCGCGCTGAGCCTGCAGATGAAGCGCCTGGAGGAGACGGTGCTGACGCCGCTGTTCCACCGCGAGGGCCGGCGGCTGGTGCTGACGCCTGCGGGCCAGACCCTGCTGCCCAGGGCGCGGGAGATCCTGGCCCTGAACGACCGCGCCGTGGTGGCCCTGACCGGCGACGCCCTGGCCGGACCGGCGCGGGTGGGCTTCGTCCAGGACTTTGCCGAGACCCTGCTGTCGGGCGTGCTGGCTCGCTTCGCCCAGCTCAATCCCGACACCCAGTTGCAGGTGCGGGTGGCGGGCTCGCCGGAACTGCTGGGCCTGTTGGAGGCCGACCGCCTGGACACGGTGCTGTGCATGGGCGCGGCCGACGATACGCGGGCGGCGCGGGTGGTCCCGATGGTCTGGCACGGCGAGTCGGTCCTGGCCGAGAGCGAGGTGCTGCCGATCGCCATCCTGGAGTCGCCGTGCCGCTTCCGTGACGCGGCCTTGGCGGCTCTCGAGCGTGACGGGCGGCCGTACCGGGTGGCGCTGGAAACGCCCAGCCTGTCGGCTCTGAGGGCCGCGGTGCAGGCCGGCCTGGCAGTGACCTGCCGGACCTCTCTGTTCCTGCCTGAGCGGGCGCCGCTGGCCACCAATCGCCTGCCGTCGCTGCCCGAGGTGGCCTACGTCCAGCGCACCAACGACACGCCCCACGCCTCGATCGCCAAGCTGGCGCAGCTGATCCACACCGCCGCCCTGGAGCTCTGAAGTTATGCGTTTCGCAAATACCGCCTATTGCGATGCGAGATATATAAAACTCTGAATTTGTTCAGAGAAATACTCGTTCGATCCATCGAGCGGTCGTGGCCATGTTGCGCCTCGACCGGCTCGGAGGCCGGATTCAGGAGGTTCCTATGAGCGACGTCCTCGACAAGATTGAACAGGTCGGCCTGAGCGTGGCGCCGCTCAATCCCAGCATCGGCGCCGAGATCGGCGGGATCGATCTGCGCCAGCAGCTGAACCGCGAGCAGCGCGACACGTTGAGGGCGCTGCTGCTGCGTCACAAGGTGCTGTTCTTCCGCGACCAGGACATCAGCCGCGACCAGCAACTGGCCTTCGCGGCCAATTTCGGCGAGGTCTACGCCCATCCCATCGGCGGGGTCGAGACGCACCGCGCGGTGCAGCCGATCTCAGCCGAGGCGCTGAAGCAATACGACATCCGCGAGAACCACTGGCACACCGACACCAGCTGGCGGATCAACCCGTCGCTCGGCGCGGTGCTGAAGGCGGTGCACATTCCCGAGGTCGGCGGCGACACGATCTGGGCCGATGGCCATGCGATCTGGAAGGGTCTTCCCGAAGACCTGAAGGCCAGGATCGACGACCTCTATGTCGTGCACGACTACCAGGACGCCCTGGCCAAGGCCGGCCAGCGTTATCCTCTGGTGTCCCATCCGGCGGTCCGCACCCATCCGGAGACCGGCGAGGAGATCTTCTGGATCAACTACAGCCTCAAGCCGCGCTTCGTGGACCTGGCGCCCGAGGAGAGCAGGGCGCTGCTGGCCCGTCTGTATGACGAGGTGAAGCGGCCCGAGCACCATGCCCGCTTCCGCTGGCGCAAGAACTCCGTAGCCCTGTGGGACAACCGAGCGGGCCTACACTACGCGGTTCGCGACTACGGCGATTTCCCGCGGGTGATGGAGCGCGTGCTGATCGGCAGCGACGACATTCCGTACCGCGAGCGCAAGCCCGCTTAAGCTTCCCGCGCGCCGAGGGCAGCGGCGCGCCTCTCTTCTTATCGATCAACAACGACGCTCGGCGACCCGCCGGGCGCGGGGGATAGACTTTTGCCTTTTTCCAAGACCCAGACGACTGCCCGACAGAATACTCTCCACGCCTCGCTGCTCGCCTGCGCCTCGGTGTTGGCCCTGAGCGGCGGCGCAGCCCACGCCGCTGACGCCAATGCCGTGCCGGTCGTCGACGCTCCCGTGGCGGATACCGAAGGCGCGACGGCCGTCGACAGCGTCATCGTCACCGGCGTGCGCGGTGCGCGCCGCACCGTCGCCGACAGCCCCGCACCCGTCGACGTGATCAGCGGCGACCAGCTGCTGGCCACCGGCAAGGTCGGCCTGAAGGAAGTGCTCAACACCCTGATCCCGTCGTTCAACCTGCCGGGCATCAACGGCGGCGGCACCTCGTGGACGGTGCGAGCCATCACCCTGCGCGGCCTGAACGGCGACCAGGCCCTGTTCCTGGTCAATGGCAAGCGCCGCCACACCACCTCGCTGATCAACAACTTGGCCCGCGTCGGCCGGGGCGGCGTGCCGGTGGACCTGGACTTCATACCGGCCTCGGCCATCGAACGCATCGAGGTGCTGCGCGACGGGGCCTCGGCCCAGTATGGCTCGGACGCCATCGCCGGCGTCGTCAACATCATCCTGAAGGACGACTTCGAGGGCGGCTCGTTCAGCTACACCGGCGGCCAGAACTTCCTGGGCGACGGCGACACCCGCGCCGCGACGATCAACTGGGGCCGGCGGCTGGGCGATAACGGCGGCTTCCTGCACCTGGCCCTGAACTGGAAGAACAACGAGGCGGCCACCCGCGCCATCCCCTCGCGCGCCCAGTACATCTATCAGCCAACCGTCACGACCGTCGGCGGCGTCACCACGGTCACGCCCGATCCGCGCGACGCCACGGTTGACCGCTATTCGTGGGGCCTCAGCTACGGTCCTGGCGAGGAAGACATCCTGGCGGCCGCCTATAATGCCGAGCTGCCCTGGCGCGACCTGAAGCTCTATTCGTCGGGTACGCTGAGCCATCGCTCATCGAAGAAGAACACCGGCAGCTTCCTGCCCAACCTGGCCCCGGTCGCCGGCGTCACGGCCGGCCGGCCGCTGAACCGCAACTCGCTGCCCGAGGTTTATCCTGACGGCTTCAATGCTTACCGCCGGATCTTCGAGCTGGACTTCCAGACCAGCTTCGGCGCGCGCGGCGAGACGGCCGGCTGGGCGTGGGACCTGTCGACGACCCTGGCCCAGGACCACGCCCAGCTGGACGGCCAAAACACGCTGAACGCCACCCTCGGTCCGAAGAGCCCGACCTATTTCCACCTGTCGACCCACGAGTTCCGGCAGTGGACCAACAACCTGGACTTCACGCGCGAGTTCGCCAGTTGGCTGAAGAATCCGCTGCAAGTCTCCTGGGGGCTTGAACATCGTTACGAGCGCTTCCTGATCGAGGCGGGCGACGAGGCCTCCTACATCGTCGGCGACTACGTGATCCCGGCCGGCCAGCCGTTCGCCGGCCTGCGTCCGAACCCGGGCCTGGCGTCGTATGCCGGCACCGCGCCGGAGGACGCCGGCTCGATCCATCGTCACAGCGGCGCGGCCTATGTCGATGTCGGGACCGACGTCACCGACACCTGGTATGTCGGCCTGGCCGGCCGCTACGAGAAGTACGGCAAGGGCGTGGGCGACACCTTCAGCGGCAAGCTGACCACGCGCTGGGAGTTCCTGCCGGGCTACGCCGTGCGGGCCACGGTCAGCAACGGCTTCCGCGCGCCGTCGCTGGGCCAGACCCTGTTCGCGACCTCGACCATCAACGGCAGCCTGTGCCCGGCCGCGCCGAACAACATCTTCCGCGGCGCGCCCTGCGTTCCGGGTGAATACCTGACCTTCCCGACCAAGGTGCTTCGCACCGACAGCGTCGAGGCAAAAGCTTTGGGCGCTGAAACGCTTAAGCCGGAAACCTCGACCAACTACAGCTTCGGCGTCACCGCCGAGCCGTTCGCTGGCCTGCGCCTGACCCTGGACGCCTACGAGATCCAGATCGACGATCGCATCGTCGACACCAGCAATCTCGACCTGTCGGTGGCGCAGCTGTCGTCGCGCGCCGATCTGGCGCCGCTGCTGGCGCGCTTCCCGCAGGGCCTGACGGCGACGTACTACACCAACGCGGTGTCGACCCGGACGACGGGCGTCGACTTCGTTGGCGAGTACGGCTTCAGCCTGGGCGACTTCGGCCGCCTGAACCTCAACGCCGCCTATGCCTTCAACAAGACCAAGATCACCAAGCTGAAGGCGACCCCGGCGGTCCTGAAGGCGGTCAATCCCAGCCTCGTGCTGTTTGACCGCCAGAAGATCGCCGACCTGACCATCGGCACCCCGCGCGAGAAGATCATCGTCGGCGCCCAATGGGCGCTGGGCGCCTGGACCGCCGGCCTGCGCAACACCCGCTACGGCCGATACACCGAGGCCGGCACCTCGGCGAACCTGGATCGGACCTTCAGCCCGAAGTGGATCACCGATCTCGATATCGCCTGGCAGGTGCGTGAGAGCACCAACATCGCGATCGGGGCCAACAACCTGTTCGACCAGCACCCCGACAAGATCGGGATCCTCAACGCCGACCAGGGCGCCGGCCAGTTCGGGACCTTCTCGCCCTTCGGCATCACCGGCGGCTACTACTACGCCCGCCTGACCCAGAGCTTCTGAGGGAGGGCGCGATGAACCGACGCCAGCTACTCGTCACCGGCATCGCCTTCGCCGGTTTGGCCGCTTGCTCCAAAGCCGGAGGCGGCCAGCCCGTTCTGAAGGTCGGCAGCCAGCGCGGCGGCACCAAAGCGGTGCTGATCGCCTCCGGCGCCCTGGAGGGCGTGCCCTACAAGATCGACTGGAGCGAGTTCCCGGCCGCCGCGCCGCTGCTCGAGGCCGTGAGCGCCGGGGCGGTCGACCTGGGCGAAGCCGGCGATGCGCCGTTCCTGTTCGCCTATGCCGGCGGCGCCAGGATCAAGGCCGTGCAGGCGGGCCGCAGCGGCGGTTCGTCGACGGCGATCCTGGTCTCCAAGGACTCGCCGATCCGCTCACTCGCCGACCTGCGGGGCAAGAAGATCGCCACGGGGCGCGGCTCGATCGGCCACTACCTGCTCTTGGTGGTGCTGGAGAAGGCGGGGCTGAAGCCCACCGACGTCTCGATCGTCTATCTGAGCCCCGGCGACGCCAAGGCGGCCTTCACGGCCGGGTCGATCGACGCCTGGGTGACCTGGGGCTCGTACGTCGCCCTGGCGCGCCTGCACGACGCGGCGCGCATTCTGATCGACGGCGAAGGGCTGCTGGGCGGTTTCGGTTACGAGGCGGCCAGCGAGAAGGCGATCGCCGAGAAGCGGCCGCAGATCGAGGACTTCCTTAAGCGCCTGGCCAGGGCCCGGCGCTGGGCGGCCGAGAACCCGGACGCTTTTGGCAAGGTGCTGGCCAAGGAGACCGGGCTTTCCGAAGAGGTCGCGCTCTACACGGTGCGTCAGTACCGGATCCGACCCGCGCCGCTGGGCCAGGAAGCCGTGAACGAAGCCAAGGCGGTGCTCGACCGCTTCCGCTCGGCGGGCGCGGTGAACACCGCTCGCGATCCGGCCGGCGCCTTCGACGCCTCGTTCAACGGGGCGATCGCGTGAGTGAGCCTCTGACCTTCTCGACCGACGTCCTGATCATCGGCGGCGGCCTGGCCGGCGCTTGGGCGGCCATGGCGGCGGCGCGCGAGGGGGCGGACGTCGTGATGGTCGACAAGGGCCATTGCGGCACCAGCGGCGTCACCGCCACGGCCGGTCCGGGCCACTGGTGGGTCCCGCCCGAGCGCCGCGAAGCGGCGGTGGCCGATCGTTTGAAGCGCTCGCTAGGCCTGGGCGATCCGGACTGGATGCGGCGGATCCTGGACCTGACCTGGTCCAGCCTGCCGGCCCTGGCCGACCACTACGCCTTCTCGACCGACGACAAGGGTGAGGTGCAGTACCGGGGCCTGCGGGGGCCGGAATACATGCGGGCCATGCGCGCCTACGCCCTGGCGGCGGGCGCGAGGATCCTGGACCACCATCCGGCCCTGCAACTGCTGCGGCATGGCGATGGCTCGATCGCTGGCGCGTCGGGGATCGCCCTGCGGGGGGAACGGCCGTGGACGATCCGGGCGGGCGCCGTGGTGCTGGCCACGGGCGGCACGGCCTTCGCCTCGCGTCTGCTGGGCTCGGCGACCAACACCGGCGACGGCCTGCTGATGGGCGTCGAGGCTGGCGCCGATCTCTCCGGCATGGAGTTCACCAACTACTACACGCCGGCCCTGGCCGGCACGAACATGGCCCGGTCGATGGCCTACAGCTTTGCCCGCTGGTTCGACGCCGATGACCGTGAGCTGGACATCCCGAACGGCCCGGACGTTACCTCGCACCTGGCGCGGGCGTTGCTGAAGGGGCCGCTGTTCTGCCGGCTCGACCGCGTGCCGGGCGACATCCGTCAGGTGATGCCTGAGGTACAGCCCAACTTCGTACTGCCTTTCCAAAGGCTTGGGATCGACACCTACAGCGACCGCTTCGAGGTCACGCTGCATGCTGAGGGCACGGTGCGCGGCATCGGCGGCCTGCGGGTCGATGACGAGGACTGCCAGAGCGCCGTGCCGGGCCTCTATGTCGCTGGCGACGCGGCCAGCCGGGAACTGGTCACCGGCGCGATCTCGGGCGGCGGGGCGGTCAATTCGTCCTGGGCGCTGTCGTCAGGCCAGTGGGCCGGGGCGGCTGCGGCCCGGCGGGCGCGATCGACCGGCGCGCGGCAGGAAGACCTGGCCATCGCCACGGGGCAGGCCGGCCTGACGCCTCGGCTCTCCGCGCGGTCGTTCGACACGGCCGGCGCCGTCCAGGCGGTGCGCGAGGAGCTGAACGCCTACGACAAGAACATCTTCCGCCGGGGCGATGTCCTGGCCGCCTCGCTGGAGCGCCTGGACGAGGTCTGGCGCGAGTTGGCCGATCACGGTCAGGCCGAAGGCCGCGCCGCCCTGCACCTGCGTGAAGCCGCCGCCCTGGTCGCCGCCGGTCGGTGGAGCAAGGCCGCCGCCCTGGCCCGTCGCGAGAGCCGCGGCATGCACCGCCGCGAGGATGCGCCGGGCCTGGATCCGCGCCTGGCCAGCCGCCAGCGCGCCCAGGGCCTGACCCGCGTCTTCACCCGGTTTGAGCCGACGCTCGCCCAGGCGGAGGTCGCCTGATGATCGAGGTCGTCATCGAGGAACGCTGCGGCGGCTGCGGGGACTGCGTCGACGCCTGTCCCAGCGACGTGCTGCGGGTGGGCGAGGGCGGCAAGGTCGTAATCGCCACCCAGGCCGACTGCCAGACCTGCCTGTTGTGCGAACTCTACTGCCCGACGGACGCCCTGTTCGTCTGGCCGGAGGTCGACCGCATCGCCGGCATCACCGCCGAGCAGGCCCTGGCTTCCGGCCAACTGGGCGCCTTCCGGCGCGACCACGGCTGGGGCGAGCACGCCGCCACCCACACCAACCAACACTGGCGGATGGGGGCGATCTTCGAGCGCGCCTACCGCATGGCGACCGAGCTCGCCGCCGCCAAGACCCATCAAACCGAAGGGAAGACAACCCGATGAGCAAGAGCCTGAAAGACCGCCTGGCCGACCTGCACGCCGAGCGCGTCCGCACCTGGGATCCGGCGGCGCTGAAGGTCAATGTCGACCAGCGGGCGACCCTGGTCGAAACCGCCGACCCGTCGCAATGGGTCAAGGTTGGCGACCGCCTGGAGCCGTTCGTGCTGCAGGACGTCGAGGGCGGCGAGTTGGCCCTGGAGGCGCTGTTGCAGCGCGGTCCTGCCGTGCTGGTGTTCTTCCGCTTCGCCGGCTGCCCGGCCTGCAACATCGCCCTGCCGTACTACGATGAGACCCTGGCGCCGGGCCTACGCGACCTGGGCGCGACCCTGGTGGCTGTCAGCCCGCAGGTCCCCGAGCGGCTGGGCGAGATCCGCAGCCGCCATAATCTGAGCTTCAAGGTCGCCTCGGACCTGAACAACGACCTCGGGCGCCGACTGGGCATCCTCTACACGGCCGACGAGGCCAGCCAGGCCGCGCAGCGCGCCAAGGGCGGCTTCATCGGCGACACGACCGGCACGGGGACCTGGGAGCTGCCCCAGCCCGCCGTCGTCGTCATCGACCACGAGCGCGTCGTCCGCTTCGTCGATGTCAGCCCCGACTGGCTGGTCCGCACCGAGGCCGATCCGGTCCTGCAGGTCGTCCGCGACATCACCCTGGTTCCCGCCGAATAAGATCGGAGCGTCTTTCCATGACTACGCAACGCCAATTGAAGCTCGGCTTCATCCTGCACGGCGTCGGCCCCGGCTGGGGCGACTGGCGTCACCCGGACGCCCAGCCCAGCGCCAGCACCGACTTCCAGTTCTACAAGCGCCAGGCCCAGGTGGCCGAGGCCGGCAAGTTTGATTTCCTGTTCGTGGCCGACAGCGTCTACATCACCGAGAAGTCCAGCCCGCACTATCTGAACCGCTTCGAGCCGCTGACCATCCTGTCGGCCCTGGCCGGCGCGACCAACAATATCGGCCTCGTGGCCACCCTGACGGTCAGCTACAGCGAGCCGTTCAACGTCGCGCGCCAGTTCGCCTCGCTGGACCACATCAGCGGCGGCCGCGCCGGCTGGAACGTCGTCACCTCGTGGCTGGAAGGCAGCGCCGCCAACTACAGCCGCGAGAAGCACTACGCCCACGACGTCCGCTACCGCCTGGCCGGTGAGTACCTGGATGTGGTGCAGGGCCTCTGGGACTCGTGGGAGGACGACGCCCTGACCTTCGACAAGAAGGGCGGGCAATTCTTTGATCCCGCTAAGCTTCACGCCCTGAACCACAAGGGCGAGTTCTTCTCGGTCAAGGGGCCGCTGAACATCAGCCGCTCGCCCCAGGGGCAGCCGGTGATCTTCCAGGCGGGGGCCTCGGAAGACGGCAAGACCTTCGCCGCCCAGCGCGCCGACGCCATCTTCGTCTCGCACGAGGACGTCGACGCCGCCCAGGCCTACTACAAGGATATCAAGGCCCGCGCCGCCGGCTTTGGCCGTGATCCGGATCAACTGCACGTCCTGCCCGCCGCCCGCCCGGTGGTTGGCCGCACCGCCGAGGAGGCCGAGGCGCTCTACAAGGAACTGACCGAGCTGGTGTCGCTGGACAACGCCCTGTCGATGCTGGCCCGGCCGTTCAACGAGTACGACTTCAGCCAGCACGACCCGGACGGTCCGTTCCCGCTGGAGGCGGCCGAGTTCGGGGCTAATTCCAACCAGAGCGCGGTCACCCGCATCGTCGCGGCGGTGAAGGCCGACAGCCTGACCCTGCGCGAGACGGCCCTGCGCTTCGCCACGCCGCGCGGCCACTTCGTCGGCGCGCCCGAGCAGGTCGCCGACAGCCTTCAGCACTGGTTCGAGACGCGCGCCTCCGACGGCTTCGTGCTGTTCGAAAGCCTGCCGGGCCAGCTGGAGGCCTTTGTCGAGCTTGTCGTGCCGATCCTCCAGGCGCGCGGGCTGTATCGCACCGAATACGAAGGGGCGACCTTCCGCGACAACCTGGGCCTGGACTTCCCGGTCAACCGCTACGTGGGGGCGTTGCAGGCGGCCGAGTAGGGAGGGGGCGTGGGGCCGTCCCGCCGGCGGCCCCACGGTTCACGGGATCTTCCGCATCTGCGCCAGGCAGGCGCCGGCGACGGCCGCCATCGCGGCGGTCCGGTTCTGCACGGCCTGAGGCCCGGAGATCAGCAGCTTGTCCACCGACGGATTGGTGATGAATTCCGCCTCGATATAGGCGGCGCGGCACGGTGTCTGGCGGCGGTCGTTGCCCAGGCTGATGTCGTTCAGCACGCCGAAGCCCGGCAGGTCGGGATTGCCCTGGTTGTCGGGCTTGACGCCACGATCCTTGGCGCCGGGATCGACGGCCTTGAGGGCGGTGAACAGCGCCTTCTGAACCGCGCCGGCGAACTCCATGTCCGCCGCCAGGTTGATGTTGTCGTTCTCCTTGGCCCGGTAGAACGTCTCCGTGCCCCTGATCGAGGCGGTCTTGTTTCCGTTGAAGTGCAGGCACAGGAAGAGCTTGGCCTTGTGGTCGAAGGCCATGGCCGCCCGCGCCTTGCCGGTCACGTTGACGTCGGTGGTCCGGGTCAGCACGACCTGGACCGTCTCGTTGCGCGCCGCCGCCTGTCGCAGCAGCTCGTCGCGCAGGATCAGCGCGAAATCCAGGGTCAGCTTCTTCTCTTTGACGTTGCTGGCTGAGATCGCGTTGTTGGCGCTGCTGCCTTCGACCTTCTTTTCTCCGCCATGGCCGGGGTCGATGACGATCACGCCGAGGCTAGCGGCCGGTGTGGCGGCCGGCTGAACCGCTTCGGTCTCAGCCTTCTGGACATCCGCCAGCAATTTCTCGGCCTCCGGAACCAGCGCGAGGACCGCGTCGGCATAGTCGGGGCGCGGCGTGTAGATCGGGCCGATGAAGCGGATGAATTGTTCGGGCGTCGCCACATTGGCTTCCCAGCCGGAGTAGGGCGTTCGGTTCAGGAAGGCCCAGTAGCCGGCGATGAAGCTCTCGAGCGTGGCGAACTTGCAGTAGAAGTCCTCGCCGTCATGGGCGGCGTACTTCACCTTGGTGGCGTAGGGCGTCATCTCCTTGCGCCACTTCAGCCCGCCGAAATTGTAGTGATCGCGCGCCAGCGGCGAGCTGCCGCGACCGCTCTCCAGCGCCCATTGCGCCAGCGTCACCGCGCGCAGCTTGGGATAACGGATGGCTTCGCCCAGATAGATCGTCGCCAGACGCCGGAACAGCTCATTGCTCATGTCACACCCTCCCCAGGAAGGTGTGACTATAGGTGACTATTTTGCAGTTTCGCTACCATAGGATGAATTTAGCGATTGTGCTGCGCTAGCCGCCGGCGGAGCGCAGGCCCTGCACCAGCGACTGGGCCGCGATGGCGGCCTGGGTGCGGTTGTGGACGTTCAGTTTGCGCATCAGCGCCGTCATGTGCGCCTTGACCGTGGCCTCGGCGATGCCGAGGTCGAAGGCGATCTGCTTGTTCAGCAGGCCGGAATTGACGCCTTCCAGCACCTTCATCTGGGTCGGGGTCAGGCCGCCCAGCGCCGTCTTCAGATCCCGACCGGCAACGTCCGTCGTGCTCATCGTTGAATCCCTCTGTCTCGTCCCTGCGCACCGTCCTGCGGCGGTGTGCGCCCGTTTTCTTGTTCGCCGACTCTCACGTCGACCGATCCGGGTTATCTGACTCGACGTTAGCGCTATCTGTTGGACAAGTTCAAGTGATTTTGCCGATGTGAGCGTGAACATCGCAAAATGAACCAGAAGGATATAAAACCTGTCGTACAGGTTTTGGTGTTAGAGGGAGGCTGAAGCGGAGTGGCTTTGCCATGCGTCGCGAATGGCCCGATGCTGCGCCTTGAAGTGGGAGACGTAAGGGATGAGCGAGGGCCGCCTGGCCGACCGGGCCTATACCGGCATCGTCGAGATGATCAACGGCGACGGGCTGGAGGTCGGCGACCGCCTGCCGTCGGAGGCGCGCCTGGCCGAGATCTTCGGCATGTCGCGCACCATCGTGCGCGAGGCGCTGGTCCGTCTGGCCGCCGACAGCATCACCGAGGCCCGTCGTGGGGCTGGCTCGTATGTGAAGAACCGGCCGTCCGACAAGCTGGGCGCCTACATGCCGCTGTCCGAGCTGCCGTCGACCATGGGCAGCTACGAGGTGCGGTTCGTGCTCGAGGCCGAGGCGGCGCGACTGGCGGCCGTGCGGCGGTCGGCCGACGAGATGGACGCGATCGAGACGGCGCTGTCGAACCTGCGCGCCGCGCTGCTGTCCAGCGCACCGGCCCATGCCGAGGACATGGAGCTGCACCGCCAAATCGTGCTGGCCACCGCCAATCCGGCCTTCCTGGTCGCCTTCGAGGCGCTGGAGGCCGATGTCGACAAGATCATGCGGGCGGGCGTCGACATCTCACGCTCGCGACCGCCCGAGGCGATCGCCGAGATGATGCGCGAGCACGAGATGATCGTGGAAGCGATCAAGGCGCAGGACGGCGACCAGGCGGCGCTGGCGATGCGCTGGCACTTGTCGCGAGGCCGCAAGCGGCTGATGCCCTAGGCGCGAGCCGCCAGCGCGGGTTCGGTCAACCAGGCCTGGGTGATCTCGCACAGCCGCTCGGGCGGCTCGGCGGCGTCCAGGGTGAAGACGCCTTCGTCGGCGCCCGGCCGTTCCAGGGTCGCGAGCTGGCTGTCCAACAGGCTGGCGGGCATGTAGTGGCCCGCGCGCTGGGTCAGGCGGCGCAGCAGCTCGTCATAGCCGGCGTCCAAGAGCACGAAGCGGACCGGGACCGGAATGGCTTCCCGCAGGCGCTCGCGATAACGACGGCGTAGGGCGGAGCAGGCCGCCACCACCTGTCCACCGGAGGTCAGGGCCTCGCCCATGGCCGCGCCGATCCGGTCCAGCCACGGCCAGCGGTCGTCATCGTTCAAGGCCTGGCCGGCGCGCATCTTGGCGACGGCGTTGGCGTCGTGGAACGTGTCGCCTTCCAGGAACGGGCAATCCAGCTGCCGGGCCAGCAACGCGCCCAGGGTCGACTTGCCGCTGCCGCTCACGCCCATGGCGATGACGGCGAGTCCTGCGGGTCGTACGAGGCTGGATGGCGGCGGCAAACGGCGTCCCTGGTGCGGCGAAGTTGGACCTCGCTTCTACCGACGCCTTTGCGGTGCGTAACTACGACCATGGTCGAGGTGGCAGCCGACGGCCGCAGCCGTATCACTTACCGAAAGTAGATTTTGGGGAGTGGCATGAGAGCGCTTGTGTTGTCGTTGTTGCTGGCGGCCTCGAGCCCCATCATGGCGGAAGCCGCCGCTGCTTCCAGTTCGGCTTGGCCGGCCACGCCGGACGATCCCCGCGCGGTGAAGGTCAAGGCCGTCGGCGACGGCAAGGCCGACGACACCGACGCCATCCAGCAAGCGATCGACGCGGCGCGCGACAAGACCGGCCATGGCCTGGTCTTCCTGCCCTCGGGTCGTTATCGGCTGAGCCGGACCATCCTGATCCCGCCCGGCGTGCGCGTCTTCGGCGTTGGCAAGACCCGGCCGGTCCTGTTGCTGGGAGCGAACACGCCCGGCTTCCAGGAAGGCGTGGGCACGATGGTCGTGTTCACGGGCGGCGACCAGTACCAGGTCGGCGACATTCCCGTGCCGGTGCCCAGCGTCCGTCCGACGACCGCCAAGGTCCGCGACGCCAATTCCGGCACCTTCTATTCGTCGATGGCCAATATCGACATCGAGATCGGCGACGGCAATCCGGCCGCGGCGGGCGTGCGCTTCCGCATGGCCCAGCATGCCTTCCTGAAGCACATGAACTTCCGCCTGGGCTCGGCTTTCGCCGGCGTCTATCAGGCCGGTAACATCATGGAGGACGTCCACTTCCAGGGCGGCCGCTACGGCATCGTCACCGAGAAGACCTCGCCGGCCTGGCAGTTCACCCTGGTGGACTCGACGTTCGACGGCCAGCGCGACGCGGCGATCCGCGAGCATGAGGTCGACCTGACGCTGGTCAATGTCGCCATCAAGAACACGCCGGTCGGGATCGAGATCGACAAGGGCTACAGCGACAGCCTGTGGGGCAAGAACGTCCGCTTCGAGAACGTCTCCAAGGCCGGCGTCGTGATCTCGGCCGAAGACAATGTCTTCACTCAGGTCGGCTTCGACAACGCCGTGGCCACCAATACGCCGGTGTTCGCCCGCTTCCGCGACAGCGGCAAGACGGTGGACGGCAAGGGCAAGGCCTATCGCGTGGGCTCGTTCACCTACGGCCTGACCCTGCCGGGTCTGGGTCAGATGGGCGAGTACAAGACGCTGTCGGACATCACGCCGCTGAAGGCCTTGCCGGCCGCTACGCCGGCGGCGCTGCGGTCGCTGCCGCCGATGGCTGAGTGGACCAACGTCAAGACGCTGGGCGTCAAGGGCGACGGCTTGTCCGACGACACCGCCGCTCTGCAGAAGGCGATCGACAGCCATAAGGTGCTGTACCTGCCGATCGGCTTCTACATGGTCAGCGACACGCTGAAGCTGAAGCCCGACACCGTGCTGATCGGCCTGCACCCGGCGCTAACGCAGCTGGTCATCCCGGACGGCAATCCCGGCCACGTCGGTGTTGGCGCGGTGAAGCCGATCCTGGAGACCCCGCGCGGCGGCGACAACATCGTCTCGGGTGTCGGGCTCTTCACTGGCCGCATCAATCCGCGCGCCTCGGCGCTGCTGTGGCGGTCGGGTGAGAAGTCGCTGGTCACCGACGTCAAGATCATGGGCGGCGGCGGCACGCCCACCGCCGACGGCAAGCCGCTGGGCGCGGCCCAGGCCCGCAGCGGCGATCCCGTGGCCGACGGTCGCTGGGACGCACAGTACCCCAGCATCTGGGTGACGGATGGCGGCGGCGGCACGTTCGCCAATGTGTGGAGCCCCAACACCTTCGCCTCGGCCGGCTTCTACATCAGCGACACCAAGACGCCGGGCCACATCTATGAGGTCTCGGTCGAGCACCACGTGCGCAACGAGTTCGTGCTCGACAACGTGGAGAACTGGGAATTCCTGGCGCCCCAGACCGAGCAAGAGGTCGGCGACGGCCCCGACGCGGTGTCGCTGGAGATCCGCAACTCCAAGAACATCCTGTTCGCCAACTATCACGGCTATCGCGTCACGCGGTCGTATCATCCGGCCGAGACGGCGGTGAAGCTGTTCAACTCGACCGACATCCGCTTCCGCAACGTCCACATCAATGCCGAGAGCGGCGTGGCCCTGTGCGACAAGATCGGCTGCGGCACCTACCTGCGGGCCAGCAAATATCCGTTCGAGAACGCCATCCAGGACAAGACCTCCAAGCTGGAGGTGCGCGAGCGCGAGTTCGCGGTGCTGGACGTCAAGGGTGACCAGCCCGCGCCGGCGGCGGCCGATCCCAAGGTCAAGAAGCTGGAGACCGGCTTTTGGTCGATCTCGGGCGCCACGGTAGGCGCGGACGGGGCGCTGTACTTCGTCGAGAAGCGCTTCCAGCGGATCTACCGCTGGACGGCGACCAAGGGCCTGGAGATCGTCCGCGACAGCTCGCTGGACCCGACCAACCTGGCGGTGGACGCCTCGGGCAAGCTGCTGGTGGTGTCGTCGTTGGGGCCGCAGGGCGCGGTCTATTCGATCGACCCGAACGGTCCCCACGATGCGCTGACCATGATTGCCGCGACTGCCGTGGCCTCGCGCGGGAAGGGCAAGACGCTGCTGCCGGTCAACTGGTGGAACAATGGCGAGTTCCGCGACCAGTACGATCCGGCCAAGGGTGAGTTCACGACGCTGGCGCAGATGTTCGCCCGCGACGTCGGCGCGCCCAAGGCCCAGGAATATGTCTCGCCCGACGGCAGCGTGTCGCTGCCGGCCTTCCGGGTGTGGCAGCAAGGTCCGCCGGACCATGTCGGTTGGCGCTGGGCCGACAGCCTGCAGGCCAACGGCCTGATCGGCGGCGCGGTCGGCGAGCGGGTGTTCGTCACCAACGGCTCGGAGAACATGACCTACAGCGGTCAGGTCGGTCCCGGCGGGACGCTGACGGACCTGAAGGTCTTCGCCAATCGCGGCGGCGAGAGCGTCGCGGTCGATGGCCAAGGGCGGGTGTTCGTCGCCAATGGCCAGATCTTCCAGTACGGCGCTGACGGCAGCCTGACCGGCCGCATCGACGTGCCCGAGCGTCCGCTGCAGCTGATCTTCGGCGGCGAGGGCGGGAAAACACTGTTCGTCCTGACTCACCGTTCGCTCTACGCTGTCACGCCATAACAGTCGGGTTGGGGAGTCGAGTATGAAGCGTTGGCTGGTCGCCGCGAGCGTGGCGTCTATCGCGTTGGCTTGTGCGGCGGGAACGCCGGCCTGGGCTTCGATCTCGGCTTTCGCGACAGCACCCGACGACCCGGCCGCCATCACCGCGAAAGCCAAGGGCGACGACCGCGCCGACGACACGGCCGCCCTGCAAGCCGCAATCGACGCGGCGGCGGCCAAGCCGGGCGGCGGTCTGGTCTTCCTGCCGTCGGGTCGCTACCGGATCAGCAAGACCCTGTTCCTGTGGCCAGGCGTGCGGCTGTTCGGCGTGGGCGCGACGCGGCCCGAGATCGTGCTGGGAGATGCGACGCCAGGCTTCCAGAAGGGCCTGGCCAACATGCTGATCTTCGCCGGGGCCAGGCCTGACCCGGCGCGGGCCTTCAAGCCGGCGTTCCCGCCGCCGGGCAGCGTGCCGTTCAACAAGGACATCGCCGACGCCAATCCCGGCACCTTCTACAGCGCCATCAGCAATGTCGATTTCACGATCGGCAAGGGCAATCCGGCGGCCACGGCGATCCGCTTCCACGCCGCCCAGCACGCCGTGCTCAGCCACATGACCTTCGACATCGGCTCGGGCCTGGCGGGTCTGTACCATGTCGCCAACGAGGCCGAGGATCTGCACTTCAAGGGCGGGCGCTACGGCATCCTGGCCGAGAAGCCGTCGGCCGCCTGGGGTTTTGTGCTGCTGGACTCGACCTTCGAAGGCCAGCGCGACGCGGCGATCCGCGAGCACGAAGCGGGCCTGACCCTGGTCAATGTGGCCATGCGCGATACCCCCGTCGGGATCGAGATCGACCGCGGCTACGGCGACTGGCTGTGGGGCAGGGACGTCCGCTTCGAGAACGTCTCCGAGGCCGGCGTCATCATCTCCAACGAGCGCAACGTCTACACCCAGGTGGGTTTCGAGAACGCCTCGGCGGTCAACACCCCGGTGTTCGCGCGCTTCCGCGACAGCGGCAAGACCACGGCGGGGAAGGGCAAGGCCTACCGCGTCGCCGCCTTCAATCACGGCCTGACCGTGCCGGGCCTGGGCCAGACCGGCGACTATAAGACGACGTTCGAGGCCGAGGCGGTCTCGGCGCCGAAGCCTGCCAAGCCCGCGATCCGGGCACTGCCGCTGACGTCCGAGTGGACCAACGTCCGCACGCTCGGCGCCAAGGGCGACAATACGACAGACGACACCGCCGCCATCCAGAAGGCGATCGATGCGCACCGCGTGGTCTATTTCCCGACCGGCTTCTACCGCGTCACCGACACCCTGAAGCTGAAGCCCGACACCGTGCTGATCGGCCTGCATCCCAGCCTGACCCAGATCGTGCTGCCCCACGCCACGCCGGCCTTCCAGGGCGTCGGCGCGCCCAAGGCGCTGGTGCGGTCGGCGGACGGCGGTGACAACATCGTCTTCGGCCTGGGGCTCTACACCGATGGCGCCAATCCGCGCGCTACGGCGCTGCTATGGACGGCCGGCGCGACCTCGATGGTCAATGACGTCAAATTCCAGGGCGGCCACGGCACCAACCTGTTCGATGGCACCCGGTTCAGCCCCTACAATAACAACGCCACCGCCGATGCCGACGCGACCAAGCGCTGGGGCGGGCAGTATCCCAGCCTGTGGGTGACCAATGGCGGCGGCGGGACCTTCTCCAACATCTGGAGCCCCAGCACCTACGCCTATTCCGGCATCTACATCTCCGACACCGAGACGCCCGGCCACGTCTACCAGGCTTCGGTCGAGCACCATCTGCGCACCGAGATCAGCCTGAACCGCGTCGCCAACTGGGAGTTCCTGGCCCCGCAGACCGAGGAAGAGGCGGGTGAGGGTGAGGACACCGTCTCGCTGGAGATCCGTGACAGCAGCAACATCCTGCTGGCCAACTATCACGGCTATCGGGTGACCCGCACGCGCCGTCCGGCGCCGGCGGCGGTGCGGATCTACAACTCGCACGACATCCGTTTCCGCAACGTTGCGGTGAACGGCGAGAGCGGTTTTGGCACTTGCGACGACAACGGCTGCGGCACCTTCACCCGCCTGACCAAGTATCCGTACGAGAACGCCATCCAGGACATCACCAGCGGCCTGGAGGTGCGCGAGCGCCAGTTCGCGGTGCTGGACATCGGCGGGGCGCCCAAGCCGGTCACGCCGTCGGTGTTCCCGGCCGGCGCGACGATCGAGAAGCTTGGGGATGGCTTCTACTCGCTGGGCGGCGGGGCCGTGGATGCGGCCGGGACGCTGTACTTCACCGACCGTCGCAACCAGCGGATCTACAGCTGGTCGGACGACCGCAAGCTGTCGATCGTGCGCGACAACACGCTGGACCCGGTCAACCTAGCCGTCGACGCCTCGGGCAATCTGCTGGTGCTGTCATCGGACGGGCGCAACGGCTCGGTCTACAGCTTCAAACCGGGCAGCCCGGACACCGAGGTGACGGTGATCGCCCCGACGCCGGCGGGTGAGGGCGCTAACGCGGCGACGGTGCTACCGGCTAATTGGTGGAACAACGGCGAGTTCAAGGACCAGCTGAACCTGGACACCTACCAGTTCACCACCCTGGCCGAGCTCTTCGCCCACGACATGGCGCTGCCCAAGGCCAAGGAATATGTCTCGCCCGACGGCAGCCTGACCCTGCCGGCCTATCGGGTGTTCTCCAACGGACCGGCGGACTATCGCGGCCTGCGATTCTCGGATTCCCTGGATACCTATGGTCTGATCACCGCCAAGCCCGGCCAGCGGGTGTTCATCGCCAACAGCTCTGAGAACAAGACCTACAGCGGCCTTGTCGGACAAAAGGGCGCGATCACCGACCTGAAGGTCTTCGCCGAGCGGGGCGGGGAGAGCGTCACTACCGACGCCGACGGCCGGGTCTACGTCGCCAACGGTCAGGTGTTCGTCTACGCCCCCGACGGCAAGGAAGTCGGGCGCCTGGATATCCCCGAAAGACCCCTGCAATTGCTGTTCGGCGGGACCGACAAGCGCACCCTGTATGTGCTGACTCACCACACGCTCTATGCGGTGCGGAGCAAGTAGTCCCACAACAGGAGACCAGTCCCCAAAAGGCCTACGACCATGGTCGTATAGTTAGCGGTCCCATCGTCTGACAAATTCCCAGAAGGCCAATCAGATGGCCCAATGAAAAACTGGGAGGGATGCAGGATGAGTGCTGTCGGTAGCACGCGAGGGGGATCGTCCTTTTTGAGCGCTCTGCTCGCGACGAGCGCATTCGCGACAATTTTCGCAGGCGGCGCGGCCTACGCGCAAGCCACCCCGGCTTCGGACGACAGCACCGTGACGGAGATCGTCGTCACGGGCACGCGGATCCGGTCCGAGGGCTTCACCGCGCCGACGCCGACCCAGATGCTGGGGCAGCAGGACCTGGAGCGGGCGGCCCAGCCGAACATCTTCACCGCCATCACCCAGCTGCCGTCGCTGCAGGGTTCGAGCGGCGCCACCACGGGCACCTTCAGCACCTCAAGCGGCCAGCAGGGCCTGAGCTCGTTCTCGCTGCGCGGCCTGGGCACCATCCGGACCCTGACCCTGCTGGACGGCCAGCGCGTCGTGCCGGCCAACGTCACCGGCGTTCCCGACATCAGCCTGTTCCCGCAGCTGCTGGTCGAGCGGGTCGATGTGGTGACGGGCGGCGCCTCGGCGTCCTACGGCTCTGACGCCGTCGGCGGCGTGGTCAACTTCATCACCAACAAGAAGTTCCAAGGCTTCAAGGCCAACGTCCTCACCGGCGTCACCACGTACGGCGACAACCACCAGTGGCTGGCCCAGGTCGCGGCCGGCAAGAACTTCCTGAACGACCGTCTGCACGTGCAGGTCAGCGGCGAATATGACTGGGAAGAGGGCGTTCCGGCGGGCGGCTTCGGCGAAGACGCGCCGGGCAGCCGCGACTGGTACACGACCGCCACCCTGGTCAATCGCGGCGTCACCAACGACGGCTCGCCGCAGTACCTCTATCGCGAGCACGCCCAGGCTTATCAGTACGCCAAGTATGGCCTGATCAGCACCGGACCGCTGCAAGGCACCGCCTTCGACCAGAGCGGCAACCCGTTCCAGTTCCAATACGGCGGTGGCGGCGTGCCGTCCAAACTGACCACCCCCACGACTGGAGCCCCCGTCTCCGGCTGCTACACGAACGGCGGCTTCTGCGTCGGCGGCGACCTGTCGGGAAATGTCGGCATCGGCACCTCGCTGCAGTCCCGCATCAAGCGGATGGGCACCTACGGCCGCATCGGCTACGACCTGGACGACAACAACGAGATCTACGCGACCCTGAACGTCGCCCGTGTGGAAAGCAGCAACCAGCCCAATCCGGGTGCGGCCACCACCGGCCTGACAATGTCGTGCGCGAACCCGTACCTGCCCGCGTCGATCGTGGCGGCCTGCGCCGCCAACAACATCACGAGCTTCAACTTCGGCACGAGCAACGCCCTGCTGCCGCGCAACATCTCGGTCCACCCGACGCGGACCCAGTATCGCGGCGTGATTGGCGCGAACGGCAAGTTCAACGCCCTGGGCAAGGACTGGCACTACGACGCCTATTACACCCACGGCCAGAACACGACGAACATCCACGTCAAAGACATCCTGCTGATGCCGCGCTATCGCGCGGCCGTCCAGGCCATCACGGTGGGCGGACAGATCGTTTGCGCCGACCCTATCGCCCGCGCCAATGGCTGCGTGCCGATCAACATCTTCGGCGGCAAGCCCCCCAGCGAAGCGGCCCTGGCCTACATCACGCCCAAGAATGGCCCGTACCAGCACTCGGTGCAGAAGCAGGACGTCGCCAGCATCAACTTCAGCGGCGAGGCGTTCTCGAACTGGGCCGGTCCGGTGTCGCTGGCGATCGGCGGCGAGTGGCGCAAGGAACAGTACCACGTCCAAGGCGACCCCTACGGCGATGGCAACACGGACTCGCCCAACACGGCCGACTATCCCAACGATCCGGTCCTGGTTGCGTCGGGCGCCAACTGGTTCGCGGGCAACTACCACTCAGGCCGTGGCAGCTACTCCGTGAAGGAAGCCTATGCCGAAGTGAACATCCCGCTGGTCAACTCGGACGCGGCGGGCAGGGCCAACCTGAACATGGCCGGTCGTTGGACCGACTACAGCACCTCGGGCACCGTCTACACTTGGAAGGTCGGGGCCACCTGGGACACGCCGATCGACGGCGTCCGCCTGCGGGCCGTCACGTCGCGTGACGTCCGCGCACCCAACCTGTCGGAACTGTTCGCCGCGCCGGTCACCACGACGCTGCCGAACTTCACCATTCCCTCGAACGGCACGCCGCCAGCTGGCCAGCCCTCCGGCGGTGCGGTGACGGCGTTCCAGAACGTGGTGGGGAACCCGGACCTGAAGCCGGAAATCGCCAAGAACGTGACCATCGGCGCGGTGCTGTCGAACCCGCAATGGCTGCCAGGCTTCAGCGTCTCGGTCGACTGGTACAACATCGTCCTCAACGGCGGCATCTCCAGCCTGGGCGCTCAGCAGATCGTGAACTTCTGCTATGCGGGCATGACCCAGTTCTGCGGCGCATTTAATCTCAACTCACCGAACGCCTTCATCAATTCCCAGACGTTCAACCTGGCTTCGATCAAGACCAGCGGCTTCGACATCGAGAGCAGCTATCGGTTCGAACTGCCCAGCGTGCCCGGCCGCTTCACGGTCCGGGGGCTGGCGACGAACACGCACAAGTTCGTCACCAACCCGGGCATCCCCGGCGCGGTCGCCGTCGACTCGGCCGGCCAGAACTCCGGCGCCACGCCGGACTGGAAGTTCCTGGCTATCCAGTCCTGGGACACCGACCGCTTCGCCTTCAGCGTCCAGGAGCGCTGGTTCAGCGATGGCCGGTTCGGCGGCACCACCACCGACTACATCGAGTGCAAGGCCGGCAGCTGCCCGGTCTCGACCGGCAGCAACCCGACCATCGACTACAATCACATGAAGGGCGCGACCTATGTCGACATCAGCGCCTCCTACAAGTTCGGCAATGGCCTGCAGCTCTACGGCAAGGTCGACAACCTGCTGAACCGCGATCCGACGCCGTCCCCGCAGACCAATACGGGCCTGGACGCCAACCCGGCGCTCTATGACCTGCTGGGCCGGTTCTACCACGTCGGCCTGCGGTACAGCTTCTAAGTCCCGGGCCGCCCGCCTCCACCTCCCCCTGGGCGGCCTCGCCCGGGCCCTAGCGGTCTCCCCGCAGTGGCCCGGGCGTCTTTCTTTGCGCTATGGCTCGTCCATGCGCGGGAGACTCACTGATATGACAGCGCCAGCGACCCGAAAGCCTCGCCTCTCGCGCGGGGCCACCATGGCCGACGTCGCCGACCGGGCGGGCGTGTCGCGCATGACGGTGTCGCGCGTCATCAACGAGGGCGCCAAGGTCCGGGAAGAAACCCGGCTGGCCGTGCTGGCCGCGATTCGCGACCTCAACTTCGAGCCCAACCTGGCCGCCCGCAACCTGGTGATGTCCGGCGAACTGCGGATCGGCGTGGTCTATTCCAATCCCAGCTCGGCCTTCATGAGCGACTTTCTGGTCGGCGTGTTCGAGGAAGCCACCAGCGCCGGCGCGCGATTGATCCTGGTGCGTGGCGAAAACGGCCAGCCGCCAGCGCTCGAAGAGCTGCAACGGCTAGTCGGCGCGGGCGTCCATGGCGTGGTGCTGGCGCCGCCGCTGGGCGAGTCCGCCCTGGCGCTCGACATTCTGCACGCGGCGAACCTGCCGATCGCCGTGGTCGCGGCGGGCAAGCCGCCCAGCGACGCGATCAATGTCCGCATCGACGACCGCCAAGCCAGCCAGGCCATGGCCCAACACCTGCTGGACCTTGGCCACCGGCGGATCGGCTTCATCGCCGGCAATCCCGACCAGACCGCCAGCGCCGTGCGCCTGGAGGGCGCGCGCGCCGCGATCGCCAAGGTCGAGGGGGCCGAGCTGGTCGTGGCGTCGGGCGCCTTCAGCTACGACTCGGGCCTGCGCGCCGCGGAGTCGCTGTTGGACTCGGACCGGCCGCCGACCGCGATCTTCGCCAGCAATGACGACATGGCCGCTGCAGCGGTTTCGGTAGCACACCGCCGGCATCTGGACGTGCCGCGCGACCTGACCGTGGTCGGGTTCGATGACACGACCGTCGCCACGACGCTGTGGCCGCCGCTCACCACCATCCGCCAGCCCGTGCGGCAGATGGCGGCCATCGCGCTGGATCGGCTGATCCGCGCCCTGCGATCCAACGACGAGACGGACGAGATCTTCGCCGACCACGTCCTGGAGCATGTTCTGATCGAGCGGGACTCGACAGCCCCGCCGCGCGAGGTCTAGCGGCGGGCCTGCTTCTGGTCCTCGTGGATGTCCAGGAGGGCGTTCATCAGTTCGGCGTCCTCGCTGGACATCACGCCCAGCACCTCGGCCTCGTCGCAGCCCTCGGCGGCCAGATAGGCGTGGCCCATGCTGGAGTCGATGTAGATCGACTGGCCCTGTTCCAGCACCACCGGGTCATAGAACTCGGTCGTGACGACGATCCGGCCCTTCAGCACGAAGATGTATTCCTCTCCCGCGTGGCTGACGAGGTCGCCGAACTGCTCGGCGCTCTTGGCGCGGATCTTGGTGATCACCGGGATCATCCGTTTCCCGCGCAGCTCGGTGTGCAGGTAGTAGTAGTCGTAGTTCGGGGTCTCGACGCGCACGGCGCGGTCGACATCGCCCAGGCTGCGTCGCGCGGTCACCGCCTGGGGCGGACTTGTGTCTTCTTCCGCGAATAGCTCCGACATCCGCATGCCCAGACGCTGTGAGAGCTGTTGCAGCTTGTCGTAGGTCAGGGTCAGGCGGTCGTGCTCGACCTTGGACAGGGTCGAGACGGGGATACCGCTCTTCTCGCTCATCTGCTTGAGCGTCCAGCCCTCACGATCTCTCAGTCCACGCAGCAGGGTTCCAAGCGTGTGGGCATTGGCAGGCACGCGCCACGACTCCTCGAGGCAGTTGACGAATTTTCCAATCAGGATAGCAATTGTCCTGATCAGGATTGTTGTCTCCCAATCTATCGGCTGAGCCGAGCGGGAGCAATCCGCCAAAGGTCGAGGGAGGGCGAGGGAATGAGGGCGATCAAAAGAGTGGCGGTCGTAGTGGCCGCGGTGTTGGCGGGGCTGGGTTCGACCCAGGCGCAGACGCGGCAGGAAACGGCGACGCCGCCGGTGGCCAAGGTCGCGCCGTCGCCGGCCGCCGCGCCGGCGATTCCGTCGGCCAGCGCCACGCTGACCAAGGCCGATGTCGATCTCTGGCTGGACGGCTACATGCCCTACGCCCTGCGGGTGGGCGACATCCCCGGCGCCGTGGTCACGGTGGTCAAGGATGGCCAGATCCTGACGACGCGCGGTTTCGGCTATGCCGATCGCGACAAGAAGACGTCGGTCGATCCCTACAAGACCCTGTTCCGGCCGGGCTCGATCTCGAAGCTGTTCACCTGGACGGCCGTGATGCAGCAGGTCGAGGCCGGCAAGATCGACCTGGACGCCGACATCAACCAGTACCTGGACTTCAAGATCCCGGCCTACAAGGGCAAGCCTGTCACCACGCGCCAGCTGATGACCCACACGGCCGGCTTCGAGGAAGTGGTCAAGGAGCTGATCTTCTACGGCAAGCCCGAGCCTGAGCTGGGCGCCTATCTGAAGAACCACGTGCCCAAGCGCATCTTCGAGGCGGGCGTGACGCCGGCCTATTCGAACTACGGCACGGCCCTGGCCGGCTACCTGGTCGAGCGCGTGTCGGGCGAGAAGTTCAACGACTATATCGACCGTCACGTCACCGGTCCGCTGAACATGCGGAACACCACGCTGCGGCAGCCGCTGCCCGCCAACCTGGCCGGCACGGACGCCATCGGCTACTCCAAGCCGGGCAAGCCCTCGAAGGGCTTCGAGATCGTCGGCCCGGCCCCGGCCGGCTCGGCCTCGTCCACGGGCGCGGACATGGGCCGCTTCATGATCGCCCACCTGCAGGGCGGCGAGCTGGACGGCCAGCGCATCCTGTCGGCGGAAACGGCCCACACGATGCACTACAGCCCGCTGAACAAGGTGAACCCCAAGTCGCTGATCGGGCCGCTGGATCGCATGGAGCTGGGCTTCTTCCAGACCTCGATCAACGGCCGCTACGTGATCGGCCACCTGGGCGACACCGAGGGCTTCCACTCCTCGCTGCACCTCTACATGAACGAGAATGTCGGCCTGTATCTGTCGGTGAACAGCGGCGGTCGCCAGGGCGCGGCGGGCACGCTGCGCACGGCCATCTTCCGTGACTTCTCCGACCGCTATCTGTCCTATGCCGGCGCGCCGGACGGCAAGGTCGACGCCAAGACGTCGGCTGAGCACGCCAAGGCCTTGGCCGGCCCCTGGCAGGTCAGCCGCCGCGCCGACGGCAGCTTCCTGTCGCTGTTCTACATGATGGGCCAGGCCAAGGTCGCCGTCGGACCCAAGGGCGAGCTGATCGTCCCCAGCATCCTGGGCGCCAACGGTCGTCCCAAGGAGTGGGTCGAGATCGCCCCTTACGTCTGGCGCGAGGTCGGCGGTCATGACCGCCTGGCCGCCCAGGTCGAGGGCGGCAAACCCGTCCGCTGGAGCTGGGACTTCGGTTCGCCGTTCATGGTCTTCGACCGCATCCCGGCCGGCCAGAACGGCGCGTGGCTGCTGCCGGCGCTGTTCGCCAGCATCGGCGTCCTGGCCCTGACCTTCCTGTACTGGCCGGTCGTGGCCCTGGTGCGTCGCCGCTACAAGACCAAGGCCGACATCACGGGCAAGGCGTTGACGGCCTCGCGCGCCGCGCGCGGCGGGGCAGGCCTGCTGCTGGCCCTGATCGTGGGCTGGGGCGTGGGCGTGACGACGATGACGTCCAGCGCGGCCGCCATGGCCGGCGGCATGGACGGGATCATGCTGCTGCTTCAGGGCCTGGGCTGGGTGGTGTTGCCGCTGGCCCTGGCGACCGCCGGCTGGAACGCCTGGCTGACCTGGACCGACGGCCGTAGCTGGGCGCGCAAGCTGTGGAGCGTGCTGCTGGTGCTGGCGACGCTGCTGCTGTTCTACGTCGCTCTGACCTTCCACCTGCTGGCTATGTCGGTGCACTACTGATGGGCCGGCTGACCCTGGACATCGCCAGCGAGACCCTGCGGCTGGCGCAACCCTTCCGGATCGCCGGCCACGTGTTCGACACGTCCGACATCATTGTCGTGTCGCTGTCGACCGTAAGCGCGAAGGGGCGTGGCGAAGCGTCCGGGGTCTTCTTCCTGAAGGAGACCGTGGACAGCATGCGGGCTCAGCTCGAAGCGGTCCGCGAGGCCATCGAGGCCTGGCCCACCCGCGAGGCGCTGCGCTTCATCCTGCCGCCGGGCGGAGCCCGCAACGCCGTCGACTGCGCCCTATGGGAGCTGGAGGCGGCGCTGACCGGACAGCCGGTATGGAAGCTGGCGGGGCTGGACGCCCCCCAGCCACTGCGTACCACCTTCACCCTCGGCGCCGACACGCCCGAGGCGATGGCCAAGGGCGCGATCGACTACGCCCAGGCGCGGTCGATCAAGATCAAGCTGACCGGCGATCTGGCGCTCGACCAGGACCGGGTGCGGGCCATCCGCGCCGCGCGCCCGGACGCCTGGCTGGGCGTCGATGGCAACCAGGGCTTCGTCCGCGCGGATCTGGACGGCCTGGTCGAGACCCTGGTCGAGCAGCGGGTGTCGCTGCTGGAGCAGCCCCTGGCGCGCGGCCATGAGCACGAGCTGGAGGGCTTCGACAGCCCGATCCCCATCGCCGCCGATGAGAGCTGCGTGTCGCTGCCCGACGTGTCGGCGGCGGTCGGCCGCTTCCAGGTCATCAACATCAAGCTCGACAAGTGCGGCGGCCTGACCGAGGGCCTCTTGATGGCCGCCAAGGCGCGGCGGCTGGGCCTGGGCGTCATGGTCGGCACCATGGTCGGCACCAGCCTGGCTACTGGCCCGGGCTTTGTGCTGGGCCAGATCTGCGACCTCGTCGACCTGGACGGTCCGACCTTCCTGGCCAAGGACCGGCCGCCCGGCGCGGTCTACAAGGACGGCACGGTCTGGGCGGGCGAGGGCGTGTGGGGCGCTCCGGCCTCGGCGGCGGCCGCATGACCGACAAGGTTCTCGAGCCGTCGCCGTGGTTTGGTCAGCCGCGCGGCCTGACCGTCCTGTTCCTGACGAACATGTGGGAGCAGTTCTCCTACTTCGGCATGCGCGCGCTGCTGGTCTACTACATGACCAAGCAGCTCTTGATCGCCCAGGGCACGGCGTCCCTGATCTACGGGACCTATACGGCCTGCGCCTATTTCACGCCGATCGTGGGCGGGGTGATCGCCGACCGGCTGTTGGGCAAGCGACGGGCGATCATCATCGGCGCCAGCGTCATGGCCGCCGGCCATTTCATGATGGGTTTCGAGAACCTGCTGTACGTCGCCCTGGCCACGATCGCCCTGGGCAACGGCCTGTTCCTGCCGACCCTGCCCAGCCAGATCAACGACCTCTATGCCGAGGGCGATCCCCGGCGGGGCTGGGCCTATAACGTCTATTATCTGGGCATCAATATCGGCGGCTTTCTCGCGCCCCTGCTGTGCGGGACGTTGGGCGAGGTGTTCGGCTGGCACGTCGGTTTCGCGGTGGCGGGCCTGGGGATGCTGGCCGGTCTGCTGATCTATCTGTGGGGCCAGCGCTATTTGCCGGCCGAGCAGGGTAGGGTCGTCGCTGCGTCGGCGGCTCCGCGCGGGCGGATGGGCCTGCCGACGGTGCTGGTCCTGGCGGGCGTGGCGCTATCGGTCACCGTCTTCCGAGGGGCCTACGAGCAGGCTGGCAATACCGTGGCCTTGTGGGCCGACGCCGGGGTGAACCGGGCGCTGGGCTCCTGGACCGTGCCGATGACCTGGTTCCAGTCGCTGAACCCGCTGCTGGTCATGGCCATGACGCCGATGCTGCTGGCGGGTTGGAAGAAACGCGCCGACCACGGCCGCGACACGTCGCCGGCTCAGCGCATGGCGACCGGGGCGCTGATCGTGGCCGGGGCCTATCTGCTGCTCTGCGCCGTCGACGCCTTCAGCGGCGGCAAGGCGCACTGGCTGTGGCTGGTGGTCTTCTTCGGGATCTACACCTTCGGCGAGCTGTTCATCCTGCCGACGGGCCTCGGTTTATTCGCGCGCCTGGCGCCGCCGGGATTCGGCGCGACCACCGTGGCGGCCTGGTACCTGACCATCTTCGCCGGCAGCCTCAGCGCCGGCCTGGTCGGGACGCTGTGGAGCAAGATGTCCCACACGACCTATTTCGCGCTGCTCGCGGGTCTGGCTGTCACCGCCGCGATCCTCCTGCGTCTGATCGATCCGTGGGCGCGGCGCGCCGAGGCCGGCGAACCGTCCGAATAGCGCGCAATTGTCGTTGACAATTCTCTGATTGGGATAACAGTGTCCTGAATAGGATTAAATTTGCGTAATGGGCTGAGGTCGGAAACGGGGAACCCGGACGACCTCTCAAGCGCCGGCGGGAAGAGGGCGGCATCGCCCCGGGGGCCGTCCGGCGCACACAACAACGAGGGGACTAGAATGAAGCTCAAGCGTACGACCCTGCTCATCTCCAGCGCCGTCGGCGCGCTGCTGACCCACTCCGCCGCTCTGGCGGCCGATGAAGCGCCGAAGGTCTCGACCGTCGAGGAAATCGTCGTCACCGCCCAGAAGCGCGAACAGACGCTGATCGACATCCCGCAGGCGATCTCGGTGGTGTCGGGGGACGCCCTGGAGATCCATGCGGCGACCAACTTCAGCGACTACCTCAAGCTCGTGCCCGGCCTGCAGCTGGTCCAGAGCACGCCCGGTCAGGGCCGCCTGGTCATGCGCGGCGTCAACACCGGCGGCGTCGCCTCGACCGTGGCCGTCTATATGGACGAGACGCCGTTTGGCTCGAGCAGCGCCCTGGTCAACGGCGCGGTGCTGGCCGGCGACTTCGACACTTTCGACGTCGCCCGCATCGAGGTGCTGCGCGGCCCGCAGGGCACGCTGTATGGCGCCAGCTCGATGGGCGGCCTGCTGAAGTTCGTGACCAACACGCCCGACACCAAGGGCTTTACGGCCCGTGCCCGCGGCGCGCTTGAGGACACCAAGGGCGGCGCGATGTCGTATCGCACCACGGCGATGGTCAACATCCCGCTGGGCGAGACGGTGGCCCTGCGCGCCTCGGGCTTCTACCGCAAGGATGGCGGCTTCATCGACTCGATCGGCACCAGTGGTTCGGACGTCGAGAAGGACATCAACGACGCCAAGGTCTATGGCGGCCGCGCCTCGCTGCTGTTCAAGCCGACCGACAAATTCGACCTGCGCCTGACCGCCGTGCTGCAGGACATCAAGGCCGACGCCCCGACCGTGGTCGAGAGCGATCCCAACACCCTGAAGACCAAGTACGGCCGGCCGACCCTGTCGCAGTTCGTGCCGGCGTTCTCGGACGTCGACTACCGCGTCTACAACGGGGTGGTGAATTACGACCTGGGCTTTGCGACCTTCACCTCGTCCAGCAGCTTCAGCAAGCTGAACCAGACCAAACGTGACGACGCCACTTTCAATCTCAGTGGGCTGATCAAGTCGGCGCTGGGTTTCACCAACGAGCTCTACCTGGCCCAGAACACCAACAACCGGAAATACACCCAGGAAGTCCGCCTGGCCTCGAACCCCGGCGCCAAGTTCGACTGGATGGTCGGCGGCTACTTCACCGACGAGAAGGGCCTGATCCACCAGGAATATATCGCCGTCACGCCGGGCACTCTGACCCAGCTGACCGGCATCCCGCTATTGGCCAACCTGGATCTCAGCTCGCGCTACAAGGAATATGCCGGCTTCGCCAACGCCACCGTGCATCTGAGCGACCGCATCGACGTCGATATCGGCGGCCGCTACAGCCACAACAAGCAGAGCGCCAGCCAGGCGGCCAAGGGCGTGCTGGCCGGCGGCACGCCGATCGCCAGCAACCTGACCTCGTCGGACAACGTCTTCACCTACTCGCTGGCCCCGAAGTTCAAGCTGGACGACCGCCGCTCGATCTACGCCCGCGTCGCCAAGGGCTATCGTCCCGGCGGCCCGAACGTGATCCCGCCCAGCGCCCCGGCCGGCACGCCGGCCAGCTTCGATCCGGACACCGTCACCAGCTATGAGGCCGGCTTCAAGGGCGAGACCGCCGATCATCGCCTCAGCCTGGACGTCGCCGCTTTCCACATCGACTGGAAGGGCATCCAGCTGCTGACTGTGGTGAACAACTTCGGCATCAACGCCAATGGCGCGGACGCCAAGAGCGACGGCGTCGAGTTCAACGCCACGGCGCGGCTGGTGGGCGGCCTGACCGTGTCGGCCAACGGCGCCTATACCGACACCAAGCTGTCGGGCGACACCAGCGCCCTGGTCGGCGGCAAGAAGGGCGACCAGCTGCCGTTCACGCCGAAGATCAGCCTGGGCTTCAACGGCGACTACAGCTGGTCGATCGGCGAGAACCAGGCCTATGTCGGCGCCTCGCTGCGGGTCATGGGTAAGCAGAGCGGCACGTTTGACGCGACCTATCGCACCGCCAATGGCAAGCAGCGCGAAGTCCCGTCCTATGAGGTGGTCGACTTCCGGGCGGGGATGAGCTTCGGCAAGGTCGACCTGGAAGCCTACGTCAAGAACGCCTTCGACGCCGACGGCAAGGTCTCGAGTTCGGCGATCACGGCCAGTGGCCTGCCGGTCTATCCGACGGGTGCGATGGGCACGGGCGTGATCCGGCCGCGCACCATCGGCGTCAGCCTGACGGCCGGCTTCTGATCGCATGAGCGCCATCGCCAGAGCCACGCGTGATGAAGTCCGGGAGGAGGTCGGCGGCTTGCCATCGCCGTACCTCCTGTTCCTCGGCGATACCGTCGAGCCGGGCTACGCCAAGACCGCTTTCGGCCTGCGTGACTGGGTCGGCGAGCGCTGTGTCGGCGAGTTCGTCCTGCCCGGCGGGCGGGTCAGCACCGGCCTGCCGGCCCTGGCTCCCGCGCAGGCGGCGGCCGAGGGCGCGCGGGGCCTGGTGATCGGCGTCGCCAACGCCGGCGGGATCATCCCGTCGGCCTGGATCGCCGGCCTGGTCGAGGCGCTTGAGGCAGGGCTAGACATCGTCTCGGGCATGCACGCCAAGCTCGGCGACATCCCCGAACTGAAGGCCGCCGCCGAGCGGACCGGACGCCGGCTGATCGACGTGCGCACGCCGCCGCCGGGCATTCCTGTCGGCTCGGGCAAGCCGCGCTCGGGCCGCCGGATCCTGACCGTCGGCACCGATTGCGCCCTGGGCAAGAAGTACGCGGCCCTGGCCATCACGCGGGGGCTGAAGGGTAGGGGGCTGGACGTCGACTTCCGGGCGACCGGCCAGACCGGCATCATGATCGCCGGCTCGGGCATGCCGATCGACGCCGTGGTCTCCGACTTCATTGCGGGGGCCGCCGAGATGCTAAGCCCGGCCGCGCCGGCCAGCCACATCGACGTCATCGAGGGGCAGGGTTCGCTGCTGCATCCGGCCTATGGCGCGGTGTCGCTGGGTCTGCTGCAAGGCAGCCAACCGGACGCCTTCGTGGTCTGCCACGAGCCGGGGCGCACCGAAATCCTGGGCCACGCCGGTCACGCTGTCCCGTCGATCGAGGCGGTCATCGAGGCGACCATCGCGCTGGGCCGTGTGACCAGTCCGAACATCCGCTGCGCCGGCATCAGCCTCAACACTGGCAAGCTGTCGCCCGAAGCGGCTCAGGCCGAGATCGAGGCCGTGGCCGCGCGGCTTGGCCTGCCGACTGCTGATCCGCTGCGCTGCGGGGCGGCCTTCGAGCGCCTGCTCGAATCCTGCCTCCTATGAGTGGCCAGGCGTCAGGCTGGTTCAGCCGCTGGCTGCTGCCGGGCCTGGCCTTCAAGGCCGCCGTCATCGGCGGCGGCTATGCCACGGGCCGCGAGATCGCCGAGTTCTTCCTGTCCGCCGGCCCATGGGGCGGCTTGGCCGGCCTGACCCTGGCGACGCTGATCTGGAGCGGCATGTGCGTCCTGACCTTCCTGTTCGCGCGAGCGAGCGGAGCGCGGGACTATCGCAGCTTCTTCCAGGCGCTGCTGGGCAAGGGCTGGATCGCCTTCGAACTGGCCTACGCCTTCTTCGTCATCATCGTGCTGGCCGTGTTCGGCGCGGCGGCGGGTGAGATCGGCCACGCGGTGTTCGGCGCGCCCAAGTGGGCTGGGATGCTGGCGCTGCTGGTGGGCGTGACCGCCTTCGCGGCCTTCGGCAACAAGGTGGTCGAGCAGCTTTTCGCCTGGGTCTCGATCCTGCTTTACGGGGTGTACGGCCTGTTCCTGATCCTGGCCCTGACGACCTTTGGCCACGACATTGCCGCCGCGTTCTCGGTCCCGATGCAGGTCGGGACGGACGCCTTGGTCGGCGGCGGGACCTATGCCGGCTACAACATCATCGGGGCGGTGATCATCCTGCCGGTGACCCGCCACCTGCTCAGCGACCGCGACGCGGTCACCGCCGGCCTGATCGCCGGCCCGCTGGCCATGATCCCGGCCTTCGTCTTTTTCGTCTGTATGTGCGCCTATGCGCCCGAGGTCAGCGGCGCGGCCCTGCCGTCCGACGTGCTGCTGGCCAAGCTGAATCTGCCGATCTTCCGCCTGCTGTTCCAGGTGATGGTGTTCGCGGCCCTGCTGGAGAGCGGCACGGGCGCGGTGCACGCCATCAACGAGCGTGTGGCCGGCGCCTTTCAAGCCCGGATCGGGCGGGCCTTCGGCGTCCGCGCTCGCGCGCTCTGCGCCCTGGCTCTGCTCGTCTTCTGCATGGTCCTGGCCGAGCGGGTCGGGCTGGTCCGCCTGATCGCCGGCGGCTACCGGCTGCTCGCCTACGCCCTGATCGCGCTCTACGTCATTCCGCTGGCGACCCTGGGCCTTGTCCGCCTCGCCCGGCGTCCCGCCTTCCAACCGGAGGTCTCATGATCAGCCTCGTTCTCGCCGCCGCCCTTCAGGCGGCTCCATTGGCGGCCGGTCCCGTCGTCCAGCCGCCCAAGAACTTCGACGCCCATGTCGAGGCGCTGCGCCAGAAGGTCGGCGCGCCGGGCCTGTCGATCGCCATCGTCGACGAGGGCCAGACGGTGCTGGCCAAGGGTTATGGCGTGCGCAAGCTGGGCAGCCCTGAGAAGGTCGACGCCGACACCCTGTTCATGACCGGCTCGACCGGCAAGGCGGTCACCGTGGCGGCCCTGGCCACCCTGGTCGACGCCGGCAAGCTCTCCTGGGACGACAAGGTCACCGACCGCCTGCCGGGCTTCCAGATGTACGACCCGTGGGTGACGCGCGAGCTGACCGTGCGCGACCTGCTGGTTCACCGCAGTGGCCTGGGGCTGGGGCAGGGCGACCTGCTGTTCGTGCCGCGCAGCAACATCCCGCGCGCCGAGGCCGTGCGCCGCCTGCGTTATCTCAAGCCCGCCACCAGCTTCCGCAGCGGCTACGCCTACGACAACGTCCTCTACATGGTCGCCGGCCAGCTGATCGAGGCGGTCACCGGCCAGACCTGGGAGGACTATGTTCGCGAGCACGTCTTCGCCGCGGCCGGCATGACCGGCTCGACCACTGACGGCCGTCGTTTCCAGATCGCCAACCGCGCCCAGCCGCACGCTCGCATGAACGGCGGCCTACGCGGCGCCGGCGACCAGGAGGTGCTGGACGAGCGCGACGAGCTCTCGACCAGCGCCGCCCCGGCCGGCGGCATGGCCGTCAGCGCCAACGACATGGCCAAGTGGCTGAAGCTGCAGCTGGCCCACGGCGCGCTGCCGGGCGGCAAGCGGCTGTTCAGTGAGGCGCAGTCCAAGGCCATGTGGCAGCCCACCGTGATCCAGCCTCTGGACAAGGTCCCGCCGGGCTTCGAGGTCACCAGGCCGACCTTCCAGGCCTATGCCCTGGGCTGGGAGATCCAGGACTATCGCGGGACTCAGATCGTCTGGCACGGCGGCGCGGTGTTCGGCTTCAAGACCGTGGTCGTGCTGATCCCCGACCGCAACGTCGGCTTCTCGATCGAGCTGAACAGCGAGGACGGCGAGCTGCCGCGAGGCCTGATGTACGAACTGCTGGACCACTATCTGGGCCTCAAGCCCGAGCCGTGGACGGACCGCTACATCACCTACAAGAAGCAACTGGTCGGCGGAGCGCTGAAGGCCCTGGGCGGCGTCCAGGCCAAGCCGGCCGGCATCGGGCCCTCGCTGCCGGTCGCCAAGTACGCCGGAACCTACAGCGACCCCTGGTACGGCGACATCGCGGTAACCCAAGGCGACGGCGGCCTGCGTATCGACTTCAAGTCGACGCCGCGCATGGCCGGCAAGCTGGAGCACTGGCAGTACGACACCTTCGTCACCCGCTTCGACGACAAGGCGCTGGAGCCGGCCTACGTCACCTTCGGCCTCAATGCCGATGGCGGGGTCGAGCGTGTGACCATGAAGGCGGCGTCGCCGATCGCCGATTTCAGCTGGGACTATCACGACCTCCTGTTCACGCCGAAACGCGGCGACTAGGCGGCGCAAGTGAACCAGATCAGACCCGGACCGCCGCATCTTTCGCGCCAGGCGCCGGCCCCCCGCGTCGGCCTGGAGGCGGACCTGGAAATCCTGGCTCAGCTGGAGGGCAAGCCGCTGCCGACGGTCGCCGAGCTGGCCCAGATGTTTGACGTCTCGCAAACCACGGCCCACCGGATCATCACGCGCTTCAAGCAGAGCGGCCTGCTCAAGCTGGTCGACCGCGTGCGGCTGCCGGGCGACGTCTGCCACTGCATCGCCGATCTGCGCACGCGGCTGCTGGAGGTGCGCGACCTCGACCAGTTCGAGGCCCGGCTGCGCAATGACTCGGCCGTCTCGGCTGCCGCCGCCGTCACCGGCAAGCACAGCTACCGCGTCACCTCCCTGCATCGCGGCGTGGCCGAGGCGAACCTGTGGTTCAAAGCCCTGCTGAACGAACCGGCCGTCATCGACGGCGCCCTGACCTTCTTCCGCCCGATCATCGATCGCCAGCACTACGCCCGCGCTTTGCTCGGCGACTAAACCACGACGGGCATGTCCTTCAGCAGCTTGTCCAGGGTGACCGGGTACTCACGCACCCGTACGCCGGTGGCGTTGTAGATCGCGTTGGCCACCGCCGCGCCGACCCCGCAGATGCCCAGTTCGCCGACGCCCTTGGCCTTCATCGGCGAGGACATCGGGTCGGTCTCGTCCAGGAAGATCACTTCCTGGTGCGGGATGTCGGCATGGACCGGCACCTCGTAGCCGGCCAGGTCGTGATTGACGAAGAAGCCAATACGCTTGTCGACGACCAGCTCCTCCATCAGCGCCGCGCCGGCGCCCATGGTCATGGCTCCGATCACCTGGCTGCGGGCGGCCTTGGGATTGAGGATCCGCCCGGCGGCGCAGACGGCCAGCATGCGGCGGATGCGGATCTCGCACGTGGCGACGTCGACCCCGATCTCGACGAAGTGGCCGCCGAAGGTCGACTGCTGGTGGGTCTTGGTCAGGTCGCCATATTCCATGGCGTCCTCGACGACGATCGGCGCGTCGGCGGCGGCTTGGGCCAGCGGCAGGCTTTGGTTGCCAACCTTCACACGGCCGTCCGAGAACTCGGCCGTCGCGGGATCCAGGCCCAGCTTGGTCGCCACCGCTTCGCGCAGCTTCACGCAGGCGGCGTAGACGCCGGCCGTCGAGCTGTTGGCGCCCCATTGGCCGCCCGAGCCGGCCGACACGGGGAACGAAGAGTCACCCAGCTTCACCGTCACCTGGTGCAGCGGCACGCCCATCATCTCGGCGGCGGTCTGGGCGATGATCGTGTAGCTGCCGGTGCCGATGTCGGTCATATCGGTCTCGACCACGACCTGGCCGGTCGTCTCCAGCCGCACGCGGGCGGCCGACTTCATGACCAGGTTGTTGCGGAAGGCTGCCGCTACGCCCATGCCGACCAGCCAGCGGCCATCGCGGACCTGACCGGGACGCGCGCTGCGCTTGGCCCAGCCGAACTTGTCGGCGCCGGTGCGCAGACACTCGACCAGCTTGCGCTGCGAGAACGGCCGGCCGGCCTTTTCCGGGTCGACCTGGGTGTCATTGATGACGCGCAGTTCGATCGGATCGATGCCCAGCTTCTCGGCCAGTTCGTCGATCGCCACCTCCAGCGCCATCAGGCCCGGCGCTTCACCTGGCGCGCGCATGGCGTTGCCTTCCGGCAGGTCCAGCACGGCCAGCTTCATCTTCATCATGCGGTTGGCGCCGGCATACAGAAGGCGGGTCTGCTGGGTGGCGGTCTCGGGGCCGCCCTCGGGCAGGTCGCCGGACCAGCTTTCATGGCCGATTGCGGTCAGCTTGCCGTCGGCCGTCGCGCCCAGGCGGATGCGCTGGATCGTCGCCGGGCGGTGCGGGGTGTTGTTGAACATCAGCGGCCGCTGCAGGGCGATCTTGACCGGCCGGCCCGCCGCCTTGGCCCCCAGCGCCGCCAGGATCACATCGGCGCGGATGAACAGTTTGCCGCCGAAGCCGCCGCCGATATAGGGCGAGACCAGCCGGACATTGTCCTTCGGGATGCCCAGGGTCTTGGCCACGTCGGCCCGGCTCCAGGCGATCATCTGGTTGGCGGTCCAGACCGTCAGCTTGTCGCCTTTCCAGGTCGCGATGGTGGCGTGTGGCTCCATCATGGCGTGGGCGTGGTCGGGCGTCGTGTAGGTCTCGTCCAGCTTGACCGGCGCGGCGGCGAAGGCCGTGTCGAAGTCGCCGACGGCGGTGTCGGGATTGCTCTTGCCGACCGGCGGCGCGCCGTCCTTGGCCGAGGCCAGGTCGAAGGTCCCCTTGGCGCGTTCGTAGTCCACCTTGATCAGGGCGGCGGCGGCGCGGGCCTGCTCGAAGGTCTCGGCGACCACGACCGCGACGGCCTGGTGATAGTGCTGGATGTCAGGGCCGCCCAAGAGCTTGGCGGTGTTGAAGTCGCCCTTGCCCAACTTACCGGCCGTCTGGGCGGTGACCACGGTCACGACGCCCGGCGCGGCCTTGGCGCGGGTGAGGTCCATGGACTTGATGCTGCCCTTGGCGATCGCCGAGCCCAGGACATAGCCGTAGGCGACGTTCTCCAGGGCGTCGTGCCGCTCATAGGCGTAGGGCGCCATGCCGGTGGTCTTCAGCGGACCGTCGATGCGGTCAGTGGGCTTACCGACCACCTTCAGCTGGTCGATCGGATTGGTCGTGGCGGGGGTGTCGAACTTCATGGCTTTTAGGCTTTCGCTTCGGCGATCGCCGCGCCCAGGGCGCGTTCGGCCAGGGTCAGCTTGAAGGCGTTCTGCGAGGTGGTCTTGGCGCCGGCGAGCAGGAGTTCGGACACCGACTTGATGCCCTGCGGAAGGTTCGCCTCGGCGGCCTCGACCCGCCAGGGCTTGTGCGCCACGCCGCCCAGGGCGACCCGGCCCGTGCCGTCCTTGTGCAGGATGGTCGCCACCGAGACGAGGGCAAAGGCGTAGGACGCCCGGTCGCGGACCTTATGATAGGCGTGCGTCCCCCCGACCGGCTTGGGCAGGGTGACAGCGGTGATCAGCTCGCCCGGCGTCAGCGCGGTTTCGACGTGCGGCGTGTTGCCCGGCAGGCGATGGAAGTCCGCGATAGGGATGGTGCGGGTCGCGCCGTCCGGCTTCACGGTCTCGACGCTGGCGTCCAGCACTCGCATGGCCACGGCCATGTCGCTGGGATGGGTGGCGATGCAGGCCTCGCTGGTCCCCAACACCGCGTGCGAGCGGGTGAAGCCGCCGATCGCCGAACAGCCCGCGCCGGGGTTACGTTTATTGCAGGGCATGTTGGTGTCGTAGAAGTACGGGCACCGCGTCCGCTGCAGCAGGTTGCCGGCCGTGGTGGCCTTGTTGCGCAGTTGGCCCGAGGCTCCAGCCAGCAGGGCGCGCGAGAGGACGCCGTAATCCTTGCGCACGCGCTTGTCGGCGGCCAGGTCGGTGTTGCGCACCAGAGCGCCGATGCGCAGGCCGCCGTCCTTGGTCGCCTCGATCTTATCCAGCTTCAGGCCGTTGACGTCGATCAGCCGGCGGGGCGTCTCGATCTCCAGCTTCATCAGGTCCAGCAGGTTGGTGCCGCCGGCGATGAAGCGGGCGGTCGGGTCCTTGGCGACGGCCGATGCAGCCTCCGCCGGCGTGCGGGCGCGTTCGTAGGCGAAGGCTCTCATGCCAGGCCTCCCGCGACGTCCCCGATGGCTTCGACGATGTTGGAATAGGCTCCGCAGCGACAGATGTTGCCGCTCATCCGTTCGCGGAGTTCCTCCGCCGTCACCTTGGGGGCGTCGGTCAGGTCGGCCGTGACATGGCTTGGTACGCCGGCCTTGATCTCGTCCAGCACCGCCTTGGCCGAGCAGATCTGGCCCGGCGTGCAGTAGCCGCACTGGTAGCCGTCATGCTTGATGAAGGCCGCCTGCAGCGGGTGCAGCTTGTCGGGCGTGCCCAGGCCTTCGATCGTGGTGATCTCGTCGCCCTCGTGCATGACCGCCAGGCTTAAGCACGAATTGATCCGCCGCCCGTCGACGATGACCGTGCAGGCGCCGCACTGGCCGTGGTCGCAGCCCTTCTTGGTGCCGGTCAGCCGCAGGTGCTCGCGCAGGGCGTCCAGCAGGGTGGTGCGGGTGTCCAGGTTCAGCGACCGCTTCTGGCCGTTCACCTTGAACGTCACCTGATGCAGGCTGGGCGCGTCGGGCGTCGCGGCGCTGGCCGCAGCGGGCGCGCCGACGATGGCGGCCGAGGCCGCGCCGGCGGCCATCAGGTCGCGCCTCGAGAGGCTGAGGTCTTCGATGTCGGCCATGTCATTCTCCGATCCTCCGCGGACGCCGCGACTATAAGCGGCGGGAACGGCGGGTAGTTGCCGCGCAAAGGTGCGGTTCAGGCTATCGGACGATCCAGGAGGCGATTAGTCCGTTTTGTTCCACATGCTGATGAATTGGATTCATCAATCGCGCGTTCCGTCACTCTAACGCAAATTGGCATGACCGATACCTAAAATTGGCCTGTCCAAATCTCGTTCGCGCCGCCATGGTGCCCCCAATAATGACGGAGGGGCGGATGACCGGGCAGGGCGCGGGACTTTCACGCAGGGGGATGCTGGGCGTCTCGACGGCGGCGGTGCTGGCGCCGGCCGTGGCCAGGGCAGCCGTGCGAGCTGACCTCCAGCCCTATGAGCACCTGCTGAAAACCTGGTGCGACGGGCTGCTGGCTTACCAGGTGACGGGCTTGGCCGGGGAGGGCGCCAATGGCAGTTTCCTATGTCCGGGCTGTGGCATGGTCCATGGACGCGTCGCTGACACCGTCTATCCGCTGCTGCGCATGGCTCGGACCAGTGGCGACGCTCGCTACATCCGCGCCGCCAAGGCCGCTCAGACCTGGAGCGAGCACAATGTCAGCCGACCCGACGGCAGCTGGGTCAACGACGTGTTCCTGAACGACTGGAAGGGCATCACCGTCTTCCGCGCCATCGCCCTGTCGGAGACGTTGCTGCACCACGGCGACCTGCTGGACGCTCCGACGCGCGAGGCCTGGCGGGCGCGGCTGGCCAAGGCCTACGACTTCCTCGACGGCTTCATGAAGGTCGACACCGGCAACATCAACTATCCGATCTCGTCGGCCTACGCCTTCTCGCTCGGGGCCGAGGCGCTGGGGCGCGACGCCTATGTCGCCAAGGCGCGTGACTTCGCCCGGGCCAGCCTCGACTTCTTCACGCCAAACGGCCTGCTGTTCGGCGAAGGCCATCCGCAGCGTGGTCGCACGGCCAAGGGCCGGCCGCCGGTCGACCTGGGCTACAATGTCGAGGAGTCGTTGCCGGCCCTGGCCATGTACGGCCTGCGCACCGGCGACCAGGCGCTGCTGGATCAGGTCGTCACCAGCCTGCGCGCCCACATGGAGTTCATGCTGCCCGATGGCGGCTGGGACAACAGTTGGGGCACGCGGAACTTCAAGTGGACCTGGTGGGGCAGCCGCACCAGCGACGGTTGCCACCCTGCCTATCGCCTGCTGGCCGATCGCGATACGCGCTTCGCTGAGGTTTCGGCGCGCAACTTGGCCCTGATGGCGGCCTGCACGCATGACGGCCTGCTGTATGGCGGTCCGCACTATCGCGTTGCCGGCTACAAACCCTGCATCCACCACACCTTCAGCCACGCCAAGGCGCTGGCGGCGGTGCTGGACCTGGCCGAGCCGCTCGCGCCGGAGCCGCGCGCCGAGCTGCCGCGAGACAAGCCTTATGGCCTGAAGCCATTCCCTGAGATCGGGACGCACCTCGCCTCGCTCGGCCCCTGGCGAGCGACCTTCACTGACTACGACTTCGACTACCTGGCGCCGGCTGGCGGCGGTCACGCCTCGGGCGGCGCGATCTCGTTGCTGCATCACCAGGTGCTGGGGCCAGTGCTGGCGGCCAGCATGACGCGCTACAAGGCCGTCGAGATCAGCAACCAACAGGTCCCGATCGACGCCGCGCACCAGCCGCTGACGCTGCGGATCGAGGTGGTCCAGGGCAAGGACGCCTTCACCAGCGTCGCCGATTTGGCCGCGACGCTGGAAACCGTCGAGCGGGACGGCGCGGTCGTCGCCACGGCGTCCGGTCGCTTGAAGACGCCCGAGGGGCGCGAGCTGGAGCCGCCGGTCGCTTTCACCGCGGCCTACAGGGTGACGCCGCGCGGGTTGGAGCTGAGCGCGAAGGTTTCCGGCCTGGGTGATCGCGCCGCGCATCTCGTGGCGCCGGTCGTGGCGAGCAAGGACGAGCGCGCCACGCGTCGAGACGCTCGTTCAGTCGCCATCGCCAAGTCCCGTGGCGTGATCGAGGTGTCCAGTCCGGACGCCGACCTGACCGGCGACCTGGGGAAGCGGATCTTCAATCTCGTGCCTGGTCTGCAGGCCATGCCGCTTTCGATCAAGCTGGTGGATGGGCAAGTCGCTAGCCTGGCGATCAGCGCCGCTTGACGCGCCCGCTCGGGGCGGTAGAGCCGGCGGCAAGCTTCACCAGAGCGCGGACGCCATGCACGACTTTCCCGACGACATCTTCACTGAACCGGAGGACGTGGATCCGGACACTCTGGCCAATCTGGGTCCGCTGCGCCGCTTGGCCGGCGTCTGGGAGGGGATGAAGGGCGTCGATCTGAACCCCAAGGCCGACGGCCCCGAGCGCCGCGAGTTCCTCGAGCGCATCGAGATGCAGCCGATCGACCCGCAGGCCAACGGCCCGCAGCTGCTGTACGGCCTGCGCTACCACGTCCACATCGTCGCCTCGGACGAGGACACCACCTTCCACGACCAGGTCGGTTACTGGCTGTGGGAGCCGGCCTCGGGCCTGATCATGCAGACCCTGTCCATTCCGCGTGGGCAGACCGCTCTCGCGGGTGGCCGCGCCGCCGAGGACGGCTCGGGCCTGGTCGTTCGCGCCGAGCGCGGCAGCCCTGGCTACGGCATCAGCTCGACCGACTTCCTGGAATGGGCGTTCCGGACCGATTCCTACGAGCTGGACGTGCGCTTCGAGGACGACGGTGGCTGGTCCTACACCTCGACCACCATGCTGCAGGTGCGGGGCAGGGCGGCGCCGTTCCGGCACATCGACCGCAACACCCTGCACAAGGTCGCCGAGCCTCGCCCCAATCCGTCGGCGCGGATCGCCGCCGGACAGGCCAGCCTGGTCGAAGCCCACGGCTTCGTCTCGATCGCGCCGCCGGAGAGCGTGGACTAAAAACCCCTGAGACCCGGCAGCGGATAACCCCTCGCTGCCGGGAAATCGTGGCCGTGAAAAACCCGCTTGTACGATAAATGCGCCTCGGTTAATTAAAGTATATTAAATAAAAGATTCCGGGGACGGTGAGGCGACGCACGTCGAACTCACCGCAAACGGCGGTCCGCTCGGTCAACCGGCCCGGCGGCAGTTTTCAGGGGTGGAAACGTGAAGGCAATCAACAGGAAAAGTGTGCTCTTGGCGTCGGTCGCGGCCGTCGCCTGGTCTGGCGTGCTGGTCGCATCGGCCCAGGCCCAGACAACTACGGCTGGCGGGGACAGCGCTGTCGATCAGGTGGCCGAAGTCGTGGTCGTCGGCCAGCGCAAGGCGATCCAGTCGGCCCAGGACCTGAAGAAGAACTCCGAGGAAATCGTCGACTCGATCACCGCCGTCGATATCGGCGGCCTGCCGGACCGTTCGGTGACCGAGGCGCTGCAGCGCGTGCCGGGCGTGACCATCGGCCGAACCAACCAGCCTCGCGACGTGGACCGCCTGAACGCCGAGGGCTCGGGCATCCAGATCCGCGGCCTGACCTGGGTGCGCTCGGAACTGAACGGGCGCGACATGTTCTCGGCGCGTGGCGGCCGGGCCATCTCTTGGGAAGACGTGACGCCCGAGCTGTTCGCCGGCGTCGACGTCTACAAGAACCCGTCGGCCGACATCGTCGAAGGCGGCTTGGGCGGTACGGTCAACCTGCGCACGCGCATGCCGTTCGACCAGGCCGGCCGGCAGATGGCCTTCTCGGCCGACTACACACGCGGCGACCTGCGCAAGGAAGGCACGCCGTCCGGCAGCTTCCTGCTGAGCGACCGCTTCGACACCAATCTGGGCGAGTTCGGCATGTTGGTCAGCATGTCCAGCTCCAAGCTGAAGACCGCCGTCAACAGCATCGCGGTCGACCCGTACAACGCCCACGGTCTGGGCGTGAAATCCTCGTACGACGGCGGCGCGACCTTCAACTTCAATGGCGACAATGCGATCGCCGGCCAGGGCAAAGCCCGGGTCTTCGTGCCGGTCGGCGTGCAGTATCGCAACAACGAGCAGGACCGGAACCGCAACGGCTTCTACGGCGCCTTCCAATGGCGGCCGAACGACAATCTGGAGCTCTACACGACCCTGTTCCGCACCGAGGCCAAGCAGACCTTCCAGGACCGCTTCGCCCAGACCTCGGCCTGTTGCTCGGCGACCAACAACCAGTCGTTCGTGGTCGGCCCGGCGACAGGGACCGCGTTCACCTTCGACTCCGACGGCAACTTCCTCAAAGGCCAGCTGGTCGACGGCGGTGGCGGCGGCAACGGCGTGGCCAACTCGTTCCTGCTGAACCTGGGCACCCGTTACGGCGTCGTGAAGGACAACACCAACGACGTCTCGGCCGGCTTCAAGTGGAGCAACGACCACTGGCAGGTCACCGGCGACCTGCAATACGTCTATTCGCATCGCGGCAGCACCGACCTGACGGTCTACAACACCGTCACCCTGGCGGGCGGCTTTGGCCTGGATCTGACCGGCGAGCTGCCGAAGATCACCATGAGCAACGTCACCAGCACCCCGTCGGCGTTCAACCTGTACGCCGCGATGGACCACATCGACGACAACGATGCTCGGGAATATTCGGGCAAGTTCGACGCGACCTATTCGTTCGACGACGACAAGTTCCTCAAGGACATCAAGCTGGGCGTGCGGGCGACCTCACGCGACGCCAACTCGCGCGACACGGCCTACAACTGGAACCTGATCTCGGCGCCCTGGGCGACGCGCGTGACCGCGACGGCCGACAAGTACACCCAGCACCAGGACAAGGTCAGCTTCGACAACTTCTTCAAGGGCGACCTCTCGGTCCCCGGCCTGATCATGCCTTCGTTCGACTTGGCCAAGAGCCCGACGGCGCTCTACGAATACCTGAAGAACACCATCTGGAATGGCCCGATCCCGGGCGGCGGCCCGGCCTATAGCGACGGCGAGTACGGCTACTACCCGCGCGGCGGGCCGAACGGCACGATCCCGACCTGGTCGCCGGCGGGCGGGACCTACAGCCCGTTCACGCAAGGCACCCTGATGAGCTACATGCCCATCTGGGCCGCGCCGACCGGCAGCATCAGCTACTGGCAGCCGCTGGGCGACGTGAACACCAGCTTCACCAATTCGGGCGGCCGAGGCGTCAATCGTCAGTGGGAAGACACCACCGCGATCTACGGCAAGGTCCGCTTCGGAACCGACCTGCCGTTCTCGTGGGGCGACCAGGGCATGAGCTGGGACGGCAATTTCGGCCTGCGGGTCGTCCGGACCAAGACCGACGCCAACGGGTTCGGCACCATCAACCTGATCGACCAGGGCCAGCGACGCTTCGCCTCGTCCACGGCCTCGACCAAGATCACCTATGCCGACGGCCGGGCCTTCACCACGACCGGCGGCACGGACTACACCGACGTACTGCCCAGCCTGAACCTGCGCCTGAAGGCCCGGGACAACGTGTTCGTGCGCTTCGCGGCGTCCAAGAACATCGTCCGGCCCGACTTCAACCAGCTGGACCCGTCGATGTCGGTGTCGGGCACGCTGCAATCACGCCCCGCCACGGTGGCGGACGGCCTCATCAACGCACAGACCGGCGTCGCCTACACCCAGGCCGAGCTGAACACCGCGGCGGCCGGGGGCTCGGCGGTCCAGTACCACACCGACGTCGCCTTCGGTTACTTCGGGGGCAATCCGAACCTCAAGCCGATGCGGGCCAATTCGTTCGACCTGTCGGGCGAGTGGTACTTCCACGGCGGCATGCTGGCGGTCGGCGCCTTCAAGAAGGACGTCTACGACTACATCCAGTCCACGCCGACCCTGCTGAACATCACGACCTCGAACGGCAGCACCGTGCAGGCCATCGGCACCGTGCCCCAGAACATGGGCCACGGCAAAATCTACGGCATGGAGTTCCAGTACCAGCAGTACTACGACTTCCTGCCCGGCGCGCTGGGGGGGCTGGGCACGGAATTCAACGCCACGATCCTGGACAGCAAGGGCACGCAGAACGTGTCCAGCAGCACCACGGACGCTTCGCAGATCAACGCCTCGAAGCTGGACCTGCCGCTGGAGCAGCTGTCGCGCTACACCTACAACGCCACGCTGCTCTACAGTAAGTACGGCATCGACGCCCGCCTGGCCTACAACTGGCGCTCGCGTTACCTGATGAGCGCCTCGGCCTCGAACCTGATGGTGCCGGTCTACGCCAAGGCCTACGGCCAGCTGGACGGCTCGGTGACCTACGGCCTGACCCCGCAGGTCAAGGTCGGCCTGCAAGTCGTGAACCTCCTGAACTCGCGCTACGACCTGGAGATGGACCAGCGCGACAGCTGGTACCTGGGCACGCAGGGGAACTTCTCGAAGTCCCTGGTCCGCACCCATAGCTGGACCGTCAGCGACCGCCGTGTTTCGTTCATCGTGCGCGGGACCTTCTAGGCCCCCTGTAACCCCGCCGGCGTCTTGCTGGCGGGGTCTTTTGGATGAGCGAAGGCGGCATGGAAAACGCGGGAAAGATCTCACACCTGGTCATCGTCGGCGGGGGTACGGCCGGCTGGATGTCGGCGGCGTTCTTCTCGAAGGTCTTCACGCCGCAGCAGATGAAGATCACCCTGGTCGAGTCCGCCGATATCGGCACGGTCGGGGTGGGCGAGGCGACGATCCCGCCGATCACCTTCTTCAATCAGGTGGTGGGTGTCGACGAGCGGCGGATGCTCACCGCGACCCAGGGCACGTACAAGCTGGGCATCGAGTTCGTCGGCTGGGGCGACCCCGGCGACGCCTACATGCATCCGTTCGGCAACTACGGCCCGCCGATGGACGGGGTGTCGTTCCACGCCTTCTGGCTGCGGGCCCGCAAGCTGGGCTATCAGGCCGATCTGTCCGAGTTCTCGCTGAGCTGCGTGGCCGCCAAGGCCGGCAAGTTCGACTGGCGCACCGAGGATCCCCGCGATCCGCGCGCGGCCATGGCCCACGCCTATCATTTCGACGCCTCGCTCTACGCCAAACTGCTGCGCGAGGTGGCCGAGGGGCGGGGCGTCAAGCGCGTCGAGCGCACGATCAAGGGTGTGAACCTCGAATCCCTGGACGGCACGATCGCCTCGCTGGCGCTGGATGGCGACGAGACGCTGGCGGGAGACTTCTTCATCGACTGCTCGGGTTTCCGAGGGCTGCTGATCGGCGACGCCCTGGGCGTGCCTTACGAGGACTGGTCGGACTTCCTGCCGGCCAACCGCGCCGTGGCCGTGCCGACCGCGCGCTACGAGGATCCGATCCCCTATACCCGCGCCACGGCCGACACGGCCGGCTGGCGTTGGCGGATCCCGCTGCAGCACCGCACCGGCAACGGCTATGTCTATGTCAGCGACTTCATCAGCGACGACCAGGCGGCCGACGATCTGCTGGCGGCTCTGGCGGCCGAGCATCCGGACAACAAGGTGCTGGCCGATCCGCGCTTGCTGCGGTTCACCACCGGTCGGCGTAAGCGGTCAAGGGTCAAGAACTGCGCGGCGATCGGGCTGTCCAGCGGCTTCCTGGAGCCCCTGGAGTCGACCTCGATCCACCTGATCCAGCACGGCCTGATCAAGCTGGCGGGCAGCTTCCCGCTGGCCAAGATCGATGCGCCGGTGGCCGATCTCTACAGTCAGATGATGGGCGAGGAGATGGAACAGATCCGCGACTTCCTGATCTACCACTACCACGCCAACCGCCGCGTCGGTCAGCCGCTGTGGGACCGCATGCGCCACATGACGATCCCGGACTCGCTGAAGCTGAAGATGGAGCTGTTCCGCACCCGCGGGGCGACCATCTTCCCCAACCAGACCATCTTCCAGGAGCCGAACTGGCTGGCGATCATGATCGGGCAGGGCGGCATGCCCGAGGGCCACGACCCTCTGGCCGATCTGATGGACGAGCGCCTCATGGCCGAGCGGCTCCAGCACGTGCGCATGGCCTGTCGCCAGGCGGCCCAGCAGATGCCGACCCACGCCAGCATTCTGGAGCGCGTCCCCGCGCCCGATCCTATGAAAGGAACCGTTGATGCCTAGGCCATCCCAGCGTCTGAGCGCCTTGCTGGCGGCCGCCGCGCTGATCCTGCCGACCGCTGCTTTCGCGGCCGACAAGGACCCGCCGCCGCGCGTCACCAACGGCCTGGCCCAGACGCCGCCGATGGGCTGGAACAGCTGGAACAAGTTCGCCTGCAACATCGACGAGGCCACTGTGCGCCGCGTCGCCGACGCCATGGCCGGCAACGGCATGAAGGACGCCGGCTATCAGTACGTGGTGATAGACGACTGCTGGCACGGACCGCGCGATGTGAACGGCTTCATCACCTATGACGCCAAGCGTTTTCCCAGCGGCATCAAGGCGCTGGCCGACTACGTGCATTCGAAGGGGCTGAAGTTCGGCATCTATTCCGATGCGGGCCGGCAGACCTGCGGCGGACGTCCGGGCAGTCAGGGGCACGAGTACCAGGACGCCAAGACCTATGCGTCGTGGGGCGTCGATTATCTGAAGTACGACTGGTGCGCGACGGGCACGCGCAACGCCGAGGAAGCCTACACCCTGATGGCCGACGCCCTGCGCGAGACCGGCCGCGACATCGTCTTTTCCATGTGCGAGTGGGGCACGGCCAAGCCGTGGCTGTGGGCTGCCGCCGTCGGCAACCTGTGGCGCACCACCGGCGACATCACCGACAAGTGGGACGGCAAGCACGACTATTCGCTGGGCGTGCTGCGTATCGTCGACCTGAACGAGCCGCTTTATCCATTCGCCGGTCCCGGCCACTGGAACGATCCGGACATGCTGGAGGTCGGCAATGGCGGCCTGACCACGACCGAGTACCGCTCGCACTTCAGCCTGTGGGCCCTGATGGCCGCACCGCTGATCGCCGGCAACGACGTGGCCAACATGGACAAGGACACGCGCGACATCCTGCTGAACAACGAAGTCATCGCCGTGAACCAGGACCGCCTGGGCGTTCAGGGCCGCCGCGTGCGCGACGACGGCGACCTGGAGGTCTGGTCCAAACCCCTGGCCGACGGCAGCCGGGCGGTGATCCTGTTCAACCGCAGCGAAGCGGCCAAGCCGATCGCGGTCGACTGGACCGAGTTGGGCTATCCGGCGACGCTGAAGGCTCAGGTGCGTGACCTGTGGGCCGGCAAGGACCTGGGCGCCATGAAAGGCCGGTTCGCCGCGACGGCGCCGTCGCATGGCGTGGTCATGGTTCGCATCACGCCTTAGCCGGGTCTGTCTTTCCTGTATCTCCAACCAACGCTGACGCGGGGGCAGAGCCCCTTCGCGCGCTATCGAGGCTTTCCAGTGATCCAGATTGGTGTCGATTTCGGCGGGACCAAGATCGAGGTCGCCGCCCTGGCGCCCGACGGGGAGGTCGTGGCGCGCCTGCGCATGCCGACGCCGCCGAGCTACGACGCCGCCTTATTGGCCGTTCGGGATCTGGTCGAGCGCATCGAGACACAGACCGGCCAACGCGGCTCAGTCGGGGTCGGCGCGCCGGGCTCGATCTCACCGCGCACCGGCATGATGCGCAACGCCAACGCCGTCTATCTGAACGGTCGCCGCTTCCGGGAGGACCTATCCCAGGCGCTGGCCCGGCCGGTGCGGCTGGCCAATGACGCCAACTGCCTGGCGTTGTCCGAGGCCGCCGACGGCGCGGCGGCTGGCGCGCGGGTGACCTTCGCCATCATCCTGGGCACCGGCTGCGGGGGCGGCCTGGTGGTCAACGGGCGGCTGGTCGAAGGTGGCGACGGCGTGGCCGGGGAGTGGGGGCATATCCCGCTGCCGTGGCCCACCGCCGACGAGGCGCCGGGGCCTGATTGCTGGTGCGGCCAGAAGGGTTGCCTGGAGACCTGGGTGTCCGGCACTGGCCTGCAGCGGGACTTCAAGGACCGCACTGGACGCGAGCTGGACGGCGCGACCATCGTCGCCGACGCCTTGGCGGGTGAGCCGCAGGCCGCAGCCGCGTTCGACCGGCTAGTTGACCGTCTGGGGCGAGCCATGGCCGTGATCTGCAACATCGTCGACCCGGACGTCTTCGTGCTGGGTGGCGGCCTGTCGAACGTCGAGGCGCTCTACCAGCGCCTGCCGGCCGTGATCGGGCGGCGCATCTTCTCTGACGGCTTCTCGGCCAAGATCGCGCCGGCGCGCTGGGGCGATAGCTCGGGCGTGCGGGGCGCGGCCCGCCTATGGTCGTCGGGAGAAGTCGGCTAGGCCTGGGCGGTGTTCCGTAGCACCGACCGCACCGGCAGATAACGCGCCATGATCGGCAGGATGGCCGCGCCCAAGGCCGGCGCGTCGGCGGCGAGCGCCGCGTGGCGCACCGGGGCCATGGCCAGCGCGAGGTTCCGGGCCGCCAGCTTGTCGTTCACGGCCTGGGCCAGGCGATCGATCAGCGAGCCGGGCAAGCGGCCGCCGATGAATACGGCCTGCGGGTCGATCAAGCAGCTGATGGCGACCAGCGGGTCGCACAGACGCTCGGCCGCGATGTTCAACCACGCGTCAATCCGTGCGCGGCCCTCCGGCGGCAGGTCCGCGAGCTGCGCAGGGTCGGTGGGCGCCAGGTCGCCCAGGGCCTCGTTCAACGAAGACAGCGAGACGAAATCCTCCAGCGTCGCAGAGCCCGTGACGTTCACCGGCAGAAAGCCCAGCTCGCCGCTGCGGCCATGTGCGCCGCGGAAGTACTCGCCGTCGACGACCAGGCCGCCGCCCAGGCCCGAGCTGACCAGCATGTAGAAGAAGCTGGGATTGCGCATGCCGTGGCCGAAATGTAGCTCGCCCAGGGCGGCCGCGGCGGCGTCGTTCTCGACCATGATCGGCCAGTCGTGACCGGGCGAGAGCAGAGCGCGGATGTCGACCGTGTTCCAGGCCTCGTAGTCCGCCGGCCGGTGGGGCAGGTCGCCCTTGGCCAGGTCATCGGGCACGGCCACGCCGACGCCGATGATCCGGTCGGCCTGAATGCCCTTCAGCTTGCGGAAAGCCTTGCGGTGCTGCTCGAAGAACGCGGCCACCTGCTCGGGGCTGGCGAAGGCGATCTCGCGCGAGGCGCGGGCGCGCACCTTGCCGGCCAGGTCCAGCAGCACGATCGTGATGTGATCACGGTCGATATTCAGGCCGATCGAGTAGCAGCCGTCCGGATTGATCGTGAAGGTCATGGCCGGCTGGCCCCGCGCGCCGTGCAGCTTGCCGGCCTCGATGACCAGGCCTTCCTCGAGCAGGCGGTTGGTGATGTTGGTGATCGCCGGGACGGTCAGGCCCGTATAGGTGGCGACTTCCTGCTTGGTCTTGGCCAGGCCGATGCGGATCGATTGCAGGGCCACGCGCTGATTATAGTCGCCGGCCCGCTCGATGTTGGTGCCGGACAGGCTGGCCCGGTCATCGTGCGGCTTGCGGGAACGCCGGCTCTGCGCCTCGGACATGGTCGCGCTGTCTCTCCTGGGATTGGAAGCGATACCATCCGCGCGGCCATTAAGAAAACCGGTTTTATTATTTCAGAGGCAAGGCCAAGCGCCGTCAGGGTTTCGTCATCGGGCGGATCATTTTTGGAGATGATTAACCGTGAAGCTTGGCCGTTCCTTAGGGCTTCGGCGCGATAACCATCCCCATCAGATCCAAGCGTTGCACGCACAGGGAATGGGGCCAATGAAACTCTCGATCGCACTCGCCGCCGGCGTCGCCGCCAGCTTCTTCGTCGCTCAGGCCGCCTCGGCCGCCGGCGGTTTCGAAGACCAGATGGGCCGCTGCCTGCAGCAGTTCGCCAACACCCGCGACGCCGCCCAGGTCATGCTCGAGTGCAACGCCGCTGACGGCAAGCTGTCGGACTGCAAGGTCGTCGACAACAGCGCCGGTGGTAAGGGCTTCGACAAGGCCGCCATGTGCATCGCCGAAAAGCTGCCGATGGGCGCCAAGACCGGCACCGTGAAGGTTCCGTTCCGCTTCCCGGGCGGTGCGTAAGACTTAACCGTCCATACGGTACGAGCAATCGCCTCCGCTGGTTCGCCCAGCGGAGGCGTTGTTGTTTCTGGGCGCGGGCGCCTATGCTGCTGCTCTCGATTGGGAGCGGGAACGAAAATGAAGCGTAGCAGCGTCGTGGCGTTCGCCATGGTCGGCGGCCTGGCAGCCGTGTCTCTGGCCGTGGCCCAGACGAAGCCGGAAGTGACCGAAGTCTGGAAGCCGGCGGTTCCGGTGGTTGCGCCGGCTCAGGACGCCGGTGGGGCGCCGGCTGATGCGATCATCCTGTTCGACGGCAAGAACCTGGACCAGTGGGTCTCGGCCCTGGACAAGTCGCCGGCCGGCTGGACGGTCTCGGACGGCGTGATCACCGTCAACAAGGCGCGCGGCAACATCGAGACCAAGCGGTCGTTCCGCGACTATCAATTGCACCTGGAATGGCGCGTCCCGGCCAACATCACCGGCTCGGGACAGGCGCGGGGCAACAGCGGCGTCTTCCTGGCGTCCACCGGGCCGCGCGACCAGGGCTACGAGGTGCAGATCCTCGATAGCTATGGCAACGCCACCTACGTCAACGGCCAGGCCGCCAGCGTCTACAAGCAGCATCCGCCGCTAGCCAATGCCAGCCGCAAGCCCGGCGAGTGGCAGACCTACGACATCATCTGGCATCCGCCGACCTTCGGCGCCGAAGGGGCGCTGTCCAGGCCGGCGACGGTTACGGTGCTGCACAATGGCGTGCTGGTGCAGGACAACGCCGTGCTGGCCGGCGAGACGGTCTATATCGGCAAGCCGACCTACAAGCTGCACGGGGCCGCCCCGATCAAGCTGCAGGCGCATGGCGATCCCAGCGAGCCGATCAGCTTCCGCAACATTTGGGTCCGCGAGCTGCCGACGCCGCTAGGCTGACGGCGGCGCGGTGCTGGAGCGCACCACCAGATGATGGGGCAGGGTGACGTTCTGCAGGGTGCTGGTGCGGTCGGCCAGGATGTCCAGCAGCAGGCGCACCACCTCGTGGCCGATCTGCTCCTTGGGCTGGCGCACCGTGGTCAGCTGCGGGTGCAGGTACTGGGCGAAGCGGATGTCGTCGAAGCCGACCAGCGACACGTCCTCGGGGCAGCTCAGGCCACGCTGGCGGATCGCCTCCAGCGCGCCCATGGCCATCTCGTCGCTGAAGCAGAAGATCGCCGTCGGCCGGCCGGGCTCGTCCAGCAGCTCGCCGGCCTGGCGCACGCCCGACTCGATCGAGAAGTCGCCGATGGCGATGCGCAGGGCGCTGGCGCGGCCATGGCGCTGGGCGGCGGCCAGCACGCCGTTCAGGCGATCGCTGCTGATCGGGCTGGCCAGCGGGCCGGTCACCGCGCCGACTCGGGTGTGACCTAGCTCGTAGAGGTATTCCACCGCCTCGGCGGCGGCGCGCTCATTGTCGATATGGGCGCTGGAGACGGCCAGGCCGGGACGGAACTCGCAGCCGTTGACGATCGGCGTCTTGGGGCCCTTGGCGGCGACCATCTCGGCCAGCACGTCGGGCAGACGGTGGCCCAGGAAGATCAGGCCGTCGGCCTCCTTGCGGCGGAACATGGCCGCGTACTGCTCCTCGCGCGCCTCCTCGTGGCGGGTGTCGCCCAGCAGCACCGAATAGCCGGCGGCGAGAGCGGCTTCCTCGACGCCCCGGATCACCTGCGAGAAGAACGGATTGGAGATGTCTGGCACCGTGACCAGGATCTTCTCGGTGCGCAGGGTGCGCAGGCTCTTGGCCGCGAAGTTGGGCTCGTAGCCCAGGCGGTTGACCGCTTCCATCACCTTGTTGCGCGTGGTCTCCAGCACCAGTTCGGGCGCGCTGAACACCCTTGAAACGGTGGCTGTGGAGACGCCCGCGTCGCGGGCAACGTCTTGAATGGTCGCCATTGGCCGGACACTGGCGACTAGCCGACAGCTTGGCAAGCCAACCGACCCCTGTTATCGATGATTTCGATTACATCGGAGCGGAGGCCGTCCAAAACGGACGAAACCAGCCGCCCAAAACTGGTCGGGGAGGGCCAGGTCCATGAACACGAGCTTCCGGCTCTTCGTGATGATGGTGCTGCAGTTGGCGATCTGGGGCGCCTGGGCGCCGAAGATCTTCCCCTACATGGGCATGCTGGGCTTCGAGCCCTGGCAGCAGTCGCTGGTCGGCAGCTCTTGGGGCGTGGCCGCCCTGGTCGGCATCTTCTTTTCCAACCAGTTCGCCGACCGCAACTTCGCGGCCGAGCGGTTCCTGGCCGTCAGCCACCTGATCGGCGGCCTGGCCCTGGTCGGCACGGCCTTCGCCACGGATTTCTGGCCGTTCTTCGCCTGCTATCTGGTCTTCAGCCTGGTCTATGTGCCGACCCTGTCGGTCACCAATTCGATCGCCTTCGCCAACCTGAAGGACCCTGCCGCCGGCTTTGGCGCGGTGCGGATGGGCGGGACGGTCGGCTGGGTGCTGGTCAGCTGGCCCTTCGTGTTCCTGCTGGGCGCCCAAGCCTCGGTCGAGCAGGTGCGCTGGATCTTCCTGGTCGCGGCGATCGTCTCGTTCGCCTTCGCCGCCTACGCCCTGACCCTGCCGCACACGCCGGCCCGCAAGGACGCGCCGGGGATCGACAACCTGGCCTGGCGTCGCGCTTTCAAGCTGCTGGGCGCGCCGTTCGTGCTGGTGCTGTTCCTGGTCACCTTCATCGATAGCGTCATCCACAACGGCTACTTCGTGATGGCCGACGCCTTCCTGACCAACCGGGTCGGCATCGCCGGCAACCTGTCGATGGTCGTGCTGAGCCTGGGCCAGGTGGCCGAGATCCTGACCATGTTCCTGCTGGGCCGCGTGCTGGCCAAGCTGGGCTGGAAGGTGACGATGATTATCGGCGTGTTGGGCCACGCCGCCCGCTTCGCGGTCTTCGCCTTCTTCGCCGACAGCATCCCGGTGATCGTGGCCGTCCAGCTGCTGCACGGCATCTGCTACGCCTTCTTCTTCGCCACCGTGTACATCTTCGTCGACGCGGTGTTCCCCAAAGACGTCCGCTCCAGCGCCCAGGGCCTGTTCAACCTGCTGATCCTGGGCATCGGCAATGTGGTGGCCAGCTTCCTGTTCCCTGAACTGGTCAGCAAGCTGAGCGCCGGTGGTTCGGTCGACTACACCACCCTGTTCCTGGTCCCGACCGGCATGGCCCTGGCCGCCGTCTGCCTGCTGGCGGTGTTCTTCCGCCCGCCGTCGCACGGTCCGGTCGCCGAGACCGATGACGTTCCCGCCACCGCCTCTGCGGCTCAAGTCTAAGGAAAGCCCCGTGAACCAACACCTTTCTCGACGTGGCCTTCTGGGCGCTGGCGCGGCTCTGTTGGGCGCGACCCTGACTGGCGCCGCCACCGCCGCCGAGACCCCGTTCTTCCAGCGCCACAAGCAGCCGGTCGGCATCCAGCTCTACAGCCTGGGTCCGGACCTGGCCAAAGAACTGGACGCTCAACTGGCCACGGTGTCCAAGATCGGCTTCAAGTCGGTCGAACTGGCCGGCTATCTGGGCCGCACGCCGGCCGAGTTGCGCGCTTCCTTCGACAAGGCCGGCCTGGTCTGCCCCAGCGCCCACATCTCGCCCAAGGGGCCCAACGGCTTCAGCGGCGATCTCAACAAGCTGGCCGACGAGCTGCATGTGATCGGGGTGAAGTCGGCGATCATGCCGATCCTCTACATCCCTGACCGCCTGGGCAACGACCTGCGCGCGGCCGGCGTCCAGATGACCGCCGACGATTGGAAGTGGAACGCCGACTTCCTCAACGAGAAGGCGGCCGTGCTGAAGAAGGCCGGCATCATCAGCGGCTACCACAACCACAATTTCGAGTTCGCTCCGCTGGGTGACACGACTGGCATGGAGATCCTGCTGAAGGGCACGGATCCGAACCTGGTCACCTTCGAGATGGATGTGGGCTGGGTCACGGCCGCTGGCCACGATCCGCTGGCGCTGCTGAAGGCCCATCCGGGCCGCTTCACGCAGATGCACGTCAAGGACGTCAAGGCGACGACCAAGACCAACTTCGAGCTCAAGCAGGACCCGACCGAGGTCGGCAGCGGCATGATCGACTGGAAGAAACTGCTGCCCGCAGCCTACGCCGCCGGCATCCGCGGCTTCTACTACGAGCAGGAGCCGCCGTTCGCTCATCCGCGCCTGGAGTCGGCCAAGATCAGCTACGACTACCTCTCCAAGGTCGTCGCCTGATGGCCTTGCGGATGGCCATGGTCGGCGGCGGTCCGGGCTCGTTCATCGGGCCCGTGCACCGCATGGCCGCCGAGCTGGACGGCCGCATCCGGCTGGTCGCCGGGGTGTTCAGCCGCGACGCGGCCAAGAACGCCCAGGCGGCCGCCGCCTGGGGCGTCGCGCCCGACCGGGTCTATCCGGATCATCATGCGATGATCGCCGCCGAGACGGCGCGTGAGGACGGCGTGCAGCTGGTCTCGGTGGTGACGCCCAACCACCTGCACTTCGACGTCTCGGCCGCCGCGCTGAAGGGCGGGCTGCACGTGATCAGCGACAAGCCCGCGACCCTGAACCTCGCCGAGGCCCAAGAGCTTGCCAGCATCGTCGCGGCCTCGGGCAAGCACTACGGCCTGACCTACACCTACACCGGCTATCCGATGGTCCGCGAGGCGCGCGAGATCGTGGCGCGCGGCGACCTGGGCGCGGTGCGCAAGGTGGTGGTCGAGTACTCGCAAGGCTGGCTGTCTAAGCCGCTGGAACTGGACGAGGCGAACAAGCAGGCCAGCTGGCGGGGCGATCCCAAGCAGTCCGGCGTCGGCGGCTGCATCGGCGACATCGGTGTCCACGCCTTCAACATCGCCGAGTTCGTCACCGGCCATCGTATCGAGCGCCTGTGCGCCGACGTCGCTACGGTCGTGCCGGGCCGCAGCCTGGACGATGACTGCAACGTGCTGCTGCGTTTCGCCGGCGGCGCGCGCGGCGTGCTGATCGCCTCGCAGATCTCGGCCGGCGCCCGCAACGGCCTGACGCTGAGCGTCTATGGCGAGAAGGGCGGCCTGACCTGGTCGCACGAGGGTCCCAACGTGCTGACGATCGACTGGCTGGACGGTCCTAGCCAGGTGCTGCATGCCGGCTCGGGCTATCTGGGCGCGGGCGCTCGCGCCGTGACGCGCCTGCCGACGGGGCATCCGGAAGGCTTCATCGAGGCCTTCGCCAACATCTATCGCGACTTCGCCGACGCCATCGAAGGGCAGGGCGGGGCGCTCGTACCCGACATCGGCGAGGGCGTGCGCGGCATGGCCTTCGTCGAGCGCGCCGTGGCCGCCAGCCGCGACGACGCCGGCTGGGTGTCGCTTCAAGGAGACGGGCGATGAAGACGCTCAAGGGACCGGCCATCTTCCTGGCCCAGTTCATCGGCAGCGAGCCGCCGTTCGACAAGCTGGAGACCATCGCCAAATGGGTCGCCGACCTCGGCTATGTCGGCGTGCAGATGCCGACGGGCGGGGCGGACTCTTTCTTCGACCTGGCCCTGGCCGCCGAGAGCCAGACCTATTGCGACGACATCGCCGGTCTGCTGGCCGAGTATGGTCTGGAGATCACCGAGCTTTCGACCCACCTGCAGGGCCAACTGGTCGCCGTGCACCCGGCCTATGACGAGCTGTTCGACGGCTTCGCACCGCCCGAGCTACGCGGCAAGCCCAAGGCGCGTCAGGAATGGGCGGTCGGGCAGGTGAAAGCCGCCGCCGTCGCCAGCCGTCGCCTGGGCCTGAAGGCCCACGCCACCTTCTCGGGTTCCTTGGCCTGGCCCTACGTCTATCCCTGGCCGCAGCGGCCGGCGGGTTTGATCGAGGAAGCCTTCGCCGAACTGGGTCGCCGCTGGAAGCCGATCCTGGACGTCTTCGAGGAAAACGGCGTCGACGCGGCCTATGAGATCCACCCCGGCGAGGACCTGCACGACGGCGCGACCTTCGAGCGGTTCCTGGACGAGGTCGGCGGCCACCCGCGCGCCAACATCCTGTTCGATCCCAGCCACTTTGTCCTGCAGCAGCTGGACTATCTGGGCTACATTGACCGCTACCACGAGCGGATCAAGGCGTTCCACGTCAAGGACGCCGAGTTCCGGCCGACGGCCCAGTCGGGCGTCTATGGCGGCTACCAGGGCTGGGCCGAGCGGCCGGGCCGGTTCCGGTCGCTGGGCGATGGCCAGGTGGACTTCAAGGCGATCTTCTCCAAGCTGGCCCAGTACGATTTCGACGGCTGGGCGGTGCTGGAGTGGGAGTGCGCGCTGAAGCATCCCGAACAGGGCGCCCGCGAAGGCGCGCCGTTCATCCGCGACCACATCATCCAGGTCACGGACAAGGCCTTCGACGACTTCGCTGGCAGCGCGCCAGACGCCGGTCGCAATCGCCGGCTATTGGGTCTCTAAAGGCCGCCGCCAAATTCTGACGGAGAGTTTCCTCGATGAAGTTCCAGCTTACGCTCGCCGCCGTCCTGATGGGCATGGCGACCAGCGCCGCCGCGCAGGTCTCGGGCCAGCAGGTGTTCGAGCAGAAGTGCACGATGTGCCACTCGCTGCAGCCCGCGCCGGGCAAGATGGGGCCGCCCCTGGCCGGCGTCGTCGGGCGCAAGGCCGCGACCGCGCCGGGCTTCGCCTACAGCAACGCCCTGAAGGCCTCGAACATCACCTGGACCGCCGACCAGATGGACGCCTTCATCAGGGCCCCAGGCAAGACCGTGCCGGGCACCAAGATGCTGCTGGGCGAGGCGGACGCCACCAAGCGCGCCGCCGTCATCCAGTACCTGACGTCCATCAAGAAATAGGTCGATTTCCCAAACCGATCATCCCCGCGAAAGCGGGGATCCAAGCCGAGTCTGCGGACCGGCCTCTCACCGCGCCACATCCCGAAGGTCCGCTTGGATCCCCGTTTTCGCGGGGATGCTCGGTGATGTGGTTATCGCGCCGTCAGCTCCTGGATCTGGATATCTTTGAACTCGATCGGATGGCCTTCGCTCTGCAGCGCGATGTAGCCCTCGGTCACCGGCTGGGCGCCGCGCGCGAGGATGTAGGGCTTGGCCCCGCCGGCGACGGTGTCATCCGGATCCAGGGTCACGCCGGCGTAGTGGTGCACCGCCACGCCGTTGATCTTCTGGGTGATTTCGCCATTGGGCAGGACTTCAAGCTCGGCCTGGACCCAGGTGCCGTTCGGGATGGTCGGGGCGTTCTTGGAGATCGTGCAATGCTCCTTCACCTTCGTCCCGTCGATGGTGATGGTCAGGCCGGGCGTGCAGACCGAGCCGGTGGAGCGAGGCGCATCGCCGTCCTTGCCCAGCAGCTGGAACTCGACCGAGACCGGGAACGGCTGCTCGACGGTCATGCTCTCGGGGCTCTGGCTCAGGAACATGATGCCGCTGTTGCTGCGCGCCCAGGCCGGGGTGTCGGCCAGACCGCCCTCGGTCAGGAAGCGGTAGGTCAGCTTCAGGCGATAGGCCTTGAACGGGGTCTTGTAGAACAGGTGCCCGAACTGGCCGTCCAGCGTGTCGTACTTGGCGTACGAGACCCGGATCGCGCCGTGGTCGACCACGAAGGTGTCACGATAGTTCTCGCCGGCCGGATGCTTGGCGACCTTGGGCGTCCAGCCGTTCAGGGTCATGCCGTCGAACAGCGGCCGCCAGGGGCCGGCCTTCACGTCTTCGGCGTGCGCCACACCCGCGCCAAGCGCCAGCAGCAGGGCCAGCGCCCCGCCGGTCGATCTGATCATCCTTGTCCTCCCAGACGCTCGCCCATTTTTGACATGAAATGCCGAGCTTTCTTGCAATGTAACCCATTTCATGGAAGCCTCCAGGCAAGAATGAAGGGTTCGCCGAGGTCGGAGCGTCGCGTTGCTTAAAGCTTCCGGCGCGGTCCATCGAGCGGCCGCAAAGGGAGCGAACATGGCCAATGTGAGCGGCCGCGCGAAGCGCAAGAACACCTACGATGCGATTGTTGTTGGTAGCGGTATCACTGGGGGCATCGCCGCCAAGGAGCTGACTCAGAAGGGCCTGAAGGTCCTGGTTCTCGAGCGGGGCCGCATGGTCAAGCATCTCGAGGACTATCCGACCGCCGTCCTGGATCCGTGGCAGACCCAATACCCCCAGGGGCAACTCCCGGAAGCCGAGTTGGAGGCGCACTATCAGGTGCAGCGCCGGACCAACTACACGATGACGGAGTACACCCGGCACTTCTTCGTCAAGGACGACGAGCACCCCTATACCGAGGAAAACCGCTTCGACTGGATCCGCGGCTATCACGTCGGCGGCCGGTCGCTGACCTGGGGACGGCAGAGCTATCGCCATAGCCAGCTGGACTTCGAAGGCAACGCCCGCGACGGGATCGCAGTCGACTGGCCGATCCGCTACGAGGACCTGGCGCCCTGGTACGAGCACGTCGAGCGCTTCATCGGCGTGTCGGGTCAGCACGAAGGCCTGAGCCACTTCCCCGATGGCCACTACCAGCCGCCGATGGAGATGAACTGCGTCGAGAAGGCCTTCAAGGCCAAGTCCGAGGCGCGCTTCCCCGAGCGTCGCATCAGCATGGGCCGCACGGCCCACTTGACCGATCCGACCGACGAACAGCTGAGCCTTGGCCGCACCAAGTGCCAGTACCGCAACATGTGCATCCGCGGGTGCCCGTTCGGCGGCTATTACAGCTCCAACTCCGGCGGCCTGGTGGCGGCCGAGCGCACCGGCAACCTGGTGATCCGCCCGAACTCGATCGTCACCGAGATCGTCTATGACCCGAAGGCCGGCAAGGCGTCCGGCGTGCGGATCCTGGACGCGGAAACCAAGAAGGACGAGGAGTTCCACGCCGACGTCATCTTCATCTGCGCCTCGGCCTTCAACTCGGCCTGGATCCTGATGAACTCGACCAGTTCGCGGTTCGAGAACGGCTTCGGCAACGCCAGCGACCAGCTAGGCCGCAACGTCATGGATCACCACCTGGGCGTCGGCGCCACCGGCGAGGCGCCCGAGTTCGCCGACATGTACTATTCGGGCCGCCGGCCCAACGGCATCTACGTGCCGCGCTTCCGCAACCTGGGCGACGAGGCGACCAAGCGCAGCGACTACCTGCGAGGCTTCGGCTACCAGGGCGGGGCGGCGCGTTCGACCTGGGATCGTGACCTGGGCAACCGCGCCAAGGGCGCCAAGGGGTTCGGCGCGGCGCGTAAGGCCGCGCTGACCCAGCCCGGGCCCTGGACCATGGGCCTGGGCGGTTTCGGCGAGATCCTGCCCTATGCCGACAACCGCATCACCCTGAACCGCGACAAGACGGACGCGTTCGGCCTGCCGACCCTGTCGATCAACGTGACCATGCGTGAGAACGAGATGGCCATGCGGCGCGACATGCAGAACGCGGCGGCCGAGATGCTGGAGGCGGCCGGCTTCAAGAACGTCAAGGGCCACGACGGCGGCTTCTCGCCGGGGCTGGGCATTCACGAGATGGGCACCGCGCGAATGGGCCGTGATCCCAAGACCTCGGTGCTGAACGCCCACAACCAGGTGCACGAGTGCACGAACGTCTACGTCACCGACGGGGCGGCGATGACCTCGGCCTCGTGCGTGAACCCGTCCCTGACCTACATGGCCCTAACGGCCCGCGCCGCCGACCATGCCGTGAACGCTCGCAAGCGGGGAGACATCTGATGCTGAACCGACGCGATACCCTGCGCGGCCTGGCCTTGGCGGTCGGTGTCGCCTCGACCGGGTGGGCCCAGCGCGCCCTGGCCGCCGCCGCGCCGGCCCCGGCCCTGAGCTGGACGCCCAAGGCCCTGACGGTCGACCAGGCGCGCCTGCTGGACGTGGTGGCCGAGCTGATCATCCCGGCCACGGACACCCCTGGCGCTCGCGCCGCCGGCGTTCCGCAGCTCATCGACCGCGCCGTGGGCGACTACTACACCAAGGATCAGGTCGGGCAGCTGCTGGACGGCCTGGCGCGCATGGACGCCGACGCACGCACAGCCCATGGCGATGTCTTCATCGCCCTGACGCCGGAGCAGCAGGTGGCGCTGCTGACGGCCTACGACCAGGAGTCCGGCATCGCGCGTGGCCAAGGCCAGTCGCATTTCTTCCCGGCGTTGGAGGACATGGTGACGGTCGGCTACTTCACGTCCGAAGTCGGCGCGACCGAGGCGTTGAAGTATGACCCCGTGCCCGGCGCCTATCACGGCTGCGTGCCGATGGCCGAGATCGGCAAGGCCTGGGCGACGCGCTAGCTAGCCCAGGTCGTTCAGCTCGGCGACGAAGTCATAGGCGTCGCCGCGATAGTACGAGTGCGAGACCTCGACTGGCCGGCCGTCGCGCAGGAAACCGCGGCGCTCGACCAGCAGGCCGGCGTCCTTGGGCTTCACGTGCAGCAGTTCGGCGTGCTCGGGCGTGATCAGCACGCCGCGCAGCCGCTGCAGCGCGCGTGTGGGGCGGTGGCCGGTGGCCGCCATCGCTTCGTACAGCGACGCGCCGACGATATCGATCGAGGGCAGGGCGAAGGCCGCGATGGTCGTATATTCGATGGCCATCGGCGCCCCGTCGGCGCAGCGCACCCGGTGGAAACGATAGACCGGCGCGCCGGGCGACAGGCCCAGGGTCAGCGACTCCTCGGGCGTCACCGCGCCTTCCATGCGGGCGATCCACTCGCTGTGCGGCGTGCGGCCGCGCGAGATCATGTCCTCGGTGAAGCAGGTCAGTTTCGAGAAGTTCTTCTCGACCCGGGCGGCGACGAAGGTGCCCGCGCCCTGGCGGCGGGTCAGCAGGCCCTCGCTGACCAGGCCGTCCAGCGCCTTGCGCACGGTGATGCGAGAGATGCTGAATTCCTCGGCCAGGTCCCGTTCGGGCGGCAGGGCGTCGTCCGGCGCCAGGACCTTGTCCTGGATCGCCTCGCGCAGGGCCTTCTGCAACTGCTTGTAGAGCGGCGCTGAGTCCCCCTGGCCCAAGGGGCCGATCTGGGTGGCCAGCGACATGACAAGCGCTCCTCAATGCGACTCGCTTCGAGCGGAAGCGCGGATAGGTCGGATCAAAAAGATACCAATTTAGATCCTATTTCAACCGACGTTATCGGCGACGAAATGACGAGTTCTACGAAAATCTTGCGTAAACAAGATGATCTGTACGGTTTGGCTTCAGGTGGTGTCTAATTGGTATTAATTTGGTCTCTGAAATGTGACGCTAGGTCAGCGCTGCCAGCACCGTTCCGGCCACGGCGGCTGCTTGGCCACGGATGTCCGGCACGGCCGTGATCTCCCACGAGGTCCCGCGCGTGGCGGGACCGACGGCCAACAGGGTCGGCGAAGCTTCGCCCGAGACGTCGCGCACGCGGTAGTCGTCATCAACGTCGAAGCCCAGGCGCAGCGCGTCGGGCCGGGCCAGGCCGCGCTTGACCAGGTCCTTAATCAGCGGATCAGTCGAGGTCAGGACATCGCCAGTCGGGCCGGTGCAGTTGATCACCGTCGCCGCGCGGAAGACGTAACCCGTCCGCTCGCCGCGTCCGCGCCAGCGGCATAGGGCGAAACCGTCAGCCTCCAGGCGCAGGCTGCGGATCTTACCGGCGGCCAGGGTCAATTGACCCGTGGCGCGCATGGCCCCGATATGGCGCGCGACCAGCGGCGCCAGGCGGTGGCGGTGGATGTCCCAGAAGGGCCGGGCGTGGCGCAGGAAGGCCTGCTTCTGCCGCGCCGACCAGCTGCGCCACAGGCTCTGGGTCGCGGGGCGGGTGGCGTCGATGGCCGTGCGCCAGCCGTGCTCGGCGGCGGCCGTCCTCAGCCATCCGAAGGCCTCCAGCGGCGACAGGTCGTTGGCGGGCGGCAAGGGCAGGGATAGCGGCGGCGCGCCGTCATGTTCCAGCGGGGCCAGGCCTCGGCGCGACAATGCCAGCATCGGCCGGCCGGGCTGGGCCTGGTTCAACGACAGGGCGACGTCGACCATGGTCAGGCCCGTGCCGATCAGCATGACCGGTCCCGAGGGCAGGTCGGCGGCGTTCCAGCGCCAGGGATCGGCGACATAGGCGTCGGAGGCGGCGAAGGCTTCGTCGATGCCTGGCGGCCTGGCGGGCGGGGGATTGCCGAGGGCCAGCACGACCGCGTGGGCAGTGACCGCATTACCCATGGCGCAGGTCAGTCGCCAGCCGTCGCCGCCCGGCTCGATGCCGACCACGGCGTCGGGGACGACCACCAGCCGCCCGGCGCCGGCGGGGCCCTCGGCGACCTCGGCCACCTGACCTTGCAAGTAGCGGCCATAGTCGGCGCGGGTGGCGAAGTCGGCGGGGCCCAGACCGAACCGCTCCTTGCGGATCCACTCGACGAAGTGCCCTGGCCGGTCGGGCCAGGCGCTCATATTGCCGGCGCGGACGTTCAGGCGATGGCCCGGATTGTGGGTGGCGTAGGCCGCGCCCAGGCCGACGGGCGTGCGGCGCTCGAACAGGATGACCTTCGCATCCGCTGAGCGTTTCAGGATGTTGAGGGCGGTCATCACGCCGCTGAACCCCGCGCCGACCACGGCGATGACAGGCGCTGGCTTGGGGGGCATGCGGATACTCTACGGCGTCGGTGGGGATTTCTCGACGATCCGCCCCAATCTGGCAAGGTCCCACGAAAAAGGGGAGCGCATCGCTGCGCTCCCCTTCGTCATTCTCGCAGATGATCTACTTCTGGACGGTCAGCTTGAAGACCATGGTGTTGCTGTACTTCTGGCCCGGATCCAGGCGGACCGGCGCGAACTGCGGCTTGTTCGGCGCGTCGGGGAAGTGCTGCGGCTCCAGCGCGATGCCGTCGCCCTGGCGATAGATCTTGCCGCTCTTGCCGATGGTCGTGCCGTCGATGAAGTTGCCGGCATAGAACTGGATGCCCGGCTGGTCGGTCAGGATTTCCAGAACACGACCGCTCTTGGGATCGGCCAGCCGGCCGCCAAGGCGCAGGGCGCCGCCAGCCTTGCCGTTCAGGACGTAGTTATGGTCGTAGCCGCGGCCCGCGACGATCTGTGGGTCGCTGGCATCGCGGATACGGTCGCCGACGGCCGTGGGCTTGCGGAAGTCGAAGACCGTGCCGGCCACCGGCGTGGTCTCGCCGGTCGGGATCAGCTCGGCGTCGACCGGGGTGTAGCCGTCGGCCGGGATGGTCAGGACGTTGCCCATCGCGCCTTCCGCCGCGCCTTCGCCGGCGACGTTGAACAGGGCGTGGTTGGTGATGTTGACGATGGTCGGCTTGTCGGTCGTGGCGCCGTAGGTGATCGTCAGGTTGTTCTGCTCGTCCAGGGCATAGGTCGCCGTGGCGGTCAGGGTTCCGGGATAGCCTTCCTCGCCGTCGGCGCTGACATAGCCGAAGGTCACCGAGGCCGTCGGACCGGACTTGGCGTCCAGCACCTTCCAGACCACCTTGTCGAAGCCCTTCACGCCGCCGTGCAGCGCCGCGACCTTGTTGTTGTTCAGCGCCAGCTGGTAGGTCTTGCCGTCCAGGGTGAACCGGCCCTTGCCGATGCGGTTGGCGAAGCGGCCGACCGAGGCCCCGAAATAGCTGGCATACTTCTCGTAGGTGGCGGCGTCGCCAAAGCCCAATGCGATGTCGGCCTTCTTGCCCGTGCGGTCGGGGCCGATCAGCGACTGCAGGGTCGCGCCGTAGGTGATGATCGTGGCGCTAACGCCCTTGGCGTTGGTCAGCGTGATGGCCTCGACCGCCTCGCCGGACGAAATGGCGCCGAACGGCTTGCGCGACAACTCGGCGGCATTGGCCGAGATCGCGACGAGGGCGAGTGCGCTACCTAGCGCGATGGTCTTCAGCTTCATGTTTCTCTCCCTTTGTCGTTCTTGATTATTCGATGAAGGCCGGCGCCGCGACCCGCTCGCTGAGCAGGAAAGCGTCCGCCACATGCCGTAATGGACTGACGTCCACGTCACTGGCGCCGTCGGCGATCAGCCTGGCGAAGGCGTCGTACAGGCCCGGATATTCGCGGTCCGGACCTTCCTGCAGCAGCTGACCGTCGATGTAGAGCTTGGCGCCGCCGTGGGTCAGCTTCAGCTGGCCGTCGTCGGTGTCGACCTCGATGTCCCAGCTTTGCGGGCCGGTCTGCAGGAAGTCGAGCTCGGCGCGGATCGGCGCGCCGGCCGCGTCGCGGAAGTCCAGCTCGGCCTGGATCGGCGACTGGCAATTCTCCGGCACATGCAGGACGCCCTTCGACAGGAAGAACGGGCGCGGCAGGATGGCCGTGACGATCGACAGGGCGTTGATGGCGGGGTCGAAGACGCCCAGGCCGCCGGCCTCCCAGATCCAATCCTGGCCGGGATGCCAGACGCGCACGTCTTCTTTCCAGTTAATGCGGACGGCCTTCACGGCGCGCTCGACCAGCCACGCGCGGGCGGGTTCGACGCCGATAGCGTAGCGCGAGTGCCAGGTGGTCTGCAGGGTCAGGCTCCGCTCGGCGGCGGCCTGGCGCAGGTCCTCGACCTCGCTCAGCGTCGCGCCAGGCGGCTTCTCCAGCATCACGTGCTTGCCGGCGGCCAGGGCCAGATGGGCCAGGGCGTGGCGCGGCTGGGGCGGGGTGCACAGCGCGACCGCGTCCACCGCCACGTCGCTGGCCAAGAGGTCGGCCAGGTCGGTGAAGTGCGCGACCCCATCCAGCTCGGCATTGCGGCTGACGATGGCGACCAGTTCGAAGCGCGGATCGGCGGCGATCGACGGCAGATGCTGGTCGCGGGCGATCTTGCCCAGGCCGACCAGGGCCAGACGAATAGGCGTCGTCGTCACAGCGACTTCACCACGACCGGCCGGGCTTGCGCCTGGGCCAGCGGGTTGCGCACCGGATAGCGGAACGGCGCGGCCTCGATCTCGAACACGTCGCCGACCTGGGTCTGGAAACCTTCCGAGAAGGAGAGGGTGGCCGTGCCGAAGAAGTGGACGTGGAGATCACCCGGGCGACGGAAGATGTCGTACTTGAAGTGGTGGTGTTCGAGATTGGCGATCGTGTGGGACATGTTCGCCTCGCCCGACAGGAATGGCTTTTCCCATACGGTCGCGCCGTCGCGGACGATGCGGCTGGCGCCGCGCACGTCGGCGGGCAGCTCGCCGGTCAGCAGCTCTGGACCCAGGGCCGCGTTGCGCAGCTTGGAGTGGGCCAGCCACAGATAGTTGCCGCGCTCGATCACGTGGTCCGAGAACTCATTGGCCAGGCAGAAGCCCAGGCGGTGCGGCGTGCCATCGGGACCGATCAGATAGACGCCGGCGATCTCGGGTTCCTCGCCGCCGTCCTTGGCGAAGCTGGGCGAGGTGAGGGGCTGGCCAGGACCGATCAGCTGCGTGCCGTCGCCCTTGTAGAACCATTCCGGCTGCACGCCTTCCTGGCCGGCCGCGGGCTTGCCGCCCTCGACGCCCATCAGGAACATCCGCATGGAGTCCGTGAGCTGCTCGCCCGCTTGAGCGGCCTTATGCATCTTGTCGCGACCCTCGGCCGAGCCGAGATGGGTCAGGCCGGTGCCGGTCATCGCCAGGTGGGCGGGATCGGGATGGTCGATCGGCGCCAGCACGCGGCCTTCGGCCAGGGCGGCGGGGATGTCGATCTCCTCACCCAAGGCGCGGGCCTGGGCCGCTTCGGCCAGGGTGGCGTCGACCTTCAGAGCGACCTGGGCCAGGTCATAGAGGGTATCGGCGACCTCGACCTTGCGGGCGCGGCCCGAGTCGTCGACGGCGGCCAGCTGCCTGGCGCCGCCAGAGGTCTTCAATTGCACGAACCGGAACACCACGGCGACGACCCTCTGAAGCTTTCTAATAGTCCGACAAATATCGTGGCGGCGCGCGCTGTCAAACGACGTTTCGTACGACTAGGCCCAAGAAATTCGCCGACGGCGCGTTCCGTAGGGAAACTTTGAAGTCCAATTCATCGTACATTTCGGCCGAGGCGTGGTTCCGGCGCGCCTTGGCCACCCGGGCGAATTCGCTTGTTCTCCGACAATTGGTCTCGCTAGAGTCGCCGGCAGGGCGCACACAGCGACCCGGGATCTGCGCAACGGGAGCGAAACACGCGTGTCGAAGGCCAAGGAAGCGGGCGTTGGCGGTGACGGCGAACGCGAAGAAGGCTTCTCAGGCCGGATCCACGGGTCGATCGCGCGAGCGCTGGGGATTGCCATCGTGTCGGGCAAGCATCAGCCCGGCGACGTCCTCAACAACGAGATCGACGCGTCGGAGCAGCTGCAGGTCTCGCGCAGCGCCTATCGCGAAGCCATCCGCATCCTGGCCGCCAAAGGGCTGGTCGAGAGCCGCCCCAAGACCGGCACCCGCGTCAGCGCCCGCACGCGCTGGAGCCTGCTGGATCCCGAGGTGCTGGCCTGGTTCTTCGAATCGGAACCCAGCGAAGCGTTTCTCCAGGAGCTCTACGAGCTGCGGATGATCGTCGAGCCGGCCGCCGCGGCCCTGGCCGCCGAGCGCCGCGACGACGCCCAACTGGAGCGCATGCGCGCCGCCCTGGTGGCCATGCAGCACCACACCTTGGCCACTGAAGCCGGCCAGGCCGCAGACCGCGACTTCCACGACACCGTGCTGAGCGCCGCCAACAATGCGCCGCTGTTCACCCTCTCCAGCAGCATCGGCGCGGCCGTGCGCTGGACGACCATCTTCAAGCAGCGCGACCGCGAGCTGGCCCGCGATCCGATGCCCGAGCACTGGAAGGTGTTCGACGCCATCGCCGCCGGCCGCGCCGACCAGGCCCGCCAGGCGATGGAGAAGCTGGTCAGCCTGGCCCTGGACGATACGCGCGGGGCGATCGAGCGCCGTCCGGGACGCTGAGCGCCAATCATCGGACAAGGATCTGTCGCGAAATCCGAAGTTGCGTCGGCTCTTGTGACGCACTCGCAATGCCGCTCGCCCTGATTGACGCTCCATACCGCACGGTATAGTCAGACAAATACGATCTAGCGGGGCCGTGAACCGGTGAGCGCGCGATTCTCGCGCCGGGTTTACAAGTTCGTCGGTGTCCCGCTGCCCCGTCGACAAGGCGCTTCGCCTTCAAGGATTGTCATGAGCGTTCCTCCCGTTTCGCCCCGCGCCCTCCGCTCGCGCGCCTGGTTCGACAATCCCGACAATATCGACATGACCGCGCTCTATCTGGAGCGTTACCTGAACTTCGGCCTGTCGCTGGAGGAGCTGCAGTCGGGCAAGCCGATCATCGGCATCGCCCAGACCGGCTCGGACCTGTCACCCTGCAACCGCCACCACCTGGTGCTGGCCGAGCGCGTGCGGGAAGGCATCCGCAGCGCCGGCGGCATCGTGCTGGAATTCCCGGTCCACCCGATCCAGGAGACCGGCAAGCGCCCGACGGCGGGCCTGGACCGCAACCTGTCGTACCTGGGCCTGGTCGAGCTGCTGTACGGCTATCCGTTGGACGGGGTGGTGCTGACCATCGGCTGCGACAAGACCACGCCGGCCTGCCTGATGGCGGCGGCGACGGTGAACATCCCGGCCATCGCCCTGTCGGTCGGCCCGATGCTGAACGGCTGGCACAAGGGCCAGCGCACCGGCTCGGGCACCATCGTCTGGAAGGCCCGCGAGATGCTGGCGGCCGGCGAGATCGACAATGCCGGCTTCATCAAGCTGGTGGCCAGCTCGGCCCCGTCGACCGGCTATTGCAACACCATGGGCACGGCCACGACCATGAACTCGCTGACCGAGGCCCTGGGCATGTCGCTGCCCGGTTCGGCGGCGATCCCGGCCCCGTATCGTGACCGCCAGGAGAACGCCTACCGCACCGGCCTGCGCATCGTCGACATGGTGCATGAGGACCTCAAGCCCTCGGACATCCTGAGCCGCGAGGCGTTCCTCAACGCCATCGTCGTCAACTCGGCGATCGGCGGCTCGACCAACGCCCCGATCCACCTGAACGCCCTGGCCCGTCACGTCGGCGTCGAGCTCAGCATCGACGACTGGCAGCAGACCGGCGAGGAGGTGCCGCTGCTGGTCAACCTTCAGCCGGCCGGCGAATACCTCGGCGAGGACTACTACCGCGCCGGCGGCGTGCCCGCCGTGTTCGGCCAGCTGATCGAGCAGGGGCTGATCCGCGAGGAGGCGCGCTGCGTCTCGGGCCAGAACATCGGCGAGCAGTATCGTGGGGCCGAGATCGAGGACGAGAACGTGATCCGTCCGTTCTCGCGGCCGCTGGTCGAGCGCGCCGGCTTCGCGGTCATGCGCGGCAACCTGTTCAACTCGGCAATCATGAAGACCAGCGTGATCAGCCAGGAGTTCCGCGACCGCTACCTGTCCAACCCCGACGACCCGGACGCCTTCGAGGGCGACGCCATTGTGTTCGACGGGCCCGAGGACTATCATCACCGGATCGACGATCCGTCGGTGGGCATCACCGCCAACTCGATCCTGTTCATGCGTGGCGCCGGTCCGATCGGCTATCCGGGCGCGGCCGAGGTCGTGAACATGCGGGCGCCCAACTACCTGATCAAGCAAGGCATCCACCAGCTGCCGTGCATCGGCGACGGCCGCCAGTCGGGCACCTCGGGCTCGCCGTCGATCCTGAACGCCTCGCCGGAAGCGGCGGCGGGCGGCGGCCTGGCGCTCCTGAAGAGCGGCGACAAGGTGCGCTTCGACCTGCGCAAGTCGCGCGTCGACGTGCTGGTCTCGCCCAGCGAGATCGTCGAGCGCCGCAAGGCCCTCGAGGCGGCCGGCGGCTTTGCCTATCCGGAAAGCCAGACGCCGTGGCAGGAGATGCAGCGCGCTGTCGTCGGCCAGATGGACACCGGCGCCGTCCTCGAACCGGCTGTGAAGTACCAACGCATCGCCCAGACCAAGGGCTTGCCGCGCGACAACCACTAGCTAGCGCGGAAGATCCTGGCCTCGAACACCGCCGCCCACTGGTTGGCGGCCATTTCGAACGTCACCGTGATCTTGCTACGGCCATCGGTCAGCGGCTGGGGCAGGGGATAGGTCTTCACGTTCAGGGTTGCGGTGCGGTCGCCCGAGAGCGTCTCGCGCGCGACCTCCTGGCCTTCGACCAGGATCCGGAAGTCCTTGTTCCGTGGCGAGCCGTCATAGCTCACTTGCAGAACGAGCGGGCCGGGTGCAGTGGCCATCTGGAACGCGATCGAGCCCTTGTTGAGGATCCGGCTACGGACCGTCAGGTTGCCGGTGTCCTGGGTGCCGGGGCTGGCCTTCAGGGCGTGGTCGACCTCGGGCTGCTGCTCGCCGAAGCGGATGATGTCGACGGTACGGTCTCGGATGTCGGCGCGGACCTTGGCCTCGGCGATCAGGTGCGGCTCGGCTTGCGCCCACTGGTCTTGTGTCAGGCGGCGGAAATAGACGGCCGTGCGGTTGTGGTGCTGCTCGAAGTAGGGGCGCAGAGTCAGGTTCTGGGGGCGGCTACGGTCGGCCAGGGCGAACCGCTGCTGGCCGCTGGCGGGCGTCAGGGCAGGAGCGCCAACGACGACCGGATCGAAGCTGTCCCAAGGCTGGTCGGCCGGCCCCAGATCGGCGGCCAGCACCAGCGGGCCGTTCAGGAACGCGATCAGGTCCGGAGCGTCCGGCATGCTTTCGGTGCGCACTGACATCGGCAAGGTCAGGGTCACCCGATCGCCGGCCTTCAGCGTGAGGTCGACATAGCCGTTCTTAGGCGTGACTGCCCGGGCCCGACCGTTGATCTTCACTGACGCCGCCGCGCACCAGCCCGGAACCCGCAGGGACACCGGCGTCGGCGCCTTGGCCTTCGCCAGCGTCAGGGTGACCTGGTCGCTGTACGGAAACTCGGTGTCGATCTCGAGCTTCACGCCCTTCTCGGCCCAGTCCAGCGTCGCCGGGTAGTACAGATTGACCCGCACCCGCTCGCCGTCGCGCCAGAAGATACTGTCGCCCAGCTTGGAATAGTTCTCCATCCCGGTCCCGACGCAGCACCAGAACGAGTCCGTCGGCGTCGAGTGCCCTCGCGCATAGCCCGAGGCCAGCGGCGAGAAGTAGGTGAACATCCCGGTGTCCGGATCCTGCTGCGACAGGATGTGGTTCAGGTGGGCGCGTTCGTAGAAATCGAAGTATCGGCTTTCACCGGTCCAGCCGTGCAGATGCCGCGACAGCTTCAGCATGTTGTAGCTGTTGCAGCACTCGCAGGTCTGCTGGCCCAGGCGTGTCGATAGCTGGCGCGGCTTGCCCAGATGCTCGAACTCGGAATTGCCGCCGATGACGTAGCTGTGGTCGTGAACGACTGTCTCCCAGAAGAACATCGCCGCCTTGGCCGCATCGGCGTCGCCGCCGGTCTCGTAGAGCCGGGCCTCGCCGATCAGCTTGGGGATCTGGGTGTTGGCGTGCTTGCCGGCCAGGTCGTCGCGGCCGGCGATCAGGGGATCGATGATGTCGGTGTGCTGGACGCGGCGGGCCAGATCCAGCCAACGTTGCTGGCCGGTGCGGGCGTGCAGTTCGGCGAAGCTCTCGACGATGCCGCCATGCTCGACGCGCAGCACGGTCTGGACCTGCTGGGCGTCCAGCGTCTCGAACATCCGGCCCAGATAGTCGCCGAGGCCGATGGCGACGGCCAAGGCCTTGGGATCGCCGCAGTAGAGGTGGGCGTCCAGCGCCCCGGTCAGCACCTTGTGATAGGTGTAGATCGGCACCCAGCCGCCGTTCAGCCCGCCGGCGGTGTCGATCTTGCCGGCGCGGATCTCCTCATAGACAATCTTGCCGTTGACGGTCTTGCCGCCGCGCTCGACCGTCGTACCGCCCGCATAGCCATCGCCGTTGGCGACCTGGCAGACGGCCAGTTCCTCGACGATGTAGGCGGCGCGCTGCTTGAAGGCGGGATCGCCGGTCTGGGCCCACATCAGCGACACCGCCGACAGGTAGTGGCCCAGGCTGTGGCCAGCGATGCCGGCCGCCTCCCAGCCGCCATACACCGCGCCCTTGGGCGCCAGGCCCGCGCCGGCGCGGAAGTTATGCAGCAGCCGGTCGGGCTCCAGCGACAGCAGGTAGCGCTGGTTGGTCTCCATCGCGGTGCGGAAGCGCGAAGGCTTCAACCGCACCTGCGACAGCGGGAAGGGCTCCAGCTTGGTCTTGGCCGACTGGGCGAAAGCCGGTGAAGCCAGGACCGCCGCGCCCAGCGCGGCGCCCGTCTTCAGGGCTGTGCGGCGCGACGGTCCGGTCATGAGCGCGCTCCCTATTCGACGTGCTGGTCGGGCAGGGCGTTGGTCGCCTTAGAGCCCCACAGCGCATAGAACAGCACGTAGATCTCGCAGGCCGCCGTCAGCAGGAACGAGGTCTGCAGGCCGAAGGTGTCGGCCAGCCAGCCCTGCACGATGACCAGCGCGCCGCCGGCGATGGCCATGATCAGCAGGCCCGAGCCTTCCTCGGTCAGCGGGCCCAGGCCCTTGATCCCTAAGGTGAAGATGGTCGGGAACATGATCGAGTGGAAGAAGCCCACCGCGATCAGCGACCACATGGCTACCGGGCCGTGGGCGAAGGTGGTGATCACCATCACGATGAAGGCGCCGATCGAGAAGGCGGCCAGCACGTGCTCGGCGGCGAAGCGGCGCATCAGCATGCTGCCCAGGAACCGGCCCACCATCATGCCGCCCCACAGGATGGCCAGGTAGCGCGAGGCCTCCTCGTGGGTGATGTTGGCGATGGTCGGCTGCGAGACGAAGTTGATGAACAGGTTGGCCACCCCGATCTCGGCGATCAGGTAGATGAAGATGGCCGGCACGCCGAACACCAGGTTGCGGTGCGACCACAACGACAGCTTCTTGCGCTCCTCGCGTGACGAGCGCTGGGTGGCCTGGCCGATGGCGGGCAGCTTCACGCGGCCCATGACCACGGCCAGCAGGATCAGCGCGATGGTCACCAGCACATAGGGCAGGATCACCGACTGGGCGTCGGCGTAACGTTCGGCCTGGGTCAGCACGACGTCGGTCCCGGCCGTGCCGCTCTTGGAGCGACCCAGGATCAGATAGCCTGCGAACAGCGGCGCCAAGGTGGTGCCCAGCGAGTTGAAGGCCTGCACCAGGTTCAGCCGCGCCGAGCCGGTCTCGGGCGGGCCGATCACGGCGACATAGGGGTTGGCGGCCACCTGCAGCAGGGTGATGCCGCTGGCGATCACGAACAGGGCGGTCAGCACCAGGCCGTACGACGCCAGCATCGCCGCCGGGACCATCATCGCCGCTCCGACCGCCATGCCCAGCAGGCCGACGACGATGGCCTTCTGGTAGCCGATCCGCTCGATCAGTTTGGCCGACGGAATCGAGGCCACGAAATAGGCGATGAACCAGACGGACTCGATCAGGGTCGTGCGCGTGTAGTCCAGCACGAACACGCTGCGCAGGTGCGGCAGCAGCGTGTTGTTGATGACCGTGATGAAGCCCCACATGAAGAACAGGCTGGCCAGCAGGCTCAGGGCCGAGCCGTAGCGTTGCTGCGAGGCGTCGGCGCTGGCCGTGGGCGGCGCGCTTTGCGGAATGGCGGGCATGGTTTCCTCTCCGTCGATGCGGGCTTCGGCGGCTGGCGGCCGCTCTCGATCTATTGTCCGAGTATAGTCTCGCCGCCAAGCCGTCAACGCGCGAGCTTTAGCGCGTCCCATAAGCTGGGATCACCGGAAGTGATGCTGGTTATTGTAGGACAAAAATAAGCCTGCTACCAAAACGGCCAACGATTTTCAGGGGCGGCTTACAGCCCCAGCAGGAGGGAACCCCATGGCGAAGGCCAAGATATTCCTGGGCGCGGCGATCGCGGCCCTGACGATGACGGTGAGCGCGCAGGCCGCCGAACTGACGGCTTCGGCGACCTTGAAGGCCGACCAGCCGGGCGCGCCGATCTCGCGCTACATCTACGGCCAATTCTCCGAACACCTGGGCGCGGGCATCTATGACGGCGTCTGGGTCGGGACCAATTCCAAGATCCCCAACGTCCGCGGCATCCGCACCGATGTCGTCACGGCGCTGAAGGACATCCATGTGCCGGTGATCCGCTGGCCAGGCGGCTGCTTCGCCGACGAGTACCGCTGGCGCGACGGCATCGGCCCGCGCGACAAGCGGCCCTCGCGCAAGAACAACTGGTGGGGCGGCTCGCCCGAGACCAACGCCTTCGGCACCCACGAATTCATGGACTTCGCCGAGCAGGTCGGCGCCGACCCTTACGTCTCGATCAATGTCGGCTCGTCTAACCCGACCGAGATGCGCGAGTGGATCGAGTACATGATCTCGCCGGGCCAGGACACGCTGGCCCAGGAGCGCCGCGCCAACGGCCGCGACAAGCCGTTCAAGGTGCCGTTCATCGGCATCGGCAACGAGAGCTGGGGCTGCGGCGGCGAGATGACGCCGGAGTACTACGCCAACGAATACCGCCGCTTCTCGGCGTTCTTCCACAAGAACGACGACAATCCGGCCATTCGGGTCGGGTCGGGCGCCAACTCGTTCGACGTCAACTGGACCGATGTCGTCACCAAGATCGCCGGCAAGCGGATGGATGCGATCTCACTCCACTACTACACGATCCCGACCGGCGACTGGAAAACCAAGGGCGCGGCCACCGGCTTCGACAAGGCCGCCTGGGGCAAGACCATGGCCCAGACCCTGCGCATGGACGACCTGATCCAGAAGCACATGGCGGTCATGGACAAGAACGATCCGGCCAAGCGGATCGGCCTCTATGTCGACGAGTGGGGCACCTGGTACGACGTCGAGGCCGGCACCAATCCGGGCCATCTCTACCAGCTGAACACCCTGCGCGACGGCGTGCTGGCGGCGGCGAACTTCAACATCTTCCACCGCTATACCGAGCGCGTGAAGATGACCAACATCGCCCAGACCATCAACGTTCTGCAGGCGATGATCCTGACCCAGGGTGACAAGATCGTCCTGACCCCGACCTACTATGCCTACAAGATGTACGTGCCCTTCCAGGATTCGACGGCCATCCCGCTGGACGTGACCGCACCCGAGATCGACGTGGCCGGCAGCAAGATCCCGGCCTTCAACGCCTCGGCCGCCAAGGGCAAGGACGGCAAGACCTATATCGCCATCGCCAACATGGCGCCGGACGACAGCCTGAAGCTGTCGGTGGCCCTGGGCGCGCTGAAGGCCAAGGCCGTGTCGGGCCAGGTGCTGACCGCCGACAAGATGGACGCCATGAACGCCTTCGGCGCTAAGCCCGCCGTCGCGCCGGTCGCCTTCAAGGGGGCGAAGCTCTCCGGCGACAAGCTGACGCTCGACATCCCAGCCAAGTCGGTCGTGGTGGTCGCTGTCGAGTAGGGCGGTCGAATAGCCGCTTGCGGGAGCGCCGTCGCCGGCAGCGCTCCCGTGATTTCATATTTGACCATCTAGTTCATATATGATGTCCATTGCTCCAGGCGCTCGACCAAAAGAGGCGCCGGAGGAAACATCCATGTCTCAAGGCTCGAGCCCACGTACGGGCTGGGCGCCGTTGGTGCTGATCGTCGCCCTGTTCTTCCTGTGGGGCGTCGCGAACAACCTCAACGACGTCCTGATTCCCCACCTGAAGAAGGCCTTCTTCCTGACCGACCTGCAGTCGGGTCTGGTGCAGTCGGCGTTCTATCTGGGCTACTTCTTCCTGGCCCTGCCGGCGGGCCTCCTGATGCGTCGCTATGGCTACAAGGCCGCGGTGATCGTGGGCCTGGTGTTGTTTGGGGCAGGGGCCTTGCTGTTCTGGCCGGCCGCCGAGCTGCGCCGCTACGAGTTCTTCCTCAGCGCCCTGTTCGTGATCGCGTCGGGCCTGGCGTTCCTGGAGACCTCGGCCAATCCGCTGATCACCGTGCTGGGCGACCCGGCCAAGGCCGAGCAGCGCCTGAACCTGGCCCAGGCCTTCAACCCGCTGGGCGCCATCACCGCCGTGGTCGTGGGCCGCCAATTCATCCTGTCGGGTGTCGAGCCGACCAAGGCCGAGTTCGCCGCCATGAGCCCAGCCCAGCTGTCGGCGTTCCAGGCGGCCGAGGCCAAGTCGACCCAACTGCCATACCTGATCATCGCCGGCGTCGTGATCCTGTGGGTGGTGCTGGTGGCGATCACCAAGTTCCCGCCCCACGCCAGCCGCCCGACCGAGGCGGACCAGCACGAGGAGCGCGTCGACAAGCCGATCCTGGGCCTGTTCTCGCGTCCGCGTTTCCTGTTCGGCGTGGCGGCCCAGTTCTTCTATGTCGGCGCTCAGGTGGGCGTGTGGAGCTACATGATCCGCTACGCCCAGGACCAGGTCCCGGGCATGGGCGAGAAGACCGCCGCGGCCTATCTGTCCTGGTCGCTGGTCGGCTTCATGGCCGGGCGCTTCGCCGGCACGGCGCTGATGAGCAAGGTCGATCCTTCGCGGCTGATGGCGGTGTTCGCGGCGGCCAATGTCGGCCTGACCTTGGTCGCGGTCGTGCTGGGTGGACACCTGGGCCTGCTGGCCCTGGCTTCGACCAGCTTCTTCATGTCGATCATGTTCCCGACCATCTTCGCCAGCTCCATCAAGGGGCTGGGGCCGCTGACCAAGACCGGCTCGTCGTTCCTGGTGATGAGCATCATCGGCGGCGCGGTGCTGACGGCCGTGATGGGGGCGATCTCGGACGCCAGCGCTATCCACTTCGCGATCCTGGTGCCGTGCGTCTGCTTCGCGGTCGTTGGTCTCTTCGGCCTGACCGCCAAGCGGCGCGAGGTCACCGCCCACGACGCCGTGCTGGCCGGAGGTCACTGAGGATGATGGATGTGCTGGTCTGCGCCGCGCCGGGTGAGCTCAAGCTCGAGCAACGGCCCGCGCCGACGCCCGGTCCTGAGGAGGTGCTGCTGCGCGTACGCCGGGTTGGTATCTGCGGCACCGACATGCACATCTATCGCGGCACGCAGCCGTATCTCAGCTATCCGCGCGTGATGGGGCACGAGCTGTCGGGCGAGGTCGTCTCGGCGCCGGACGACAGCGACCTCGCGCAGGGCGACCACGCCTATGTCATGCCCTACCTGTCTTGCGGGACGTGCGCGGCCTGCGCCAAGGGCAAGTCGAACTGCTGCATGAACATCCGTGTGCTGGGCGTGCACATGGATGGCGGGCTTTGCGAGTACCTGGCCGTGCCGGCCGGCTTCGTGCGCAAGGTCGAGGGCGTCTCCTTGGACGAGGCCGCCATGGTCGAGTTCCTGGCCATCGGCGCCCATGCCGTTCGCCGCGCCCGGATCGAGCCTGGCCAGTCGGTGCTGGTGGTCGGGGCGGGGCCGATCGGCATCGCCGCGACCCTGTTTGCCAAGCTGGCCGGCGCGCGCGTTACGGTGCTGGACGCGCGCGCTGATCGGCTGGTGTTCTGCCATCAACACCTCGGCGCTGACCGCGTGGTGGGTCTCTCGGATGGCACGCCGGCGTTGCTGTCTGACATGACCGGCGGCGTGTTCTTCGACGTGGTGTTCGACGCCACCGGCAGCGCTGCGGCCATGCAGCAGGGCTTTAGCTATGTCGGCCACGGCGGGACCTATGTGCTGATCTCGGTCGTGGCGGCCGATATCACCTTCTCCGACCCGGAGTTCCATAAGCGCGAGATGTCGCTGCTAGCCAGCCGCAACGCTACGCTGGAGGACTTCGATCATGTGCTGGCGGCGATCTGCGCGGGGCAGGTGCCGACGAAAGAACTCAATACACACAGTACCTTGCTGAAAGATCTTCCAGCAGCCTTGCCGGGCTGGATGGAACCCTCGGCGGGCGTCATCAAGGCCATTGTCGCGTGCTGATCGACGCTCACTGCCATGTTTGGCGCATTGGCGAGAATGACCACGAATGGCCGACGCCGGACCTGCCGGCGATCCATCGTGACTTTGATCTCAAAGATCTGAAGCAAGATTCTAATTTTAATGATCTTTCTGGCGCCGTACTCGTGCAATCGCAGCCGAGTGAACGCGACACGGTATGGCTGCTGAGCCTGGCGGCGGTCGACCCGTTGGCACTGGGTGTCGTGGGCTGGACGGACCTCGCCGCGCCCGACGCGCCGGAGCGGATTACGGCCCTGGCGCGAGACTCGTGGCTGAAGGGTTTGCGGCCGATGCTGCAGGACCTGGCCAGCGACTGGATCCTCGACCCGAAGCTCGCGCCCGCCATTGAGGCCATGATCGCGGCCGGTCTTTCATTCGATGCCTTGATCAAGCCGCGCCACCTGCCGGCCATGCTGGACCTAGTCCGTCGCTGGCCGGAGCTGCGCGTTGTCATCGATCACGGCGCCAAGCCCGAGATCGTGGCCGGGCGCCTGGATCCCTGGCGCGAGCAGATGGCGGCGCTCGCCGAGCAACCCGGCGTCCATTGCAAGCTCTCAGGCCTGCTGACCGAAGCCGGCGACACACCGACCGCCGAGGTCGTCGCGCCCTATGCCGCCCACCTGATCGAGGTCTTCGGACCCGACCGCCTGATGTGGGGCAGCGACTGGCCGGTGCTGAACCTGGCCGGCGACTATCCGTCCTGGCGCGCCCTATGCGAAGCCTGGGTCTCGCCAGCGCACCAACCGGCGCTATTCGGCGAGACGGCGCGGCGATTCTATCGCTTATAGGAAGACATGTCCGACGTGCCCGCCAAGAAGCGAGAATACCGCGCGCCCGCCCTGGAGAAGGGCCTCGACGTGCTGGAACTGCTGGCCGCCCATCGCGGCGGCCTGACCCTGGCCCAGATCTCCAACGCCCTGGACCGCTCGTCCAGCGAGCTGTTCCGCATGGTCCAGGTGCTGGAGGCGCGCGGTTATGTCGGTCGCGCCGCCGACGAGGATGGCCTCGTCCTGACCAACAAGCTGTTCGCCCTGGGCATGACCCGTGCGCCCGCCAAGGACCTGCTGGAGGCCGCCCTGCCGGTCATGCGCGCGGTCGCCCAGAAGGTCGGCCAGTCGTGCCACCTGGCCGTGGCCAGCGGCGACCAGATGGTCGTTGTCGCCCGCATCGAGGCGCCGGGCGACCAGGGCTTCTCGGTCCGAGTCGGCTATCGCCGGCCGATCGTGGAGGCGACCTCGGGCCTGGTGCTCTACGCCTTCCAGCCGGACGGCATCCGCGCGCGCTGGGACGAGACGCTGAAGGGCGGGACCTCGGCCGCGACCTGGAAGGCCTTCCAGGCCAGCGCCGCCCAGGCTCGCAGCGACGGCCATGTCCGCGCCGACAGTTATGTCACCAAGGCCGTGGTCGACCTGTCGGTGCCCATCCATGGCCCGGACGGCGTGGCGGCGGCCCTGACCTGTCCTTATGTCGATACGCCGTCCGCCGTGCCGATGGCCGACACTGTCGCGGCCCTGCAGAAGGCCGCCGCCGAGATCACCAGCGAAATTCGGCCGACGGCCTAGGTGGGCGAGGTTTTCGGGCGGCCGTCGATTGACTTGCCGCGCCCGGAATGGAATTTTATCAGCAAGATCGATTTTATAAATAAACGGGATGGAAGCGCGGATGATGGACGACGCACAGCGGTCGGAAACCTTGGCGCGCCTGCCGCGCCTGGGGTTCGGCGGCGCGGCCGTCGGCAATCTCTACGCGCCCGTCTCGGACGCTGACGCGCATGCGGTGATCGACGCCGCCCTGGCCGCCGGTATCGGCTATTTCGACACTGCCCCGCACTACGGCTTCGGCCTCAGCGAGACGCGCCTGGGCGAGGTTCTGGGCGGCCGGGATGTGATGATCTCGACCAAGGTCGGCCGCCGCCTGGAGCCGATCCAGACGACCGAGCGCGAGCGCCACGGCTTCGTCGACGCCGCGCCGTTCGAGCCGGTGTTCGACTACACCCGCGACGGCGTCCTGAGGTCGTTCGAGGACAGCTTGCGCCGCCTGAAGCGCGATTGGGTCGATGTCCTGCTGGCCCACGACCTAGGTCGCGCAACCCATGGCGACGCCCATGCCCGCCACATGCGCGACTTCCTCGAAGGCGGCTACCAGGCCATGCGCGCGCTGAAGGACAGCGGCGCAGTCGGCGCGATCGGCCTGGGCGTCAACGAGCAGGCGGTGTGCGAGGAGGTCCTGGACCACGCCGATGTCGACGTCTTCCTGCTGGCCGGCCGCTACACGCTGCTGGAACAGACGGCGCTGGAGCACTTCCTGCCGCGCTGCGTGGCGCGGGGTGTCGGTGTCATCGTTGGCGGACCGTTCAACTCCGGCGCCCTGGTCGAGACGAGTGGGACGCTGCACTACAACTACGAGGCCGCGCCCCACGAGATCGTCGAGCGGGTGGAGCGCCTGCGCCGGGTCTGCGCCGCGCACGGCGCGCCGCTGGCCGCGGCGGCGCTGCAGTTCCCGCTGGCCCATCCGGCGGTGCTGAGCGTCATTCCGGGCATGTCGACGCCGGATCAGGTCGTCGACGCAACACGCTGGCTGGACATGACTATTCCGGACGCGCTCTGGTCCGATCTGAGAGGCGAGGGCTTGATCCGCACCGACGCCCCCGCCACGCGAGCCGCCGCATGAAGCCGATCCTGCTGCATCCCGACGACAACGTCCTGGTGCTGGCCGAACCGATCGTGGCCGGCCAGACGATCGAGATCGACGGCGTCGAGCAGGTCGCGCCCGGCGCTGTCGCGGTCGGCCACAAGATCGCGCGGCGTGCGCTAGTCGCTGGCGAAAAGATCCTGAAATACGGCGCGCCGATCGGCTCGATGACCGCCGCAGCGGCGGCCGGCGAGCACGTCCACATGCACAACATGAAGAGCGACTACATCGCCAGTCACACCCGGCTGGCCACGGGTGAGAGCCAATGAGCATCCAGGGCTACCTGCGCGCCGACGGCCGCAAGGGCATCCGCAACGTCGTGACCGTGGCCTATCTGGTCGAGTGCGCCCACCACGTGGCCCGCACGATCGTGACCAAGAGCGACGACCCGGACGTCCACCTGATCGGCTTTCCGGGTTGCTATCCAAACGCTTACGCCCTGAAGGTCATGCAGGCGATCGGAACCCATCCCAACATCGGCGGGGTGCTGCTGATCTCGCTGGGCTGCGAGAGTTTCAACCGCGAGGCCCTGCGCGCGGCCATCGCCGCCAGCGGCCGCCCCGTGGAGACCCTGGTCATCCAGGAGAACGGCGGCACCGCCGAGACCGTCCGCAAAGGCGTCGAAGCCGTGGCTCGGCTGAAGGCCATCGCTGACCAGACGGCACGCGTTCCGATGGACGTCTCCGAACTGGTCATCGGCACCATCTGCGGTGGCTCGGACGGCACCAGCGGCATCACCGCCAACCCCGCCGTTGGCCGGGCCTTCGACCGTCTGGGCGCGGCCGGGGCGGCCTGCGTGTTCGAGGAGACCGGCGAGCTGGTCGGCTGCGAGAAGATCATGGCCGACCGGGCCATCACGCCCGAACTGGGCGCCGAGCTGGAAGCCAGCGTCCGCAAGGCCGAGGCCTACTACACGGTCATGGGCTATGGCAGCTTCGCGCCCGGCAATGCGGAGGGCGGGCTGACGACCCAGGAAGAGAAATCGATGGGGGCCTATTCCAAGTCCGGCTCGGCCCCGATCGTCGGCATCCTCAAGCCCGGCGACCTGCCGCCCTCAGGCGGGCTCTACCTGCTGGACGTGGTGCCCGACGGCGAGGTGCGGTTCGGTTTCCCCAACATCTCGGACAATGCCGAGATCGTCGAGCTGATCGCCTGCGGGGCCCACCTGACCCTGTTCACCACGGGCCGTGGCTCGGTCGTCGGCTCGGCCGTTTCGCCGGTGATCAAGGTCTGCGCCAACCCCGAGACCTACCGCAAGCTGACGGGCGATATGGACGTCGACGCCGGCCGGATCATGGAAGGTCGCGGCACGCTGGACGAGGTCGGCGACGAGATCTTCGACCTCGTTTTGGCTGTGGCCGGTGGCGAGCGGACGGTGTCCGAGGCGCTGGGCCACCAGGAATTCATCCTCACCTACAAGGCCTTCGACCCGATCGGTCCGGCCTGCCTGCCGCTGCGGCGCGCGAGTTAAGGGGCGTATCATGGGACGACTGACCGGAAAGACCGCGCTGGTAACGGCGGCGGCGCAGGGCATCGGCAAGGCCAGCGCCGAGCTGTTCGCCCGCGAAGGCGCACGGGTGATCGCGACAGATCTCAACGAAGAGCTTCTGGCCAAGGTCGAGGGCTGTGAAGGCCGCCGCCTGGACGTGCTGGACCTGGACGCCATCAACGCCCTGGCCGCCGAGCTGGGCGCGATCGACGTGCTGTTCAACTGCGCTGGCTATGTCCATGCCGGTACGATCCTGGACTGCGACGAGAAGGCCTGGGCGTTCTCGAACGACATCAACGTCACGGCCCAGTACCGCACCATCCGCGCCTTCCTGCCGGCCATGTTGGCGGCGGGCAAGGGCTCGATCGTCAACATGGCCTCGGTGGCCAGCTCGATCAAAGGCGTGCCCAACCGCTTTGCCTACGGGGCCACCAAAGCGGCTGTGATCGGCCTGACCAAGGCCGTGGCGGCCGACTTCGTGGGGCAGGGCGTGCGTTGCAACGCCATCTGCCCGGGCACGGTCGACACGCCGTCTCTGAACCAGCGCCTGGCAGACACCGGCGACTACGAAGCCGCCCACAAGGCCTTCACCGCCCGCCAGCCCATGGGCCGCCTCGGCAAGGCCGAGGAGCTTGCGCAACTGGCCCTGTACCTGGCCAGCGACGAGTCGAGTTTTACCACCGGCCAGATCCACATCATCGACGGCGGCTGGATCAACTGACATGCGCCAGTGCCTGGCCCTCGACCTCAAGGACGACCTGGCGCTGATCGAACGTTACAAGGCCTGGCACGCCGCCGGCGCCGTACCCGCTGCCGTGACCGCCTCGATCCGCGCGGCCGATATCCGAGACATGCAGATCTGGCGGCTGGGAACGCGGCTTTTCATGATCATGGAGACCGGCCCGGCGTTCTCGGCGCAGGCCAAGGCCACCGCCGACATGGCGTCGGAAGACGTCCAGGCCTGGGAGCGCCTGATGTGGGAATTCCAGCAGCCGCTGCCCGGCGCCGCCGATGGCGAGAAGTGGCTGGCGATGCGCCAGATCTTCGCCCTCGACGACCAGCCCTAACGGTATCGGTAGCGTAGCCCAAGTCGGAAATCCCGGCCCGTACGGTGCTGGTAGTTCGGAATGCGGCTGCGGTCGATGAACTGGCGCTGCACGGCGTCGGTCAGGTTCGCCAGGTCGGCCGCCAGGGTCAGCTGCGGCGAGATCTTGTAGCGCAGCGAAACATCCACCGTGGTCAGGGCGTCGAAGCCCTCGGCGTCGCCGCCGGTCACGGCCGGAACCGCGCCCAGGTAACGACCGCGATGGCTGACACCGGCCCGGGCGTCCAGGCGGCGGCCGTCATAGTTCAGCGCCAGATTGCCCACGAAGCGCGGCCCGCCCAGTGAGTCCTGGATCGTCTCCATCGCGCCGTTCGGCATCCGGTAGAGCACCTTGGAGCGCGTATAGGCCAGCGAGCCCTGCAGCCGCCAACGGGCCAGGGGCGAGCCCGGCGCGCCCAGCGGCGTCACGCCCGAGACCTCGATCCCGCTCAGTCGACCCTTGCCGGTATTGGCCGGTCGCACGAACTGCCAGATCGGCAGGGCGGGATCGCAACCCGGTGTGCTGCCGCAGGCCTGCGCCGCGACACTGTCGGGCAGGCCGTACGGATTGGTCGAGAACGGCGCTGGCGGGCTGTAGGTCTGCTGGATGATCGAGGCGATCGCCTTGTGATAGGCCGAAACCGTCACCGCGCCGCCGTTCGGCGCGTACCATTCCGCGCCCAGGTCGAGCGTTGTGGCGCGGGTGGGCGTCAGGTTCGGATCGCCGGCGGAGATGCTCTTGAGGCTGGGCGTCGAGATGGTGAAGCCGGGGCGCAGGCTGCGCAGGTCCGGACGCACCATGACTCGCGCCGCGCCCATCCGCACGGTCAGGTCGTCGGCCGGCTCCCAGACAAGGTTGGCCGACGGCAGCAGGTCGACATAGCTGCGCTTGGCGCGGACCGGCTTCAGCGTTCCGTCGGCCTGGACCTGCGAACCGCGCGCGTCCTGCGCCGTTCGCGCCAGGCGCAGGCCGACATCGCCCCACAGTCGGCCATCGTTCTGGCGGGGGCGCGAGAGCAGGACGTAGGCCGCGTCGTCGCGCTCGCCGATCGCGTAGTTGGTGGCCGCGGCGGGTTCGGGTCCCAGGTGGAAGGCGTCGCAGCCGGCCTGGGCGCAGGCCTGGCGCAGCAGAGCCAGGCCCCGGAAGATGTCCGGCGCCAGCCACTGGCTGGGCGGGTTCACCGCGCCGAACGAGGCGCCAGCGCCGACCATGCGCGCATAGTCACCGATCGGCACGCCGGCCAAGGCGGCCGGGATCAGGCCGTTCAGATTGGCGGTCGTGCCATCGGATCGCGACAGGCTGACGGCCTGTGTCCGGTAATCCTTGTGCAGCACGCCCGCGCGCCATTCCAGGCCGCGCGCCGCGCCTTTCAGGTCCAGGCCCGCGGTCTTGTAGCTGTTGTCGACCCAGTTGGGATCGTCGCGGACCTCCGACAGCGTCCAGGCCGAGGGCTTGTCCAACACCGCGTCCCCGTAGCCGATGTACGGGCGCGAGGCGTCGCGGAAGTCGTAGACGAAGCCGTCCACGCCGTACTGGTCCATGTGCAGGGTGTTCTGCACGGGGTTGCTGAAGTCCGAGCGCGAGAAGCCCAGCAAAGCGGTGGCCTCGATCCCATTGGCCAGCTGGTGGGTCGCCGACAGAGTGGCCTGGCGGAAGATAGTGTCGAGCTCGTCGTAGCGGGACTCGGACTTCACATCGACGCCGTCGAAGACACCGGCCAGCAGGACGTCGGGGCCCTTGCCGGTGCGGATCACCGGATCGATCGCGGTCACCGCGTTCAGCCCACAGATCGGCGCCGCCGTCGGACCGCAGGGGCCGGCAGTGCGGAAGGTGAAGCTCTCCAGCAGGTATTCGTGCCGTCGGGCGCGCAGGCTGGCGTACAGCAAATCCAGCGAGACGCGGGTGCGGTCCGAGGGGCGCCAGTCCAGAGCGCCGGTCAGGCCCAGGCGCGACTGGTCGGCGGTCATCAGCTCCAGGCGCGGGATGCGAGCGTGTAGGGCGGCGTTGACCTGATCCAGGCTGGCGCCGCCTCGGGTTCCGCCGAAGCCGGGATACAGCGCATCGCCCGTCTGCCAGCCGCCGGCCGTGGTCCCGGCGTCGACGGCGTAGCGGCGCGAATAGGCGGCCGAGACCAGCACGCCCAGCCGGTCGTCGGCCAGGCGTCGCGACACCACAATCGAGCCACGCGGCGCCAGACGGTCAGCGCGGCTGTTCCAGCTCTGCTCGCCGTACAGCAAGACGCTCTTGTCACGCAGGTCGAAGGCCGAGCGGGTGCGGATGTCGACTGTCGCCCCCAGCGAGCCTTCGTCGATGTCGGCGGTGGCGGTCTTCTGCACCTTGATCTGCCGGAAGAGGTCGGCGGCGAAGACGTTGTAGTCGAACGCCCGGCCGCGATTGGTGCCGCCGCCGACATTGGCGCCGCCGAAGGTCGCCAGGGTCTCCATGCCGTTGATGCGCACGCGGGTGAAGCGGCTGGCCGTGCCGCGCAGGGCGATCTGACGGGTCTCGCCGCCGTCGCTAACCGCCGCCGCGCCGGGCAATTCCCGCAGGGCGTCGCCAAGGCTGATCGCGCCGGAGCGGGCGATCTCGTCCTCGGTCAGGATGTCGACGGGCGAGGGCGTACGGCGCTTGAGGTAGGCCGGCAGGTCGGCATTGGCGATGGCCGTGACGCTGACCGGCGCGACCTCGGCGGGCGGCTCGTCATCGAACCGGTGCGGAACGGATGGGAGCGGGAGAGGGCGCTTGGTCGGTCGGATAGCCTGTGGCGCGGCGATGATCGTGACTACCCCGTCGGCGCCGATCACGAAGGTCAGTCGCGATCCTACCAGCAGGGTCGAGAGGGCCGTGGGCAGCGACAGGTTTCCGTGGAGGGCTGGCGCCTGTCGGCCGGCGACGAGGGCGGCGGGCGCCAAGACGACGACGCCGGTGCGCTCGGATACCGCCAGCAGGGCGCGGGCCAGGGGCTGGGCGGGTTGGTCGAAGGCATAGGCGGTCGGACTAGGCGCGGCCAGGGTCGGAACGGCGGCCAGGAGCGCGGTCAGAGCCGTCGCCAGTCCAAGCGTCTGGGGCGTTCTCATAGGGTGCGCGCAAGCGCGTGGGCGGCCCGATTACGCCAAACCACACACTCAACGATTCGACGCTTCGGCCGCTCCGCCCCGGACACCGCCACTCCCCGATTGTTCTCGGTATCCTTGTTGACGGCGACGATGCGGGGGATCGTCGCGCCGATCAATGGCTTGTCGGACAATTGCGGCCAATCCCGAACTTTTTTGTGCGGATCGGCGGGCATGAAACGTTGTTGAAATCTAGTTTCGCGAGGGCAAGGAAAGTTCCGATATTTCTACAAGTTACCGGTAACTTTCCGCTTTTTCCAGTTCTCTGGGCATGCTTATCTCCATGACACCGGTGACAGAGATCCGGTGAGAACGGCCCCTGGATGGCCGCCAGTTGGGGAGGGAATGATGACCACGCTATCGCGCGCGCCGCGCCGTTCGGCCATCCGCGATTCCCTCTCCGCCCATCCCGAAATCACCGCCTCCAGCGTCCCGGGCCGACAGCGTTTTGTCGGCCGGACCTAGGCGTTCGAGACCACCTCCTCCCGAGGTGCCAACTGGGGCGGCGTCGGTCCCCGACGCCGCTCATCTTCTTCGGAGTAACCCATGCGTTTGAAGGCCCTGACCCTGGCCGCCGTCCTGGCGCTGACGCCGCTGGTCGTGCAGGCCCAGGCGGCCGACGTCGCGCCGCCGAAGTTCAAGGCCATCAAGATCGTGCTGGTCGGGGACTCCACCAGCGCCGTGCAGGGCGGCTGGGGTCCCAGCTTCTGCGGCTGGCACGTGACCTCGTTCGCCGCTTGCATCAACCTGGCGCGCGGCGGCCGCTCCAGCGGCAACTATCGCGCCGAGGGCTCGTGGGCCCTGGCCATGGACGAGATCAAGTCGGGCGGCTTCACCGACACCTATGTGCTGATCCAGTTCGGCCACAACGACCAGCCGGGCAAGCCCGGTCGCTCGACGGACCTGGCGACCGAGTTTCCGGTCAACATGAAGCGCTATGTCGACGAGGTGCGGGCGGCCGGCGGCAAGCCGATCCTGGTCACGCCGCTGACCCGTCGCTCGTTCAAGGACGGCAAGCTGTTGGACGATCTTGGCCCGTGGGCCGACGCGGTCCGCAAGGTCGCGGCCGAGACCAACACGCCCGTGGTCGATCTGCACGCTCGCAGCCAGGCCGCCGTCCAGGCCATGGGACCGGTTGAGGCCATGAAGTTCGCCCAGCGTCCGCCCTCAACCGAGGTGCTTGAGGCGGCGACCAAGACCGGCACGACCATCGCCGCCAACACCGGCGTTCCGGTCGCTCCGGGCGCGCCGCCCGTGGCCCAGAACAACGCTGCGGTCGAGCCAATGGGCCAAGCCAAGCTTTCGTTCGACTACACCCACCTGGGCGTCGTGGGCGCTGACTATTTCTCGGCTATCGTCACCGACGAGCTGTCGAAATCCGTGCCGGCCCTGCGCCGCTACCTGATCCAGTAGGCCTTCGATGACCCTGACCCGCCGCTCTACGCTCGCCGTCCTGGGCGCCGCCTCGGCCCTGACCGCCGCGCCCGCCCGCGCCCAGGCCAAGGCGGGACCGCTGCGCCTTTGGTACCGCCAGCCCGCCAAGGAATGGGTCGAGGCCTTGCCGGTCGGCTCGGGCAAGCTGGGGGCGATGATCTTCGGCGGCGTCGCGGCCGAGCGGTTGCAGCTGAACGAGGACACCCTGTGGGCCGGCGGGCCCTACGAGCCGATCAATCCGGAGGCCAACGGGGCGTTGCCGGAGATCCGCAAGCTCATCAATGCGGGCGAATACGCCAAGGCCACCGAACTGGCCGACGCCAAGTTCATGGGCCTGCCCAAGCGGCAGATGTCGTACCAGACGATCGGCGACCTGAAGCTGGACTTCCCAGGCCTGGGCGACGCGGGCAGCGACTATGTCCGCGACCTCGATATTGATGGCGCCATCGCCACAACCAGCTTCACGGCCGGCGGCGTGCGTTACATCCGCGAAGTGATCGGCAGCGCCCCGGACGGCGTGATCGCCGTGCGTCTGACGGCGAGCAAGAAGGGCGCGATCAGCGTCGATCTAAGCTTTGCCAGCCCGCTGAAGTCCAAGCCGGTCTCGTCGGTCGAGGGCGCGCAGCTGGTCCTGGCCGGAATCAACGAACCCTCGCAAGGCATCGACGCCAAGCTGAAGTTCGAGTGCCGCGTCGACGTGCGCGCCAAGGGCGGCAAGATCAGCGGGCAGGGTGGTGTCCTGTCGGTGAAGGGCGCCGACGAGGTGCTGCTGCTGATCGCGGCGGCCACCAGCTATCGCCGTTATGACGATGTCTCGGGCGACCCGACGGCGCTGAATAAGGCGACCCTGGGCAAGCTGGCGACCAAGCCGTGGGCCAAGATGCTGGCCGAGCACCAGGCCGATCACCGGGGCCTGTTCCGCCGCGTCGGCGTCGACTTCGGCCGCACTCGCGCCGACCTGCTGCCCACCGATGAGCGCATCAAGCAGTCGCCCACCACCGACGACCCGTCCCTGGCGGCGCTGTATTACCAGTACGGTCGTTACCTGCTTATCGCCTGTTCGCGTCCGGGCAGCCAGCCGGCCAACCTGCAGGGCATCTGGAACGACAAGACCTTCGCGCCGTGGGGCGGCAAATATACGATCAACATCAACACCGAGATGAACTACTGGCCGGCCGAGCCGACCAGCCTGCCGGAACTGGTCGAGCCGCTGATCGCGCTGGTGAAGGACATCTCCGAGACCGGCGCGCGGATGGCCAAGGCCATGTACGGCGCGCGGGGTTGGGTCACGCACCACAACACCGACTTGTGGCGGGCCACCGCGCCGATCGACGGCGCCAAGTTCGGCGTCTGGCCGACCGGCGGCGCCTGGCTCTGCAAGCACGTCTACGACCACTACGACTACAACCGCGACAAGGCCTATCTGGAGCGGGTCTATCCGCTAATGAAGGGCTCGGCGCGGTTCTTCCTCGACACCCTGGTGGTCGATCCCAAGTTCGGGGTTCTGGTCACCAACCCGTCGATCTCGCCGGAGAACAACCACGGCCATGGCTCGTCGATCGTGGCCGGCCCGACCATGGACCAGGCCATCGTCCGCGACCTGTTCGACAACTGCCTGAAGGCCGAAGCCATCCTGGGCGCGGACGAGGCCTTCGTCGCCGAGCTGAAGGCGGCGCGTGACAAGCTGGCCCCGTATAAGATCGGCAAGGACGGCCAGCTGCAGGAGTGGCAGGAGGACTGGGACGCCGACGCCAGCGACATCCACCACCGCCACGTCTCGCACCTGTACGGCCTGTTCCCGTCGGACCAGATCTCGGTCGATGCGACGCCCAAGCTGGCGGCGGCGGCCAAGACGACCCTGGTCACGCGCGGGGATCTCTCGACCGGCTGGGCCATCGCTTGGCGCCTAAACCTGTGGTCGCGGTTGGGCGAGGGCGACCATGCCCACGGCATCCTGAAGCTGCTGCTTGGGCCCGAGCGCACCTATCCCAACATGTTCGACGCCCACCCGCCGTTCCAGATCGACGGCAATTTCGGCGGGACCTCGGGCATGACCGAGATGGTCCTGCAGAGCCGCAACGACCGTATCTACCTGCTACCGGCCCTGCCGTCGGCCTGGCCGACGGGCCACATCACCGGCCTGCGGGCGCGGGGCGCGGTCGGGGTCGATGTCCGCTGGGCGGGTGGGAAGCTCTCCGAGGCGGTGCTGACCGCCAAGGCCGACGGCGAGCACTCCGTGGTCCATGCCGGCTCGACGCTGAAGGTCGCGCTGAAGAAGGGCCAGAGCGCGCGTCTCGTCGTGCGCAACGGCGCCCTGGTGCGCGCATGATCGGCAAGCGTCTGTTCCTGGGCCTGCTGCTGGCCACCGCGCTGAGCAACGTCGCTTTCGCCGAGACCCTGCGGGTCGGTCCCAAGGCCGCCTACAAGACCCTGACCGCCGCCGTGGACGCTCTGCCGGCCGATGGCGGTACGATCGAGCTTCAGCCCGGCGAGTACCGGGAGAAGGTGACGATCGCCAAGCCGAACGTCCGCCTGGTCGGCAAGGGCGTCAAACCCCAGGACGTGGTCATCGTCTGGAGCGACGGCGCCCGCACCGCCGGCGGCACCTTCAAGTCGTTCACGATGAACGTCACGGGCGATGGCTTCAAAGCCAAGAACCTGACGATCCAGAACGACTACCACCTGAAGGACCCGCAGCCGTCCCAGGCCGTGGCCCTGGCCATCACCGCCGACCGCGCCGTGCTGGAGAAGGTGCGCCTGCTCGGCGCCCAGGACACGCTGTACGCCGCCTCCAAGAAGGACAAGCCCAGCCGGCAGTACTTCAAGGACTGCTATGTTGAGGGCCATGTCGACTTCATCTTCGGCGACGCCAAGGCGTTCTTCGACCGCTGCCACATCCACGGCATCGCCCACCAGAGCGTGATGATCACGGCCCAGAGCAAGGTGCGGCCCGACCAGGACAGCGCCTATGTCTTCGACCGCACCCTGATCACCGCCGACAAGGACGCCCAGGGCATCTTCTTCGGCCGCGCCTGGCGGCCGCTGGCCACGGTGATCTTCATGCGCTCGCGCATCGAGGCGCCGCTCGACCCTGCCGGCTGGCGCGAGTGGACGCCGGGCAAGACCGACACCCTGAACACCGCCTATTTCGCCGAGTACGCCTCGACCGGTCCGGGCGCGAGCCCCAAGACCCGCGAGCCGCGCACCCATCAACTGACCGACGACCAGGCCAAGGCCTGGGACCGCCGCAAATTCCTGGCCGGCCCCGACGGCTGGAACCCCTAAGCACGAGTATCCCATGCGTCTCGATCGCCGCAGCTTCCTGACCACCAGCCTGGGCGTCGCCGCCGCTACGGGCCTGACCCCGACGGCCGGCTTTGCCGCCGAGCCGTCCCTGGCCATTCCGGACGACGGCTGGCGGCTCTGGATCGACCAGGGCGCGGCCTGGAAGGACGACGTCATCCACCTGCCGGGGACGTTCGAGCTGTCCAAGCTGCCGGTGAACCCGCCGACCGGCGGCTGGGGCGCGCTGGCCTCGGGCGAGGCGATCACCGTCCAGCTGCCGACCACGGTCGAGCAGCACTTCTGGGGCGCGTTCGGCACGCGGCCCTATGGCGCCGACGAGTACCGCTACGCCGAGGACGACGATGTCCCCAAGTACGGCGCCTACAAGGGCGTGTCGTGGTGGAGCCGGTCCATCGACATCCCGGCCTCGGCCAAGGGCCAGCGGGTGTTCCTGAACATCCGTGGGGCGCGGATGCGGGCCGAAGTGTTCCTGAACGAACAGCTGGTCGGCTATTCGATCATGTCGGAGCTGCCGATCCACTGCGATCTCTCCGAGGCGATGAAGCCCGGCGAGGCCAACCGCCTGTCGATCCGCATCACCAATCCGGGCGGTCGTTTCGACTGGCGCGACTCCACGACCATGATGTGGGGCAAGTTGAAGTTTTTCGCCTCGCACGGGTTTGGCGGCATCGATCGCGGCCTGACCCTGAGCGTCCACCCGCGCGCCGCGCGGATCGACGACGCCTGGGTGCTGAACACGCCGAACGCGCGCCAGGTCACTGGCTTCATGGAGGTCGTGCTCGACAAGCCACTGCCTAAGGCCGGTCTGGACAAGTTGAAGAGCAAGGCCGCCGTCGAGCTCACGGACGACAAGGGCGCGCCGGTCGCGGCCGCCGTCACGGTCGAGGCCGTCGAGGCGGTCGACGAACACCGCCTGCGGGTTCGCTTCACGGTCTCGGCGCCGAGCGCCCAGATCTGGGACCTGAAGACACCTGTCCTGCACCGTCTGCGTTTCCGCTGGACCGAAGCCAAGGGCGCGGTCGATACGCGCGAGGTCCGGTTCGGCTTCCGCTGGTTCGGCGTCGACGGCGTCGGAACCGACGCGCTGTTGCGCCTGAACGGCCGCCGTGTGCGGCTCTATTCGGCGATCTCGTGGGGCTATTGGGGCTTCAACGGCCTGTGGCCGACGCCCGAGCTGGCCAAGCGCGAGGTGACCTCGGCGCACGCCCTGGGCCTCAACGCGTTGCACTTCCACCGCAATGTCGGCAAGCCCGAGGTCTTCGACGCGATGGACGAGATGGGTCTGTTGCGGGTCATGGAGCCCGGCGGTGGCCGCCATGCCATCGGCCGTGACCTCAAGCCCGGCGAGAGGCTGTCCGAAGCCGACACCTTCAGCCGCGATTTCCTGCTGGAGAAGTGCAAGACCATGGTCCGCGCGTTCCGCTCGCGGCCGTCGCTGGTGCAGTACACCCTGCAGAACGAGATCGGCGCGAACCTGGCCAATCCCGACGTGCAGATCGTGCTGAAGGCCATGCACGACCTGGATCCCAGCCGGGCGGTCATTCTGAACGACGGCTTCGTCAAGCGCGGCGCGGCCCAGGCCATGTACCTGCCGTACAACGACCACTACTACCGCTCGGACGTCGAGCAATGGGGCGGCTGGTGGGTCGAGCACCAGGGCGCGGGCGACCAGTGGTACGACCGCTTCTACAAGTCCAAGGACGACTACATCCACATGCAGAAGGGTAAGCCCTTCATCGTCGAGTTCGGCGAGATGCAGGGATGCGCCACGGCCGACAACCATGAGGCCATGGTCGTCGAGATCCTGGCCAAGGGCGGCAAGAGCTACGATCTGCAGGACCACAAGGACATCGTCGCGGCGACCAACAGCTATATCGAGCGTTGGGGCTTCAAGTCGGCGTTCCCGACCAGCGAGACGCTGTGGCTGTCGGTCGGGCGCAAGGTCTATGAGAGCTGGCGCAACTACCTGGAGAACATCCGCCTGGGCGAGACGGTCGACGTGGCGGCGATCTCGGGATGGGAGACCACCTCGATCGAGAACCATTCGGGCATCGTCGACGCGTTGCGTGGCTTCAAGGCCGATCCGACCCTGATGAGCCAGGCCCTGCGGCCGGTCATGGCGATCGCCAGGCCCCGCGCCCTGGCCTATGCGGCCGGCGAGACCGCCGAGCTGGACATCTGGTTCTTCAACGACAGCGGCCAGGCCGCGACCGGCGAGGTCGTGCTGAGCCTGGTGGGTGAGGGCGGCGCGGTCCAGGAACTGGGCCGCTGGCCGGTCCCGGCCCAGACGCCGGACCAGCTGAGCTATCTGCTGGCCGAAAGCTTCCGCACGCCGGCCCTGACCCGCGCGGGGCTGAACACCCTGCGCGTGGCGTTCGGGGACGTGGTCTCTGACCGCGAGATCTGGGTGACGGCCGCCGCGGCCAAGCCTGCCAAGCCGATCAAGCTGGGCGTTTCGGGCATCGCCAAGAGCCTGCGCGAGCAACTCACGGCCCTGCCGAACGTCGTGGTCGAGGACTTCAAGCCGGGCGTGCGTTACGCCGGCATCGTCGCTTCGGGCCTGAAGACCGACGAGATCATCCGCCGCCAGGTCGGCGAACAGACCGGTCTCGAGGCTCAGCCAAAGAAGGGCGAGAAGCCGGTTGTGGTCCTGGGCGAGTTGCCGCCCGAAGTGCTGGCCGCCGCTAAGACGGGCACGCCGCTGCTGGCCATGGTGCAAGAGGACGGCCTGGCCGACGGCGTCGCCAAGCAGCTCCAGGGCCTGGGTCTCTTCAGCTACGCGGGCCAGGTCGGTGGCCTGCGGGCGCCGTGGATGGGCAACTGGAACTTTGTCCGGGCGCACTCGACCTTCGCCGGTCTGCCGGCCGACATGGCCATGAGCGTGCTGCATCAGGTCGAGGGCCAACCGTCGAACGGCCTCGTCATCGACGGCGACGGTATCGAGGTCATCGCCGCCTACAGCCGCGACCACGATCGCAAGAACGGCGCGGCCAGCTTCACGGTCCGCAAGGACAAGGCCCGCGTGCTGGTCCACCGCCTGCCGGACATGGTCAAGCCGCTGCAGCAGCGCTGGCTGGCCAATGCGGTCAGCTGGCTGGCGACCGGCGCCTAAGAGAACAAGAACAGAGGGAGGGGTTTCGATGATCACCCGACGCGACACGCTGCTGGCCGCCGCTCTGGCGGCGACGCCAGGCCTGGTCCTGGCCGCGCCGCGCAAGGCGCCGTTCGAGCGCCTGGGCTGGGCCGGCAAGACGCCCGGCGGCGACGGCGGCAAGGTCATCCGGGTCAAGACCCTGGCCGGCGGCGGTCCGGGCTCGCTGCGCGAAGCCATCGCCGCCAAGGGACCGCGCACGATCGTCTTCGACGTCGGCGGGGTGATCGATCTGGCCCGCCATAGCATCAAGGTCACCGAGCCCTTCCTGACCATCGCCGGCGAGACCGCGCCGTCTCCGGGCATCACCCTGATCAAGGGCAGCCTGGCCATCGAGAGCCACGACGTCATCGTCCGGCACATCCGCGTGCGCGCCGGCCGCGACGGCGAGGCCAGCAAGAGCGGCTGGGAAGTTGACGGCATCACCTGCTGGAAGGCCTACGACGTCATCGTCGACCACTGCTCGACCAGCTGGGCCACTGACGAGAACCTGTCGGCCTCGGGCCCGCGCTTCACCGGCGGCGAGGATCCGGCCAAGTGGCGCGACGGGACCTCGCACCGGATCACCTTCAGCAACAACATCGTCGCCGAGGGCCTGTCGAACGCCAGCCACGTGAAGGGCGAGCACTCCAAGGGCAGCCTGATCCACGACAACGCCTACGACGTGCTGATCGCCCGCAACCTCTATGCCCACAACCGCGAGCGCAACCAGCTGTTCAAGGGCGGGGTCGAGGCCGTGACGGTCAACAACTTCGTCTACGACCCTGGCACGCGCTGCATGCACTACGCCCTGAACGCCAGTGAGTGGGTCGGTCACCAGTGGCGCGTCGGCCAGCTGGCCATCGCCGGCAATGTCGTGAAGGGCGGAGCCTCGACGCGGCCGGACCTGCCGTTCCTGATCGTTGAGGGGCAGGGGGATCTGGAGCTCTACGCCTTCGACAATCCGGCCCACTATGCCGACGGGACCGAGATGCCGCCGGTGCGGATCCTCAACACCGACCCGTTCCCCAAGATCAAGCACCTGACCAAGCCGCCGTTCTGGCCGGAGGGGCTGAAGCTGATGCCCTCCAGCCAGGTCGAGGCCCATGTGCTGGCCAATGCCGGCGCCCGGCCCTGGGACCGCGACGCCGTCGACCGCCGCATCGTCCGCGAGGTGAAGGCCGGGACGGGCAAGGTGATCGACGACGAAGCCGAAGTCGGCGGCTATCCGAAGGCCTAGGCCGGGACCTTGTCGAGGAAACCCGTCACCACGCTGAGACGACCGTTCTCGACGACGCCAAAATCCGTGCCCTCGATCAGGCTCTGGCCTTCCGGCCCCAGGGTCCACGAGAAGCGGACCTTGTCGCCGTAGCCGTCCGGCTTGCCCGAGAGGGCGAAGCGGAAGCCGGGGAACTGCTGGTGAACGCCGGCGATCAGGGCGTCGATCTGGGCGCGGCCTTCGCCGGCCATCATCGGGTCGACGTAGCGGGCGTCTTCGGTCCAGAGAGCGGCGATCAGGTCGGCCCGGCGCTCGGCGTCGGTCTCGTTCCAGCTGTCGACATAAAGTTGGGCGATCTGGGCGGCGTCGGTCATGGCGGGTCTCCGTTCGGAAGCGCCTGGCGTCTCCAGGCCCGCTCTTGATGCCCGCTCCAGTGCGGCCGCGCGATTACGCGGGAGGTAAAGGCGACGCCGCGACGTCTCGCCCGGATGGCGCGCGGGCGCGGTTCCGGCTAAGACGCGCGCCATGCTGCGTATTTCGGAATTGAAGCTGCCGCTCGGCCACCCGCCGGAGGCCATGGCGCCGGCCATTGTCGAGCGTCTCGGGATCGCGCCCGACGATCTGCTGAGCCACGTCGTCGCCCGCCGCGCCCACGACGCGCGCCGTAAGGCGGCGATCCTGATGATCTATTCGGTCGACGTGGAGTTGCGCGACGAGGCGGCCGTGCTGGAGCGCTTCAAGGGCGACCACCACGTGCGCGTCCGGCCCGACACCGACTACAAGTTCGTGGCCAAGGCGCCGGAGGGCTTCGACGGCCCGCGCCCGGTGGTCATTGGCGCCGGCCCCTGCGGCCTGTTCGCTGGTCTGATCCTGGCCCAGATGGGTCTGAAACCGATCATCGTCGATCGCGGCAAGGTCGTGCGCGAGCGCACCAAGGACACCTGGGGCCTGTGGCGCAAGAGCGAGTTGAACCCGGAGTCCAACGTCCAGTTCGGCGAGGGCGGGGCGGGGACCTTCTCGGACGGCAAGCTCTACAGCCAGATCAAGGATCCACGCTTCCTGGGCCGCAAGGTGCTGGAGGAGTTCGTCGCGGCCGGCGCGCCAGAAGAGATCCTGACCGAGGCCCACCCGCACATCGGCACCTTCCGTCTGGTGCACATGGTCGAGCAGATGCGGGCCCTGATCGAGAGCCTGGGCGGCGAGTACCGCTGGCAGCACAAGGTCGATGACTTCGACATCGAGGTCGAGGCCGACGGTTCGCGCCGGCTGAAGGGTCTGCGCATCGCCGGCCAGGACTACTTGCCGACCCGCCACGTGGTCATGGCGCTGGGGCACAGCGCCCGTGACACCTTCGAAGTCCTGTATGAGCGCGGCGTCCATATCGAGGCCAAGCCGTTCTCGATCGGCGTGCGGATCGAGCATCCGCAGTCGTGGATGGACAAGGCGCGCTTCGGGACCTGCGCCGGTCACCCCGACCTGGGCGCGGCGGACTACAGCCTGTCGCACCACTGCGCCAATGGCCGCACGGTCTACAGCTTCTGCATGTGCCCGGGCGGCACGGTGGTGGCGGCGACGTCCGAGCCGGGCCGGGTCGTGACCAACGGCATGAGCCAGTATTCGCGCAACGAGCGGAACGCCAATTCCGGCTTCGTGGTCGGCATCGATCCCGAGCGCGACTATCCGGGCCATCCGCTGGCCGGCATCGAGTTCCAGCGCAAGTGGGAGAGCCTGGCCTATGTGGCGGGCGGCTCGACCTACCAGGCGCCGGGCCAGAAGGTCGGCGACTTCATGGCCGGTAAGCCGTCCACCGAACTTGGCGAGGTTCAGCCGTCCTACAAGCCGGGTGTCACCCTGACGGACCTGTCGGCCTGCCTGCCGGACTTCGTGATCGAGGCCATGCGCGAGGCGCTGCCGGTGTTCGGCCGCCAGATCGCTGGTTACGACCATCCCGACGTCTTGCTGACCGGCGTCGAGACCCGGACCTCCTCGCCGATCCGCATCACGCGCGGCAAGGACTTCCAGAGCCTCAACACCGCCGGCCTGTTCCCAGCGGGCGAGGGCGCGGGCTATGCCGGCGGGATCCTCTCGGCCGCCGTTGACGGCATCAAGGTCGCCGAGGCGGTGGCGCAAGCTTACGTCGCCGAGGGGCTCATCGAGGCCTGCTGACAGGATCGGGCCTCACGCCTGATCTAAGCAGAGCCATGAACACCGTCCTCGAGCTCCGCCAGTACAAGATCGTCCCCGGCCGCCGCGACGACATGATCGATGTGTTCGAGCGCTGGTTCGTCGAGAGCCAGGAGGCCGAGGGCATGCGCCTTGTCGGCCAGTTTCGCGACCGGGACGATCCGAACCGCTTCACCTGGATCCGCAGCTTCGCGGATATGAAAGCTCGTGAGCGCGGGCTGAACGCCTTCTATTTCGGCCCGGTTTGGCAAGCGCATCGGGACGAGGCCAACCCGCTGCTGCTGGACAACGACAACGTCCTGCTGCTCAAGCCGCTGACCCCGGAGCTGGCCCTCGTCGATACAGACCGGCGCGAGCCGCCGGAACCGGCGAGCTCGGTCGTGGCGACCATCTTCTATCTCTGGAAGGATCCGGCCGACGGTTTCGGCCAGTTGTTTGCCGAGCGCCTCGCGGCGGCGAGCTTGCCGACGCTGGGCGTCTACGTGTCCGAAACAAGCGAAAACACCTTCCCGCGCTTGCTGGTGCGGCAGCACGAGAAGGTGCTCGTGTGGTTCTCGCGAACGGAAGACCGGGCCTGGCTGGAGACCGATCCCGATCTCACGGACGCCCAGGAGCGTCCGGCCCAGGTCTTGCGACTGGACCCGACGCCCCGGTCGCGGCTGCGCTAGGCGACTTCCGCCACCTGCTCCAGCGTCGGGTAGTCCGTGTAGCCTTCGGCGCCAGGGGCGTAGAAGGTGGCCGGGACCGGCGCGTTCAGCGGGGCGTTCTGCTGCAGGCGCTCCACCAGGTCCGGGTTGGCGATGTAGGCCTTGCCGAACATCACCGCGTCGGCCTTGCCGGCGTCGATCGCGGCGTTGGCCGTGGCCAGGTCGAACTTCTCGTTGGCGAGATAGACGCCCCCGAACGCGGCCTTCAGCGCCGGGCCCAGGCTGTCGGCGGCTTCATGCTCGCGGGTCGAGATGAAGGCGATCTTGCGCTCGCCCAGGACCTTGGCGACGTAGCCGAAGGTGGCCGGCAGGTCGCTGTCGCTGATGCCGTGGCTGTCGGCGCGCGGCGCCAGGTGGACGCCGACGCGACCGGCGCCGAACACCGAAACGACGGCGTCGGTCACTTCCAGCAGCAGGCGGGCGCGGTTCTCGATCGGGCCGCCGTACTGGTCGGTGCGCTGGTTGGAGCCGTCCTGCAGGAATTGGTCGAGCAGGTAGCCGTTGGCGCCGTGGATCTGCACGCCGTCGAAGCCGGCGTCCTTGGCGTTCTGGGCGCCTTGGCGGAAGGCCTCGACCACGCCGGCGACTTCCTCGGTCGTCAGGGCGCGCGGGGTCGGGTAGGGGCGCTCGGGGCGCAGCAGGCTGACATGGCCGCTGGCGGCGATGGCGCTGGGGGCGACCGGCAGCTCGCCGTTCAGGTGCTCGGGGTCGGAGATCCGGCCGACGTGCCAGATCTGCATGAAGATGCGGCCGCCCTTGTCGTGCACGGCTTTCGTCACCTGCTTCCAGGCCTCGGTCTGGCCCTGGGACCAGATGCCCGGGACGCCGGCATAGCCGACGCCTTGCGGCGTGACCGGCACGCCTTCGGTGATCAGCAGGCCCGCCGAGGCGCGCTGGCCGTAGTACTCGGCCATCAGGGCGTTGGGCGTGTGGGTCGAACCGGCCCGCAGGCGGGTCAGCGGCGCCATGACGACGCGGTTGGGAAGGGTCAGGTCGCCGACGCGCAGCGGGTCGAACAGGTTAGTCATCGCAGTATCCGTGAAAACGGGCGCCGACCCTCCGTCGGCGTCTGCGAAGCTAGGTGGGGACGGCCTGGCTTATCGCAACCGCAACAGGTTCTATTTCGTCTGAAAGCGACCCGCCCAAAATCTGAAAATCTAAACCGGCTTCAGTTCTTGCAGCATGGTCGGGATCAGCTCCGACACCGTCGGGTGGATGTGCACCGCCCGTGAGATCACCGTGTAGGGGGCCTTGGCGTACATCAGGTCGATCATGCCGTGGATGGCTTCGTCGCCGTTCAGGCCCAGGATCGCGGCGCCCAGGATCTCCTTGGTCTCGGCGTCGACGACCACCTTCATGAAGCCTTGGGTCTCGCCTTTTTCGACGGCGCGGCCGACGCGGGTCATCGGTCGCTGGCCGATCAGCAGTTTGCGGCCGGTCGCCTTGGCCTCGGCCTCGGTCATGCCCACGCGGCCCAGCGGCGGATCGACGAACAGGCCGTAGCAGCTGATGCGGTCGCTGACCTTTCGGGGATCATCGTCCAGCAGGTTGGCGGCGATGATCTCAAAGTCGTTGTAGGCGGTGTGGGTGAAGGCGCCCTTGCCGTTGCAGTCGCCCATGGCCCAGACGCCCGGGACATTGGTGCGCAGCTGGTCGTCGACGACGACGTAGCCACGTTTGTCGGTCGCGATCCCGGCCTTGTCCAGGCCCAGGTCGTCGGTGTTGGGCTTGCGGCCCACGGCCAGCAGCACATGGGTGCCGGTGACCTGCGGCGCGCCGGCCTCGCAGGTGACGTGGACGCAAACGCCGTCCTCGTGCGGGGCGAAGCTGATGCATTCTGAGTTGAGGCGGAAGGTGACGCCCTCGGCCTCCAGGATCTCGCGGATCGCGTCAGAGACTTCCGGATCCTCGCGGCCGATCAGGCGCGGGCCCATCTCGACCACGGTGACCTGGCTGCCAAAGCGGCGGAACATCTGGGCGAATTCCAGCCCGATATAGCTGCCGCCGACGATCACCAGGTGCTCGGGCAAGGTGTCGAGCTGCATCATGCCGACATTGGTCAGGTAGGTGATGTCGTCCACACCCGGCATGTCAGGGACGTTGGCGCGGCCGCCGACATTCAGGAAGATCTTCGGCGCGGTCAGCAGGTCGTCGCCGACGCGAACGGTGTCGGCGCTCTCAAAGCGGGCATGGCCCTGGATCACCGTCATGCCGGGCATGCCACGCAGCCACTTCTCGACATTGCCGCGGGCGTTCTTGACCACCGTCTGCTGGCGGTCCTTGACCCGCTTCATGTCGATAGCCACTGGGCCGTTCAGCACGACGCCGTAGTCGTCCGCCCGACGGGCCAGGTGGGCGGCATAGGCGCTGGCGACCAGGGTCTTGGTCGGCATGCAGCCGGTGTTGACGCAGGTGCCGCCGAAGTCCTTGCGCTCGATCAGCGCCACCGTCTGGCCGGCGGCGGTCAGGCGGCCGGCCAGGGACGGGCCGGCCTGGCCCGCGCCGATGATGATGGCGTCGAACGCGCGCGGACTGCTCATCGGGCCAGGGCCACGATCAACAAGGCCCCGACGACGGCGACCGCGTCCTCGATGAAGGCGGCCGGAGCGTCCTTGCCGAACTTGGCGGCCAGGCGACCGCGCACTTCGGCCCCGCCCAGCGTGCCGAGCACCGCGCCGACCGCGCCGATGACAGCGCCGCGCAGCCAGTGGCCGCTGGGCATCATCAGGGCCGCGCCGCTGAAAGCGCCGGTCAGCACGCGCGTGCCGAACTGGTGCGGGACCTTGCGGCTGGGGGTCTTGGGATGCTGGTCGGCGACCAGTTCCAGGACGGCCAGCACGGTGAACACGCCCACGGCGATCCAGCCGCCCAGCCAGGCCAGCGGAAAGCCCGCCAGGGCCAGCCAGCCGAGTTTGGCGCCCCAGGCGACGGCGGCTGGCGCGGTCATGGCGCGAAGGCCGGCGATTACGCCGATCAGAAGGGCGAACACATAAAGGGTCATCAAAGGCTCCGCTTGGTCTACGCGCCGATCTGGCGCGTTCGCGCAAGGCAACGCAAGGTCGATTGACGGTCTTGCACGTTCTCGTCGCATTGGTGCGACGCCCAAGGAATAATCGTCGGCGCCCGCTTTCTGGGCGGATGTCGATGCGGGCGTCCCTGGCGGGGGAAAGTTCCCCCACACCGCCCAGCGCCGCTTAGGACCAAGGTGATGCGGGTGCTTGTCATTGATCCAGATACCGCGCGCGCCGCCCTGGTGGCCCAGGGGCTGGAGGGCGTGCAGCCCCTCGAGGTGCGGCGTTCGGCCGTCTTCGACGAGGCCGAGGTCCTGGCCTTCGCGCCAGACGTGGTGGTGATCGCCGCCGAGAGCCCCGATCGCGACACCCTCGACAGCCTCAAGGACTATGGCCACGGGCGGCCGGTAGTGATGTTCGTCGACCGCTCCGAGCCGGGACTAGCCGAGCAGGCGGTGCGCGCCGGCGTGGCGGCCTATGTGGTCGACGGCCTGGCGGCCAATCGCGTGCGCTCGATCCTGGACGTGGCCATGAGCCGCTTCGCCTTGACCCAGCAGCTGCGCGGCGACCTGGCCAAGGCCAAGGCCGACCTGGAATCCCGCAAGACCGTCGAGCGCGCCAAGGGCCTCCTGATGAAGGAGCGCGGCCTGGACGAGGACGGCGCCTATCGCCTGTTGCGCAAGTTGGCCATGGACCGGGGTAAGCCGATCGGCTCGGTCGCCGCCGACCTGCTGGCCTTCGCCGGGGTGCTGAAGGGCGACGCCTCGTGAGCGGGCTCTCCGAGCTGAAGCTGGGCTTCATCCCGCTGACCGACTGCGCGTCGCTGGTCGCCGCCCAGGCGCTGGGCTTCTTCGAGGAAGAGGGACTGGCCGTCGAGCTGGTCCGTGAAGCGTCGTGGGCGACGATCCGCGACAAGGTGGCCGTCGGCGCTTTGGACGGCGCCCACATGCTGGCTCCGATGGCTCTGGCGGCGGAGGGCGAGGTGCTGGTCCCGCTGGCGCTGAACCAGAACGGCAGCGCGGTGACGGTGTCTACGGCGCTGGCCGCCATGGTCGGCGCGGCGGGCGAGGGGCTGGCCGAGGCCGTCGTCGCGCGGCGGGCCAGCGGGCAGGGGCCTTTGACCTTCGCCGTGGTCTTTCCGCAATCGATGCACAACTACCTGCTGCGTGACTGGCTGACCAAGAGCGGCGTCGATCCGGACCACGATGTCCGCATCGTGGTCATTCCGCCGCCACGCATGGTCGAGCAGATGCGGGCCGGCGCGGTGGACGGCTTCTGTGTCGGCGCCCCCTGGAACGCGGTGGCCGAGGCCGAGGGGCTGGGTCGCGTTCTGGTCACGGCCTCGCAGCTGTGGGCCGGCGGACCGGACAAGGTGCTGGGCGTGAGGTCAGAACTGGCCATGCATCGCCCGGACGAACTGCGCGCCTGCCTGCGGGCGGTGATCCGCGGCGCGGCCTGGGCCGATGATCCCGCCAACCGTGAGGACCTGATCGCTATCCTGGCCCACCCGGATCGCGTCGACGCGCCGCCGGCCGCCATCGTCCGCGCCCTGGAGCATGAGATCGTCTTCCACCGTGATGGCGCGGGCCTGCCGCGCCGTGAGCATGGTCTGTGGATGGCGTCGCGGATGGCGCGTCTGGGGCAGCTCGAGCCCGGCGCGGACCTCGAAGCGCTGGTCGACCGCGTCTACCAGCCCGAGCTCTATCGCGCCGTGGCGCTGACGCTGGACCTGGTTTCAGCCTGATCTGCACAAGTCTCAGGCGCCGCTGGCGCCTGTTTGCTGAGCGATCGTGCGCCGCACACGTCATTGGCGCCGCAACGCGGCATTGCCGATGACATCCCGCGAATAACGGGTCTCACATAGGCTCAAGGCCAACGAACAACGGCGTTCGCGGCTGCCAGAGGACCGCTCGGATGCGGTCAGCCACCCGGAGCGATGACGCTCCGCTCTCGCAGACACGCAACCCGTCGAGGCCGACAATGCTCTCCCGCGACTTCCTGAAGGCCGGCCATGCGCCGACCCTGTTCGCAGCGTTCCTGTATTTCGATCTCAGCTTCATGGTCTGGGTGATCCTGGGCCCGCTGGGCGTGGCGATCGCCAAGGACTTCCACCTGGATCCCGCCCAGAAGGGTCTGATGGTCGCCATCCCCGTGCTGGCTGGCGCGGTGCTGCGCCTGGTCAACGGCGTGCTGGTCGATCGCATCGGTCCCAAGAAGACAGGCATGATCGGCCAGATGATCGTGCTGACGGGCCTCGTTCTGGCCTGGGCGGTCGGCATCCATAACTACCATCAGGTGCTGGCACTGGGCATCATCCTCGGTGTCGCCGGCGCCTCGTTCGCCGTCGCCCTGCCGCTGGCCTCGCGTTGGTATCCGCAGGAGCACCAGGGCCTGGCCCTGGGCATCGCCGGCGCCGGCAACTCGGGCACGGCCCTGGCGGCCTTGTTCGCGCCGGCCCTGGCCAAGGCGTTCGGGTGGCAGACCGTGATCGGCCTGGCCGCCATCCCGCTGGCCGTCGCCTTTGTCGTCTACATGTTGCTGGCCAAGGACGCTCCCGAGCAGCCCGCCCCCAAGAAGCTGGCCGAGTATCTCGACGTCCTGAAGGTCCCGGACGCCTGGTGGCTGATGCTGCTGTACGGCGTGACCTTCGGCGGCTTCGTCGGCCTGGCCTCGTCGCTGACCATGTACTTCAACAGCGAGTACGGCCTGGACCCGGTCGTGGCCGGCTTCTTCACCGCCGCCTGTGTCTTCGCCGGCTCGTTCATCCGCCCGGTCGGCGGGGCCCTGGCCGACAAGTTCGGTGGCGTGCGCACCCTGAGCTTCGTCTACATCCTGGCCGCCCTGGGCCTGGCCACCGCCAGCTTTCAGCTGCCGACCGCTTGGTACGCTCTGGCCGCCCTGATGTTCTCGATGCTGGCCCTGGGCGCGGGCAATGGCGCGGTGTTCCAACTGGCCCCGCAGCGGTTCCGCCGCGAGATCGGCGTCATGACCGGCTTGATCGGCATGACCGGTGGCATCGGCGGCTTCTACCTGGCCTCGACCCTGGGCATGGCCAAGAAGATGACCGGTTCCTACCAGTCAGGCTTCCTGGGCTTCGCCCTGCTGGCGCTGTTCGCCTTCGGGGCGCTGTTCAGCCTCAAGGCCCGCTGGCGCGCCATCTGGCCGACCCTGCACGGCGACGCCGCCAGCGTCCGCGTCTGATCCTTTTCCTCGATGAGTGAGATAGCCATGACCAAGCAACGTCTGGTCGTCATCGGCAACGGCATGGCCGGCTGCCGGGCGGTCGAGGAAGTGCTCAAGCGCGACCCCACCCGCTACGACGTCACCATCTTCGGCGCCGAGCCGCGGGTGAACTACAACCGCATCATGCTGTCGCCGGTGCTGGCGGGCGAGAAGACCTTCGATGACATCGTCATCAATGACGAGGCCTGGTACCGCGACAACGCCATCACCCTGCACGCCGGTCGCGCCGTCACGGCGGTCGACCTGGACGGCCGCAAGGTGGTCGCCGAGGGCGGGCTTGAGGTCGGCTACGACAAGCTGATCCTGGCCACCGGCTCGGACCCGTTCCGCTTGCCGCTGCCGGGTTCGGACCTGAAGGGCGTGGTCACCTTCCGCGACCTGGACGACGTCGAGGCCATGGTCGCGGCCTCCGGCAAGCCCGGGGCCCGCGCCGTGGTCATCGGCGGCGGCCTGCTGGGTCTGGAAGCCGCCTACGGCCTGGCGCGTCGGGGCATGGGCGCGACAGTCGTCCACCTGATGGACGTGCTGATGGAGCGCCAGCTGGACGAGAGCGCCGGCTACCTGCTGCGCGAGGCCCTGGCCGAACGCGGCGTCGAGACAGTGCTGGGCGCCCACTCCGAAGAGATCGTCGGCCAGGACGGCAAGGTCGCCGGCCTGAAGCTGAAGGATGGCCGTGTCCTGCCGTGCGACCTGCTGGTCATGGCGGTCGGCATCCGGCCCAACTCCACCCTGGCCAAGGCCTCGGGCCTGCAGGTCAATCGCGGCATCGTCGTCGACGACGTCATGCGCACCTCCGACCCGGCCGTGTTCTCGGTCGGCGAGTGCGTCGAGCACCGCGGCAACTGCTACGGCCTGGTCGCGCCCATCTGGGACATGTGCCGGGCCCTGGCCGAAGAGCTGACGGACGGCGAGGGCGGTTACCAGGGCTCGGTCCTGTCGACCCGCCTGAAGGTCTCGGGCGTCGACGTGTTCTCGGCTGGCAAGTTCGCTGGCGGTGACGGTTGCGAGGACATCGTGTTCCGCGATGCGGCGCGCGGCGTCTACAAGCGCGTGGTCATCGAGGACGGCAAGGTCGCCGGGGCGGTGCTGTTCGGCGACGCGGCCGACGGCGGCTGGTACTTCGACCTGATGCGGGCGGGGACCGATGTCGCCGACATCCGCGAGACCCTGATCTTCGGGCAAGCGATCACGGAGGGCCTGTCGGGCCTGGACCCTAGCGCGGCCGTTGCGGCCATGCCCGACACGCAGGAGATCTGCGGCTGCAACGGCGTCTGCAAGGGTGCGATCACCGGCGCCATCACGGCCCAGGGCCTGACCACGCTGGACGATGTCCGCGCCGTGACCAAGGCCTCGGCCTCGTGCGGGTCGTGCACGCCGCTGGTGGAGCAGGTCATCCGCCTGACCTTGGGCGACGGCTTCAAGGCCCAGACGGGCCCCAAGCCGATGTGCAAGTGCACGCATTATCCGCATGGCGACGTGCGCAAGGCGATCGTCGAGCTGGAACTGAAGTCGATGCCGGCGCTGTTTCAGGCCATGGAATGGACCACGCCCGACGGCTGCGCCTCGTGCCGGCCGGCCCTGAACTACTACCTGCTGTGCGCCTGGCCGGGTGAGTACGCCGACGACAGCCAGTCGCGCTACATCAACGAGCGCGTCCACGCCAACATCCAGAAGGACGGGACCTATTCGGTCGTGCCGCGCATGTGGGGCGGCATGACGACGCCTGACGAGCTGCGGGCCATCGCCGACGTCGCCGACAAGTACGACATCCCGGCGGTCAAGGTGACGGGTGGCCAGCGCATCGACCTGCTGGGCGTCCAGAAGGACGATCTGCCGGCGGTGTGGGCCGACCTCAACGCGGCGGGCATGGTCAGCGGTCACGCCTACGCCAAGGGCCTGCGCACGGTGAAGACTTGCGTCGGCAGCGACTGGTGTCGCTTCGGAACTCAGGACTCCACGGGGCTGGGCATCAAGCTCGAGAAGTTCATGTGGGGCTCGTGGGCACCGGCCAAGGTCAAGCTGGCCGTGTCGGGTTGCCCCCGCAACTGCGCGGAGTCGACCTGCAAGGACATCGGCGTGATCTGCGTCGACAGCGGCTACGAGATCCATGTCGGCGGGGCCGCCGGCCTGCACATCCAGGGCACGCAGCTTCTGACCCGTGTCCCGACCGAGGACGAGGCCATCCAGGTCATCGCCGCGGTCATGCAGATGTACCGCGAGGGCGGCTGGTACCTGGAGCGGATCTACAAGTGGATGGCCCGTATCGGCCTCGACGCGATCCGCGCCGCCACCGTGGACGACCTCGACAACCGCGCGGCGCTGTTCGCCCGCTTCGTGGTCTCGCAGGAAACCGCTCAGATCGACCCGTGGGCCGAGCGCGCGTCGGGCCGTGTGGCGGCCGGAGAGTTCAAGCCGATGGCGATCCTTCCTTTGGAGATGGCGGCCGAATGACCCTGCAAGCTCACATCGATCCGGACTGGCGTGACGTCGGCGCCGTGACAGACATCCCCGAACGCGGCGCGCGACGGGTGGCCACGACCCAGGGCGACGTCGCCGTGTTCCGCACCGGCGACGGCCAGGTCTTCGCCCTGGTCGACCGCTGCCCGCACAAGCATGGCCCACTGAGCCAAGGCATCGTCCACGGCCACGGCGTGACCTGTCCGCTGCACAGCTGGGTCATCGACCTGGCGACCGGTCACCCGACCGGGGCCGACGCCGGCAAGGGCTGCACGCCCGTGGTGCCGGTGCTGGTCAAGGACGGCCGCATCCTGCTGGCCCAGCCGGCGATGGCCGACTGATGGCCGACGGCTCCACCGCGCTCCCGACGATCAAGACCACCTGCGCGTACTGCGGCGTCGGTTGCGGCGTCGCGGGCATGGTGGGCGAGGGGCGGTCTGTGTCGATCGCCGGCGACGCCGTCCACCCGGCCAATCTGGGCCGGCTGTGCTCCAAGGGCTCGGCCCTCGGCGCGACGGTGAGCCTGGAAGGTCGCCTGCTGGAGCCGACCATCAACGGCAAGGTCGCGACCTGGAGCGAGGCCACGGCCCTGGTCGCCAAGCGCTTCAAGGACACCATCGCCCGCCACGGCCGTGACAGCGTCGCCTTCTACGTCTCGGGCCAGTTGCTGACCGAGGACTACTATGTCGCCAACAAGCTGATGAAGGGCTTCATCGGCTCGGGCAATATCGACACCAACAGCCGCCTCTGCATGGCCTCGGCCGTGGCTGCCCACAAGCAGGCGTTCGGCGCGGACCTGGTGCCGGGCTGCTACGAGGACCTCGATCTGGCGGACCTCGTGGTGTTCAGCGGCCACAACGCCGCCTGGACCCATCCGGTGCTGTTCCGCCGCATGGAGGCGGCCAAGGCGCGCGGCCAGAAGCATGTGGTCATCGACCCCCGCCGCACCGACACCGCCGAGGGCGCGGACCTGCACTTGGCGATCGCGCCGCAGAGTGATGTACGCCTGTGGAGCGGCCTGCTGGCCGACCTGATCCGGCGCGGCGCGATCGATCGCGAATACATCGCCCAGCATGTGAACAATTTCGACCAAGTGGTCGCCGCGCTTCTGGAAATGGACCAGTCGGTCAGCGCCGTCGCCGCCGACTGCGGCGTGCCGGTCGAGGCGGTGCAGGACTTCTACGATCTGTTCGCGCAGCACGAACGGACGGTCAGCCTGTTCTCGATGGGGGCCAACCAGTCGGCCCAGGGCGTGGCCAAGGGCCTGGCGATCATCAACGCCCATCTCGCCACCGGCCGGATCGGCAAGCCGGGCGCGTGCCCGTTCTCGATCACCGGCCAGCCCAACGCCATGGGCGGGCGCGAGACCGGCGGCATGGCCAACACCCTGGCCGGCCACATGGACTTCGCCCCCGAGGATCGTGACCGCGTCGCCCGCTTCTGGGGTGCGCCCGATACCGTCCGTGCGCCGGGCCTCAAGGCCATCGAGATGTTCGACGCCGTCCGCGACGGGCGGATCAAGGCGATCTGGGTGATAGCCACCAATCCGGCCGTCAGCCTGCCCGACAGCGGCGCGATCCGTGACGCTCTGGCCAAGTGCCCGTTCGTCGTGGTCTCCGACTGCGTCGAGACCGACACCACTGCCTTCGCCGACGTCAAGTTGCCGGCCCTGGGCTGGGGCGAGAAGGACGGCACGGTCACCAATTCCGAACGCCGCATCTCGCGCCAGCGGGCGCTGTTCCCGGCGCCCGGCAATGCCCGCGCCGACTGGAAGATCATGGCCGATGTCGCCACGGCCATGGGTTTCGACGGCTTCGGTTGGGCCAGCAACGCCGGCGTCTTCCGCGAATGGGCGCGCCTGACGGCCTACGAGAATGAAAGTCGCCTGCTGAATATTTCCGGACTTTCGGCTTTAACGCCAGAGGCTTATGGCGAACTCCTGCCGATCCAGTGGCCGGTGAAGGCCGACGGCAAAGGCACGCCGCGCCTGTTCGTCGATGGTCGTTTCCAGACTCCCGACGGTCGCGCCCGTATGGTCCCGACCCGGCCGCGCGGCCCGGCCGAAGCGACCAGCGGCGCCTTCCCGATGTCGCTGAACACCGGCCGCATCCGCGACCAGTGGCACACCATGACCCGCACGGGGCTGGCGCCCGACCTGTGCCGCCACGCGCCGGAGCCCTATGTCGAGATCCATCCCGAGGACGCCCAGGCGCGCGGCCTGCGCGACGGCGCGCTGGCGCGAGTGATCACTGGACGCGGCGAGGCCGTCGCCGTGGCAAAAGTCACCGATCGTCAGCGGCGCGGCGGGCTGTTCATGCCGATGCACTGGACCGACGCCTTCGCCCCGTCGGGTCGCGCCAACGCCCTGGTCGCGCCCAATATCGACCCCACCTCGGGCCAGCCCGAGTTCAAGCACACCCCCGCCCGGATCAGCGCCTATCGCGAGACCTGGACGGGCTTCTTTCTCACCCGGTCCAGCCTCGCGTCCCCCGGTGGGCTGGACCTCGTCTGGCGGCGTATCCCCCACGACGCCTGCCAGCAGCACGAGTTCGCCGGCCGGGGCGACGCCGCAGAGCGCGACGCGCTCCGCAAGGTCTTGTCCAAGGGCCTGGCCGGCGAACTCGTCACCTATGAGGACGCCGCGACCGGCGCCCGCCGCCAGGCCTGGATCGATGACGGTCGTCTGGTCGCGGTCCTGTTCATGACCACCTCCGGCCGCTTGCCGACGCGCGACTGGCTGGCCGAGCTGTTCGCGCAGGACGACCTGAGCACCGAGGCCCGTTCGACCCTGCTGTTTGGCCGCCCGCCCGGCGCGGCAGCCGACAAGGGGCCGATGGTCTGCGCCTGCCTGAAGGTCGGGGCCAAGGCGGTCGACGCCGCCATCGCCGCTGGCGCCAGAACACCGGACGCCGTCGGTAAGGCGACGGGCGCGGGGACCAACTGCGGGTCCTGCCGTCCGGAAATCGCTCGCATGATCAAAGCCCTGGCCACGACTTCTAAGGAGCCCGCCCATGTCGGTTGAGAACACGCTCGGCAAGGTCCTGCTGGTCGGCGCGGGGCCGGGTCCCGTGGACCTGATGACCGTCCGCGCCGTCCGTGCGGTCGAGAGCGCCGGCGCGCTGCTCTACGACGCCCTGTGCTCGGAAGAGGCCATCGCCCTGGCGCCGCCCGGCTGTGTACGCATCCAGACCGGCAAACGGGCCGGCAAGCCCAGCATGAAGCAGGACGAGATCAACCGCCTGATGCTGCGCCTGGCGCGCAAGGGGCTGAAGGTTGTTCGGCTAAAGGGCGGAGATCCCTCGATTTTCGGCCGTGTCGGTGAAGAGGCTGCCTTCTTGCACGGCTTCGGCGTCGAGACCGAGGTCGTACCCGGCGTCACTGCCGCCTGCGCCGCCGCCGCCCAGTTCGGTTTTCCGCTGACCCACCGTGGCGAGGCCCGCCGCGTGGTCTTCACCACTGCGCGACTGGAGGCCGGCAAGCTGTCGGGCGATTGGAGCGCCGCCGCCGATCCCGAGGCGACCCTGGCGGTCTATATGGGCGGCGATGTCGCCGGCGACCTGGCCCAGCGGATGATCGAGGCCGGCCGTCCCGCCGACACCCCTGCGGTTGCCGTCGAGAAGGCCGGTGGCGCCGACGCGCGGCTCTACACCGCCACGCTGGCGACCCTGGCCGAGCGCATCGCCGAGGCCGGCGACGGGCCGCTGCTGATCGTGGTCGGCGAGGTCGCGGCCCAGGCTCATGCGGTGGCCGAGATCGTCGAGCAGTCGCGTCTCACGGCCTGATACTGACAGTAGGGTGGCAGCAGCCCCTCCCTAGAACGGCGTTCAACGACGCTTACCGAGAGAGGGACGACCCATGCTGAAGACCTACACCGGCGGCTGCCATTGCGGCGCGGTTCGCTACGAGGCTCAGATCGACCTGGCGGCCGGCACGGGCCGTTGCAACTGCTCGATCTGCGCCAAGACCCGTTCGTGGGGCGTGTTGATGAAGCCGGACGCCTTCCGCCTGCTGGCCGGCGAGGACAGGCTGGGCGCTTATCAGTTCGGTACGATGAGCGGCGACCATCGCTTCTGCATGACCTGCGGCGTGCGGGTATATGGCGAGGCCAATGTCGAGCAGCTGGGCGGCGAGGTCGTCTCGGTCCAGGTGGCCACGCTGGACGCCGAGCCCGAGGAACTGGCGGCCGCGCCGATCAACTATGGCAATGGTCGCGACAATCTCTGGTGGGAGCAGCCCAGCGCGGCCGAAATGCGCTACCTCTAGGGCCATCATGACCAGCCTTCGCTACCGCGCCCGGATCGACATCAACGGCATCAACCCGTTCGTGCCGGTCGATCCCGAGCAGGCCCAGAGCCTGCGCGAAGGCTGGCGCAGGCCCATGCCGGTGCTGGTCCAGATCAATGGCGCGCCGGACGAGCCGTGGCGGATCAACATGATGCCGCGCGGCGACGGCGGGTTCTTCCTGTACCTGCACGGCATCGTCCGCGAGGCGGCGGACGGAGTCGGGGTGGGCGACGAGGTCGAGGTGTCTGTGGCCTTCGACGAGGCCTATCGTGGCGGCCCGGCGCATCCGATGCCGGAGGCCTTCGAGCAAGGGCTGGCGCACGACCCGGCCAGCGCCGAGGCTTGGGCGGCGCTGCCGCCAAGCCTGCAGAAGGAGATCCTGCGCCGCTTCGACAGCGTGAAGTCCGACGCCGCCAGGACCCGCAACATCCAGGACGCTTTGACCGCATTGGGCGGCGCTGAGGTTCGCTTCATGGCCCGCGCCTGGAAGGACGGCGCTGTCGTCTAGACCAGCTTCTCTAAGCCGCGCTCCAGGTCGGCCTTCAGGTCGTCGACGTTCTCCAGGCCGATATGGAAGCGCAGCAGCGGGCCTTCCAGGTTCACAGGCACGGCGCGGTTCTTCAGCTGCGGATCGCAGTGGATGGCCAGGCTCTCATAGCCGCCCCACGAGAAGCCCAGGCCAAACAGCTTCAGCTCGTCCAGGAAGGCGTGGACGGCGCGCTGGCTGGTGGGTTTCAGCACCACGCCGAACAGGCCGCAGGCGCCGGTGAAGTCGCGCTTCCAGATCGCATGGCCGGGATCACCGGGCAGGGCGGGATGCATTACGCGCGACACCTCGGGCCGGTCCTGCAGCCAGCGGGCGATGGCAAGACCACTCTCCTGGTGGCGCGGCAGGCGCGTGGCCAGGGTCCTCAGGCCGCGCAGCATGGTGTAGGCGTCGTCGGGCGACACCGACCAGCCGATGTCCCACATGGCGTTGCCCAGCGCGTTGCCGATGTCGACGTCCATGGTCGTGGCCGAGCCCATGAAGCAGTCCGAGTGGCCGCCGACATATTTGGTCAGGGCCTGGACGCTGATCGTCACGCCATGCGCCAGCGGCTTGAAGTAGAAGCCCGCCGCCCAGGTGTTGTCGATCAGGGTGATGATGCCACGCGCGTTGGCCGCCTTGGCGATGGCGGGAATGTCCTGCATCTCGAAGGTCAGGGAGCCGGGCGCCTCCAGCAGGATCATCCGGGTCTTGGCCGTGACCAGCGCCATCAGGCCGTCGGCGTCCAGCGCCGGGTCGTAGTAGGTGGTGGTGACGCCAAAGCGGGTCAGGACGCGGTCGCAGAACCGGCGGGTGGGCTTGTAGGCGCTGTCGACCACCAGGATCTCGTCGCCGGCTTTCAGCACCGCCAGCATGGCCCCGGTGATCGCCGCCAGCCCCGACGGGTACAGCGTCACGTCGGGTGAGCCCTCCAGCTCGGCCAGGGCGCGTTGCAGAGCGGCGGGCGAGGACAGGCCGGTGATGCCGTAGGTGATCTGGTCGTCGTCATACAGCGACGCGGCATTGGGCAGCAGCACCGTCGAACCGCGCTGGATCGGCGGATTGACCACACGCGCCAGACTGGTGGGCTCTGAGCCTGTACGGATCAGACGGGTTTCTTCATCCATGGCGGGACTCTTCGGCGACGCGGCGTAATCGTTGTGGTTTAAGGCCCCGCGCGCGCGGTTCAAGGAGCGATCGGTGTCTGTGCGGTTCGGCTTGGCGATTTTGGCGGTGCTGGCTCTGGTTGGCTGCGAACGGCCCGCGTCCAAATCCGAGCCCAAGCCCGCCGAAGCGCCGCTGGCGGTCAAGCCCGCCGCGCCCAGCAAGACCCTGAAGGCCATCAAGGCGCGCGGCGAACTGCGCTGCGGCGTGAACCCGGCGCTGCCGGGCTTCGCCTTCCAGGACAATGGCGGGCGCTGGCGCGGCTTCAATGTCGACTTCTGTCGCGCCCTGGCCGCCGCGGTGCTGGGCAAGCCCGACAAGGTGACCTTCGTGCCGCTGGGCAATGAGGAGCGGATTGCCGCTCTGCGCTCGGGCAAGGTCGACGTCCTGTGGCGCAACACCTCCTGGACCTTCTCGCGCGACGTCGGCGATCAGCTGGACATGGCGGCGATCTCCTATTTCGACGGCCAGGGTTTCCTGGTGCGCCGCAGCCTGAACCTGACCAGCGCCGTAGAGCTCAACACCGCCAAGATCTGCGTCCAGGGCGCCGCCACCTCGTCCCAGAACCTGGAGGACTTCTTCCGCTCGCGCGGCATCGCCTACACGGCCATGGTGTTCGACAGCGAGGAGCAGGCGCGGGCGGCCTACCAGGCCGACAAGTGCGACGCCTTCACCGCCGACATCTCGGCCCTGGCGGCGGCGCGGACGCTGATGGACGACCCCGGCGCCCACGTCATCCTGCCCGACGCCATCTCCAAGGAGCCGCTGGGCCCACTGGTGCGCCAGGACGACCCGGCCTGGACCGACATCGTCCGCTGGACCCTCTACGCCCTGGTCCTGGCTGAGGAGCACGGGGTGACCAAGGCCAACGTCAAGGACATGAAGACTGGCGCCGATCCCGAGGCCCGGCGGCTGCTGGGCGAGGGCGCGTATGGCGCCAAGCTCGGCCTCGACGCCGACTGGGCCACGCGCGCCATCACCGCCGGAGGCAACTACGGCGAGATCTTCGATCGTGATGTGGGGCAGGGTTCGGCGCTGAAGCTGGACCGGGGCCTGAACGCGCTGTGGAACGCACCCAAGCCCGGCCTGCTGTACGCCCCGCCGATGCGTTAGGTCGCTGGACCGGTGGCCACGGGCACATCGGCCAGGCCGCCCCATTCCGTCCACGAGCCGTCATAGACCGCCGAGCGCGGCTTGCCGAGGCGCGCCAGCGCCAGGGCCACGACCGAGGCGGTGATGCCAGAGCCACAGGTCGAGACGACCGGCTTGTCGATGTCGACGCCGGCCTTCTCGAACACCGTCTTCAGCTGGTCGACGGGCAGCATGGTGGCGTCTGGACCCAGCAGGGCCGACAGCGGGATGTTGCGGGCGCCGGGCATGTGGCCGCCGCGCAGGCCAGCGCGGGGCTCCGGATCGCGGCCCTCGAAGCGGCCGGCGGCGCGGGCGTCGATGATCTGTTCCTTGCCCGTCTCGACGATGCCGCGCATCTGCTCGATCGAGCGGTAGATGTCGGCCTGGTAACGCGGCGTGAAGTGGCGTTCCTGCGGCGAGACCGGGCCGTCTTCGACCGGGCGGCCCTCGGCGATCCACTTGGGCAGGCCGCCGTCCAGCACCACCACGTCCTCGTGGCCCATGGCGCGGAAGTGCCACCAGGCGCGGGCGGCCGGCAGGATGCCGATGCTGTCGTAGACGACGATGCGCGAGCCGTCGCCCAGGCCCAGCTTCTTGACGCGCGAGGCGAACTTGGCCGCCGTCGGGATCATGTGCGGCAGGTCGCTGGTCTCGTCCGAGATGTCGTCGATGTCGAAGAACACCGCGCCGGGGATGTGAACCTTCAGGAACTCCGCGCCGGGATCGCGCTGTGCCGCCGGCATGTGCCACGAGGCGTCGACCACGCGCACGTCCGGGGCGTCGAGATGCTCGGCCAGCCAGGCGGTGGAAACCAGCGGATCGGACGGGATGGCCATGAGGGACGCCTTTCAGATTCGAACTGGGTCGCAGTCTACATCCAAGACGGGACGGGGAGGCCCTTTTCCGCCAGGAATTGCCGGTTGAACAGCTTGGACTGATAGCGCGAGCCGTGGTCGCACAGGATGGTCACGATGGTGTGGCCGGGACCCAGTTCCTTGGCCAGCTTGATGGCGCCGGCGACGTTGATCCCCGTCGAGCCGCCCATGCACAGGCCCTCGTGCTGCACCAGGTCGAAGATCACCTCCAGCATCTCGGTGTCGTCAACGCGGAACGGATAGTCGATGGCCAGGTCTTCCAGGTTGGCGGTGACGCGGCCCTGGCCGATGCCTTCACTGATCGAGGTCCCTTCGGACTTCAGCTCGCCGTCCTTGTACCAGCTGTAGAGGGCCGCGCCGTACGGGTCGGCCAGGCCGATCTTCACGCCGGGCTTGCGCTCGCGCAGGGCCTGGGCGACTCCGGCCAGGGTGCCGCCCGAGCCGACCGCGCAGATGAAGCCGTCGACCTTGCCGCCGGTCTGCTCGAAGATCTCCGGACCGGTGGTCTGGTAGTGGGCCTCGCGGTTGGCGACATTGTCGAACTGGTTGGCCCATACGGCGCCAAGTTCCGCGGCCAAGCGCCCGGAATAACGGACATAGTTGTCGGGATTGGAGTAGGGGACGGCGTCTACCTCGACCAGCTCGGCGCCCAGCAGGCGGATGGCGTCCTTCTTCTCCTGGCTCTGGGTGCGGGGGATGACGATCGTCGTCTTGTAGCCCAGGGCCGAGGCGACCATGGCCAGGCCGATGCCGGTATTGCCGGCCGTACCTTCGACGATCCGACCGCCGGGCTTCAGTAGGCCCTTGGCCTCGGCGTCGCGGATGATGCTCAGCGCCGCGCGGTCCTTGACCGATTGGCCGGGGTTCATGAACTCGGCCTTGCCCAGGATCTCACAGCCCGTGGCCTCGCTGGCGCGGTTCAGGCGGATCAGCGGGGTGTTTCCAATAGCGTCTAGAACGCTGGACAGGGCGGTCATGGTCGGCCTTCGAGAGGAGCTTTCGGATGGCTGGTAGATCGTGCGGCGGCCCGCCCGCGCAACCCCAATTTTCCTGAAGGCGCTTGAGCCGGGTCCACAAACTTTGAGCTTGGCCATGGGCTTGGCCAGCTATCCACAAAGCCATACGCGTAATACTGAGCTCTAGGGCTAGGTGTTACCCGCGACTGAGACCCAACTGGATCACATTCGTCCGCTCGGTGCGGAAGCCGGCCTCGCAATAGCTCAGATAGAACCGCCACAGCCGGCGGAAACGCTCGTCGAAACCATCCTTGCGGATCTCGCTCCAGGCGGCCTCGAAACTGCGCGCCCACTCAGCCAGGGTGTCGGCATAATTCTGGCCGAAGCGCTTGAGATCGCTCCATTCCAGGCCCGCGCGCTCGGTCTCTTCCTTCAGGCGCGCCTCGCTGGGCAGCATGCCGCCCGGGAAGATGTAGCGCTGGATGAAGTCGGTGCGTCCGCGGTAGTGGGTGAAGAGTTCGTCGCGGATGGTGATGATCTGCAGGCCGGCGCGGCCACCGGGCTTCAGCACGTCGTGGACCTTGCCGAAATAGGCCGGCCAATAGGCCTCGCCGACCGCCTCGAACATCTCGATCGAGGCCACGGCGTCGAACTCGCCGCTGACGTCGCGATAGTCGACGAGCCGGATATCGGCCTTTTCCGAAAGACCCTGTTCGAACAACCGCTTGCGCGCGAAATCGTACTGGGCCTGGGAGATGGTGATGCCGGTGACCTTGGCGCCGACCTCCTTGGCCGCGAACTCGGCGAAGCCGCCCCAGCCGCAGCCGATCTCCAGCACGTGCTTGCCGGGCGAAAGATCGATGGTCCGGGCGAGGGCGGCGTACTTGGCGGTCTGGGCCTCGCGCAGCGGCTGATCCGGGCGCTCGTAGAGGGCCGACGAGTAGGTCATGCTGGGATCGAGCCAACGCGAATAGAAGGCGTTACCCAGGTCGTAGTGGGCGTGGATGTTTTTGCGCGAGCCGTCTCGGCTGTTGCGATGAAGAAGGTGGTAGAGAAAGTTGACGACTCGCATGGCCGGGTTGCCGTCCACCAGCGCCGACAGCTTGTCGAAGTTCAGCGAGAACGCCTCGAGCACAGCCGATAGGTCGGGGGTGTCCCACTCGCCGGCCATGAAGCCCTCGGCGAACCCGATGTCGCCGGACGAGAAGGCGCGCCGGACAAAGTTGTAATCGTGGATCCGGATCGTCGCGGCCGGGCCCGGCTGCCCTCCCGAGATGGTCAGGGGCGCGCCGGTGGGCAGGACGAAGGTGATCGAACCGGTTTCCCAGTTGCCGACCGCCACCCGAAGAGCGGTGCGGAAGGCGGCCGGGGCGGCCTTCAGGTCGGGATGGTTCCAGAGCACAGTATCCAAGGCGGGGCCTCGCATCCGGTGACGCGTTTATTAACGCCGTTGACCACCTGATCGTAAAGGCCCGGCACAGCTAGAGGCTTCGATAGGCCTCCATCGCGCGTTCGCGCGCCGCGCCGTGCTCTACGATCGGCTTGCCATAGAGACGTTTGGCGTCGGCCGGCAGATGCAAGGCCCGCTCCCACGGCTTGTGGATAACTTCATCGGGAACGCTTGCCAGCTCGGGCACCCAGCGGCGGACATAGACGCCGCGCGGGTCGAACTTCTCGCCCTGGGCGATGGGATTGAAGATGCGGAAATAGGGCGAGGCGTCGGCGCCGCTGCCGGCCACCCACTGCCAGTTGCCGACATTGTTGGGCAGGTCGGCGTCGACCAGCGTGTCCCAGAACCAGGCCTCGCCCTCGCGCCAGTCGACCAGCAGGTGCTTGATCAGGAACGAGGCGACGATCATGCGCACGCGGTTGTGCATGAAGCCGGTGGCCCACAACTCGCGCATGCCGGCGTCGACGATCGGGTAGCCGGTCTCGCCCTTGGTCCAGGCTTCGAAGGCGGCGTGATTGCTCTTCCACGGGAAGGCGTCGAACTCCGGCCGGAAGCTCTTGGTCGGCAGCTCCGGCCAATGGAACAGGATCGAGTGGTTGAACTCACGCCAGCCCACTTCCGACAGGAACTTCTCGACCTCGCCGGCCGGGGCGTCGCCGTGCTCGGCGGCGTTGCGGGCGGCCAGCCAGACCTGGCGCGGGCCGATCTCGCCGAAGTGCAGGTGGGGCGACAGACCGGAGGTGGCCTCGACGCCGGGGATGTCGCGCTTCTCGCCGTAGCCGTCGACGGGGCCGGACAGGAAGTCGTCCAGCCGTTCCAGCGCGCCGGCCTCGCCGGGCGTCCATAGGTCGAAGCCCTTGGACCAGTCGGGCTTGGTCGGGTGCAGGCCCCAGCCGGCCAGGCTTTCGGTGCGTGGGAAATGCTCGGGTGATTTCAGCGACTTCGGCGCGGGTTCCACGACCACATGCGTCAGGTGCTCGCGGGCGGCGCGCCAATAGGGCGTGAAGACCTTGTAGGGCTGCTTGGAGCCGTTCTGGACCGCCCAGGGCTCGTTCAGCAGGCCGGCGTTGAAGCTCTGGCACTCGATGTCGGCGTCCTTCAGGTCGGCCTTGATCTGGGTGTCGCGGTCGATGCTGGCCTTGTCGTAGAGCCGGTTCCACAGCACGCAGCTGGCGCCGGTGTGGGCGATGACGTCGTCCAGCACCTCGGCGGCGGCGCCTCTGCGCAGGATGAGCTTATTGCCAAGCTTCTCAAAGCTTTCGCCGAGGCTCTTCAGCGACTTGTCCAGCCACCACAGCGAGGCGGCGCCCATGGGGCGGATGCTCGGCGTCTCGTCGAGAATGTAGAGGCAGATCACCGGCCGACCGCTGTCGGCGGCATGGCGCAGGGCGGGATTGTCAGCTATGCGCAGGTCGTTGCGGAACCAGACGATGATGGCCTTGCTGTCGTCACTGTTCTTCCGCACTTGCACCGTCCTGCCCGAAGGGTCACCTCTTGGGCGCCCGAAGTCCTAATACGCCGGAATACTCGCCTTGGATCAGCCGCAAGCCGTCGCCCCGAATGCCGTCGTCGAGATCAAGACTCCGACCGGCGCGCCCGTCCGCATCGGTAACGGCGAGAAGCTGTCGATCATCGCTGGCCCCTGCCAGATGGAAAGCCGCCAGCACGCGCTGGAAACGGCCCATGCGCTGAAGGAGATGGCCGACCGCCTGGGCGTCGGGCTGATCTACAAGACCTCGTACGACAAGGCCAACCGCACCTCGGCTTCGGCCCAGCGCGGCATCGGTCTGCATGACAGCCTGCCGATCTTCCAGGAGATCCGCGAGGTCACCGGCCTGCCGACCCTGACCGACGTGCACGAGACCAGCCACTGCCCGATCGTGGCCGAGGCGGTCGACGTCATCCAGATCCCGGCCTTCCTGTGCCGCCAGACCGACCTGCTGGTCGCCGCCGCCAATACCGGCCGGGCGATCAACATCAAGAAGGGCCAGTTCCTGGCCCCGTGGGACATGAAGAACGTCATCGCCAAGGTGACCGGCGCGGGCAATCCCAACGTCATGGCCTGCGAGCGCGGCGCCTCGTTCGGCTACAACACCCTGGTCAGCGACATGCGGTCCCTGCCGATCATGAAGGAGATCGGCTGCCCGGTCGTCTTCGACGCTACCCACAGCGTACAACAACCAGGCGGGCAGGGCACGTCGTCGGGCGGTCAGCGCGAGTTCGTGCCGGTCCTGGCCCGCGCGGCCGTCGCCGTGGGCGTGGCCTGCGTGTTCATCGAGACCCACCCGGACCCCGACCACGCCCCGTCGGACGGCCCCAACATGGTGCCGATGAACCAGTTCGAGGCCCTGGTCGGCAACCTGCTGAAGTACGACGCCCTGACCAAGGGCGCTTAAGGCATGAGCCGTCGTATCGTTCTCGTCACCGGCGGCGCGGGCTTCATCGGCAGCAACGTCGTGGCCCGCCTCTGCGAGGATCCGGCCCTGGACGTCGTGGTCTGCGACCGCCTGCGTGATGCGGCGTCGGGCAAGTGGCGCAACATCGCCAAGCACCCGATCGCCGACTTCGTCGCGCCCGAACAGCTGTTCGATTGGCTGGCCAAGCGCGGCGCCGAGGTCGAGCTGATCGTCCACATGGGCGCGGTGTCCTCGACCACCGAGCAGGACGCCGACAAGATCGTGCAGTCCAACTTCGTGCTGTCGCGCGACCTGTGGGACTGGTGCGTCCAGCACGGCAAGCGCCTGGTCTACGCCTCGTCGGCGGCGACCTATGGCGACGGAACCTTGGGCTTCGAGGGTAAGGACGACTTAGAGAGCCTCCAGGCCCTGCGGCCGCTGAACGCCTATGGCTGGTCCAAGGCGCTGTTCGACATCTACGCCGTGCGCGAGGCCCATCGCGGTCGCGCGCCGGCGCAGTGGGCGGGCCTGAAGTTCTTCAACGTCTATGGCCCCAACGAGGACCACAAGGGCGGCATGAAGTCGGTCGTGGCCCAGATCTGGCCGCGCGTCGCTGCTGGCGAGGGCGTGAAGCTCTTCAAGTCGCACCATCCGGACTACGAGGATGGCGGCCAGCTGCGCGACTTCGTCTATGTGCGCGACGTGGTCGACGTGATCGCCTGGCTTTCCAAGAGCCCGGCCGTGAACGGCGTCTTCAATCTGGGCTCGGGCCACGCGCGCTCGTTCCGGGATCTCGCCGTGGCGACGTTCGAGGCGGTGAACCGCGAGCCGGACATCACCTATATCGACATGCCCGAGGTGCTGCGCGGCAAGTACCAGTACTACACCCAGGCCGACATGAGCCGCCTGCGGGCCGCCGGCTACAACGCGCCGATGACCTCGCTGGAGGACGGCGTGGCCGACTACGTGGCCGGGTACCTCAATACGGAAGACCCTTTCCGCTGACGTCAGGGCACGGTTGCCGCTCACGGCAGCCGGCGTAGGCTGACCTCCGAGATCGGGCGCAAAGCCCGGCGTCAGGGAGTTGGTCATGGCCGGCATCGCCGCCTGGGGCGCCTATGCGCCGCGTCTGCGCTTGAGCCGCAAGGCGGTCACCGAGGCCAATGCCTGGGTCGCCCCGAACCTCAAGGCGAAGGGCAAGGGCGAGCGGTCGATGGCCAACTGGGACGAGGACGCCCTGACCATGGCGGTCGAGGCCGCCCGCGACGCCCTCGGCCCCGATGACGATCGCAGCCACATCGACAGCCTCTATTTCGCCTCCACGACCGCGCCGTTCGCCGATCGGCTGAACGCGGGCATCGTCTCGGCGGCCCTGACCCTGGAGAAGTCGATCACGGCCAGTGATGTCACCGGCTCGCAAAGGTGCGGCCTGACGGCGCTGGGGCAAGCGTTGGCGGCGGGCGGCAAATCGCTGGTGGCCGTCGGCGAGCACCGCAAGGCGCGCGCGGTTTCGGCCCAGGAGCTGGACTTCGGCGACGGCGCGGCGGCCTTCGTGATCACCGACGATCCCGGCGCGGCCGAGCTCCTGGGGCGCGGCAGCGTCACCGACGACTTCGTCGACCACTTCCGCGGCGACGACGGTGGCTTCGACTATTACTGGGAGGAGCGCTGGATCCGCGACGAGGGCATTGTCAAGCTGGTCCCGCCGGCCATCCGCAAGGCGCTCGAGGTCGCCGGCCTGAGCGCTTCTGACGTCGACCATTTCTGCTTCCCGTCGACCTTCGCCGGCATGGCCGCGACTCTGGCCAAGGTCGTCGGGATCAGACCTGAGGCTGTCCGCGACAACCTCGCCGCCGTGATGGGCGAGGCGGGCTGCGCGCATGGGCCGATCATGCTGGCGCACGCGCTGGAGGAGGCGAAAGCGGGCGAGGTGATCCTGGTCGCCCAGTTCGGCCAGGGCGCCGAGGCGCTGGTGTTCCGCGCCACCGGCGTCGGCCAGCGTCCCGCGCGTGGCGTCACCGGTTCGCTGGCCGACCGCCAGGAAGAGACCAACTACCTGAAGTTCTTGACCTTCAATGGCCTGGTCGAATGGGACAAGGGCATGCGGGCCGAGAAGGACAACAAGACGGCCCTGACCACCCTCTATCGCAACGAGGACATGATCCTGGGCCTGGTCGGCGGTCGCTGCCGTGAGACCGGGGTCGTCCAGTTCCCCCGCACCCGCATCTCGGTCGCGCCCAACAACCCCGCCGTCGACACCCAGGAGCCGTACCGCTTCGCCGAGCGCCGCGCCTCGGCGCTCAGCTACTCGGCCGACTACCTGACCTTCTCGATGGCTCCGCCCAATCACTACGGCATGATCGTCTTCGAGGGCGGCGGGCGGATCATGATGGACATCACCGACGTCGCGCCTGGTGATGTGGAGACCGGCCTGCCGGTGCGGATGGTGTTTCGCATCAAGGAGGTCGACGAGAAGCGCGGTTTCGTCCGCTACTTCTGGAAGGCCACGCCAGACCGCGCCGCCATCGCTTCTCAATCCGCTCAAGCCGCCGAATAAGGGAGACCGATCATGCCGCAGGGTATCCGGGACAAGGTCGCCATCCTTGGGATGGGCTGTAGCAAGTTCGGCGAGCGCTGGGACGCTGGCCCCGACGACCTGATGGTCGAGGCCTATCTGGAGGCGATGCAGGACGCCGGCATCGAGCCCACCCAGCTGGACGCGGCCTGGTTCTCGACCCACATCGACGAGATCGGCACGGGCAAGGGCGGCACGCCGCTGTCGATTGCATTGCGCCTGCCCAACATCGCCGTCACCCGGGTCGAGAACTTCTGCGCCTCGGGTTCGGAAGCCTTCCGGGGCGCGGTCTATGCCGTGGCGGCCGGCGCGGCCGATATCGCCCTGGCCGTGGGCGTCGAGAAGCTGAAGGACACCGGCTATGGCGGCCTGCCGGTGGCCAATCCCGGCACGCTCAATCCGCAGGTGATGCCGAACGGCTCGGCCCCCGGCAACTTCGCCCAGCTGGCCAGCGCCTATCGCGCCAAGCATGGCGTCTCGAAGGACGACCTGAAACGCGCCATCGCCCACGTCTCGGTCAAGAGCCACGCCAACGGCGCCAAGAACCCCAAGGCCCATCTGCGCAAGCCGATCACCGCCGAGCAGGCCCTGGCCGCGCCGATGATCGCCGAGCCACTGGGCCTGTTCGATTGTTGCGGTGTCTCGGACGGCGCGGCCGCGGCGATCGTCACCACGCCCGAGATCGCCCGCAGCCTGGGCAAGCACGACCTCGTCACGGTCAAGGCCCTGCAGCTGTCGGTCTCGAACGGCTACGAGAGCCAGTACAACGGCTGGGACGGCAGCCATTTCCACACCGCCCGCATCGCCGCTGGCAAGGCCTATCGCGAGGCCGGCATCGAGCGGCCGCGCGAGCAGATCTCGATGATGGAGGTGCATGACTGCTTCTCGATCACCGAGCTGGTGACGATGGAGGACCTGTTCATCTCGCCGGAGGGGCAGGGCTGGCGCGATGTGCTGGACGGCTTCTACGATGCCGACGGCGGGGTGCCGTGCCAGATCGATGGGGGCCTCAAGTGCTTCGGCCATCCGATCGGCGCCTCGGGCCTGCGGATGCTGTACGAGATGTACCTGCAGCTGCAGGGCCGCGCGGGCGAGCGGCAGCTGGCCAATCCCGTCTTCGGCATGACCCACAATCTGGGCGGCGCGCCGGCCAGTAATGTCTGTTCAGTGGCCATCATCGGCCAGGAAGGCGCCTAGCGGAAAAGAGGCTTAAAGCCGCTCGACGCTTGGTGTAACCCAGAGGCATGGGCGGTACGGTCAAAGGCTTCAAGCGCTGGATCTTCGGGGGGCTGGCGCTGTTCGTCGCGCTGTTCGTCGCGGCCGCCTTCATCTTCCGCTACGACATCCTCAGCAACGCCCTGGACCCCAAGGTCCCGTTCCTGACCTATCATCCGCCGCCAGCGCCGGATTACGGCAAGCGCGACTCCTGGGCGCTGCTGCCGCGCGAGGTCGCGGCGCCGGCCGGCCAGCCGGTCGATGTCTTTTTCGTCCATCCGACCACCTTCGACGGCGGCCGTGACTGGAACGGCGGCATCGACCAGCCCAAGGCCCAGCGGTTCCTGTCGCGGGTGGTGATCCCCAACTATGCCGGGCCGTTCCATCGCGTGGGCCGGGTCTTCGCGCCGCGCTATCGCCAGGCCAGCCTCTACACCTACCTGACCCTGCGCGACGACGCCCGCGAGGCGCGGCGCTTCGCCTATGGCGACGTGCTGCAGGCCTTCCGCGCCTATCGGGTCCGCTACGGCCAAGACCGGCCGTTCATCATCGTCGGGGTGGAGCAGGGCGGCTCGCTGGCCGCGCGGCTGCTGCGTGAAGAGATCGCCGGCAAGCCCGAACTCAAGAGCAGGTTGGTCGCCGCCTATCTGATCGAGACCGCCGTGCCGGCCGACGAGTACGCCCCCGACGCGCCCCTACCGGCCTGCGAGCGCAAGGGCGAGACCGATTGCGTGGCCGCCTGGATCTCGGCGCCGGAGGGCGACTTCCAGCGCGTGCAGGAGCTGATGGGCCGTTCGCTGATCTGGGACCGTTCGGACCAGCTGGTGAACCTGGAGGGCCGTGCGCCGCTGTGTTTCAACCCACTGCTGGGCGGCGTTTCGCTGGAGAAGGCCCCGGCGCGCCTGAACCTGGGCGCGACCAACGCCACGGGGCTGGAGTGGGGCGCCCGGCCTGCCTTCCTGCAACGCCAGGTCTCGGCCCGCTGTGAGAACGGCATACTGCGCACCAGCAAGCCGAAATCCAGTTCGCTGCGCGACAGCGGCTCGTGGGCCGACCGCCGCAAGGTCGACGCCTACAACCTGTTCTATGCCGACCTCGAAGCCGACGCTTTGACGCGGGCGGCGGCGATGATCGGCAAGCCGCTAGCCGTCGAGCAGGGCCGCTAGGCCGCCATAGGTCGGCTGGTCGATGGCGATCTGACCGATCGCCGTGGCGCGCAGGTGGGCCAGCAGGGCCGGATCCAGCGGATCGATCGCGCCGTCTCTCAGGGCTTCGCAGAGCTTGGCGTTCAGAGCCGCGTAGTCACCAGTCTCGCCCATCAGTTTCGTGAGCCGCTCGACCGCCTCGGCCTCCAGTCGCGCGCCGTGCTCAGCCTCGCGAGTCAGGGTGGCGCGGGCGTTGTCGGTCACGCGGGTCAAGAAGGCCTGGCGGGCGTCGCCGGGGATGGCCGGTTCGGCCTCGAAGGCGGCGATGGCCTCGTCCAGTTCGGCGGCGGTCGGGTGGGAGATCATGCCGTCTCCATCAGCTTGACCAGGTCGATCTCGGTCTCGCTGGTCCGCCGGCCGATCATGGCGCGTTCGATCGAGCGGTCCTGACCCGTGGCGAAGCTGGAATACATCATCAGGCACATGACGCCCCACTTCAGCGAGCCCAGGGCCTGCCAGAAGCGGACGCGGTCCAGACTGATGCCGCCGCCATAACCGTCCAGCAGCTCGGCATAGTCGCCAAAGCCGCCGACGGGCTTTTGCCATTCCCCGAAGCGCCAGGAATTGACGCAGATCCAGCCCAGATCCTCGGCCGGATCGCCCAGATGGGCCAGCTCCCAGTCCAGCACGCCGGCCAGGCCACCTTCGGGATGGATCATCAGATTGCCGTTCCGGAAGTCGCCGTGGATGAGCACCGGCCGTTCGAGCGGCGGCGGGGCGATGGCCTCCAGCCAGCGAAAGGCGGCTTCCAGGATCGGTCGCCGGGCGCCCAGCTGGCGATAGATGGCCTCGTATCGCTCAAGCTCGCCACGCGCGTCGGAGGTCGCCAGCTCTGGCAAGCCCTCGGTCGGGACGGCGTGGATGCGCGCCAGCACCTCGCCACAGCGTCGGGCGAGGCCTGGGCGCACACCCGCAAAGACCTCGTCGCGCACGATCCGCCGGCCCAGCGTCTCGCCCAGCAGCCGACGCATGACATAGGCCTCGCCCAAGCCATCGTCGGGATCGCAGACATGGACCACGCTGGGCGTCGGGGCGCCAGCCGCATCCGCCGCCCGGATCAGGGCGGCCTCGGAGGCCAGGGCAAGAGCGGTCTCGCGCATGGCAGCGCCGTCCGGACGTCGGCGCAGGATCAGCGGCGTCCCGTCGTCCAGGTCGAAGGCCCAGGTCTCCAGGCTCGCGCCGCCCGAAAGCCGGCGGGCGTTCACGGCGCCGGTCGCGGTCGGCGACAGGCGCGGAGCGAGGCGGTCGAGGGCGGAGGCGACGTCCATGGAACGAGCTTCCAGCTTTCACCTTACGTCAGGCAAGGGCCTCGCGACTTTACGGCGAGCCCGGCGCGCCTTACGCACTGGGGCTCAACTCTGCTTAGGACCTCCCATGCCTTCCGGCCTTGCCGCGCTGCTCGATGACGTCGCGGCCATCACCAAGATCGCCGCCGCCTCGCTGGACGACGTCGGGGCCGCTGCCGGCAAGGCGGGGACCAAGGCCGTGGGCGTGGTGGTCGACGATGCGGCGGTGACGCCCGGCTACGCCATGGGCTTCACGCCCGACCGCGAGCTGCCGATCGTCTGGAAGATCGCGATGGGCAGCTTGCGCAACAAGCTGCTGTTCCTGCTGCCGGGCGCTTTGCTGCTTAGCGCCTTCGCGCCCTGGGCCGTGACCCCGATCCTGATGGTCGGCGGCGCCTATCTGGCCTTCGAGGCCACCGAGAAGATCCTGGAAGCCTTTACCGCCGAAGCCGAGGGCGAGGCGATCGAGGAGCTGGCGCTGAGCGGTCCCGAGCTCGAGAAGGAAAAGGTCAACGGCGCCATCCGCACCGACCTGATCCTGTCGGGCGAGATCATGGCCATCGCCCTGGCCGAGGTCGCGCACCTGAATCTCGGCATGCAAGCGGCGGCGCTGGCCATCGTCGGCGTCCTGCTGACCGTCGTGGTCTATGGCGCCGTGGCGCTGATCGTGAAGATGGACGACATCGGCCTGCACATGTCTCGCCGCGAGAACAAGGGCGCGCAGGCGTTTGGCCGCGGCCTGGTGAAAGCCATGCCGGTGACCATGGAAGCTCTGACCGTGATCGGGACGGCGGCCATGCTGTGGGTCGGCGGCGGCATCATCGTCCACGGCCTGGAGCACTTCCACTTGACGCCGATCCCGCATTGGGTCGAGGGCTTTTCGCACTGGGCGCATGGCGTACCCGGCATCGGCGCGGTGACCGGCTGGCTGGCCTTCGCCCTAGGTTCAGCGGTCGTGGGTCTGGTCGTCGGCGGCGTCTTGGCTGGCCTGATGCACCTCTGGCATCACCGCAAGGGCGCCGCGGCGCACTAACCCGCTTCGTTGAGCGGCGAAGCTGGTTTCCAGTCGAACAGCTCCTGCATCGTCCGCAAGGCCTGACCGCGCGGCGAGGTGAGGTCAGGGTCGCGGGCCAGGATCAGCCGGGCGTCGTCGGCCGCCACGGCGATCAGGTCGCGGTGGGCCACCGGGTCGGCCAGGCGGTAGGCTGGGAAGCCGCTCTGCTTGAGGCCTAGCGGGTCGCCGCCGCCGCGCAGTTCCAGGTCCTTCTCGGCGATTTCGAAGCCGTCGTCCGATCGCCGCAGGATGTCGAGGCGTTGTTGGGCCACTTCCGACAGCGGCGGGTCGTAGAGCAGCACGCAGGAGCTCTCGCGCGTGCCCCGGCCGACGCGACCGCGCAACTGGTGCAGCTGGGCCAGGCCGAAGCGGTCGGCGTGCTCGATGACCATGATGCTGGCGTTGGGCACATTGACCCCGACCTCGACCACCGTGGTGGCGACCAGCACGCTGACCTCGCCGTCGACGAAGCGCTGCATGACCGCGTCCTTCTCGGCGGGCGGCATCTGGCCGTGGACCAGGCCGACGCCGGGCAGGTGCTTGGCAAGGTCAGCGGCGCGGTCTTCGGCGGCGCGCAGGTCGACCTTGTCGGACTCCGACACCAGCGGGCAGATCCAGAAAGCTTGGGCGCCGCTGGTGATGGCGCTGCGCAGACGATCGACAATCTCGGGCACGCGCGGGGTCGGCGCGGCGCGGGTGGCGACCGGCGTGCGGCCCGGCGGCTTCTCGTCGATGCGCGAGACGTCCAGGTCGCCGAAGACGGTCAGCTCCAGCGTGCGCGGGATCGGCGTGGCCGACATGGCCAGCAGGTGGACGCCCTCACCCTTGTCCTGCAGCCGGCGGCGTTCGTTGACGCCGAAGCGGTGCTGTTCGTCGATGATGGTCAGGGCCAGGCGGTGGAAGACGACGTCATCCTGGAATAGGGCGTGGGTGCCGACGGCGACGTGGTGCGTGCCGTCCGCCAGGCCCAGCAGCTTGGCGTTGCGGCCAGCGCCCTTGTCGCGGCCGGTCAGCAGGATCACCGACAGGCCCAGGGCCTGGAGCGGCGCGGCGATGGTCTCGAAGTGCTGGCGGGCCAGGATTTCGGTCGGGGCCATCAGGGCCGACTGGAAGCCGGCGCTGGCCGCGTCGGCCATGGCCAGCAGCGCCACCACGGTCTTGCCCGAGCCGACGTCGCCTTGCAGCAATCGGCTCATCCGCTCGCCGGAGGCGAGGTCGCCGCGAATCTCCGAGAGACTGCGGATCTGGGCGCCGGTCAGCTTGAAGGGCAGAGCCTTCTCGGCGGCGTCCGAAAGCGGACCAGAGGGAATGACCGGGCCTGGCGTTGCGCGTCGCGAGGCCTTGCGCTGAGCCAGGGCCAGCTGGTGGGCCAGCAGTTCGTCATAGGCCAGGCGCCGGCGCGGCCGGGCCAGGGGCGAGATATCGGCCTCGCTGGCCGGGGCGTGCATCGCGGCCAGGGCCTCGCGCCAGCCTGGCAGCTTCTCGCGCTCGCGCCAGGCGGGGTCCTGCCATTCGGGAAGCTCGGGCGTGCGCGCCAGGGCCTCGAGGGCGAACTTGCGGAAGGTGCGCGAGGGCAGGCCGTGGGTGGCCGGATAGACCGTCTCGATCTGCGGGATCTCGCCGGCCCGCTCCTCGTCGACGATGTAGTCGGGGTGGGCCATTTGCAGTTCGGAAGCGTAGCCGTTGGGCCGCTCGACCTTGCCGCTGACCGCGCGGCGAGCGCCCTTGGGGTGCTGACGCTCCAGATGCGGGCCCTGGCCCTTGAACCAGATCAGCGTGAGAAAGCCCGTGCCGTCCCAGGCGCGGATCTTCCAGGGCTGGCTGGGGCGCTGCGACGGGAAATGGGCGTCGATGGTGACGACGAAGGTCTGGACCTGATCCTCGACGGCCTGATCGACCGTGGTCACTGTCCGCCGGATCAGGCCCGTCGGCGCGGTGAACAGCACGTCGCGGGTGATCGACCCCGCCAGCTTCTCGAGCAGGGGCGCGACACGAGGGCCCACGCCCTTGAGCGTGGACACCGAGGTGAAGAGAGGAAAGAGAATCTCCGGGCGCATTTGACGGGACCTTAGCCGCGTCCGCGCCCGGACAGCAGACCTTAGTCCGCCTTATTCATGATCGGCTGCAGGGCGATCACGATGTCGGAATACTCGTCGGCCCGCGAGGCGCCGGAGACGTTCAGGCGCGTGTACAGCCAGGTCGCGCCATGACGCGAATAGGCCTCGGACCAGCGACCCTTGGAGTCGATCAGGTTGTTGGCCTCGCCCGCATAGATCACGGTCCCCTTGGAATCCACATAGACATAGTTGCCGGCGATCGTGGTGTTGGGGTCACCATTCTCAGCCAGCTTATAGCGGTAGACCGCGCCCGAGGCGCCCTTGAGTTCGATATAAGGCTTCACGCTGTCCTCGCCATAAAAGCCACCCGGCGTAGGGCTTTGGATTCAAATGTTTAGAGCGCGTGTGAGCAGCGAGGCCGCCTACGCATTCGCCTTACGCGCTAGCAGGACGTGCAGCGCGCCGTGGGCCAAATTATGGCTGGAGCACACCCGACCTGGCTAGGAACCGACGGGTCCGTTCCTCGCGCGGAGCGGCGAGAAGCTGACGTGATGGTCCTTGCTCCACGATGACGCCGCCGTCCATGAAAATCGTGCGGTCGGCCACATCTCGCGCGAAATCCATCTGGTGAGTGACGATGACCATGGTGCGTTTTTCGGCGGCCAGATCGCGGATCACCGCCAGCACCTCGCCGACCAGTTCGGGGTCAAGAGCCGAGGTCGGCTCGTCGAACAGGATGACTTCCGGATCCATGGCCAAAGCGCGGGCGATGGCGCAGCGTTGCTGCTGGCCGCCCGACAGCGCCGCGGGATAGGCGTCGGCGCGGCCCGACAGGCCGACCTTTTCCAGCAAAGCGAGGCCCTTGGCGCGCGCCTGGACGGGATCGGCCTTGCGGACCACGATCGGTCCCTCGATCACGTTCTCCAGCGCCGTCTTGTGCGGGAAGAGGTTGAAGTTCTGGAAGACGAAACCGACCCGGCCGTTCAGCGCCTTGGCCAGCGGAACCTTGCCGCCTTGCGTCACGCCCGCGATGGTCAGGTCGCCGGCATTGAGGGGCTCCAGGCCCGCCAAGCAGCGCAACAGTGTGCTCTTGCCCGAGCCGCTGGGCCCGATGACGGCCACAACCTCGCCGGGGCTCACGGTCAGGTCGACGCCGGCCAGGACAGGGGTGTCGCCGTAGCTCTTCTTCAGGCCCCTGGCCGCGATCGCGCTCATCGGCGGCCCTCCGAGGCGCGACGCTCGAGGCGCGCCTGCACGGCGGCCAGGATCGTGGACATGATCCAGTAGATGGCCGCCGCGGCCAGGTACATGGTGAAGATCTCGTAGGTCCGTGCGGTGATCAGCTGGGCCTGGCGGAACAGCTCGGGCACCTGGATCGTGGCGGCCAAGGAAGTGTCCTTCACCAGGCCGATGAAGCTGTTGGACAGCGGCGCCACGGCGGTGCGGGCGGCCTGGGGCAGGATCACCCGGCGCAGGGTCTGGCCGCGGCTCATGCCCAGCACGCTGGCGGCCTCCCACTGGCCTTTGTCCACGGCGGCGATGGCGCTGCGCAGGATCTCCGAAGCGTAGGCGGCGACGTTCAGCGAGAAGCCGATGCCGGCGGCGACCAGCGGCGGCATCTCCAGCCCGAACTGCGGCAGGCCGTAATAGATCAGGAACAGCTGGACCAGGAGCGGCGTGCCCCGGAAGGCCGAGACATAGACGCCGGCCGGCCAGCGCAACAGCGGCGAGCGCGACAGCCGCATCAGGGCCAGGCCAAAGCCCAGCACGACGCCCACGCTCATGCCGATGACGCTGAGCAGCACCGTATAGCCGGCGCCCTTGGCCAGCAGCGGCGCCGACTGGCGCAGAAGGTCGAGGCCCGTCTCCATGGGAACCTAGTGCGTCACGTCCTGGCCAAACCACTGCTGCGAGATGGCGGCCAGCTTGCCGTCGGCGCGCAGGGCGTTGATGGCCTGGTCGATCACCACCTTCAGCCCCGGATCCTTCTTCATCGCCACGCCCGCGCCCTGGGCCGCGAACGGCGGGCCCGAGGCGACGAATTCGGGCGACGTCTTGATGAAGTCGGCGGCGACCAGGCGATCGTTCAGCACCGCGTCGGTGCGACCCGCGCGCAGATCCTGGTACTTGGTGGGATCGTCGTCATAGGTGCGCACGTCGGCGGTCGGCACGTTGGCGCGGATCCACTGCTCGTAGTTGGTGCCCAAGCCCACGCCGACCTTCTTGCCGGCCAGGTCCTCGGGCTTGTCCAGGCCCGGCTTGTCCTTGAGCTTGATGATCTGGATGCCCGACACCGTGTAGGGCTCGGAGAAGTCGTACTTGGCCTGGCGGTCGGGGGTGATGGTGATCTGGTTGATCACCACGTCGACGCGGCCCGATTCCAGCGCGCCCAGCAGGCCGGCGAACGGCGCGGGGCTGAACTCGGCCTTCAGGCCCAACTGAGCGGCCAGAGCCTTGGCGAAGTCGACTTCGAAGCCGGCCAGCTGGCCAGCCTTGTCCTGGAAGTTGAACGGCGGATAGGTGCCTTCCAGGCCGACGCGCAGCACGCCGGAGGCCTTGATGCGGTCCCAGCTGCTGCCGGCGGCTTCCGGCTTCTTGCCGCAGGCGGCCAGGAGGGCAAGGCCGAGACCGGCGACGACGGCGCGGCGAGCAGGGAATCGCATCGGACGACCTTCAGACGAAACAATCCAGCGCAGTTCTATACGCGCGAGCGCGGTTCGCCATCCCTGAACGTCTCCACGTCGGCCGCCTACGGAGCATGAGCACGATTTAAGCTGCGCCGAGCGCGGACTTGGGGCTAGCTCATCAGCTCAATCTCCGGGGGAGGGGACCCATGGCTCAATCTTTCGATCCGGCGGCCGCGACGGCCGCCTATCTGGCGCAGCTGCCGCCGGAAGCCCACGTCAAGGCGCAGCACTACACCCAGGGCGGCCACTGGCTGCTGCTGTGGGGCTTCGTTGTCTCGGTGCTGGTCGCCTGGATCATCATCCGCACGGGCGTGCTGACCCGGCTGCAGCACGGCGTCGAGGCTAAGAAGGCGCGGCCGTTCCTGGCCAGCCTGGTCGTGGCGTCGGTCTATGTCGCCTTCAGCTGGGTGCTGGAGCTGCCCTGGTCGGTCTATGCCGATTGGTGGCGGCAGAAGCAGTACGGCCTGACCAGCCAGGCGTTCGGCGGGTGGCTGGGCGAGAACCTGATGGCGACCGCGATCTCGATCGTCTTCACGGCCCTCTTCCTGGCGCTGCTGTACCTGCTGATCCGCAAGGCGCGGACGCTGTGGTGGCTGTGGGCCGGCGGGCTGACGGCCGGCTTCATCATCTTCGGCATGCTGATCGCGCCGATCTATATCGAGCCGCTGTTCAACAAGTACACGCCCGCGCCGCCCGGACCGGTCCGCGACGAGGTCGTGGCCATGGCCAAGCAGGTCGGCATCCCGCACGACAAGATCTTCGTCTACGACGGCTCCAGGCAGTCCAACGCCTATACCGCCAATGTCTCGGGCCTGGGCGGCTCGGCGCGGGTGGCGATGAGCGACGTGATGTTCAAGAAGGGCGCGGACCTCGCCGAGGTGCGCGGTGTCGTGGGCCACGAGATGGGTCACTACGCCCACCAGCACAGCCTATGGATCACCGGCATTTTCGCCGTGCTGGCGATCGTGGCCTTTTTCATCGCTGACCGGGCGTTCCCGTGGTTCGCGACGGCCCTAAACGCCAAGGGCGTGACCGGTATCGCCGATCCGGCCGGCCTGCCGGTGCTGGCGGTGATCCTGGCGGTGCTGGGCCTGCTGGGCGGGCCGATCACCAACACCCTGGTCCGCGAGGTCGAAAGCGACGCCGACCGCTACAGCCTGGTTCACTTCAACGAGCCCGACGGCCTGGCCAAGGCGCTGGTCAAGACCATCGAGTATCGCGCCGCCACGCCGTCCAAGCTGGAAGAGGTGCTGTTCTACGACCACCCGGCGGTGAGTGTGCGGGTGCGCCGGGCCATGGACTGGAAGGCGACGCATCCGAAGCCTTGAGGCATGAAAAAGCCCCGCGCCTTGGGCGCGGGGCTCGCTTCCGTTCTGGTCCGAAGACCTAGCGTTTGCGCACGAACACCGTGCCGGCCGAATACCCCGCGCCGAAGCTGCAGATCAGGCCCGTCTCGCCGGCCGCGAAGTCGTCATTGGCGGTGTGGAAGGCGATGATCGAGCCGGCCGAGCTGGTGTTGGCGTACTCGTCCAGGATGATGACGTTCTCGCCCGGCGCCGGATCGCGGCCCAGCACCTTGCGGCCGATCATCTCGTTCATGTTGATGTTGGCCTGGTGCAGCCACAGGCGCTTCAGGCCGGTCGGGTCAATGCCCAGGTCGCCGGCGTGCTCGACGATCATCTCGCTGACCATCGGCACCACCTCGCGGAACACCTTGCGGCCTTCCTGGACGAACAGCTTGTCGCGCGCGCCTTCGCCTTCCGGGGCGGCGCGGTTCAGGAAGCCGAAGTTGTTGCGGATGTTGTTGGAGAACTGGGTCTTCAGGCGCGTGCCCAGGATCTCCCAGCCGCCCGTGGCCTGTGAAGCGTCCTCGACGATCACGGCCGTGGCCACGTCGCCGAAGATGAAGTGGCTGTCGCGGTCCTTGAAGTTCAGGTGGCCCGAGCAGATCTCGGGATTGACCATCAGCACGGCCTTGGCGCTGCCGGTCGTCACGAAGTCGGCGGCGGTCTTGATGCCGAAGGTGGCCGACGAGCACGCCACGTTCATGTCGAAGGCGAAGCCCTCGATGCCCAGGGCCTGCTGGATCTCGATGGCCATGGCCGGGTAGGGGCGCTGCATGTTCGAGGCGGCGCAGATCACCGCGCCGATCTCGCTGACCGGCTTGCCCCAGCGTTCGATCGCCTGCTTGGCGGCCTCGACCGCCATCTCGGCCAGGATCGACAGTTCGTCGTTGCTGCGCTCGGGGATGATCGGGCGCATCAGGTCAGGATCGATGATGCCGTCCTTGTTCATCACGAAGCGCGACTTGATGCCCGAGGCCTTCTCGATGAATTCGGGCGAGGAGGGCGCCAGGGCGATCACGTCGCCGGCCGCGATGGCCTCGGCGTTGGCGGCGTTGAAGCGCTCGACGAAGGCGTTGAAGGCCTCGACCAGCTCGGCGTTGGAAATGCTGTGGGGCGGGGTGAACAGCCCCGTGGCGGCGATGACGGCTTGCGGCAAGACGGCGGTCCCGATGATACGCGCGAGCCTCGTCCACTGAGAGCGGGCCCGCGTTCTGACGCTTGTTTGAACCCGTAGATAACACGGAAGCCGGCGCCGTCATCCCTGAGGCTTTGGCCCGTGGCTTTTCGGCAACGACACGCAACGGCCTCAAACCCGGCCGTGAACCGCCGCATGCTCGCCGCGTTATCCGCCTAGCCCTAGGCTGGCTGAGGGAGCTGAAGACTACGAGTAGAATTGGAGTACAAGAATGAAGACTCTCATCGCCACTACCCTGATCGCCGGTTCGGTTCTCGCGGTCCCGTTCGTTGCACAGGCTCAGAATTCGACGGAGGTCTATGGTTCGGTGAACTATGGCCAAACTCGGACGCGTGGCGCCGACACCGGCGCTATTCAAGGGCGCGTAGGCGCCAAGTTTACGCCTAATTTTGGCGTTGAGGCCGAGGTGGCCGGCGGCGTCGATGGCGACAAGACCTACACGCCCGGCGGTCCAGCCAATGTGAAGATGGAACACCAGGCCGCCGCCTATGCCGTCGGCTTCCTGCCGGTGACGCCCAATCTCGATCTGATCGGTCGCGTCGGCTACGGCACGACCAAGTTCGAGACCAAGAACCCGGCCGCCACGGAGTTCGACGGCAGCCGCGACAGCTGGAACTACGGCGTGGGCGCCGAGTACAAGCTGGACGACAAGAACGGCATCCGCGCCGACTACACCAAGTCGGAATATACCAAGAGCGATCTGAGCTCGAACACGATGTCGGTGGGCTACGTTCGCCGCTTCTAACGCGATCCCTTAAGACCTGACAGCGGCGCGCCTCGCGAGGGGCGCGCCGTTTTCGCGCCTTGACGACAGCCCCGCGCCCGGCAATCTAAACGGCAATAAGTTACGGGGGGATGCGTCGGTCTTGGACAAGGCGCTGTTGATTCAGTTGGGCGGCTCGATCACGGCCGTGGCTTTGCTTGTGGCGTTCGCGGCGTGGCTGGGAGTGGCGAGGGCGACCCCGCCGCTCGACGCCGACTCGGCCAAGGCGCTGCTGGACCTGGAATTTCCCGATCACAAACCGGACGCGGTCTGGATCGCCGCCGACGGCGCCGCCCTGATCGCTCGCGAGGGCGCTCTGGCGCTGGTGCTGTACCGGCGCGGCGACGGCTATGTCGCCCGCGACCTGCCGTGGAGCGCGGTCGCCGCCCTGAAACCGACCAACGGCCGGCTGCCCCTGCGCCTGTCCGACGCCCGCCCCGTGTTTGCCGTCAATGACGACACCTGGCCGCCGAAAGAGCTCGCCTGATGCTGAAAGCCGCCTTCGATCCTGTCCAGCTGGCCATCCCGTTCTTCGTGCTGGCCATTATCCTGGAGATCCTGCTGGGGCGCTTTGGCAAGGCCAAGGCCAACTACGAGACGCGCGATACGGCGATGTCGCTGTCGATGGGCTTTGGCAGCACCGTCGCCGGCCTGCTGTTCGGCGGGGTGATCTTCGCCTTGACGGTCTGGGTCTGGAACCATCGGATCTTCACGATCCCGATGACCGCCATCTGGGCCTGGGTCGTGCTCTTCCTGCTGGAGGACCTGACCTACTACTGGTTCCACCGTCTGGCGCACGAGCGGCGCGTCTGGTGGGCCAGCCACGTCAACCACCACACCTCGACCCACTACAATCTGTCGACCGCCCTGCGGCAGACCTGGACCGGCGGTGTCGCCGGCACCTGGCTGCTGTGGTTGCCGCTGACGTTCCTGGGCTTCCCGCCGGCCATGGTGGCGATCCAGAAGGGCATCAGCCTCGTCTACCAGTTCTGGATCCACACCGAGGCGATCAAGCGCATGCCGCGCTGGTTCGAGGCGGTGTTCAACACACCCTCGCATCACCGGGTGCACCACGCCCGCAACGCGCGGTACCTGGACGCCAACTACGCCGGCATCCTGATCATCTGGGACAAGATGTTCGGCACCTTCATCCCCGAGGTCGACGAGGAGCCCTGCCGCTATGGCACGGTCAAGAACCTTGGCAATTTCAACATCCTGCACAATGTCTTCCACGAGTGGATCGGGATCGCCAAGGATGTCGCCGCGTCGCCGCGTCACGCCCTGGGCTACATCTTCGGTCCGCCGGGCTGGAGCCATGACGGTTCGCGCGACACCTCCCACACGCTGAAGGCCAAGTGGCGGGCTCGGATGGACGCCGGCGAGGGCGCGCCGCCGCAATAAAGCCTCACTGTGGCGCGCTGATCCTGGGTTGAGTGGCGTCTCCCCGAAAGCTCGCACGGAGAGTTCCGATGCCCCGGTTCCTGGGTCTGCTGCTGGCGGCCCTGATCGTGTTTGCGTCCCCGCCGGCGCGGGCGGAGATCCGCGACTTCACGATCGCCTCCAAGGCTTTCGAGGGAAACAAGATCGGCGTCAGCGGCCAGCGGCGGGTGCGGGTCTATCTGCCGGACGGCTACGAGACCTCCGGTCGGCGCTATCCCGTCGTCTACTACCTGCACAACCTGTTCGAGGACGAGAGGGTCGCCTTCGACCGCGACGGCTTCGGGCGGCTGCTGGACCAGGCGCATGCGCCGATGATCGTGGTCGCCGCCGACTTCAGCACGCCGCTGGGCAGCTCGATCTATACCAGCTCGCCCATCACCGGCCGCTGGGACGACTTCCTGGCCGTCGAGCTGGTCGGCTGGACCGACCGGACGTTCCGCACCCTGGCGCGGCGCGACAGCCGCGGTCTGGCCGGCGATCGCATGGGCGGTTACGGCGCGATGGCCATGGGCATGCGACACGCCGACGTGTTTGGCGCGGTCTATGCCCTGCATCCCGTCGGCGCCGGTGTTGGCCTGCAGCCGATGGCGTCGCGGCCGAATTTCGAGCTGCTGCAGAACGCCAAGTCCCTGGACGATCTTAAGGTCGACGGCTTCTCGCAGCTCTTCACCGCCATCTATCAGGCGCACTTGCCCAATCCCGACAAGCCGCCGCTCTATGTCGATCTGCCCGCGCGCAAGGTGGACGGCAAGGTGGTGGTCGACGCCAAGGTGACGGCGCGCCTGATCAACAGCTTCGCGCTGGACCATCAGGTGCTGCGCCACGCCGACGCCCTCAAGACGTTGCGCGGCCTGAAGTTCGATTGGGGGCGCAACGATCCCAATCCTGACCACGTGATCTCCGCCCAGGCCCTGTCGCGCATGCTGACCGAACTGGGCGTGCCGCATGAGGCCGAGGAGTATGTCGGCGGCTGGGGCGATCGCACCTGGGGCGAGACGGGCCGCGTCTCTACCGCCATGCTGCCGTTCTTCGCCCGGACCCTGGTCGTCGACTAGCGGACCGTCAGGTCGACCGTGATCTGCCGCACGACGCCGTCGGGCGAGGAGCCTTGCAGCACCAGCCGGTCGTGGCCGGCATAGCCAGCGGCGGCGGTGTAGTAGGCCTGATGGCCCGGCACCTTGCGAGTGTTGCAGGCCGAGCGCGGATTGGCGGGCGGGAAGGCGGCGAAATAGGGCTCGTCCTTCACCGTCGCCACGCCGTGGGCCGGCTGTTCCAGCACGGTCAGCGTCGCGCCGGGCTGGTGCTCGGAGCAGTCCGGATCGATGGCGGTGTTGGCCCAGACCCGGATCGGCGTGGCGCCGATCGCGGCCTTCTCGATGTGGAGCTTCTGGAAGCCCGACGGCTTGGCGGCGGGCGACACGGTCACCTCGTAGCGGCGGGTCTGGGCGACGGCGGCCGTCGCAAGGGCGACGCCGAGGCACGCCAGAACAAGCAGTTTGGATCGCACGACCGGTCTCCAGCGGTGAGCACGACCAGAAGCTGCGCCGTCTTTGTTGCCGGTCTATTGCGGTTGTATTGCCGTCATTCGCAGACGTCCGACCACTTCTGCTCGAGGGCGTCGGTGCCGTCGACTTCCTCGATCGTCAGGCCGCCCTCCGAGAAGACGTAGCGTTCCTCGCCGTCGAACGAGTCGTCCTTCTCGACGATGTCGACCCGGCCACAGACCGACGGCAGCTCGCCGTCCCAGTGGACGAAGGTCTTGCCGAAATTCAGCTGGGCGTCGGGGAAGCGGTTCTCCAGGGCGATCTTGGCGCCCGCGATCTGCAGTGGATCGTCCTTGTTGTCGGCCGTCTCCTCGCTGTCGGCGTCGCGCAGGACGTAGACGCTCAGGCTCACGCCGACCGCGCCCAGTACGACGGCCGCCACAGCGCCCGCGACGATCATGAGTTTCCGGTTCGCCATCTTGAGGCGAGCTTAGGGCGAACCTCGCCCCTCTATCAATCCCGCAGCAGCGGCAAGGACAGGCCCGTCGCCTGGCGGGTGGCCAGCATCTCGCGGCGGAAGCGGAACAGCTCGGCCGGCCGGCCGCCGGTCTCGGCGTCCAGGCGCCCCAGGCCCTCGACCAGTTCCTCGCGCTCGACCACGCGGCGGAAGTTCTGTTTATGCAGCGGGACGCCGGCGATGGCCTCGACCGTGCGCTGCAGGGTCGACAGCGTGAACTCCTCGGGGGTCAGCTCGAACACCACCGGGCGGTACTTGATCTTGCCGCGCAGGCGCGAGAGGCCCGTGGCCAGGATCCGCCGGTGGTCCGAGATCATCGGCTCGCCCAGCGCCGCCGACAGGGCCGCGGGCTCGGCCGGGTCGTGACCGTCGGCGCGGGCCCGGTCGCGGGCGGCCTCGGGCGCCAGGCCGGCCTCGTAGAGCAGCTCGTAGCGCTCCAGCACGCGTTCTTCGTTCCAGGGGGCGCCGTCCAGGGCGAAGGCCAGGCGCGCGCGCGACCACTTGGCGGCGTCGTCGCCAGCCCAGCGTTTCAGCGCGGGCGCGATCGCCTCGTCCAGCAATTCTGGGCGGCCGCCGCGCCAGTCTTCCCAGGGGAAGAACCGCGTCCACGGCGCCCAGGCGGTGTCGGGCGCGTCGGTGTCGATCGCCTTGGGCGTCAGGCCCAGATAGCCGACCGAGACCACGCGCGCCGCGCCGGCCCCGACCTCGGCGCGCGGGGCGTCACGGCCCTTGTCGCCGAAAGTGTAGAGCTGCTCGACATAGCCCGGCTGGAACCGGGTCTGGGCGGTCACGAAGGCGCGCAGGCCCAGCTCGAAGGTACGGTGCGCCTCGGGATCGAACGGGCCGAACGGCAGGCCCGACAACGAAGAGGCGACATCGGTGATCGCATCGTGCGGTCGCACGGTCAGGACGACGGCCTCGCCGTCGCGGATCGCGACGACCACCGCCGACAGGCCGATGACGACCGAACTGGTCATTCGGTCTCGAACGCCGCGCTTGGGGACGACTCGAAGCCCGCCGCCTTCGACAGCACGTGGAAGCGCTGGACGTAGCGGGCCTGGGCCTCGAACGGCGGCTGTGGCGTGATCTTCAGGTCGTAGCCGGCCGGCGGCGCGCCGAAGATCGACAGCGATTCCGCGTGCTCGAAGCCCGCCAGCTGCGTGGCCTCGAAGAAGGCGCAGGCGCGGTCGGCCTGCTTGATCAGTTTCTTGATCGGGGCGGGAGTCTTCACCGGCAGTCCGAAGCGGATGTGGATGGCGTCTTCCAGCCTAGCCTCGAAATCCTTGTAGCTCACCCCCAGCGCCGCCTTGAACGGGCTGATCATGTCGCCGATCACATATTCGCTGGCGTCGTGCAGCAGGGCGGCCAGGCGCCAGCGCGGCTCCAGGTCGGGCTTGATGTGCGCGGCGATCTCCTCGACCACCAGGCTGTGCTGGGCCACCGAGAAACCGTGGTCGCCGACCGTCTGGCCGTTCCAGCGCGCGACGCGGGCCAGGCCATGGGCGATGTCCTCGATCTCGATGTCCATCGGCGACGGATCGAGCAGGTCGAGCCGCCGTCCGGAGAGCATTCTTTGCCACGCGCGGGGCGGTGCGCCCCTATGCAGCCCTTTGGCCACGAGATCGTTCCTTACGGTGAAGGTGGTTGACTGGCCCATGGATTGAGAAAGATCAATGTGGCCGTCGCCGTCATCTGTGGAAATGCCCTTGAAGGGAGTTCGATCATGAGTTGGGCGAGAATTATGGTTCCGCTGGCCGGAACCCCGAACGACAAGGGTGTCCTGACCTCCGCCGCGGCCCTGGCCGGGGCCTTCCAGGCCGAACTGGCCTGTGTGCACGCGCCCGCCGACATGGCCGACCTGATGCCCTGGATGGGCGAGGGCTTCATGGGCGGGGTGCAGGTCACCGCGCTGGAAAGCCTGAAGGAAGCCGCCCAAGAGGGCGCGCGGGCCTGCGGCAAGCTGGCGGCCGAAACCGGCTATTCGCGCACCCGCGTGATCAGTCTGGACTCGCCGGTCTGGGCGGGCCTGGCCATGGAAGGCCGCCTGTCGGACGTCATCGTCTTCGACGACGCCTCGGCGCGCGGGAAGGGGCCTTTGGCCGAGTCCTTCCAGCAATTGGTCGCCGACGAGCAGCGTCCGACCCTGGTGGCGCGTCCGGGATTCCAGGTCGACGGCACTGCCCTGGTGGCCTGGGACGGCGGCAAGGAAGCCAGCCGCGCCATGCGCACGGCCCTGCCGCTGTTGCAGAAGGCCAGTTCGGTAATCGTGGCCGGCGCGCCTGGCGCCTCTTCGCGGGCCTTCGAGCTGGAGCGCCTGGTCGAGTTCCTGGCCGCGCGCGGCGTTCGCGCCACCGTGAAGACCCTGGACGGCAATGGCGACGCCGCTGGCCTTCTGCTGGGCGCCGCCAAGGAGACGGGGGCGAACCTCCTGGTCGCCGGCGCGTTCGGTCACCCCAGGCTGCAGGAATTCATCTTCGGCGGCACGACCCGCACGCTGCTCAACAGCGAGGGACCGTCGCTGTTCCTGTCGCACTAAGGCCCTGAAACTCAAAGAAGAAGGGAGACTCTCAATGTCTCTGTCCCGCATCGTCATGCGCCTTGCGCGCAATCCGGGCACCGAGTTCGCCGGCGGCGACGACCATCGCGGCTACGCCCTGACCGCGCCGCTGACCGAGGACGGCCATATCGACGAGGGCGCTTACGCCAAGGTGAAGGGGTCGTGCAGCGTGCGCCGCTTCGCGCCCGACGAGGATGCGGTGGATGGCCGCCTGAACAAGCGCGGGACGCGCTGGTTCTTCGACTATGACGACGAGGACGTCGCCGACGACGAACCGCTGCACCGCCTGGGCGAGCACCGCTTCGCCCTGGGCGAATACGTGACCGTCACCGACGAGGATGGTCGGCCGTTGACCTACAAGGTGATGCAGGTCGAACCGGTCACGCAGTAAGGCTCGCTAGCCCCCCACGTTGTGACGGACCAGGGCCTTCATGTCGCGGAAGATGTCGTGGTCATCGGTGTCGCGGGTCTTGGCCTTGACGACGGCGACGGCCAACGGGCCGCCCTTGGGGCCCCGGGCTTCGTAGCCGGCCAGGCGATAACCCTTCGGGGCCTTGTCGTTGGCCAGGATCAGGGTCGAGCGGACGATGTCGCCCTTTTTCTTGGTGCGGATCTCGGCGCCGTGGTCGTCGGCCTTGATGGTGACGTCGCCCTCGTGCTCGTCATTGGCCGAGACATTGACCGCGCCGTGCGCGTCGTCGCCGCGGATGTTGACGTTCTTGTTGACCTTCACCTCGGCCGCGCCGCCGTCGCTGTTGATGGTCAGGTGACCGATGCGGATGTCGGCGCCGTCGTCGCTGGCGTTGATCTTCACGCCGGGCAGGTTGATGGACGTGCGGTTCTTGCCGGTCTTGCCCTTGCCCTCGACGGGTTTCGGCGCGGCCGGCGGGGTCGGCATGATCTCTTTCAGCTCGCCTTCGATCGGGGCCAGGGCCGCCTCGGCGTCGCCGCCGTTCAGCCGCACCAGCCGCAGATCGACCGTGGCCTCGCCGGAATGATAGCTGCAGGACTGACCGTCGGCGGCGACGCTGACACGCTTCAGCTCGCCTTGGCGTTCGGGGCAGTCGAGTTTGTCGATGACGTGGACCGGTTCGCGGCGACCCGGGCGGCGCTCGGATTGGCCTTGGTCCGACGGGGTGCGGTGGCAGGCGGTGAGCGCGCTCGCACCGACGCTGATCATCAGCGCCGCGGCCAGCCATTTCGAATAACGCATGGGTATCCTTAAGGCCTTCCCTCGATGCGCGGGAAGGTGGGCGCACGCCTAGCGCGCGTCCAGTGAAATCAAGTTAACGGCCAAATGGTCGCGGACGCCTATTGTCCAGGACGCGCGCCCGAACCCTCGCGACGGGCCAGGAAGGCCAGGCGCTCGAACAGGTGCACGTCCTGCTCGTTCTTCAGCAGGGCGCCGTGCAGGGGCGGAATCAGCTTGGTCGGGTCCTTTTCACGCAGGACCTGATCGTCGATGTCCTCGACCAGCAGAAGCTTCAGCCAGTCCAGCAGCTCGGACGTCGAGGGTTTCTTCTTCAGGCCCGGCACCTTACGCATGTCGTAGAAGATGCGCAGCGCCTCGGCGACCAGCTTCTGCTTGATGCCGGGGAAGTGGACGTCAACGATGGCCTGCATCGTCGCTTCTTCGGGAAAGCGGATGTAGTGGAAGAAGCAGCGGCGCAGGAAGGCGTCCGGCAGCTCCTTTTCGTTGTTCGAGGTGATGATGATGATCGGCCGGACCTTGGCCTTGATCGTTTCGTTGGTCTCGTAGACGTAGAACTCGTTGCGATCGAGCTCCTGCAGCAGGTCGTTGGGGAACTCGATGTCGGCCTTGTCGATCTCGTCGATCAGCAGCACCGGGCGCTGCTCGCTCTCGAACGCCTCCCAGAGCTTGCCCTTCTTGATGTAGTTCTTGACGTCCTTGACGCGCTCGTCGCCCAGCTGGCTGTCGCGCAGGCGGGTGACGGCGTCATACTCGTACAGGCCCTGCTGGGCCTTGGTCGTCGACTTGATGTGCCAGGTGATCAGCGGCGCGCCCATCGCCTTGGCGACTTCGTAGGCCAGCACGGTCTTGCCGGTGCCGGGCTCGCCCTTGATCAGCAGGGGACGCTCCAGGGCCACGGCGGCGTTCACCGCGACCTTCAGGTCGTCGGTCGCCACGTAATCGGAAGTGCCTTCGAAGCGCTGGCTCATGAGTCGGATCCGGTTCGAACAGTTGTTCAAATGAACGAACCAAACTACCGGCGTCTCCGCGCTTGGCAAGTCTGACGATGGGGAAGGGCGGGCTCAGGCTGCCCGGGATGGGGTCGCCTGAATATCGAAACCCTTGTCGCGCAGGCGTTGGGCCATGGCCTCGCGGCGCGTGGCCCAGTCGGAGGCCAGGAGGCCCAGGCCCACGACGTCGACCTCGTGGCCGTTCTTCATCACGTGCTCGCGAAACAGGGCCTCGCGCTGGAAACCGTACAGCTCGTGCAGACGCCAGACCCCCTCATTGGAGATCAGCACCTCGCACCACAGCTTGTTCAAGGCGAGTTCGCTGAACACGTGCTCGATCACCGCGAACTCGACGAACGAACCGACGCCCAGGCCCCGCACGCTCGGGCTGGCCAGGTAGTAGGCCCAGGCGCAGCGGCGGTGGGTCATGTCGATGTCGGCCAGGTTGGCCAGGCCGACAGGCTCGCCGTTCGCCTCGATGATCCAGTAGCGGCGGCGCGCATCGTGGCGCACGACGTCGAACCAATGATCGTGCTTGTCGGGACCGATCTTGTGGTCGGAATACATGTAGGCCGCGACCTCGGCGCTGTTGCGCCAGGCCAGCAGCCGCTCGCGGTCGTCCTCGCGCACGTCGCGCAACCGCACTTCCGTCTTAGGCATCGCCGTCGTCCCGTTCCGGCGGGCGCACACATAGCCGCCGGGTCAGGACGTGCAGCTACGCCGTGAATCGGCGCGGAAATGCGGACGATCCGTGTCGGAGCGGCAACAAAGCCGCGGCCGACCGCAACTATCTGGCGACGAACTCGCCCAGGGCTTCAGCCATGTTCGCCATGGCCTCTTCCCAGTGGCCGTACTGTTGCGTGACGAAGCAGCGCACGCTCGGATACCAGGGGTAATAGTCGGTGCCCAGGCGCGTCCACGAGGCCGCGCCGGTCAGCATGAAGCTGGGCGTCCCGACCGCGCCGGCCAGGTTCATGGTGGCGTTCGAATAGCCGACCACGAGGTCGACCGCGGCGCACAGGGCCGTGACGTCGTCCAGGTCCTTCTTCAGGTCGATGCCCGGCGGCTGCCAGATCTCGATGCCGAAGGCTTCCTTGGCGAAGGCGATCTCCGCCTCGCAGTCGCCGTACTGCAGATTGACGAAGGTGACGCCCGGCGTCTTCAGCACCGGCTCCCATTTTTCGAACGCCGAGAATTGACGGGCGCGCTCCGAGGTGAGGTTGGCGCTCTTCCACAGCATGCCGACCTTGGGCGCCGAGCCCAGTTTCTCAAGCTCGGCCTTCCAGTGGGCGACGCGCTCGGGATCGGGGGTCAGGAAGGCGCGGCGATCCGGGAAGGCGTCGACCGTGGGGCGCAGGCTGGGCAGGAAGTCGCCCATCGCGGCCCAGTAGTCGAACTGGCTGTAGTCGGTGATTTCCGGGAAGGTGCGCCAGATGCGGCCTTCGTAGGACACTGTCCTGTGCCGGGTGACTTCGATGTCGGAATACGAGCGCTGGAACAGCGGGATCAGGCGGGGCTCGACCGCTAGGGTCAGTTTGCCCTCAGGGCCCAGCAGCGCCCGGGTGTCGGCCAGCAGGTTGGCCAGCATGACCTCGTCGCCCAGGCCTTGCTCGGCGCTGAGCAGCAGGTGCTTGCCCGTCAGGTCCTGGCCGGACCAGCGCGTCCCGGCGACATAGAACTGCGGCGCGTCGGTCAGTTCGCGCGAGAAGCGGGCCTCATAGGCCTTCCAGCCTTCGTCCATGCGACCCAAGGCCAGCAGCAGGGTGGAATAGGCGAACTCCATGATCGCGTGATCGTGCGGCGTGCTGGGGCGCTTCATCGCCTCTTCGCAGTCGGCCAGAGCGCCCTCGACGTCGCCCATGTCCGATTTGGCGAAGGCGCGGTTGTGCAAGGCCTTGCTGTACGTGGGCTCCATGCGCAGCGCTTCGTCGAAGAACACGATCGAGCCGGTGGCGTCGCCCGTGTTGCACAGCACCGTGCCCAGGGTGTTCCAGAGCGCGGGGCTCTCGGGATGCGTGGCGATCGCGTCTTTCAGCACCTCGATCGCCTCGCTCTCGCGATTCAGCTCGCGCAGCGCCGAAGCCAGGTTGTTGGCGGCCTCAAGGTCGTTTGGGCGGGACAGGCGGAAGTGGGCGAAGAAGCCGACCGCAAGTTCGGGCATGCCGATTCGCAGGGCCAGGCGGCCCAGGTCTCCGGCGACCGAGCCGTGGTCGGTTAGCAAGGCCAGCGCCGCTTCGTACGCGCGCAGGGAAGAGGCGTAGTCGCCCTTCTTTTCACGCGCGATGGCCAGGACGTGCCAGGCCAGTCCCAGCCGGTTGTCGGCATCCAGCAGCTTCAGGGCCAGCTTGTCGGCCTTGTCGAACTCCTGCTTGTGCACTGCCTGGATGGCGCGGTTCAGAAGCTTGCTGTTCTCGGCGTTCTTGACGTCCTGGGTGGCGCGCTTGAGGCGCTCCAGGGCGTCGCTGGACGCCGAATCGCCCATGGCGGTGCTCATCTGCCCCGCGTAAATCGGCCCGGCGCCGACCGCCTCGGCCTGGGCGAGGCCGCTGGCGGACATTTCGAGAGCGCGTTTGCGGGACATCGTTGAAACCTTACGCTTGGTGTTAACCATGTTTTGAGGCGCTATGCTTAATCGAGTCCTAAGCTGCGTCTCACGGTCGCAAGGGCGATCATGGGGCGGCAAGACAGCGTTAACACGTGCGCGGCTAGCTTTCCGCTCGAACCCGTCGACATCGGCGGATCCGGGCGAAGCGGCGTCAACAAAGGAGCGGCCTTAGTGCCTTTGAAGCTGTCGCTGAAGCCCGGCGAAAAATTCGTTCTCAACGGCGCCGTGGTCCAGAACGGGGATCGGCGCGGGGTTCTGGTTCTCCAGAACAAGGCCTCCGTCCTTCGCGAGAAGGACATCTTACAGCCGGATCAGGTCACGACGCCCGCGCGTCGGATCTATTTCCCGGTGATGATGATGTACCTGGAGGAGGGGAACGCCGAGAAGTTTTATGAGGAATTCGCCACTCGCCTTAACGATTTTATGGGTGTTGTGCGTAATCCTACGGTCCTTCAGGACTGCATCGCCATTTCGAAGCACGTGATGGCGCGTGAGTACTACAAGGCTCTGATGTTGAGCCGTAAGTTGATTGAATACGAAGACGAGAGGTTGGGGCATGTCTCTTCGGGCGTATCAGCAGGCGGCGACGCGGGCTGAGAATCCCCGTGAAATGGAGTACCGCCTGTTCGGGCAGGTGACGCGCGCCCTCATGGACGCGTCGCAAGCCCCGACGGACGACTTCGCCACGCGGATCGACGCATTGGATTGGAATCGCAAGGTCTGGTCGGCCTTGGCGACCGACTGCGCCTTGCCCGAGAACCAGCTGCCGATGCAGCTGCGCGCCAGCATCATTTCGCTCAGCCTGTGGGTTGGCCGTCACTCCAGCGCCGTGATGCGCAAGGAGGAAGAGTTCGAGCCGCTGATCGAGATCAACCGCATGATCATGCAGGGCCTGTCGGGGCGCGCCGACGCCGCCTGATTCTTCGGTTTTCGCAAGACTGAACGTCTTGCCTACCAGCTCCGGAAAAACCTGCCGCCCGGCGAATGTTGCATTCGCCGGGCGGTTTCGTTTTGGCCCTGGCTGATTCAATAATTCCAATAAAATCAGTATTTTACGCGATGGCGCCGAACGCGGTTCGGTTGGCCCGCCGCTTGCGATGGTTCACGCGGGCAAAACGCCCGCCCGGCAATACGCCGGACAAATCCCACCAAAACGGTAGGTATCAAATGCTGAATTCGATCAACACGAATCCGGGCGCGATGATCGCGCTCCAAAACCTGAACTCGACCAACACGGAGCTCGCCACCACCCAGAGCCGTATCAACACCGGCAAGAAGGTCGGAAGCGCTAAGGACAACGGCGCGATCTGGTCGATGGCCAAGATGCAGACTGCGAGCTCGAGCTCGTTGAATGCCGTGAAAGACTCGCTCTCTCGCGGTCAGTCGACGATCGACGTTGCTCTCGCGGCCGGCGACACCATCACCGATCTGATCTCGAAGATGAAGGAAAAGGTTCTCGCCGCTTCCGACACTTCGCTGAACACCGCTTCGTTCAACGCCCTGAACGCCGACTTCGTCTCGCTCCGCAACCAGATCCAAAAGGCTGCGGAAAATTCGAAGTTCAACGGCGTCAGCCTGGCTGACGGCACGACCACCCAGCTGGCCTTCCTGGCCAATTCGGACGGCGGCACCTTCACGGTCTCCGCCCAAGATTTGAGCCTGACGGGCCTTGGTCTGACGTCCGCTGCGACGACCTTCACGAACGCCGCTGAGGCCAAGTCGCTGATCGCGACCCTGACCTCTGCGTTGCAGACGGCAACGAACAAACTGTCTTCCCTGGGCACTGCCTCGACCGGTCTGGATACTCACCTGACCTTCGTGGGCAAGCTGCAGGACAGCCTGGACGCCGGCGTGGGCAACCTCGTCGACGCTGACCTGGCCAAGGAAAGCGCGAAGCTGCAGTCGCTGCAAACCAAGCAACAGCTGGGTGTGCAGGCTCTCTCGATCGCTAACCAAACGCCGCAGTCGATCCTGTCGCTGTTCAAGGGGTGAGCCCGATACGCCGGGCGGCCGTCAAAAGCCGCCCGGCGCCTCTTTCCTGCTGGGTGCGCATTATGTGCCCGGCAACAATTGCCTATGTCGAAAGCCTCCCGGCAAAAATTGCCGGGAGGCTTCGTCGTTAATGGGCCTATAACGCAGTAATTTCAGTGATTTAGCGAGATTGTCGCAGCTCGGCAGAATTGGCCCGGCAATTGCTACAGACCTTTTCGAGCAAAACGCTCCCGGCAGCCAAAATGGCGTCGGATACCTTGAAAAGGATCTACTCGTATGCCGCTGAACAGCATCAATACGAACGCGGGCGCCATGATCGCCCTGCAAAACCTGAACACCACCAACAACGAGCTTCAGGTTACCCAACAGCGCATCAACACCGGCAAGAAGGTCGGTAGCGCTAAGGACAACGGCGCCATCTGGGCCATGTCCAAGAACCAGTCGGCCACGGCCTCGTCGCTGAACGCCGTCAAGGACTCGCTGCAACGCGGTCAATCCACCATCGACGTGGCGCTCGCCGCCGGTGACACGATCACCGACCTGCTCGGCAAGATGAAGGAAAAGGCCCTGGCCGCTTCCGACACCTCGCTGAACACCGCCTCGTTCAACGCCCTGAACGCCGACTTCGTCTCGCTGCGCGACCAGATCTCGAAGGCCGCCTCGAACGCCAAGTTCAACGGCATCAGCATCGCTGACGGCAGCACCAACAGCCTGACCTTCCTGGCCAACACCGACGGCTCGGGCTTCACGGTGAAGGCGCAGTCCCTGACCCTGGCTGGTCTGGGCCTGGCGACCACGACCCCGGCCTTCGCCACGGCCAGCGCGGCCAAGGCGATGATCGCCAGCATCGACACGGCCATCGGCACCGCCACCAACAAGCTGGCGACGCTGGGTACGTCTTCGACGGGCCTGGACACCCACCTGACCTTCGTCGGCAAGCTGCAAGACAGCCTGGACGCCGGCGTTGGCAACCTGGTGGACGCTGACCTGGCCAAGGAAAGCGCCAAGCTGCAGTCGCTGCAAACCAAGCAACAACTCGGCGTGCAGGCGCTGTCGATCGCGAACCAGTCGTCGTCGTCGATCCTGAGCCTGTTCCGCTAACGAACGGGAGGAGGCGGGTCCTGGTGGCCCGCCTCCGACTTTCGTCCCGCTTTCGTCAAAAGCGTATTTCCAGAACCAAAGAGGAGGGGCCGGCTCAAAACGTCGGCAAATAGAAAATGGAACCAAAAGCCGCATTGTCGGCCATCCGAGACTTCATCGCTCCCGTTTCTCCCGCCAACGCCCCGGACCCGTCCGAGGGCGCGAACGTCGTTTCGGGGCAAGCTCAGACGGCCGCGCCGCAACAGGTCCACGAGGCCGAGAAGGCTGAAAAGGCCAAGGTCGTCGATGATGGTCCGCAGCCGGGCGACCTGCGTCTGGTGATCGAACAGGACGATGACTCGGGCGACTACATCTACAAGACGGTCGATCGTCGTACGGGCGAGACGCTGAATCAGTATCCGCGCGAGCAGATCCTGAAGCTGCGGGACGAGGTCCACTACGCGTCGGGCGACGTCTTCGACGGCCAGGCCTGAGGGCGAACTAGATCGGGAGAGAAGGGGAGGTGCGACCGCGGGCCGCACCGGTAAACAGACATGGTTTATAAGCGTTAACCATAATCTTACCTTCTGACCCCAACTTGGGCGGCGAGTAGATCGCTCGCCGAATCGCGCGCGGTCGCAACCAACGGCAAAAGCCAGTCGGAGGCCGCGCATGACGCTGAGCGTCAACACGAACCAGCCCGCGCTGATCGCGCTGCAGAACCTGAATCGCACCAACGATCAGATGCAGTCGGTGCAGACCCGCATCAATACGGGCGAGTCGATCTCGACCGCCAAGGACAACGCGGCCATCTGGTCGATCGCCCAGGAACAGCGCGCTGACATGAGCGCGCTGGGCGCGGTCAAGATGAGCCTGGACCGCGCGACCTCGATCGCCGACGTGGCCCTGGCCGCCGGCGAATCCGTCTCCGACCTTCTGAAGCTGATGCGCGAGAAGGTGGTGGCCGCCAAGGATACCTCGCTGACCTCGACCTCACTGCAGTCGCTGAACGCCGACTTCCAGGGTCTATTGAAGAACCTGCAGCAGGTGATCAGCAGCGCCGTGTTCGACGGCGCCAACCTGTTGGACGGCAGCCAGGCGGCCGACATGACCTTCCTGGCCGACGCCGACGCGGCCCAGGCCATTACGCTGAGCCTGCAGAACCTGACGATGGGCGGCGGGATCAATACCCTCGACCCCACCGACAACATCCTGAGCTCGGCCAACGCCACCTCGGTCCTGACGCGCCTCGATTCGACGATGAGCGCGATCAACCAGGCCGTCGGCAACATCGGCACCCAGTCCAAGCAGATCGACGCCCACAACAGCTTCGTCTCGCGCCTGACCGACGTGCTGGAAACCGGCGTGGGCAACCTAGTCGATGCCGACCTGGCCAAGGAAAGCGCCCGCTTGCAGGCCCTGCAGGTCAAGCAACAGCTTGGCGCCCAGGCCCTGTCGATCGCCAACGGCGCGCCGCAGATCATCCTGTCGCTGTTCAAGGGCGGCTAACGCTAGGTCGATGCGCGTGGCCGGGCTAAGCTTCCGCAGGGTTTGCTTGGGATTCGGCGACGCGCATGATCGAGCTGCGAGACTTGCGGGACGAGGACGAGGCGGTTCTCTTTCAATGGCGTTCCGAGCCCGAGGTCGATCGCTGGATGTCGGACGCCGACCTGCCCAGCCGGGAGGCGCACGCCGTCTGGTTCCAGGCGCTGCGCGCCGATCCCGACATGCGGGGCTGGATGATCACGCGCGCCGGCGCGCCCATGGGCCTGCTCACCCTGACCGGCCTGAACAGCCATCATCGCCGCGCCAGCTGGAACTGGTTCCTGGGCTCGGCCGAGGCGCGGGGCAGGGGCGTTGGTCGCGCCGCCCAGGTGCTGGGTCTGGACCGGGCCTTTGGCGAGCTCTCCCTGCACAAGGTGTTCGCCGAGGTGATGGCCGACAACGACGCGGCCCTGAAGGCCCAGTCGGCCGCCGGTTTCCGTCGCGAAGGCTATCTGCGTGGGCATGTCCTGAAGGACGGCCAGCCACGCGACGTGGTGCTGCTGGGCATCCTGGCCGACGAGTGGCGCGAGCTGCGCGAAGACGCCCGCCGGGCCTTGTCGGACGCCAACCTTATCGCGGCTTAACCCAAGGTCTTAACGAGTCGTCAGCGAACCTCTGGCACAGGTACCAGCGGGGGATTTTGCGTCCCGCACAGGATTGGCCGTGATCTCGTTCGATTCGAACATTCTGCTCAGCTACTATCAGGCCCGCGCGGGCGTGACGGGTGCTGCCGCGTCTGCGCCGACGACGAGCTCCTCCGGCACAAAGGCCGTGGTGCCCAAGGCGCCGTGGCTGTCCGACGCCGCGCCGGCCAGTGAACTGGTCCGCTCCGCGCTGAACGGCCGCAAGCTGGTCGACGAGGGCGCCAACACCTCGGCGCTGAAGGGCGTCAGCCCCGACTACAAGAAGCTGTTCGCCACCTATCAGGCCCTGAACACCCTGTCGGCCCTGTCGACCCGCGCGGGTGAGAAGGGCGTCACCGATGGCGAGCTGACCAAGCTGCAGTCGACCCTGACCAAGGGCCTGGGCGAGATCAGCAGCTATGTGCAGAATCTTTCGCTGGATCAGCTGCGCCTGACGACAGGCCAGGTGATGACCAGTGACAAGTCGACCGTGGGCGTGCCCAAGGCGACCTATTCCTATACGACCGACACCCTCTACAGCGGCCAGGTGGACGACGAGGTGCCCAAGTTCCAGGGCGATGTGTCGTTCGGCGTCGCCGTGAAAAGCTTCGGCGTCACCACCAACGTGACCATGGATCTGTCCGAAATGGGCTCCAAGCCCCGGACCATGTCCAACGTCGTCAGCTACATGAACGACAAGCTGAAGGCGGCTGGTTTCAACACCAGTTTCTCGGTGCAGCGCACGACGGGCCAGGAACGCACCGTCCAGGTCAATGGCAAGCCCGTGATCCTGCCGGCGACCGGCGACAACTTCGCCCTGAAGGTCAATGGCGACTCCGTCGAGCAACTGACCTTCAGCGCCCCGACTACGGCGCCGGCGGTCTATGTCACGACCAAGGCCGGCAATCCCGATCCGGACAAGAACGCGCTGACCGACGACGGGGTCTATGAAACGACTCTGACCAAGTACAGCGCCGCGGGGACCAATGGCGGCGCCAATGCCGGCGCGCCCGGCGGCAAGGTCTTCACGGAAACCCTGCAGGGCACGATCAACACCGTCCGCAAGTCGGTGACCGGGGCCGACGGTTCGATCTACATGCTGGCCGACGTCGATACGGCGGTCGATGGCAAGACCGACCTCAACGGCCAGGTCATCAAGGGCGAGAGCGACGTCGCGCTGCTGAAGTACGACAGCGCAGGACACCTGCTGTACGCCAGGACCCTGGGCGCGACCGACGAGGCCAACGGCCTGTCGCTGGCCGTCGCCGACGACGGCAGCGTCGCCGTGGCCGGCTCGGTCAGCGGCCGCCTGGCCGGCGCCGTCAACGGCCCGATCAACAACGGCGACTCATCGACCACCACCGACAGCTTCGTCACCCGCTACGACGCCAAGGGCGACGAGCAGTGGACGGTGCGCCGCGGCGGCCTGCAGGAGGATGAGGCCACGGCCCTGGCCTTCGGGTCGGACGGCGTTCTCTATGTCGGCGGTCGTTCGAAGTCGGATCTGCCAGGCGCGGTCGGCACGGATCCCAGCGGCGGCTACGACGCCTATCTGTCGGCCTTCGCCACGGACGCCCAGGGCCAGCCCAAGGCGCTGTTCACCCAGAAGTTCGGCACGGCCGAGAACGACAGCGTCTCGGACATCGTCGTCAACGGTTCGCAGGTCATCGTCGGCTCGAAAGAGAACGGCTCGGCCAAGCTGCGCAGCTTCGACGTGTCGGCCAATGTCGTGACCGAAAACGTCACCAAGCTCGACCAATACGGCGCCTATCAAAGCGTGCCGGTCACCTACACCAAGACCGCCACCCTCACGGCCGGCGCCACCCGCGACCTGGGCACGCTGAAGGGCGGCGACTTGGTCGGGCTGAAGATCGACGGCGGCCAGCTCTATGTCGGCGGCTCCACGGCCAATGGCGCGATGTCGATCGGCGGCGCGAACTCGGCCTCAGGCGGCCTGGACGCCTTCGTCGGCCGAGTCTCGCTGGACCTGTCCGACACCGGCTCCGACGCCATGACCTACTATGGCGGGGCGGGCGACGACACGGTCACCGGCTTCGACGTCAAGAACGGCACGGCCTGGGTGGTCGGCTCTGCCGGCGCCAATCTGGACGGCCAGGCGACGGTCGGCAGCAAGGACGGCTATGTCGCCCAGCTGAACGTCAGCACGGGCGCGGTTGACTGGAGCCAGCGCCTGACCGGCAAGGACGGCTACGCGACCCCAACCTCGGTCTCGGCCTCGGTGTCGGGCGCTTCCAGCCTGGACCTGTTCGGCCTGCCCGCCGGCAAGATGGACTTCAGCCAGTCCGACCGCATCGTCTCGGCGACGGCGGCGCGGGCCGGTGACACCTTCCAGATCCGCACCCGCGAGCGCGGGACCCTGAGCACGATCAAGATCGAGGCCAACGACACGCTCGAGACCCTGGCCGACAAGGTCAAGAAGGCCTCGGGCTACCGCGCCAAGGTCGAGGTCGTGTCCAGCGGCAACAGCCGCGTGCTCAAGATCAGCCCGGCCTCGAACACCTCGACCATCGAGGTCGTGGCCGGCAAGGGCGGCACCGACGTGCTGACCTCGCTGGGCCTGGCTGGCGGCGTCGTGCGCGCCACCAAGACCGACGACGGCAAGACCGTCTCGGCCGACGGCAGCGGCCCGATGTACGGCCTGCAGCTGCCGCCCGAACTGGACCTGACGACCGAGGCGGGCCGCAAGAACCTCAATACGGTCATCCAGCGGGCCATGTCCTCGATCCGCACCGCCTATCGCGAGGTCTCCGACGCGGCGATGGGGGTCAAGAGCGATAGCGGCACGGGCGCGGGCAAGTCCGGCGGCACGGTGCCGGCCTATCTGACCGCCCAGATCTCGAACTATCAGGCGGCCCTGAACCGCCTGACCGGCGGCGGCTAACCCTTTTTCCGAGGTCGCCGAGCTTGAAAGCGTCATCGACGCGTCGTAGCCAGTGGCCATGGACTTTCTGAAAGATCGACGGATCATCATCGGCGGCGGCGCGACGCTCGCGCTGCTGGCTGGTCTGGGCATCGCCGTGGCCCTGATGTCGGGCCACGACAAGAAACCCGCCGAGGAGCCGCCGGCCTCGCGCGCCGGCCTGATCGTCGAGACCGGCCGCGACGACGACGCCAAGCTGGACCCGGCGCGCCCGCTGCGCTGCTTCGTGGGCGGCAGCTTCGTCGGCGAGATCACCCTGGCCGAGTGCGCCAAGAAGAACGGCGTGGCCACCGGCGCCCTGGACGTCGGCGTCGACGAGACCGGGGCCCTGGCCGCGGCCGACCAGGCCGGCACCGTGCTGACCCCGTTGCCGCCGACCCCGACCGTGACCGCGCCCGCCGCGACCACGCCGTCGAACCCCGCGACGCCTTCGACGCCCGCCAGCGCCTCCAACAACACCCCTCTGGCCGCCTGCTGGCGCTATGCCGGCAATGAGTGGCGACGCCTGCCGGGCGACATCACCCTGAACGCCTGCGCCCAGCAGCTGTTCGGCGGCCGCTGCGAGCGTTCGGGCGGCGCCACCTACGGTCGCTGGGGCGAGGAAACCCTCCGTCTGGTGCCGGGGCGCGTCGAGATTTCGTCGGACAACCGCAGCTTCCACACCGCCTTCGATCAGGGCCCGAACTGCTCTATCCCGAACGGCTGATTGGTTTTATAAGTGTAATCCATGAGCAAGACCGTCCTCGCCGTCGCCGCCGTCCTGGCTGTTTCCGCCCTCGGGCTCTCGGCCTGCGAGAAGCAGACCAAGGCGCCGTTCGAGACGGGCGTCTGCTTCCAGGTGGCGACCAACAAGGACGGCACGCTGCGCTACAACCCCGTGGCCCGCAACGTGGCCCAGATGGAGTTGTGCGCCGCCGAGCTGGAAGGCGCGCGCATGCGCTTCGTCCGCCTGGGCCAGTCCAACAGCCAGAGCATGGTCGGCGCCTATCAGGGGTCCTTCATCTTCCTCGAGAAGGAAGGGATCTATGTCGGCCAGACCTATGAAGGCCCGCGCTTCATGTCGCTGGTCCGCACGGGCGACGGCCGCCTAGCCGTGCCGGGCGCCATCCGCCGCGAACCGGCCCAGTAGCGCTACGACGTAGCAGGGCGGGGCGGTTCGTCAGTCCACAGCCCTCTTGCTCGTCCACAAGAACGTTCCGGGAACAAAACTTGCATCCCGCTTAAGCGCTCGTTAACGTCCGCCCTCAGATTCCGGCGCAAGGGTCGCCGGGCGAGAGCAAGGGCGAGCGATGGCTGGCAGCGTCAACAAGGTCATTCTGGTGGGCAATCTGGGGGCTGATCCCGAGATCCGCAGCCTGGGTTCGGGCGACCGCGTCGCTAACCTCCGTATCGCCACCTCGGAAACCTGGCGCGACCGCAACAGCGGCGAGCGCAAGGAAAAGACCGAGTGGCACCGCGTCGTGATCTTCAACGATAACCTGGTGAAGGTGGCCGAGCAGTACCTGCGCAAGGGCTCGACCGTCTACATCGAGGGCGCCATCCAGACCCGCAAGTGGACCGACAACACCGGCGCCGAGAAGTACTCGACCGAGATCGTGCTGCAGAAGTTCCGTGGCGAACTGACCATGCTGGGCGGCCGTGGCGACAGCGCCGGCGCCTCGTCGGGCGGCGGTGACGAATACGGCGGCGGCTATTCGGGCGGCGGCGGCGGCGGCAATTTCGGTGGCGGCGGCGGTCAGCGCAGCCAGCCCAGCGGCCCGCGCGAGAGCTTCTCGGCTGACCTGGACGACGAGATTCCGTTCTAGAGAAACGATCATTTCACCGGGTGTGCGGATCGTCACAGTTCGATCCGCGCCTCGGCCTTAGACAAGACCGGTCTGCTTCTTGTGGGAGTCGGACCGGTGGGGACAGTGGAGAGCCCGGACGGCGGCCTCGAGCCAATGACGGAGAGCCCTCCACGGGGGCGAACGGCGAGCGGACCTCGGATGGTCCCTCGCCGTTTTCTTATCTCGGTCTATTTATCCAGGGTGAAGTCCGGTTTGGGCGGCGTGACGTAGAGCGTAACCAGCGCGGTGTTGTCCTTGCGGCTGGCGATCGTACCGTAGCCGTTGCCGTAGGACAGACCCAGCCAGATGGGCGAGCTCTCCTTGCCGACCCGGAACTGACTGGTGACCATATAGCGCTCACCCGAGTTCTCGAAAGGCTTGCCGATCGGCTCGCGGGCCTTGATGTCCACCCAACCATAGTGCGCGGCTAGGCGATAGGTCGGCGCCAGGCGCTCCAGCCCGATCCAGACATTCTTCGTATCGGCGCGGAACTCCGGCGTGGCCTTGTCTTCGGTCGCCACGCGCTCATCCCAGCTGAAGCGGCTGGAGAGGGCGACCATCATCACGCTGGTGGGAAGCTTGGGCAGGGCGTCCTTGAGGTTATTGTCCGCCTCGGTGTCGTATTGGCGCCTGCCGATCGGAAACTTGTAAGCCGCCCATAGAACGCGGCCATCCCCCTTCAGGCCTTCCAACTTGCCGGGGTCGCCGCGGGCGATCATGCCAAACCCTACGTCCAGGTCCGGCGAGAAGCGCGCTTCGCGGCTCGCGAACTCGGCGCAACGCTTAACGCCGGCGGTAAAGCCGCTGTCAGCCAGCCCTTTGTTTAGTTGCTGGACCTTTGTCTGACGCAGCAGGGTAAGCTTCGCCTCCAGGTCATCCCGCTTCGCCCTCAAGGCTTCCTTCAGTTCATCGCCCTGCAGCGTCTGGGCCGCCGGTGGCGGCGCTGGCGCGGCGGGCGCTGCGGCGGCTGGTTTGTCCTTCAGCATGCGCACCACGATGCCCGCCAGCAATCGGCTCTCGGCGGACGAAGCTGGATTGTCCAGAATGGATTGCGCGAGTTGCAGGTCGCTTGGCGGCGGAGGTTGAGCTGGTGTCGGGGGGCGGGCCGGGGCAGCGGCCGGCGGGTCATCCCCACCCAGAGGGCCAAGGAGTTGATCCGCTTGGCTAAAGTCCTGGGTGAGAAGGGCCTTATTGATCGCCCGAATCCGCGGGGCCAGCAATTCCTCGTCAGCGCTCCAGCCGCCCTTGTCTCTCTGAATGCCCAAGGCGATGGCCGAAAACGGAGCCAGGCAGCGAGATAGGGTGGTGGTGCCGTCGGCGCGCAGGCCCGTGACGATGGGGTCCGAGGAATTGAGCAGCGACGCAGTGAAGCCGAAGGCGGCCCGTGATCTCACGGCCTTGCTGGCGTCCGCGTCAGCCTTGCCGTTGAGGGCGGCAAGGTTGACCCGAGTCCGGAAACCCATGCGGTAGGCCCAGCCCTTGGTCAGGTAATTGTCATAGGTCTGCTTGGATTTCGGCCGCAGGAAGGCAGCCGGGGCGAAGTCCACGGCGACAGTCTTGTCGCCCTCGTCGCCGTAGAGGCTTGGAAGGGTCACGACAAACTCTGTCAGACTGGACGACGACGCGGTCTTGTCGGCGCTCAGGCCCAGCAGGTCGAGCGCCGGTGACGTTGGCGGTCCATAGTCGAACGAGAAGATCGACGTGTCCGGCTTGCGCTCGAAGAGCACATAGCTCTGGTCCTTGGCGGTCTTGGGCGTTTCCTTCTCCTGGGCGTAAGCTTGGCCGACGAGCTGAGCCAGCGCCGTCGAGGTGAGAATGATCGTGCGGATCAGGCGACGGGTCATCGAGCGGCTCATATGCAGATGATGTCGAAATCGGAGATGTCGCCACCGCCGGTCTCGACTTCGCCGAGTTCCACGTCGTCATGAGGCGGCGCAGATCCATTGATGGGGTCTTCTTCGGGGTCCAAGACGCAACGAAGCACATCGCCATCCTGAGAAACGGTGTGCCAGACGGTGGCCTTGCCTCCGGCGCTACAGGCGACCGACGTTCGACAACTCGCATCAGTTGCCGGCAGATCATACGTCGCGCTGCTGGCAGTGGTCTCGGAGGGGGGGCGGAAGTCGGCTTCGCCGGTGAGGTCAAGCGTGAAGGTGGCTTGTGGAGCGTTCTCCCCGGCCACCCAAATGCGAACCTCGAGCGAGCCTCCACCGGCTCGCCCGATCCATGTCTTCGGCATATCCACCCCCGTTCGGATACCGATGTTCTTTTATTAATTCCCCTCTCAGGTGTTTGGAGTCAACGCAATCGCATAGATTGTTCCCGAAATCGGGTATCAACTGCCACCGTTCAGTTTCGCAGGATCCGCCCACCGATACCGCACCACCTCCACCTCGCGACCGCCCGGGACTTCCTCGCGGTAGCGCGCCGCCTCGACGCCGCCCTTGCGGATATAGAAGCCCAGCGCTGCTTCGTTCGGCGCATAGACCTCCAGATGCAGCGCCGCGCCGCCATGGTCTTCGATCAGCCACCGCGCGGCCTCGGCCAGCAGGGCGCCGCCCAGGCCGCCGCCCTTGCGCTCGGGGGCGACGTGCAGGTTGTCGAGCAGGCAGCCGACCTTCGGGTTCAGCCGGAACGAGGCATAGGCCAGACCGACCGTCGTCTCACCGTCCATCGCCGCCAGGATCAGGTCCTTGGCCGGGTCGAAATCGTCGAACCGCGCTCGCCACGTCGCTCGCGAGACCTCGAACAGTTCGTGGTCCAGGAAGGCGTCGCCATAGAGGCCGCGATAGGCGATCTGGCGGCTGCGGGTGTGCAGATCGGCGATCGCATCCGCGTCGTTCCGCGACGTCTGCGAAGCCTGGCCGAGTCGGACGATGTGCGGATCCATGCACATATGGAAGCGTTTCGCGGTGCGAAGACAACCCGCCCCAATCGTCCGGTTTCGGCCCAAGTCGCGGCTTTGCGGCGCGGATGTTCGAAATCTGGCCAGGCCTATCGACCGGACAACGTTGTCATTGGAATTATTTGCCGAATTCTATTGTTATCGCTTGGAACGCGAAGCGCCAGTGGACGCGTTCTTGGACGAAGTGCTACTGAAACGCCCGGATATTGCACTGCGGGATCACGACATAGCAGTGCTGTTCCAGGGCGAGACGACCTCCACAGAGAGGCGCGGCCTTCTTCACTATCGCAGGGTGAGAACAAATGCCGGTTGAGACGTTGACCAAGGCCCGTTGGGTGTACGCTTTCGGTGGAGGCGGCGCGGACGGTGACGCCTCGATGAAGAACCTGCTCGGAGGCAAGGGGGCCAATCTCGCGGAGATGTCGTCCCTGGGCCTGCCGGTGCCGCCGGGCTTCACGATCACCACCGAGGCCTGCGTTCACTACTATTCGAATGGCAAGCAGTACCCGGCCGAGCTGGCGCAACAGGTCGCCGACGGCCTGGCCAAGGTCGAGGAAATCACCGGCAAGCAGTTCGGCGACGTGGCCAACCCGCTGCTGGTCTCGGTGCGCTCGGGCGCCCGGGCCTCGATGCCGGGCATGATGGACACGGTGCTGAACCTGGGCCTGAACGACGAGACCGTCGAGGGCCTGGCCAAGCTGTCGGGCGACCGCCGCTTTGCCTATGACAGCTACCGCCGCTTCATCCAGATGTACTCGAACGTTGTGCTCAATCTGGAGCACCACATGTTCGAGGAGATCCTGGACGACCACAAGGATCGCCTGGACGTCCATGTCGACACCGGCCTGACGGCGGACGACTGGGCCGATGTAATCAAGGACTACAAGAACGCCGTCCGCGACCAGCTGGGCAAGCCGTTCCCGCAGGACGCCCAGGAGCAGCTGTGGGGCGCCGTCGGCGCCGTGTTCGCCAGCTGGATGAACGACCGCGCCAAGTTCTATCGCCGCATGCACGACATCCCCGAAAGCTGGGGCACGGCCGTGAACATCCAGTCGATGGTGTTCGGCAATATGGGCGACACCTCGGCGACCGGCGTGGCCTTCACCCGCAACCCGTCGAACGGCGACAACCGCCTTTACGGCGAATTCCTGATCAATGCCCAGGGCGAGGACGTGGTGGCGGGCATCCGTACGCCGCAGTCCCTGACCAAGGCCGCCCGCGAAGAGATGGGCGACGTCGCCCCCTCGATGGAAGAGGCGATGCCGGAGGTGTTCGCCCAGTTCAAGTCGGTGGTGGAGACGCTGGAGCGTCACTACCGCGACATGCAGGACATCGAGTTCACGGTCGAGCGCGGCGTGCTCTACATGCTGCAGACCCGCAACGGTAAGCGCACCGCCAAGGCCGCGCTGAAGACCGCGGTCGACATGGCGGCCGAGGGCGTGATCAGCAAGGAAGAAGCCGTCGGCCGCGTCGAGCCGGCCTCGCTGGACCAGCTGCTGCACCCGACCATCGATCCGACCGCTCATCGCGACGTGATCACCACGGGCCTGCCCGCTTCGCCCGGCGCGGCGACCGGCAAGATCGTCTTCGACAGCGACGCGGCCGAGAAGGCCAACGCCGCCGGCGAAAGCGTCATCCTGGTGCGCGAAGAGACCTCGCCGGAAGACATCCATGGCATGCACGCCGCGCGCGGCATCATCACGGCCCGTGGCGGCATGACCAGCCACGCCGCCGTCGTGGCGCGCGGCATGGGCCGTCCTTGCGTCTCCGGCGCCGGCGACGTCTCGATCTTCGCCAAGGAAGGCCTGTTCCGCGTCCGTGGGCGTGAGTTCAAGGCTGGTGAGATCATCACCATCGACGGTTCGACCGGCGAGATCCTGGCGGGCTCGCCCAAGATGATCGAGCCCGAGCTGACCGGCGACTTCGCCACCCTGATGGGCTGGGCCGACCAGGTCCGCCGCCTGAAGGTGCGGGCCAACGCCGAGACGCCACTGGACGCCAAGACCGCCCGCCAGTTCGGCGCGGAAGGCATTGGCCTGTGCCGCACCGAGCACATGTTCTTCGACGACACCCGGATCGCCGCCGTGCGCGAGATGATCCTGGCTGACGACGAGAAGGGCCGCCGCACCGCTCTGGCCAAGATCGCTCCGTTCCAGAAGGCCGACTTCGTCGAGCTGTTCACGATCATGGAAGGCCTGCCGGTCACGATCCGCCTGCTGGATCCGCCGCTGCACGAGTTCCTGCCGCACACCGAGGAAGACGTCGAAGCCGTGGCCCAGGCCACCGGCCTGGACGCCGCCAAGCTGCTGCGCCGCGCCAAGGAGCTGCACGAGACCAACCCGATGCTGGGCCACCGCGGCTGCCGCCTCGGCGTCTCGTATCCCGAGATCTACGAGATGCAGGTCCGGGCCATCCTGGAAGCCGCCTGTGAGATCGCCAAGTCGGGCAAGGCTGCTCCCGTCCCTGAGATCATGCACCCGCTGGTCGCCAAGGGCGAGGAGATGAAGTATCTGCGCGACCTGACCGACCGCGTCGCCAAGGCGGTGCTGGAAGAGCAGGGCGTCGACCTGAAATACACCGTCGGCACCATGATCGAGCTGCCCCGCGCGGCCCTGCGCGCCGCCGACCTGGCCGCCAATGCCGAGTTCTTCAGCTTCGGCACCAACGACCTGACCCAGACCACGTTCGGCATCAGCCGCGACGACGCCGGCAAGTTCCTGGGCGCCTATATCGACAAGGGCATCTTCGAAAAGGACCCCTTCGTCAGCCTGGACCAGGACGGCGTCGGTGATTTGATCCGCATCGCCGCCGAGCGTGGCCGCGCGGCCCGTCCGGACGTCAAGCTGGGCATCTGCGGCGAGCATGGCGGCGACCCGGCTTCGATCAGCTTCTGCGAGAAGGTCGGCCTCGACTACGTATCGTGCTCGCCTTACCGGGTGCCGATCGCCAGGTTGGCGGCGGCTCAGGCGGCTCTGGCCGCCAAGGGCTAACCCAAGACAAGGGGCCTCGGACTGGACAGTCCGGGGCCCTTTCCCTATCCGGGGTCAGGTATCTCGGGGGAACTTCATGGCCTATCTGCGCTGGCGCCGGTTCACGGAACTGATATCCCTGGACCGTCCGTGGCTGGGCGAGCTGTTCATGCGTAAGCGGAACAAGCCGATCGTCGCCGCGCCGGTCGAGAAGTGGGACGCCGAGTATCAGGACGGCGTCTATGACCGTCTGAACCGCTCGGACCAGCGTCACCATCACCGCCTGCTGGCCGCCGTGATCGCCGACCGCTGGCCCAATCCGCGCGTGCTGGAGATCGGGGCGGGCGAGGGGGTGTTCTACGAGGCGCTGCGCGCCCACCGGCCGGCGCGCTATGTCGGCGTCGACTTCTCCAAGCCCGCCATCGATCGCGGCGAGACCCGCTTGGCGCCCGAGATCGCCATCGGCGAGGTCAAGATGCTGCTGGGCGACGGCCGCACCTTCGAGACTGACGAGACCTTCGACGTCGTGGTGTTTTCCGAGTGCATCGAGCACCTGGGCGAGGTCGAGGACCTGGTGGCCCACTACGCTCCCAACCTGAAGCCCGGTGGCGCGGTCGGCCTGACCATGTGGCTGGCGCTCAAGCCCCTGCGGCTGTGGCATCGCCTGAAAGCCATGGGCGAGGTGCTGGACGAGGCGGTGATCAACACCCCGTGGGGCGGCGGCTGGCTGATCGCTCTGGTGCGTCCCAAGGCCGACTGACCGGCTGGATTATCCAATTTCCGATTTTGGCTAGACCAATTTTCGGCGCGCGCTATATCCGGGAGCAAGAGACTTCTGGGAGGAAGCACGATGCTGGCGATCCTGGCTTTTGTGGCGGGCGTTGCGTCCGAGCCGCTGACGCTTCCGACCGCGATCGACCTGGCCAAGGCCGCGATCGACGCCTGCGCCGCCAAGGGCGCGCACGTCTCGGCCGCCGTGGTCGACGCCAAGGGCAACCCGCTGGTCGTCCTGCGCGATGAGCAAAGCCCCAAACCGCCGATCGCCGCGCCGCGCAAAGCCAACGCCGCAGTCGTCTTCGACCAGCCCGGTAGCATCATGGAGCCGCGGGAGAAGACCGACCCCGAGTTCGCCGCCAAGATCAAGGCTGAACCGGACCGCCTGAACCCGCACGCTGGCTCGCTGCCGCTGCATGTGGGGACCATGGTCGTCGGTGGCCTGGCGATCGCCGACACCACGCACGAAGGCGCCGATGCTTGCGCCCGCGCGGCCCTGGCCAAGTTCCCGCAATTCCACTGATCAGCAGAGCGTTCCCGATGATGAAGACCCTGGTCCTCGCTTCCGTCCTCGCCTTGTCGATGGGGGCGGCGCAAGCGCAAGAACACGGCCCCGCCACGCCGCTGGCCAAGCCCGACGCCGAGGGCCAGAAGCCCCGCGCGGCCGTCACCCTGGCTCCTTATCGCTTCAACGATATCCTGTGGGAAAACGACCGCACGGCTCACCGGATCTACAGCCGCGACCTGGAGAAGGCCGAGCCGCCGTCGACCTCGGGCATCGACGCCTGGGGCAAGAGCGAGCGCTGGCCCTATATGGACCGCCAGCTGCGCACCGGCGACCAGCACGCCAACCATGGCGAGGGCCTGGACTTCTACGACGTCGGCACCGGCCGTGGCGCGGGCGGGTTGGGGATCTGGCAGGACAACAAGCTGTGGACCTCGCGCAACTGGGCCAATTGGAAGGTGATCAAGAACGGGCCCGACGTGGCCTCGTTCAGCGTCGACTACGCCCCGTGGCCAGTCGATGTGGATCGCAAGGTCTGGGAGACGCGGACCTTCACCCTGCCGATGGGCACCAACTTCACGCGGATGGTCTCGACCATCAGCTCCGACAAGCCCGGCCCGCTGGTGGTCGGCATCGGCATCACCAAGCGCAAGCGCGCCAGCGGTACGGGCGTGTTCAAGAAGGACCTGGCCCCGGGCCGCGTGACGTTCTGGGAGCCGGCCGATCCGGAAAAGGGCTCGATGGCCATCGCCCTGATGGTGGACCCCGCCTCGGTCGTCGAGGTGCGCCAGGACTTCGACAACTACCTCGTCCTGATCAAGGTCGAGGCCGGCAAGCCGTTCGTCTACTACATGGGCGCGGCCTGGGATAAGGGCCTGGACTTCCATACGGCGGCCGAGTGGGACGCCTATGTCACGGCCCAGAAGCCGGACTTTGATCCCAAGCACTAGTCCAGACAAAATCCGCCCCGAGGCTGGGAGGGAAAGCCTCGGGGCGGTTCGTGGTCGTCCGCCTTGGGGGAGGGCGCGGACGACCTAGCTACGGCTGTTGGGGATCAGCCGTGCAGCTTGAGGGCCGTTTCGGCGATCTTGCGACCTTGGTAACGGGCGCCGACCAGCTCGTTCTCGCTGGGCTGACGCGAGCCGTCGCCGCCGGCGATGGTGGTGGCGCCGTAGGGGCTGCCGCCGGTGATTTCATCCAGCGTCATCTGACCGGCGTGGCCGTAGTCCATACCGACGATCACCATGCCAAAGTGCAGCAGGTTGGTGATGATCGAGAACAGCGTGGTCTCCTGGCCGCCGTGCTGGGTGGCGGTCGAAGTGAAAGCCCCGCCGACCTTGCCGTGCAGCGCGCCGCGAGCCCACAGGCCGCCGGCCTGGTCGAGGAACGCGGCCATCTGCGAGCTCATGCGGCCAAAGCGCGTGCCCGTGCCGACGATGATGGCGTCGTAGTCGGCGAGATCCGCGATGGCGGCCACCGGGGCGTCCTGGTCGAGCTTGAAGTGGGCGTTCTTGGCGACGTCTAGCGGCGCGGTTTCCGGCACGCGCTTGATGTCGACCTGGGCGCCGGCTTCGCGGGCTCCTTCGGCCACGGCCTTGGCCATGGTCTCGATATGGCCGTACGACGAGTAGTAGAGGACGAGAACCTTGGCCATGGCGGCCTCCATGAGGAATGTCGATTGGGGTAAGTCGGCGCGAGGATTTCAGTTTCCTCGCGCCGTTTCTTGAAGGAACCGGTGACGCTTAGGCCGCGTCGACCAGCACCAGTTCGGCGTCTTCCAGGGCCGTGATGATGATCACGTCCTCGTTCTTGATGCCGGCGCCGTCACGGGCGTTCAGCTTGACGCCGTTGACTTCGACGACCCCGACGGCCGGGACCAGGTAACCGCTACGACCCTTGCCCAGGGCGTAGGTGGTGCTCTCGCCAGCCTTCAGCGTCGCGCCCAGAACGCGGGCGTCGGTGCGGATCGGCAAGGCGTCGGTGTCATCGGCGAAGCCCGAAGCCAGGGTCACGAACTTGCCCGAGCGGTCGCCCTTGGGGAACGGCTTGGCGCCCCACGAGGGAGCCGCGCCGAAGGTCTTGGGTTCGATCCAGATCTGGAAGATCCGGGTCGTTTCCGGCTCGAGGTTGTACTCCGAGTGACGGATGCCGGTGCCCGCGCTCATCACCTGGACGTCGCCGGCCTCGGTGCGGCCCTTGTTGCCCAGGTTGTCCTGGTGGGTGATCGCGCCGTCGCGGACATAGGTGATGATTTCCATGTCGCTGTGCGGGTGCGGCGGGAAGCCGGTGTTCGGAGCGATTTCGTCGTCGTTCCAGACCCGCAGCGCGCCCCAGTTCATGTTGCTGGGATCGTAGTAGCTGGCGAACGAGAAGTGGTGCTTAGCATTCAGCCAACCGTGGTCGGCGCCGCCAAGATTATCGAACGGCTTATGGACGATCATGGCTCTAAACCTTTCTGTACCCTCTGGAGTGCGCCGCGTCGGCGCGTCCTGTTGAGGAGAAGATAGGCTTCTGCGCAGGATCCGAAATGGAAACTGTTGAAACTCATTGTTTCCAAAACTAAGCTATCGCGATGTCCAAGCTTCCCGACCTCGAAGGCCTCGCCGTATTCGCCAAGGTGGTGGAGCTGCGCTCGTTCGCCGCCGCCGCCGATGACCTGGCCATGTCCAAGGCCACGGTCTCCAAGGCCGTCACCCGGCTGGAAGAACGCCTGGGCGCGCGCCTCTTTAACCGCACCTCGCGGCGCCTCGCCCTGACCGACGCCGGCCAGTCCTTGGTCGAGCGCGCGACCCGCGTCCTGGCTGAAGCCCAGCAGGCCGAGGAGGAGGCCTCCAACCAGTCCTCGGCCCCGCGTGGGCTGGTGCGGATGGCCGTGCCAATGTCGCTGGGCATCACCAGCCTGGCGCCGGTGCTGCCGGGCTTCTTTGAGCAGTATCCGGACGTCTCGATCGACCTGCACCTGTCGGACGCCACCATCGACCTGGTCGGCATGGGCTTCGATCTGGCCCTGCGGGTCGCGTCCTTGCCGGACAGCTCACTGGTCGCCCGCCGCCTGCGGGCGGTGAAGCGCCATGTCGTGGCCTCGCCGGCCTATTGGGACCAGCATGGCCGTCCGAGCCACCCGGCCAGCCTGGCCGAGCATCGCGGCCTGACCTACGGCCACCAGTCCGCGCCCGAGACCTGGCGTTTCCAGAAGGGCGGCGAGGAGGCTTCGGTGCGGCCCCGGTCGGTGATCCGCGCCAACAACGGCGACGTGCTGGTGCCGTCGCTGATCGCCGGCGTCGGCGTGGCGGTGCTGCCGGACTTCATCGTCGGCGCGGCCGTCGCCGATGGCCGCCTGGAGGAGGTGCTGGTCGACTGGGTCGCCGCGCCGATCGCCCTGCACCTGGTCATGCCACCCGGCGGACCCCGGCCGACGCGGGTCGAGGCCCTGGCCAACTATCTGGCCAAGGCGCTGGGGCGCTGACTACTTCACGCGCTTGAAGGTCAGGCTCTGGTCCGGCGGGCCGGGCACGCCGTCGACATCCTGCTCGACCTTCAGCGTGTCGATGTCCGCCAGCCAGACCTTCATCGACTGCTTGCGGCCGGTCTTGTTGCTGGTGACGGCGCTGATGCCGCGCGGGCCGTCGCGATGGACGCTGATCATCACGATCTGGGTGTTGACCACGGCCTTGGTCGGCGTGCCGTCCAGCGGGGCGTCGGCGAACTGGATGGCGGCCAGGCCCTCGGCGTCTTCCTCGATCAGGGTCCAGGCCAGGCTCTTGCCGTCGTCCTTGGTGACGTCGACCTCGGCGGCCAGCGGCGCTGGGCCGGTCAGGGCCTCGTTGAAGGTCGAGGCCTTGAGGTCGATCGTCCAGCGGCCGGCCGCGCCCAAGGGGCCGTTCTGGGCCAGGGCCGGGGTCGCCATCAGAGCAGCGACAACAAAGAAGGGAAGGGCGGTGCGGGTCATGAAGCGCCTCCGTACGGGACCGCCATCAGACGCCCGCCAAGCCTTGGCCGTCTAGAAGCTTTCTTACAGGCTTTCCACCTGGGCCGGCGTAAAGGCTCCGACCTGCATCGGCGTCATGGCCGCCAGGTTGGTGGTCGACAGATAGTCCAGCTGGTTGATCGTCAGGCCGGGGATCTGGGCCGGTAGGATGTAGCCGATCTGGGTCGTGGTCAGGCCCGCGATCACCGAGGTCGACAGCGAGCCCAGCTGGGTGGCGGTCAGGCCCTGGACCTGGGTGGCGTTGAACTGGCCGAAAGCGGCCGAGGACAGGCTGCGCAGCTGGAAGGCCGAGAAGCCCTTCATCGCCGAGGGCGACAACGCGCCGATCTGCTCGAACGCCATGGCCCCCAGGTTCGTCACCGAGAACGCCACGATCTGCGACGCGGTGAGGGCCGAGACCTGGGTCGTGGTGAACTCGCCGATGTCGGTCGTCGAAAGGGCGCCCAGCTGGGTCGGGCTGAGGCCGGCCACCTGGCTGCTGCTCAGCGCCTGGAAGGCCGTGACGTCCATCCCGGCGATGCGGCTGGCCGCCAGGCCGCCGATCTGGGTCCCCGACAGCGCATAGACCTGCGAGGTCGAGAACTCGGCGTAGTCGGCGTCGGTCAGTCCGCCCATCTGGGTGGCGCTCAGCCCGGCCAACTGGGTCGAGGTCAGGGCCGAGACCTGGTCCTGGCTCAGGCTGTTGAAGTTGCTCGTCGACAGCGCCCCCATCTGGGTGGCGGTCAGGGTGGCGATCTGGCCCGTGGCGAACTTGCCGAAGTCGTACTCCGACATGCCGGCGATCTGGGTGGTCGTGATCGCGGCCTGCTGGCTGGCGGTCAGGGCCTGGACTTGGTCGTTGTCCAGGCTGTTGAAGCTGGTCGTGCTCAGGGCCGCGAACTGGGTGGGGCTGAGGGCCGCTACCTGGGTGTGTGTGAAGCGCAGGAAGTCGTCATGCGACAGCGCGGCGATCTGGGTCGTGGTCACGCTGGCCAGCTGGGTAGCGCTGAAGCTCTGGACCCGATCCCAGCTGATGGCGCTGAAAGCCGTCGTCGACAGGCCGGCGATCTGGCTGGGGCGCAGTTGCTGGATCTGCTCGGCGGTGAACTCGCCCATGTCGGCGGCCGTCAGGGCGCCCACCTGGGTGGCCGTCAGGGCCGACAGCTGGGTCCCGGTCAGCGCCTGCACCTGATCCCAGCCCAGGCTGTTGAAGCTGGACGTGCTCAGCGCCGCCAGCTGCGAGGTGGTCAGTACCCTCATCTGGGTAGGCGAGAGGGCCGACAGGCCGGTCTGGCCTAGCCCGCTGATCTGGGTGGGGCTGAGGCCGCTGAGCTGCGTCGAGGCCAGGTTCTGGATCTGCACGTCGCGGAAGGCGTTCAGCTGCGTCGGCGTCAGGGCCGCCATCTGCGTGGTCTTCAGCAGCGCGATCTGCGAGGTCGCCAGCTCGGCGATCTTGGTCTCGGACAGGCCGCTGATCTGGGTCGTGCTCAGCGCCGCGACTTGCGTGGTGTTCAGGGCCTCGATCTGGCCCTGGCGCAGGGTGTTCAACTGGTCGTTGGTCAGGGCGGCCACCTGGGTCGCCGCGAACAGCTTCACCTGGTCGGGCGTGAACAGGCCCAGCGTCGTTTCCGACAGGCTGCGGATCCGCGTGGTGTTCAGCGACGCCACCTGGGTGGCGGTCAGGCCTTCGACCTGGAACTGGCTGAGGCTGTTCAGCAGGTCGGTGGTCAGGGCGGCGAACTGGCTGGCGGCGAAGCCGCTGACCTGGTCCGCCGAGAACTCGGCCAGATCGCTGTCGCTCAGCTGGCTGATCTGGGTGGTGGTGATCGCCGCCAGCTGGGTCTGGTCCAGGCGGCCGATCTGGAACGCCGACAGTCCGCCAAAGCCCTCGGCGCTGAGCCCGGCCAGTTGGGTGGCGCTGAAGCTCTCGACCAGGCCGTCGGAGAAGGCGGAGGTCTGCGTCCCGCTCAGCCCGCCCAGGCGCGTCGGCGTCAGCAGGTTGAGCTTGGTGTCCAGATTGGCGATCTGGGTTGGCGAAAGCGCCTGCAGCTGGGTCGCCGTCATGCCGCTGACCTGGGTGGCGTTCAGCGAGGCGATACGCGTGCCTTCGAACGACTGGACCAGATCGCTGGAAAGCCCTGACAGCTGGGTCGAGGTCAGGGCCTCGAATTGTTCGCGCGACAGCTCGCCCAGGTCGGTGGCGTCGAACGCGGCCAGCTGGGTGGCGGTCAGCTTCGACGTCTGCGTCAGGTTCAGGTTCGAGACCTGCACCGCGTCCAGATTCTTGAAATGGGTGGCGTCCAGTCCGCCGACCTGGGTGGCGGTCAGCACCTGCAGCCGCTCGGTGTCCAGCTTGGCCAACTGGGTCGAGGTCAGGGCGTTCAGCTGGTTGCCGCTGAAGGCCGCCAGCTGCTCGGCGTCGAAGATCAGGGTCTGTGAGAAGGCGGGGATCTGGGTGGCCGTCAGGCCCTTCACCGCCGTGTTCGAGATCGCCGAGACCTGGGTGGCGCTCAGCGCGCCGACCGAGTCCTGGGACAGAGCGCCGACCTGGGTTCCGCTCAGCGTCTCCAGCTTGGTGGCCGACAGGCTTTGGACAGTCGTGACCGACAGCGCGGCCATCTGGGCGGCGGAGAGGTACGAAATCGGCACTGGATTCGTTGCCCCACAAGGTCGCGACGCGAATCGATCGCGTTAACCATACGGGAAAGCCGCCAGCACGACCATGCGGCGAACTGGCTGCTTTCTAGCTCGCGCGCATGGTCCAGAGATCGAGGTCCGCCTCGCGGCCGATCAGGGCCAGGCCCGAGGCGATGGACTCGAACTCGCCGCCGCTCTCGATCTTCTCGGCGCCGAAGCGACGCAGGAAGATTTCGCGCACGGCCGGCACGAACGAGCTGCCACCGGTCAGGAAGACGCGGTCGACGCCGGCCTCGGTCAGGTTGGCGCGTTCCAGCGCCTGGCCCACGGCCGTCTCGATGGCGGTCAGTTCCGGGGAGATCCAGCCTTCGAAGTCCGTGCGCTGGACGTGCTTCTCGATCTCCACCGAACCGGCGGCGAAGTGGAAGGTCGCTTCCGTCTGGGCCGACAGCGCCTCCTTCAGCGCCGAGACCGACTTGTAGAGGGCGTAGCCGTGGTTGCCGTCCAGCACCTCGATCAGGGCGGCGATCTTCTCGGGCTCCAGGGCCGTGCGCTCCAGGGCGCGGATGTCGCGCATGTCCTTGGATGCGCGCAGCAGGGCCAACTGGTCCCAGCGGGCGAAGGCGGCGTAGTAGCGCTGTGGGATCGGCAAGGCGTTGGAGAACGACTTGTACTCCGAACCCTTACCCAGCTCGGGCGAGACCAGCTGGTCGATGATCCGATAATCGAAGGCGTCGCCAGCGATGCCGACGCCCGAGCGCGACAGCGGCGTCGAGCGCAGCGTGCCGTCGGCGTCACGCTCGAACCGCACCAGCGAGAAGTCGGACGTACCGCCGCCGAAGTCGGCGACCAGCACGGTGGCGTCCTGCTTCAGCTGTCGCGCGAAGAAGAACGCCGCGCCGACCGGCTCGTAGGCGTAGCGGATGTCTTCGAAGCCCAGGCGCTTGAAGGCCTCTTCATAGCGGGTCAGGGCCAGGGCCTCGTTCGGCGAACTGCCGGCGAAGGTCACCGGGCGGCCAACGATGATACGCGGGGGCAGGGCGTCCAGCTGGGCGCCGGCGTGCTCCTTCAGGCGCAGCAGGAAGGCGGCCAGCAGGTCCTCGAACAGGTAGCGCTTGTTCAGGATCCGCGTCTCGGTGAAGGCCTGCGAGGCGGCGAAGGTCTTGAACGACTGGATGAACCGCGTTTCCAGCGGATCTTCCAGATAGGACTCGATGGCCCAGGGGCCGGCTTCGACCACGCGCTCGTTGGCCGCGCCGCCGACGCCTTGGACGCTGTGGAAGCTCAGCGCCGAGCGGAAAGCGAACAGGTCGCGGTTGTCGATCGAAAAGCGGACCAGGCGCGCATTGTCGTCGCCGTGCGTCAGCGAGACGACGGTATTGGTGGTGCCGAAGTCGACGCCAATGGTCGGCGCGAGCGGTGCCGTCATGGGATGGCTCGATATGGTCGGAACGGGGAGGGGCGTGCGTCGTAGCGCCTCCCCGAAGAAGGTCAAGCGTGATGACCCGTTTAAGCGCTCATTTACGGTCGGCGCCCGATGGTCAGGCCAATTGAACGGTGCTGTCGATTCGGCTGACACCGGTGTCGCCGGAAGCGCGAAAACTCATGGGACGCCGTGTTGTGGCGTCCAGTGTATTTGGGGGAACGCTGTGAAGCTCGACGATCTGAAGGTCTCTTCGAAGGTTCTGCTGCCGGCCCTGGTGCTGGCCGTCGCCACCGTGGCCTGCGCCGGCCTGGGCGTATGGCAGCAGAAGCGCGCCGACGCGGCGACTGAAGTGCTGGTCAAGCACCGCTCGCCGGCCGAGGTGCAGTCGGCCCGTTTCCTGCGCCGGATCAGCATGATGGGCTACGCGGCCCACCGTACGGCGACCTATGAAGGTCTCTCTGAGCAGGCCGCCTCCGCTTCCAAGGAGCTGGACAAGGTCTATGCCGAGGGCGCGGAAAGCCTCGACAAGATCACCGCCGCCGATCCCAAGACCGCCGACTATACGGCCGGCATGAAGACCAAGCTGGACGCGGCCTATGCCGACGCCCGCTCGGCCGCCGACCTGGCTTTGAAGAACGACGACGCCGGCGCGGTCAGCGGCCTGGCCAAGGTCGATCCGGCCATCGACGCCATGGCCAAGGAAGGCAAGGCCTGGGGCGACGTCTACAACAAGGAGACGGCGGCCATGGTCGCCAGCGCCAGCAAGTCGGCCGCCGCCGGCTCGTGGCTGACCCTGCTGTTTGGCCTGGGCGCGGCCGCCTGCGGCATGGGCTTCGCGCTCTATATCGGCTCGGTGAAGATCTCGCGCCCGGTGCGCTCGCTGTCGCGCAGCATGACCGACCTGGCCGCCGGCCAGCTGAACGTCGAGGTGGTCGGCGCCGGTCGCAAGGACGAGGTCGGGCTGATGGCCCGCGCCGTCCAGGTGTTCAAGGACAATGCCGTGGCCCTGCGCTCGTCGGAAGCCGAGCAGGCCCGGATCTCGGCCGCCAGCGAAAGCGAGCGGACCCGCAACGAGCAGGTCTCGTCGGCCGCCGCCCGCGAACAGGCCTTCGTCATGGACAGCCTGGCCTCCGCCTTGTCGCGCCTGTCGAACGGCGACCTGACCGTGCGCATCAACGACGCCTTCCCGGCGGGCTACGAAGCCATCCGCAACGATTTCAACGGCGCCATCGTCCAGCTGGACGAGGCCATGAGCGGCATCGTCGGCGTGGTCGGCGCGGTCGGCTCCAGCGCCGACGAGATCGCCGCCGCCGCCGACAACACCGCCCGCCGCAGCGAGCAGCAGGCCGCCAGCCTGGAAGAGACCGCCGCGGCCCTCGACGAGATCACCGCCACCGTCCGTCGCGCCTCGCAGGGCGCCGGCGAGGCCAGCCGCGTGGTCACCTCGACCCGTTCGGACGCCGAGAAGTCCGGCAATGTCGTGCGCGGCGCCGTGGCGGCCATGACCGGCATCGAGCAGTCCTCGGCCAAGATCGGCAACATCGTCGGCGTGATCGACGAGATCGCCTTCCAGACCAACCTGCTGGCCCTGAACGCGGGCGTCGAAGCCGCGCGCGCCGGCGAAAGCGGCAAGGGCTTCGCGGTCGTCGCCCAGGAAGTGCGGGCCCTGGCCCAACGCTCGGCCGAGGCGGCCAAGGAGATCAAGGGCCTGATCAGCGCCTCGACGGCCCAGGTCGACGAAGGCGTGCGCCTGGTCGGCCAGACCGGCGAGGCCCTGGACGGCATCGTGCTGAAGGTCGGCGAGATCGACGCCCTGGTGTCGGAACTGGCCGGCTCGGCCCAAGAACAGGCCCGCGGCCTCAACGAGGTCAACACCGCCGTCAACCAAATGGACCAGGGCGTGCAGCAGAACGCCGCCATGGTCGAGCAGGCTACCGCTGTCAGCCACTCGCTGAAGAACGACATCGGCGGGCTGGTGCAGATGGTCGGCCGCTTCAAGGTCAGCCAGGCGGCCCAGCGCCCGCAGGTCGCCTCGCGTCCGGGCTATCGCCGCGCGAGCTGATTGACTTCCTCGGCCTGCTCCGGTCGAAGAGGCCGGAGCAAGTAGCGGGAAGACCTTGGAAAATTTCGACGTCCTGGTGATCGGCGCGGGCGCGGCCGGCATGATGTGCGCCATCGAGGCCGGCAAGCGCGGGCGCTCGGTGCTGGTGATCGACCACGCCAAGGCCCCCGGCGAGAAGATCCGCATCAGCGGCGGCGGCCGGTGCAACTTCACCAACACCGGCGCGTCGATCCATAACTTCCTGTCGGCCAACCCGAAGTTCGCCCTGTCGGCCTTGCGCCGCTATCGGCCCAAGGACTTCATCGCCCTGGTTGAGCGGTACGGCATCGCCTACCACGAAAAGACCCTGGGGCAGCTCTTCTGCGACGGCTCGGCCATGCAGATCATCACCATGCTGCTGACCGAGATGAAGGCCGCCGGCGTCCAGCTGCGGCTGGAGACCGGTGTCGAGAAGGTCGCCAAGGCCGAGGCTGGCTTCGAGGTCTCGCTGTCGTCCGGCAAGGTCCAATGCGCCTCGCTGGTCGTGGCCAGCGGCGGCAAGTCGATCCCGAAGATGGGCGCGACGGGCCTGGGCTACGACATCGCCAAGCAGTTCGGGCTGAACATCATCGAGACCCGTCCGGCCCTGGTGCCGCTGACCTTCGAGGCCGGCATGCTGGCGCGGCTCATCCCGCTGTCGGGCGTGGCGCTGGACGCCGTTGTCGCCCACGGCAAGACCAAGTTCCGCGAAGGCATGCTGTTCACCCACCGGGGTCTCTCGGGCCCCTCGATCCTGCAGATCTCGTCCTACTGGCGCGAGGGCGACGAGATCCGGGTCGACATGGCGCCCGGCGTCGACGCCCTGGCGGCGCTAAAAGCCGCCCGCACGGCCACCCCGCGCCAGGCGGTGGCGACGGTGCTGTCGACCCTGATCCCCAAGCGTGTCGCGCAGCTGATCGCGGACGAGGTCGCGCCGGGCAAGGGCAACATCGCCGACTGCTCGGACAAGGTGCTGGTTCCGCTGGCCGCGGCGGTCAACGCCTGGACCTTCAAGCCCGTGGGCTCGGAAGGCTATCGTACGGCCGAAGTGACGCTGGGCGGGGTCGACACCGACGAACTGGACTCGCGCACCCTGGAGGCCAAGGCCGTGCCGGGGCTCTTCTTCATCGGCGAGGTGGTCGACGTCACCGGCTGGCTGGGCGGTTATAACTTCCAGTGGGCCTGGGCGTCCGGCTGGTCGGCGGGGCAAGAGGCCTAAGAAAAAAGCCCCTCCGGTGAGGGAGGGGCTCTTCGTCTAACTATTTCTTCTTGAACGGCTTACCGGCCGGCTTGCCGCCGGGCTTGGCGTCGAAGCTCTTGGCCTTGAAGGGCTTGGGGCCCTTGAACGGCTTGCCGGGACCGGCGTCGTCGCGCTTGCCGGCATAGGGCTTCGAATACGGCTTGGGGCCAGCGGCGTTGTCGGCGAAGGCCTTCTTGAAAGGCTTCTTCGGACCGTCGCCGTCCGCACGCGGGGCGCGCGGCTTGAACTCGCGCGGGGCGTCGGCGCCGGCTTCGTGGCGCGGCTTGAAGGCGCGCTTGGGGGCACCTTCCGAGTCCTGCGGCGAGTACGGACGCGGGGCCTCATCACGCGGCTTGAAGTCACGCGGCGCATCGTTGTCACGCGGCGCGCGGCGCGGCTTGTAGTCGGCCTTGGGCTCTTCGCCACGGCCGTACGGCTTGGCGTTGCTGACACCGTCGTCGCCATAGCTGGACGGACGCGGCGTGTGATCGCGCGAGCCCGGCGCGTTGGCGCGGGGGCTGTAGGGACGATCTTCACGCGGCGGGCGCGGCTTGAACTCGCGCGGGCCATCGTTGTCGCCGCGCGGCGGACGCGGGGTGAATTCACGACGCGGACCGGCTTCACGGGCGGCCGGGGCCGCCGTCGGGGTAATCGTGACGTCTTCGCGCACCGTCTGCTGGACCGCAGCGCCGAACTTCACGGCCGCTTCGGCCGAGATCTCGAACTTGGTGTCGTAGTCGAAGATCCGGATCGACCCGATGTCCTTCTTGGTGATGTGGCCCAGACGGCAGATCAGCGGGATCAGCCACTTGGGGTCGGCGTTGTTGCGGCGGCCGGTGTTGAGGCGGAACCACTCCGAACCGTCCATGCTGACGCGTTCCGGGCGATCACCGAAGTCGCGCTCGCCGCCAAACTCTCGAGGTTCACGCGGCTCGCGGCTGCGCGGACCCGGATCAGCGCCGTGGCGCGGGTCGTCATAGATCTCTTCCGGAGCGGGCAGCTTGGCGCGGCGGGCGCGGATCAGGGCCGAGGCCAGCTCTTCCGGCGTGCGCTTTTCCAGCATGGCGGCGACCAGGCCGGCGTCATCCTCGTTGGCGGCTTCGGAGAAGATCGGATCGTCCAGCAGGCGCTCGGTGTCCTTGACGCGGATCTCGTCGGCCGTCGGGGCGCCGCCCCACTGGCCTTCGACGCCGGCGGCCATCAGCAGTTGCTCGGCCTTGCGACGGCGGGTGTAGGGGACGACCAGGGCGCTGACGCCCTTCTTGCCCGCGCGGCCGGTGCGGCCCGAACGGTGAAGAAGCGTCGCCTTGTTGACCGGCAGTTCGGCGTGGATGACCAGGCCGAGGTCCGGCAGGTCGAGACCGCGCGCGGCGACGTCGGTGGCGACGCAGACGCGGGCGTGGCCGTCGCGCAGGGCTTGCAGGGCGTCGGCGCGTTCGCGCTGGCTCAGCTCACCTGACAGGCCGACGACGTCGAAGCCGCGCTCGCGCAGCTTGGAGTGCAGCGAGCGGACGCTCTCACGGGTGTTGGCGAACACCAGCGCGCCGGGGCTTTCGAAATAGCGCAGCAGGTTGACGACCGCGTGCTCGACCTCGTTCGGCGCGACGCGGACGGCGCGGTATTCGATGTCGCGGTGCGGCTCGTTGCGGCCGATCGTATCGATGCGGATGGCGTCGTTCTGATAGCTCTTGGCCAGCTGCACGATCTCGCGCGCCAGGGTGGCCGAGAACAGCAGGGTGCGGCGCTCGGCCGGGGCAGCGTCGAGGATGAATTCCAGGTCCTCGCGGAAGCCCATGTCGAGCATCTCGTCGGCCTCGTCGAGGACGGCGACCTTCAGCTCCGACAGGTCCAGGTGACCGCGCTCGATGTGGTCGCGCAGGCGGCCCGGAGTGCCGACGACGATATGGGCGCCGTAGTTCAGGGCGCGCTGCTCGCGGCGAGCGTCCATGCCGCCGACGCAGTTGACCACCACGGCTTTCGCCTCGGCGTACAGCCAAGTCAGCTCACGATTGACCTGGATGGCCAGTTCGCGGGTCGGGGCGATGACCAGGCACAGCGGCGCGGCGGCGCGGCCGAAGATCTCTTCTTCGCCCAGCAGGGTGGGGGCGGCGGCCAGGCCGAAAGCGACGGTCTTGCCCGAGCCGGTCTGGGCGCTGACCAGCAGGTCGCGGCCTTCGGCGTCGGCTTCCAGCACGGCGGCCTGGACGGGGGTGGGCTCGAGATAACCTTGAGCGGCAAGAGCCCGCTCAAGAGCGGGGTGGGAGGCGGGGAAGGGCATTTCGGTCCAGTTCATTTGCGGCCGCGCACACAAAAACGCGCGGCTCGCGCCAATGACCAAATCGGGCCCCTGAAGCCTGTAACGCTTCCCTCGGACCGCTTATTGGTCGAATTCCAACGAAAATAGCCCCCTCCGCGACGGAAGGGGGCTCACGAGAAGCCTTATGCGCTTGTTGCAGTGCAAAAGGCAAGCGCAATGACGGATTTGTTTCAGTTCACGGTCGCCAGCGCCTGGTCGATCGCCTGGACGATCCGCTCCGGGGTCTCCGCGCCCACCACGGCGACCTTGCCGGCGAAGATGGCGAACGGCACGCCGGTCACGCCGCCCTGGACGGCCATGGCGTGTTCGCGGGCCACGGCCTCCTTGTCGGCGCCTTCGGAGAGCAGTTGCAGCACCACCGTCCGCTCCATGCCCGCCGCCTCGGCGATGTCGGCCAGCACGATCGGGTCGCCGATGTCGAGGCCCTGCTCGAAATAGGCCTTGAACAGGGCTTCGACGACCTGGTCCTGCACGCCGGCCGTCAGGGCCCAGCGGATCAGGCGATGGGCGGCGTTGGTGTTGGGCGACAGGGCGATGGCTTCGAAGTTGAAGGCGATGCCTTCCTCGGCGCCGCCCTCGACCAGGGCCGCATGCACGGCCTTCAGCTTGTCGGGGTCCTTGAACTTGTTGGCCATGTAGGCCTTGCGGTCGACGCCTTCCTCAGGAAGCGTCGGGTCCAGCTGATAGGGCCGCCAGATCAGCTGAGCCTCGATATCGGGACGCAGGGCCACGGCCGACTTCAGGCGTCGCCAGCCCAGATAGCACCAGGGGCAGACCACGTCGGCGACGACGTCGATGAGCAGTTGCTGGGCCATGGCGCACTCCTACGAACGATGTCCGCTACAGGACGTGTTCCATATAGGGGCTGCCGTTACGGCGCCCAAGCCGTAAGCTTAACCGGCGTCGCGCTTCAGGGCGCTGGCCGCCGCGCGTTCCAGGGCCTTGACCGCGCCTTCGCCGCGCTGGACCTCGGCCACGCCGATGTCGAACTCGCAGACGAACGGCGGGCGGTCCTCGCCGGCGTCGAAGGCGGTGCAGCCGATGACGGCGGCGATCCGTTCGGCGGCGGCGCGGGCGGCGTTCTGGTTGGTCGCCGGCAGGGCCAGGGCGAAGACCTCGGTGGCCAGGCGGGCCGGGGTGTCCTCGACGCGTACCAGACGGCCGACCATCGAGCCGATCTGCGGGATGGCGCGGTCCAGCCAGCCGTTCTGGCGAGCCCAGACGGTGTCGGGCTTGTCGGCCACGCGCAGTACGCAGATCGACAGCGGCCGGGCGCGATCGGCGGCGGCCTTGGCCAGGCGCGCCAGGTGGGCGGCGAACAGGTCGCGGGTGAAGAGGCCGGTGGCGGCGTCCATCAGGCCCGAGCTGCGGGCCTTTTCCAGCGCGCCGCGGATCGACTCGCCACGGCGGAAGCTGCGGGCCAGCTCCATGACGCGCATGGCGGTCTCGGTCTCGGGCGTCTCGGGCGAGGCCACGTCGGACACGCCGCGATGGAACGCCTCGGACATGGTCACATAGCTCTCGGCCTTCAGGTACAGCAGGGCCGGGATGTGGAAGAGGCGGGTGTTGCGGCGCATGCCGGCCGCGATCGACAGGGCTTCCTGCTGGCTGTCGCCGGCCCACAGGACGACCGAGTCGAAGGCCCGCTCATGCAGGTAATCGAAGGCCGTATAGGCGGTGAAGGCGCCGACCACTTCCGCGCCACTGCTCTGCAGGGCGTTGGCCAGGGCCAGGAACTGCGGGGCCGGCTCGCCGACGGCCAGGATGCGGAAGGGAACTTCCGAGTTCTCGGGCAGGTCCAGGCGACGGCCGCGCTCGCCGAAGGTCTCGAGGCGCAGCTCGAACTCTTCCTCGGCGATGGCGGTGCGCACCAGGCTTTCCAGGCGCAGGGCGGCCTGGGACGGGTGCAGCGGCGGCGACAGGGTCAGGTCGAAGGCCTGGTTGCGATAGTCGCCGTCCGGATCGCCGATGGCGATGACCGGCAGGCGGCGCGGGGCGACGGCGGCCTTGAGCCGGCGGGCCAGGGTCTGGGTCTCGGGACCGGCGCTGGCCAGGTCGACGATGACGGCTTCGATCGGCAGGTCGCCCAACGCGGCCAGGGCGGCATAGGGACCGCGAGCGGTGATCGTGCGCCAGCCCAGCCGGTCCAGCCCTTCGGCCAGCGGTCCGGCGCGAACATCGTCGCGCGCCACGATCAGGATCCGGGCGTCAACCGCCAAACCAGCCTCCGGCCAAACGCTCGCATGCCCGGTCACCACACGACCGCCGAGATTCGACGCTGCAACATAGCAGAGGCTTTGTGCGGTCAAAGGTACGGAACGCCGCAGGCGGGGGATGAATCCGTAAGGGCTTGCCTGACCGAACGTCAGGGTCGTTCTAGTGCTCGCAACCGGCCGCGTTCGAAGTGCCGAAAGGGAGAAGATCATGGGCCAGGGGCCGCTTTCGGGGCTGAAGATCGTCGAGTTCGCCGGCATCGGTCCGGGACCGTTCTGCGGCATGCTGCTGTCGGACCTGGGCGCGGACGTCGTGCGGATCGACCGCAAGGGGCAGGGCAGGGGCTCGCCGGCCGACGTCACGGCCCGGGGCCGGCGCTCGGTGGCGCTGGACCTGAAGCACCCCGAGGCGATCGAGACCTGCCTGAAGCTGCTGGAACAGGCCGACGGCCTGATCGAGGGCTTCCGGCCGGGGGTCATGGAGCGGCTGGGCCTGGGGCCGGACGTCGCCTTGGCCCGCAATCCCAAGCTGGTCTACGGCCGCATGACCGGCTGGGGGCAGACGGGGCCCTACGCCAAGGCCGCCGGCCACGACATGAACTACATCGCCATCACCGGAGCGCTGGACGCCATCGGCACCTCGGACAAGCCGGTGCCGCCGCTGAACCTGGTCGGGGATTTCGGGGGCGGGGCGCTCTATCTGGCGTTCGGTCTGCTGGCCGGGGTGATCCATGCGCGGTCGTGCGGCCAGGGCCAGGTGATCGACTGCGCCATGAGCGACGGCGCGGCCTCGCTGATGGCCATGTTCTACGGCTTCAAGGCCGGCGGCATGTGGAACGAGGGGCGGCGAACCAACCTGCTGGATGGCGGGGCGCACTTCTACGACACCTACGAGTGCGCCGACGGCAAGTGGATCTCGATCGGCTCGATCGAGCCGCAGTTCTACCTGCTGCTGCTGGAGAAGACCGGGATTACCGACCCGCAGTTCCAGCACCAGATGAGCCGCGAGGAGTGGCCGGAGCTGCGCCAGAAGCTGGCGGCCGTGATCAAACAGAAGAACCGCGACGACTGGTGCGCGATCATGGACGCCACCGACGTCTGCTTCGCCCCGGTCCTCTCCATGGACGAGGCGCCCCGGCACGCCCACAACGCCGCCCGCGAGACCTTCGTCGAGGTGGCCGGGGTCATGCAGCCCGCGCCCGCGCCGCGGTTTTCGGCCACGCCGGGCGTCATCCAGGGGCCGCCGCCCAAGATCGGCGCGAACAACGACGACGCCCTGGCCGACTGGGGTTTCTCGGCCGAGGCGATCGCCGGCTTGAAAGAAAATGGCGCCCTCTGAGACCTGACGGGTTCGTTCAGATTGGGTTCAGGCGGCGGGTCATAACTTGCGGGTGTCGACCGGTCGCTGCGCCATCCGTCCCTCGATGTGGCGATCGGTTCACAGGACTATCCTGCGGAGACGCGTCGCTTTTCCCAAGCGGCGCGTCTTTGACTCTGGGACCTCGCATCGCCATGGTCCGCCGGATGCAAGACCCGCAGCATCATATTCGCTGGCGCGACCTCGACCTCGATCCGATCCATTGGGCCCGCGAAATCCTGCGTGTGCTGGGGCTGGCTTTGTCGCGCCTGTGGGGCCGCGATGTCATGCTGTACGTGGGCGGCGTCTCGTTTTTCGCCCTGCTGGCGGTGTTCCCGGGCCTGGCGATTCTGATCGGCCTCTACAGCTTCTTCCTGACGCCCGTCAGCGCCGCGCATCAGGCCAACCGATTGGCCGAACTGATTCCTTCCGGCGCGCGCTCGATGTTCCAGGACGAGTTCTCACGCCTGGCCCATGCGCCCGGCCAGACCATTTCCCTGCAGAGCGCCGTCGTGCTGATCGTCGGCGCCTATGCCGCCCATCGCGGCTTCAAGGCGCTGCTGGCGGGGCTGTCGTTCATCCACGACGAAGAAGACCAGCGCGGCTTTGTCGGCTTCAACCTGATGGCGCTGTTCGTGCTGATCGCGGCGTTTGGCCTGCTGTTCGTGATGTCGGGCATTTTTCTGACGTTGCGCCTGTTAGGCACGGCCCTGGACCTGCGGCCGCTGGCCGGCGTGTCGTGGATCCAGTCGGAATGGACCTGGGCCAGCTTCGGCATCGTGGTCGGCATGAGCCTGGTCTATCGCTACGCCATGTCGCGCGAGGCGGTCGGCTGGCGGGCCTCGATCTCGGGCGGCGTCGCGGCGGCGGCCCTGTGCGTGTTCATGTCCTGGGCCAGCGCCTTCTATGTCGAGAAGATCGTCCACCTGGGCGCGACCTATGGCTCGATCTCGGCCGTGATCATCTTTCTGATCTGGCTGTCGTGGAGCGTGAACGCGATCTTCTTCGGCGGCGCCCTGGCGACCGAGGTCGAGATCGCCTTGGATGAGCGGCCGCGAGCCCTGTTGGAAGGTCCGCGGGCGATCCCGCTTAAGGCGCCTTCCGAATACGAAAACGGATGACGCCGCCGTCCTGGTCGGCGACGTCCAGGACCTGAGCGCCGATCTGACCGGCGAAGTGGGGCACGTCGATCCGGGCCATCGGGTCGGTGGCCAGCAGAACCAGCTCGGCGCCCGGCGCGGCGGCCTCGTGGGCCTTGCGCAGCTTCAGGGTCGGGACAGGGCAGTGATGGCCGCGCGCGTCGACCAGAATGGGCTCAGACATCGAACACGCCTTCGGCCTCGGCGGCCGGCAGGATGCGATACTGGCCCGGTTCCAGGTCGGCGGGCAGGACAAGGCCGCCGATCCGCTCGCGGTGCAGCGTGACCACGTGATTGCCGACGGCGGCGAACATGCGGCGCACCTGATGATAACGGCCTTCGGTGATCGTCAGCCGTGCGGTCTTGGGGTCGACGACGTCAAGCTTGGCCGGCAGCAGCGGCTTTTCTTCACCGTCCAGCATCAGCGTCCCGGCGGCGAAGATGTCGCCTTCCGTACTAGCCAGCGGCCGATCAAGCGTCGCCAGGTAGGTCTTCGGCACATGGCGCTTGGGCGAGATCACCCGGTGCAGGAAGTCGCCGTCGTCGGTGATCAGGATCAGGCCGCTGGTGTCCTTGTCGAGCCGGCCGACCGTGGACAGCCCCGGATCCCGGATCTGCCAGCGACGGGGCAGCAGGTCATAGATCTTCTGGCCGTCTTCCTTGTGCGAGCAGGTCACGCCCAGCGGCTTGTGCATCAGCAGCACCAGCGGCGCCGGCGGATCGACCGCGACGCCGCGAATGGTCATGCGCTCGGGCAGGGTGGCGTCGACCGCGATGCGGGCGCCGGCGTCCTTCAGGACCTTGCCGTCCAGGACGACCTTGCCGGCGGCGACCAGGGCCTGGACGTCCTTGCGGCTGCCATAGCCCAGATTGGCCAGCAGCCGGTCCAGCCGAGCCATGAGGGCCTTGGCCATTACTTGCGGGCCTCGAAGACCTTGTACCCGCCGCCTTCTCCGACCAGGCGGACCTTGGCGAAGCTCTCGCCCAGGATCGCTTCGTACGGCAGGTGGCGATTGGCGACGATCCACAGGGTCCCGCCCTTGCGCAACGCGGCCGCGGCCGAGGTGATGAAGGCCTGGCCCAGCGTCTTGTCCTCGCCGCCGCCCTCGTGGAACGGCGGGTTGCTGACGATGAAGTCCAGGTCCTTCAGCTCGATCTGGCGCACGTCGCCCCAGACGAACTCGGCGCGCGGATCGGTGACATTGCGCTTGGAGACCTCGACGGCCCGATGGTCCAGCTCGACCAGGGTCAGCTTGGTCACTTTGGGCGAGGCCAGGACGTTCAAGGCCAGGATGCCGATACCCGACCCGAAGTCGGCGCCGACGCCGGCGAATGGCGGCAGGACCTGCAGCAGGGCGTTGGTGCCGGCGTCCAGGCGATCCCAGCTGAACACGCCGGGCTGGGTCCAGAGGCCGTCATCGCTGATCCGGCGCGGCGCGCCCGAGGCCAGCGCTTCCTTCAGGCCGGTAATCTCGGCCGGCCGGACGACGAGACAGATGCGGTTATGACGCCGGGCGCTCTCGCCGACCTCGCAGCCCAGGGCCTGGAGTTCCTTCTTCAACCGCAGACCGCCACGATCCTTCGGCGCGAAGGCCGTCAGGCGGCCGCCGGGCGCCAGAACTCTCAACGCTTGGGCGAGGACAAATCGTCGCTCCACCGCGCCGGCCGGGGCGCGAACGGTCACGGCGGTAAAGGATTCGTCCGCGATCGAGGCCAGATCCGTCGATCCGACGATGAACGGCGACAGCTGAACGGCGTCCGGCGCGGACGGCGCCAGGTCGTGATCGGCCTGGCCATAGAGCGCGGTGGAGATCGCCGACATGCTTGTCCTGAAAGGGTTTTTTGAGATTCAGAGGTCTGGCGGGCAGGGTGGGATTCGAACCCACGGTAGACTTTCACCTACGGCGGTTTTCAAGACCGCTGCCTTAAACCACTCGGCCACCTGCCCGGAGCAGGCGGCTATATCAGCGCGATCCGCCCTTAACCAGACTTCAAAACAAACGAGTGACGATGTGAGCTCGGAAGGGGTGTGGACCCGTCTGGACACTTGAGCGGAATGAACCAGCGTATCCAACAGGCTTGGCGGACCTTGCGCACTCTCGGCCTCATGGCCGTGGCGGCGGCGAGCCTGGCGGCCTGCGCGACGCCCAAGTACGAGACCGGCAAGTCCGGTTTCACGGCCACGGCCCGCAACGACACCACGCGAGGCTCGGCGCCGCGCGCGGGCTCGACGGTGGGCAAGGACGGCAAGGCGCTGCGGGGCACCGAGAAGCCCTATCAGATCAATGGCATCTGGTACTATCCGAAGGCCGATCCGGACTACAACGTCGTGGGCGTCGGCTCGTGGTACGGCGATCAGTTCCACAACCGCCGCACCGCCAACGGCGAACTCTTCGACATGAACATCCCGTCGGCGGCTCACAAGACGCTGCCGCTGCCCAGCCTGGTCGAGGTGACCAACCTGGATACCGGCCAGAAGATGATCGTGCGGGTCAACGACCGCGGGCCGTTCGTCGGTGATCGTGTCATCGACCTGTCCAAGGCCGCCGCCCAGCAGCTGGGCTACTATCGCCAGGGCGTGGCCCGCGTGCGGGTGAAATATGTCGGCCCGGCGTCCAAGAGCGTGTTCGATCCGCAGCGTCAGTACGCCCGCGCTTCGACCCCGCCGCCGGCGCCGGTGCGAACCGGTCCGCGCAGCTTCGACGACATCAAAGAGCCGCCGCAGCGCGTCCAGGTCCTGCCGTCACGCGCCGAGCCGGACTGGGCCCAGACCAGCGCGCCGATCATGCAGTCGGCCCCGCAGATCAATCCGCCCGATCGCGTCTATGCCGCGGCCAAGTCGGCCTATCGTGTGCAGGCCGGCTCGTTCTCCAGCCGCGAGAACGCCGAAAAGGCCGTGCGCCAGCTCTCGGGGACCGGACAGGCCGCGATCGACACCATCGAGCGCGCCAACGGCACGCTCTATCGCGTCACCGTGACCGCCGGCCAGGACGAGGGCTCAGCCTGGAGCCTGCGCGATCGCGTGGAGTCGCTGGGCTATCAGGGCGCGACCGTTCTTCGGCCCTAGACACAGCTCGGAAACCGGTCGAATGAGGCCGGGTGACCCAGGGTTCTTTCATCAGTTTCGAAGGCGGGGAGGGGGCTGGAAAGTCCACCCAGATCCGCCGCCTGGCCGAGCGGCTGCAAGCGGCCGGCCATGACGTCGTCGTCACTCGCGAACCGGGCGGCAGCCCCGGCGCCGAGGCCATTCGCGAGCTGCTGGTCAACGGCGCGGCCGACCGCTGGTCGCCGGTCACCGAGACTCTTCTGATGTACGCCGCTCGCCGCGACCACGTGGAGCGGGTGATCCGCCCGGCGCTGGCGCAGGGCAAGGTCGTGCTGTGCGACCGCTTCGCCGATTCCACCCGGGCCTACCAAGGCGCGGGCGGCGACGCGCCGGCCAGCCTGATTGCCTCGCTGGAAGAGCATGTGCTGAACGGCACGATCCCGGTGCTGACCCTGATCCTGGATCTGCCGGCCGAGGTCGGCCTGCAACGCGCCGAGGCGCGGGGCGGCGCCGCTCGCTTCGAGTCCAAGGGCATCGAGTTTCACCAGCGCCTGCGCGCCGGCTATCTGGAGATCGCTCGCCAGGAGCCTGAGCGCTGCGTCGTCGTCAACGCCGACGCCACGCTTGACGATGTCACCGCCGCCATCGCCGAGGCGGTCGCCCAGCGACTGGATCTTTAGGCGATGCCGGCCCATCCGCGCGACGTCTACCAGCTGGACGGCCAGTCCGCCGCCGAGGCCGCGTTCCTCGACGCCCTGGAACGCGGCCGACTGCACCATGCCTGGCTGCTGACCGGTCCCGAGGGCGTGGGCAAGGCGACCCTGGCCTACCGCATGGCGCGGCGCCTGCTGGGCGCGCGGCCCGAGCCCGGCCTGGGCCTGCTGGGCGCGGCGCCGTCCGACGTGGTCAGCCGCCAGGTCGCCGCTCGCTCGCATCCCGACCTGATGGTGCTGGAGCGCCTGACCGACGACGGCAAGGCTCGCAAGTCGATCCCGGTCGACGAGGCGCGGCAACTGCCGGAGTTCTTCTCCACGACGCCGGCCATCTCGCCGTATCGCGTGGCGATCATCGACGCCGCCGACGACCTGAACGTCAACGCCGCCAACGCCGTGCTGAAGACGCTGGAGGAGCCGCCGGCGCGCGGGGTGATCCTGTTGATCAGCCATGCGCCGGGCAAGCTGCTGCCGACCATTCGCTCGCGCTGTCGTCGCCTGGCCGTGCCGGCTCCAGGCGTTCCGGCCGCCGCCGAGATGGTCGAACGCATGGCCGACGTCTCCGGCCGCGACGCCGAACGTCTGGCCCGCATGGCCCACGGCGCGCCGGGCAAGGCGCTGCAACTGGCCGCCGCCAAGGCCATCGAGATGGACGACGCGGCCAACGACATCCTGCGCACCTTGCCCAAGATCGACGAAGGCGCGCTGCTGGCCATGGCCGACACCTTCCGAGGCGCGGAGGGCATGGCGCGCTTCGAGCTCCTGATGGATCGCCTGGCCGATCAGGTGCGGATCTTCGCCACCCAGGTGGCCGCCGACGGCAAGCAATCGCCAGGCCTGGACCGCTGGGCGGCGGCCTGGGAGCGTCTGTCCAACGTCTCCGGCGAGGTCGAGGCGGTGAACCTGGATCGCGCCGACGCCTTCTGGAGCGTCATCTCGGACTTGCGCGCGGCGGCCAAGACGGCGATTTGAGCGGCATGCTCATCGACAGCCACGTGAATCTGCACGCGCCCCAGTTCGCCGAGGACAAGGACGCCGTCATCGCCCGCGCCCGAGAGGCCGGCATCGCCCTGATGGTCACCATCTGTGACAAGGTCTCGTCCTTCGAGGCCGTGCACGCCATCGCCATGGCCGAGCCGGACATCTGGTGCACGGTCGGCACCCATCCGCACGAGTCCAAGGAAGACCCGGACCTGACCGCCGCGCGCCTGGTCGAGCTGGCCCAGCGCCCGCGCGTCATCGGCATCGGCGAGTGCGGCCTGGATTTCCACTACGATCTGTCGCCGCGCGATGTGCAGGCCAAGGTGTTCCGCCAGCACTGTGTCGCCGCGCGCGAGAGCGGCCTGCCGCTGGTGCTGCATACCCGCGAGGCCGACGAGGTCATGGGCCAGATCCTCGAGGAGGAGCACGCGGCCGGGGCCTTCAAGATCCTAATGCACTGCTACACCAGCGGCGCCGAGCTGGCCGCGCGGGCCGCCGCCTTGGGCGCCTGGTTCTCGGTGTCGGGCATCGCGACCTTCAAGCAGGCCGAGGATGTGCGGGCGGTGATCCGCGACATGCCGGCCGACCGGATTATCGTCGAGACCGACTGCCCGTACCTGGCCCCGGTGCCGATGCGCGGTCGCCGCAACGAGCCGTCATATCTGCCCCATATCTACGACAAGCTGGCCGAGATTCGCGGCTGGAGCCGGGCCGACACCGAACAGCGGACCGAGGACGCCTTCTTCAACCTGTTCGACCGGATCCCTCGTCCATGACCGGACCGCTGGAGTTCACGATCCTGGGCTCCGGCTCGTCCGGCGGCGTCCCGCGCGCCGACGGCAATTGGGGCGATTGTGATCCGGCGGAGCCCAAGAACCACCGCTCGCGCTGCTCGATGCTCGTCCGGCGGCTGGGGCAGGGGCCCCAGCACGAGACCACGGTCGTCGTCGACACCTCGCCGGATCTACGCCTGCAGACCGCCCACGCTGGCGTGAAGCGGGTCGACGCGGCGCTGTTCACCCACGATCACGCCGACCAAGCTCACGGCATCGACGACCTGCGGCCGTTCTTTCTCAATCAGCGCCAGCGCATCCCGACCTGGATGGACCAGGCCACGCACGACGGCCTGCTGACCCGTTTCGAGTACATCTTCAAGACGCGCGGCGGCTATCCGGCGATCCTGGAACCGCGCCTCATTCCGCCACTGGGCGAGGACTTCGCCATCGATGGGCCCAGCGGGTCGATCCCGGTCCATACCTTCGACGTCGACCATGGCGAGATCCGCGCCGTTGGCTATCGTTTCGGCGGCGTGGCCTATACGCCGGACGTGCGGGCGATCCCCGACGGCAGTTGGGCGGATCTGGCAGACCTCGACGTCTGGATCGTCGACGCCCTGCGCTGGACGCCGCATCCGACCCACGCCCACGTGGAATTGGCCCTGGAATGGATCGCCAAGGCCAAGCCCAAGCGCGCCATCCTGACCAACCTGCACATCGACCTGGACTACAACGCCCTGACGGCCAGACTACCGCCCGGCGTCGAGGCGGCCTATGATGGTCTGCGCTTTACGCTTTAGGTCGAGTGAGCGACGGAAAGTCGCCGGCCGATCGTCATGACAAGGAGCCTGCAGGAGAGGCGAATGTTCGCCTTGATCGCAAGTTCGCCCAAGTTTGTCTAAAACCTGGCTGTACGTAACAGCGCTGAAATAAGCTCGTCCAACAACACCGTCATAGGGACGCGGTAGAGTCACTTTCCCGTGCGTCACTGACAGACCTCACATGGCTGAAACCGTCACCATTTCCCGAGAAGTCTTCCAGCGCCTGCGATCGCGGCTGCCCGCCGTGACGCGCGAGCACCTGTTCGACTGCTACGCGATCAGCGAGACGACCTGGACCAAGCTGCGCGACGGCAAGCCGGTGAAGCGCTCCACGCTGGACCGGATCATGATCAAGCTGGCCAAGCTGGACGCCCGCGTCGCCGCTTAAGCCAGGGTTGGCCATAGCCAACCCTAATTCTTAGCTTCGGAGCGCTTCTGGGCGAAACCGCTCACACTTTCGCCGGCGCGCTCCGCCCGATCTTTATGCCGCCCTTATGTGGCGGCTCAGCTTCGACATAGAGCCCTTACGCTCCAAAATGGTCTGTGGCCTCCAACACCAAAGGAGGCCGTTATGGCTGATCTTCTCTACGGGGCGCTGGCCTTGGGCCTGTTCGCCCTGTTCGGCGCATTCGTCGCCGCGCTGAGGCGCGTGTGACCATGCTCGTGAACCTGCTGTGGGCGGCCGGGGCCATCGTGGTCGCCGGCTACATGGTCGCCGCGATGATGCGACCCGACAAGTTCTGACGGATTTCCTCAAATGAACTGGCAAGGATGGGCGGAGATCGCCCTGACCCTGAGCCTGGCGGTCACCATCGGTTGGCCGCTGGGCGTTTTCATGTCGCGCGTCTGGAATGGCGAGCGGACGTTCCTCGACCCGGTGATGCGTCCCGTCGAGGCCCTTTTCTACACCGCCTGCGGCGTTGATCCGAAGAAGAGCCAGAGCTGGCACGTCTATGCCCTGGCGCTGCTGGCCTTTAACCTGGTCGGCTTCATCATCACCTACGCCGTCCTGCGCCTGCAGGGCGTGCTGCCGATGAACCCGCAGGGCTTCCCCGGCCTGTCGGGGCATCTGTCGTTCAACACGGCGATCAGCTTCGTCACCAATACCAACTGGCAGAGCTATGCGGGCGAGACGACCATGTCGACGCTCAGCCAGATGGTCGTGCTGACCGTGCAGAACTTCGTCTCGGCCGCCACTGGCGCGACCGTGGCCGCGGCCCTGGCGCGCGCCTTCCTGGCCAATCGCGGCGAGGGCGTCGGCAACTTCTGGGCCGACCTGATCCGCACCACGCTCTATGTGCTGCTGCCGCTGTCCTTCGTGGTGGCCGTGCTGCTGGTTGCCTTGGGCCTGCCCCAGACCCTGGCCGCCGGCGTCACCGCCCACACCCTGGAAGGCGCCGATCAGAAGATCTCGCTCTACGCCGTGGCCTCTCAGGAAGCCATCAAGATGCTGGGCATCAACGGCGGCGGTATCTTCAACGCCAACTCGGCGCACCCGTTCGAGAACCCCACGCCGCTGACCAACCTGATCACGGCCGTCTCGATCAACGTGCTGGGCTGGGCCGCCTTCTTCGCCTTCGGCCGCATGGTCATGGCCAAGAAGGACGTCCGCGCCCTCGTGATCGCCGCCTTCGTGCTGCTTTTCGCCGGCGCGGCGGGCATCTACGCCACCGAGACGCAACCTTCGCCGGCCCAAGTCGCCGCCAAGGTCGACACGACGGTCAACATGGAAGGCAAGGAGGTCCGCTTCGGCGCGCCCGCCACCGCCGCCTGGGCCGCCATGACCACCGGCGCCTCGAACGGCTCGGTCAACGGCATGCACTCCAGCCTGATGCCCCTGGGCGGCGGCATCGCGATGTTCCTGATGCAACTGGGCGAGATCCTGCCGGGCGGTATCGGGTCGGGCATCGCCATTATGGTCGTCATGGCTCTGCTGTCGGTGTTCGTCGCCGGCCTGATGGTCGGCCGCACGCCCGAGTACCTGGGCAAGAAGATCGAGGCCCGCGAGATCCAGTTCTCGATCCTGGCCGTGATCGTCATCCCGCTGTCGATGCTGGGTTTCTCGGCGCTGGCCGCCGTGCTGCCCGAGGCGCTGAAGGGCCTGATGCACGCCGGGCCGCACGGGCTGTCGGAGATCCTCTACGCCTACGTCTCCGGCACGGCCAACAACGGCTCGGCCTTCGCCGGCCTGACCGCCAACGCGCCGTGGTGGAACGTCACCCTGGCGCTGGCCATGGCCATGGGCCGCTTCCTGCCGATCGTGGCCGTCCTGGCCATCGCCGGCGCCCTGGCCGCCAAGCCCAAGCTGGCTCCCACCGCCGGCACGCTGCCGACCGATGGCGGCCTGTTCGTCGGCCTCCTGGTCGGGGTGATCCTGATCCTGGGCGGCCTGCAATTCTTCCCCGCGATGGCGCTGGGACCGATCGTCGAGCACTTCCAGGTGCTCGGCGCGGTCGCGGCCCTTCGCTGAACGGTGACATCATGAGCGCCATCAATATCCGCGCCGGCGGTCTTTCCGGCCCTGTCCTGGCCCGCGCGGCCAAGGACAGCTTCCTCAAGCTCGATCCGCGCAAGCTGACGGGCAATCCGGTGATCTTCGCCACCTGGATCGTGGCCCTGCTGTCGACCGTCTCGGCGGTCGCGGCGGTGGCCAACCACCAGGCGGCGGGCTTCGCCATCCAGGTGTCGATCTGGCTGTGGGCCACGGTGCTGTTCGCCAACCTGGCCGAAAGCGTGGCCGAAGGGCGCGGCAAGGCGGCGGCCGACAGCCTGCGCGCCACCCGCGTGACCACCAAGGCCAAGCTGATCGTCGACGACAAGACCGGGACCTATGTCCCGACTCCGGCCCACAAGCTGGGTGTCGGCGAGGTGATCCTGGTCGAGGCCGGCGATGTGATCCCGACCGATGGCGAGATCATCGAGGGCATGGCCAGTGTCAACGAGGCGGCCATCACCGGCGAAAGCGCGCCGGTGATCCGCGAGAGCGGCGGCGACCGCTCGGCCGTCACCGGCGGCACCACGATCGTCTCCGACTGGCTGAAGATCCGCGTCACGGCCGAGGCGGGCAACACCTTCCTCGATCGCATGATCGCCATGGTCGAAGGCGCGGACCGTCGCAAGACGCCGAACGAGATCGCCCTGGCCGTGCTGCTGGCCGGCCTGACCCTGATCTTCCTGATCGCGGTCGTGACCCTGCTGGGCCTGGGCAAGTTCTCGGGCGTGGTGCTGGATCCGCTGGTGCTGGGCGCGCTGTTCATCACGCTCATTCCGACGACCATCGGCGGCCTCCTGTCGGCCGTCGGCATCGCCGGCATGGACCGCCTGCTGAAGGTCAACGTCCTGGCCACCTCGGGCCGCGCCGTGGAAGCGGCCGGCGACGTCGACACCCTGCTGCTGGACAAGACCGGCACCATCACCTTCGGCAACCGCATGGCCACCGAAGTGATCCCGGCCCCCGGCGTGCGTCCGGAAGCGGCGATGCGCGCGGCCCTGATGGCCTCGCTGGCCGACGAGACCCCGGAAGGTCGCTCGATCATCGAGCTGGCTCGCAATCAGGGCCTGATCGTCGAGGCTCCGGCCGGCGCCACGGCGATCCCGTTCACCGCCCAAACCCGTCAGTCGGGCCTGGACCACGACAGTCGCTCTTGGCGCAAGGGCGCGGTGGACGCCGTCTATCGCTCGCTGGCGCTGGAGCCCAAGAGCGTCGCGGTCGAGCTGACCGGCGCCGTGGATCGTATCGCCCGCTCGGGCGGCACGCCGCTGGCGGTCAGCGAGGACGGCGTTCTGGTGGGCGTCATCCACCTGAAGGACGTGGTCAAGCCGGGCGTCAAGGAACGCTTCGCCGACCTGCGCCGCATGGGCCTGCGCACGGTGATGATCACCGGCGACAACCCGGTGACCGCCGCCGCCATCGCCTCCGAGGCTGGCGTCGACGACTTCCTGGCCGAAGCGACTCCCGAGGACAAGCTGCGCTTGATCCGGGAAGAGCAGGGCAAGGGCCGCCTGGTGGCCATGTGCGGCGACGGCGCCAATGACGCGCCCGCGCTGGCTCAGGCCGACGTCGGCGTCGCCATGCAGACCGGCGCTCAGGCGGCCCGCGAGGCCGGCAACATGGTCGACCTGGACAGCGACCCGACCAAGGTCATCGAGATCGTCGAGGTCGGCAAGCAGATGCTGATCACCCGCGGCGCCCTGACGACCTTCTCGATCGCCAACGACGTGGCCAAGTACTTCGCCATCATCCCGGCGATGTTCGTGGTCTCGTTGCCGGCCCTGGGCGCGCTGAACGTCATGCACCTGCACAGCCCGCAGAGCGCGATCCTGTCGGCGGTGATCTTCAACGCCCTGGTGATCGTGGCCCTGATCCCGCTGGCCCTGAAGGGCGTGAAGTACCGCGCCATCGGCGCCGGCAAGCTCCTGTCGCGCAACCTGACGCTCTACGGCATCGGCGGCCTGCTGGCGCCGTTCGTGGGCATCAAGCTGATCGACATGATCGTCTCGGCCCTGGGGCTGGCCTGATGCTCCGCCCGATCGCCAGGGACTTCCTCTTCGGCGCCGTGGCGATCGGGCTCGTCTTCCTGGCGGCCTATTCCGCCGAACTCTTCCTCTGAAAGACCTCCAATGACTTCCCGCATTTTCGCCGCTGTCTCGGTTCTGGCTCTGTCGGCTGGCATCGCCCAGGCCCAAGAAGGGCCGAAGCTGAGCTACAATCTCGGTGTGGCCTCGGACTACGTGTTCCGTGGCGTGTCCCAGACCCAGGAGGACCCGCAGCTGTTCGGCGGCGTCGACCTTACTGCCGGCAAGTTCTACGCCGGGACCTGGGCCTCGAATGTCGATTTCGGCGACAAGACCGACGCCGAGGTCGACCTCTATGCCGGCTACAAGCCCACCGTCGGCGCCGTCTCGCTGGATCTTGGCGTGATCTATTACGGCTATCTCGGCGCGCCCAAGGGCGCCGACTACGGCAATGTCGAGTTCAAGGCCGCCGGTTCGGTGCCGGCCGGCAAGGGCGCCCTGGGCGCGGCGGTGTTCTACAGCCCCGACAGCTTCGGCGCCGCCGATGAAGCCGTCTACTACGAGCTGAACGGCAGCTATCCGATCGTCGACAAGTTGTCAGTCTCGGCCGCCGTTGGCCGCCAGACCTATGAAGGCTCGGGCGACTACACGACCTGGAACGTCGGCGCGGCCTACGCCCTGACCGACAAGCTGTCGCTCGACCTGCGCTATCACGACACCGACGAACATGGCTTCGGCAAGACTTACGGCGCACGCGCCGTGGCGTCGCTGAAGGCCGTGTTCTAAGAAAGGAGCACAAAGCCATGCTTTCGCATCTTCGTCCCGCTCTGGTCTCGATGGGCCTCTTCACCGCGCTGCTGGGCGTGGCCTATCCGCTGGCCGTCACCGGCGTCGCCCAGGCGGCGTTCCCGGCCCAGGCCGGCGGCAGCCTGGTCCGCGACGACAGCGGTAAGGTCGTCGGCTCGGCCCTGATCGGCCAGGTCTTCGCCAAGCCGGAATATTTCCACGGCCGTCCGTCGGCCGCCGGTAACGGCTATGACGCCGGCGCGTCCAGCGGCTCGAACATGGGTCCGCTGAACGAGAAGCTGATCGAGCGCGAGAAGACCGACGCCGCCAGCCTGCGGGCCGAGAACCCCGGCGCGGCCATCCCGGCCGACGCCGTGACCACCTCGGGCTCGGGCCTGGATCCGGACATCTCGCCGGCCAACGCCCGCTTCCAGGCGCCGCGCATCGCCAAGGCGCGCGCCGTGCCCGAGAAGGCCGTGCTGGCCACCATCGACCAGCATGTCGACCAGCCGCTGCTGGGCTTCATCGGCCAGCCGCGCGTCAATGTGCTGGCGCTGAACCGGGCGCTGGACGCTCGTTTCCCGAAAGGCGGATAGTTGCCGGCCGACGAACCGAAAAGGCCCGACCCAGAGGCGCTCCTGGCCGCCGCCAACAAGGCGCGCCGGGGGCGCCTCAAGGTGTTTCTGGGCATGGCCCCAGGCGTGGGCAAGACCTACGAGATGCTGCGCGCCGCGCGCCGTCGCAAGGCCGAGGGCGTCGACGTCCTGATCGGCGTCGTCGAGACCCACGGCCGCCGCGAGACCGAGAGCCTGCTGCGTGGCATGGAGGTCCTGCCGCGCAAGCCGATCGAGCATCGCGGCCGTGTCCAGATGGAGTTCGACATCGACGCGGCGCTCGAGCGCAAGCCCAAGATCCTGCTGGTCGATGAGTACGCCCACTCCAACGCCATCGGCTCGCGTCATCCCAAGCGTTGGCAGGATGTCGAGGAACTGCTGGCCGCCGGCGTCGACGTCTGGACCACCCTGAACGTCCAGCACCTGGAGAGCCTGGTCGACGTCATCCAGCGCATCACCGGCGTGCGCCAGCGCGAGACCGTGCCCGACAGCGCCCTGTCGCGCGCCGACGCCATCGAGCTGGTCGACATCACGCCCGAAGAGCTGCGCGAGCGGATGGCGGCCGGCAAGGTCTATGTGCCCGAGACCGCGCGGCTGGCCTCGGAGAACTTCTTCAAGGTCGAGAACCTGACGGCCCTGCGCGAGCTGGCCTTGCGTCGCGCGGCCCAGACCGTCGACGACCAGCTGGTCGCCGCCATGCGCGAGAAAGGCGTCGAGGGGCCCTGGGCGGCGGGCGAGCGGATCCTGGTGCTGGTCAGCGGCGACGCCATGGCCGGGGCCCTGGTCCGCGCCGGTCGGCGGCTGTCGGACATGATGATGGACGCACCCTGGATCGTCGCCCACGTCGAGCGCACCGACCGGCCAGCGGCCGGGGAGGGCAGCGCGGCCCGCCTGCGCGAGGCCTATCGCCTGGCTGAACAGCTGGGCGGCACGACCGTCGCCCTGACCGGCGGCGACATCGTCGCGACCGTGATGGCCTATGCCCGGCGCGGCAACGTCACCCAGATCGTCATCGGCAAGTCGGTCGAGAGCCGCTGGCGTGAGATCCTCGGCCGTTCGCTGGCCGCCGCCCTGCTGCGCGAGGCGCGAGGCGTGGCCGTGCACGTGGTCACCGAAGCCGCCCCTGAGCGCGAGCCCAAGCCGGTGCGGCCGCTCAGCCTGGGACGCTGGCAGGGCTACGCCGTCGGCGCGCTGTTTGTCGCCGCCGCGACCCTGGCCGCCTGGGGCCTGGACGTCGCCTTCGACCGCGTCGATCTGGGGATGATCTTCTTGGCCGCCGTGCTGGCCGCCGGGGTGCTGCATGGCCTGAGGCCGGCCCTGGCGGCGGCGACCGTGGCGTTCTTCGTCTACAACTACCTGTTCCTGGCGCCGCGCTACAGTCTGGCGATCGGCGCGCCGACGGACTTCATCACGCTGGTGGTGTTCTGGGCCGTGGCCTTGGCGTCCGGCGGCCTGGCCGGCCGGGTTCGCGACCAGGCCCTGGGCTCGCAGCGCCGCGCCGCCGCCGTCGCCACCTTGCTGGCCGCCAGTCGGACCTTGTCGGCCGCGACCGGCCGCGATGCCGTCGCCCGAGCGCTCGCCGAGCAGGTCGCGGCTGCAGCCGGTGGACGATCGCTGGTCCTGCTGCCGCAGGGCGAGGAGATCGCGCCCGTCGCCGGTTCACCCAGCCTGGAACCGCTGGACGCCGCCCAGATGGCCGCCGCGCGCTGGGCCTGGGAGAAGGGCGAGGCGGCCGGCTTCGGCACCGGCACGCTTCCCCAGGCCAGGTGGACCTTCTGGCCGCTGGAAGGCGTGCGCGCTCGCACCGGCGTGGCCGGGGTCGAGGCCGGCGCCGCGCCGCCTGGCTCCGACCATGAACGCCTGGTCCTGGCCTTGCTGGAGCAGGGCGCCGTGGCCCTGGAGCGTTCGCAGCTGGCCACCGAGGCGCTGGAGACCGAGACCCTGCGCCGCGCCGATCGCTTCCGTTCGGCCCTGATGAACTCCGTCAGCCATGACCTGCGCACGCCGCTGTCGACGGTGCTGGGCGCCTCGACCACGCTGCTGGACTACGGCGACAAGATGCAGAAGGCCGTGCGCCTAGACCTGCTGCTCAGCATCCGCGAAGAGGCTGAACGCCTCAGTCGTTACGTCGCCAACCTGCTGGACATGACCCGGCTGGAAGGCGGCGGCCTGAAGCTGCGCAGCGACTGGACCGACGTCCGCGACGTGCTGAACGCCGCCGCCGAGCGGGTCACCCGCCGCCTGGGCGAGCGGACGCTGACACGCGACTATCCGGCGACCCTGACCCTGGTCCAGGCGGACGCCAGCCTTCTCGAGCAAGTCGTTGTGAACATTCTGGAAAACGCCATCACCTACAGCGGCGACGGCAGCCGGATCGAGCTGGCGGTCTATGAGGATCGCGGCAATGTCGTGATCAGCGTCGAGGACGAGGGCAGGGGCGTTCCGCCGGCCGAGCTGGAGCGGATCTTCGACAAGTTCCGCCGCATGGAAGAACCCAGCGATCGCCACCAGGGCGCGGGCTTAGGCCTGGCCATCGCCAAGGGTTTTGTCGACGCCATGGGCGGCCGCATCGCCGCCGTCAGCCCGATCCATGACGGGCGCGGCACCCGCATGCTGATCAGCCTGCCCAAGGCGATCGCCACGCCGCGGGATCTGCTATGAGCGCTTCCATGAGCGCCGGACGCCACCGCATCCTCGTCATCGACGACGAGCCGCAGATCCATCGTTTCCTGGGCCCGGCCCTGGACGCCGCCGGCTACGAGCCGTTGCGCGCCGACAGCGGCCAGGAGGGCCTGCGCGGCATCGCCCTGTGGTCGCCCGACGCCGTGGTGCTGGACCTGGGTTTGCCCGACATGGACGGCAAGGACGTGCTGGAGAAGGCGCGCGCCTTCTATGACGGCCCCATCCTGATCCTGTCGGCCCGCGATCGCGAGATCGAGAAGATCCAGGCGCTGGATCGCGGGGCCAACGACTATGTCGAAAAGCCTTTCGGCGTCGGCGAGTTGCTGGCCCGCCTTCGCGCCGCCCTGCGCCAGACCGGACGCGCCCAGGCGCCCAGCGGTCCCATCCGCGCCGGCGAGGTCGAGATCGACCTGGAAAAGCGCCGCGTCACCCGCGCCGGCGAGGCGGTGAAGCTGTCGCCGCGTGAATACGATGTCCTGACCCGCCTGGCCCTGGGCCACGGCAAGGTGCTGACGCACAAGGAGCTGCTGACGGCGGTCTGGGGTCCGGCGCACGCCCAGGACACCCAGTACCTGCGGGTCTTCATCGGCCAGCTGCGCCAGAAGCTGGAGGCCGATCCGGCCACGCCCAGGATGCTGCAGACCGAGCCTGGCATCGGCTATCGCTTTGTCGGCGACGACGAGGCTTAAGGCGTCCAGCCCAGGCGTCGGCTGACGACCGTCGCGGCGTCGGCGACCTGGCGTCCGGCGGCGTCCATCTGCTCGGCGGACATGTACTGCTGAGCGCTGGACAGACTGAGCGCGGCGATCACCTCGCCGCTGGCGTCGCGGACGGGCGCGGCCACGCAACAGATGCGTTCGCCGTCCTCGCCGATGTGGCGGGCGAAGCCTTCGGCGATCAGGGCGTCCTGGCTCTCGGCCGGGAAACTGGCGCGCCAAATGGCCGACGACGCGTCCATCAGCAAAGCTCGCCCCAGAGCCGTGGCGTCGACGCGGTTGCGGTCGCCCAGCTGGTGACGAACGGCCAGAAGCCGGCGGCTGGGCGCGCGGCCGACATAGACGATGTGGTCGCCGTCGCGGATGGCGAGATTCGTCGCGTCACCGGTCTCGAGACTCAATGCGTCCAGCGTCGGCTGAGCGATGGCGATCAGGTCGGCGCTCTCGTGCGCCATGGCGCCCAGGGTGAGGATGCGAGGGCCGAGCTGGTATCCCTTGCGCGGATCGTGCCGAAGCAGGCCGCGATCAACCAGCGCCGAGGCCAGGCGGTAGGCGGTGCTGCGGGTCAGGCCGAGGCGCGTGGTGATGTCGACCAGGCTGATCGGACCCGTGCTGACGGCGTCCAGGATATCCAGCGCCCGCATCAGCGAGCGGCTGACATCCGTGCGTTCCCCCAAGGGAAGCGACGGAGAGAGCGGGATCGACGGTGACAGGGTCATCTTGATGATCTTGCGCGGACGGACGCTCGCCTTCCCGGGCTGGGGAGGGCGAGCGTCCTTACCCACTAGAACTTGGCGCGCACCCCGAAGAAGAAGCGCGAACCGAAGGTCTCGTTGCCGATCCGGCGGACGGCGTTGTTGTTCTCGATCCGGACCTCGTCGGTCAGGTTCACGCCTTCGACGAAGAAGGTGATGTGCTCATTGAGGTTGTAGCTGGCCGAGGCGTCCAGCGAGCCATAGGCCTCGTTGAACTCCGGCAGGCTGCCGCGGCCGACGGCCGTGATCAGCCACGCGTCACGCCAGTTGTACGAGGCGCGGGCGCTGAACTTCTCGTTCTCGTAGTAGAGCGAGACGTTGTAGCTCTTCCGCGACAGGCCCGGGAACGGCAGGATCTCGCCGGTCAGCAGGTTGGTGCCCTTGAAGCCCTCGTCCTTCTGGTAGGTGTAGTTGGCCAGGACCCCGAAGCCCTTGAACGGCGCCGGCAGGAAGTCGAACGAATACTGGCCGCCGATTTCCAGGCCGTTGATGTTGACCTGGTCCGTGCCGTTGACCGGACGGGTGATGTTGTAGGTCGTGCCGTCGATGGTTTCCGGCGCGGCCTGGTTGATGATGAACGACGAGATCTCCTTCCGGAAATAGGTCGCCGAGATGAAGCTGTCGCGGCTGAAGTACCACTCCAGGCCCGCGTCATAGGCGGTGGCTTCGAACGGCTGCAGGTCCGGGTTGCCGCGCGACCCGGTCAGGCCGACGACGTCGATGCTGCGGCGCAGGGCCAGTTGGCTGGGCGCGGCGCGGGCCATCACCTTGCTGGCGGCGGCGCGGCCGATCAGCGTGTTGGGGATGAACTCGAAGCGCAGGTTCAGCGACGGCAGGGTCTTGGTGTAGCCGCCCTCCTGCGAGCCCTTGACGAAGTTGACCGGAGCGCCGCCGCCGGGACCGGTGGTGCGGTTGTAGCCGGTCGAGACCGTCTTGGTGTCGACCACGCGCACGCCCAGGGTGCCGCTGATCGGCACCGGCAGGCTGCTGAAGTCGAAGGCGGCCTGGACATAGGCGCTCTTGGTCTTTTCCTCGACCGACCAGGTGTCGAGGAAGGCCTGGAAGCTGCCCGGGCCACCGGCCTTCTCGGCGGTGTTCGGGTTCGGATTGACGCCATAGACGTCGTTCTGCAGGCCGGCCGCCGCCAGGGTGGCGTTGTAGGTGGCCAGGGTGTTGTCGTTCCAGTAGCGGACGCCGCCGTCGTAACCCAGGTCGCCGGTCTTGAAGAACGGGATGCTGTTGGTCACCGAGTTGGTGTTGACGATGCCTTCAATGGTCGCGCACGAGGTCGCCACCGCGACGGCCGCGGCGCTGCTGGTGTCGGCGCGGCAGTTCAGGCGGGTGGTGCGCTGGTACAGGATCTGGTCGGTCTTGAACTGACGGGCCTGCACGCCGCCCTTGATCTGGGTCAGCCACGAGTCCGTCGGCTTGTAGGTGACGTTGAACTGCTCGGCGGTCTCTTCGGAGGTGTTGTTACGCGGGTTGAACACCGCGTCCAGGCGGTTGACGCCCTGGCCCGTCGTGACGTCCAGGCCCGGGAACGAGAAGTTCGGGGCGCGCTGGCTGCCGGTGTAGTCGATGATCGCGCGCGGCACGCCAAAGACGGTGGCGGTCGAGTTGATCTCGTTGTTCTGGACCTCGGCGTTGGAGTAGTCGAGGCGGGCGTCGAACACCCAGTTGTCCAGCTTCCACTCACCGCCCAGGGCCGTGGTGTACTGGGTGCGCGTCAGGTCGCCCAGGATGTTGCGATAGGCCAGGTCCATCGGGAAGGCGGCGCTGCTGGTCAGCTCGATGTGGTTGACCGTGTTGTCGCTGCCCAGAGTCGTCTTGCTGTAGTCGATCAGGCCGCCCGAGGCGCCCAGCTGCAAGAGCGTGCTGTTCACCTTTTCGGTGGCCGTGGCGTAGGTGCCGTCCAGATAGGCCTTGAAGTTGTCGTTCGGACGCCATTCCAGGACACCGTTCAGCGCTTTGCGCTTGGTGACGCGGCGGTCGATGATCAGGCGCGGGATTTCCGGCACCCAGTCCAGCGTGCCGTCGTTGTTGATATCGGTGCTGCGCCCGGGCGTCGCGCCCGTGCCAGTGGCCGTGGCCGCGCGGCGAATCCAGCCCGTGGTGCGGGCGTTGTTGCTGTTGAGGTGACGGTTCTCCCAGGTGCCCGACAGCAGGACGCCCAGGGTGTCATTCAGGAAGGTCTTGGCGCCGATCAGCGCGAACTTCGGATCGTATTCCTTGGCCAGGTTCGAATAGACGCCCTGGACCGAGCCGGCGATGAAGGGCTCCTTGCTGTCGAACGGACGGCGGGTGATCACCCGCACGGTGCCGCCGATGCCGCCTTCGGCCATGTCGGCGGTCGGCGACTTGACGACGTCCAGGCGCGAGACGAACTCGACGGGGATGTCGCGGAAGTCGACGGCGCGGTCGCTGCCGCCCACGGTCAGGGACAGGGCCGACGAGCCGTTGATCTCGACGCGGTTCAGGCCCGGATCGGCGCCGCGGATGCTGACGCCGCGGCCTTCGCCGTCCTGGCGGCTGATCTGCACGCCGGTGACCCGTTGCAGGGCTTCGGACAGGTTCTTGTCGGGGAAGTCGCCGATGTCCTCGGCCGAGATGGTATCGACCACCTGCAGCGAGTTGCGCTTGACGTCCATGGCGCTGCGCAGGCTGGCGCGGATGCCGGTGACGACGATCTCGTCGACGACGTCGGAAGATGGGGCGGGGGCAGGGGCTGTTTGGGCGGCGGCAGCGCCGGCGACCGAGGACAGCAGGACAGTCGCGACCGCAAGGCGCGAGGCGCCCGACCGCCATTGCGTACGCAGAGACGTCTTCATGGTTTTCCTCTCCATTGTGCGAACCCACCGTTGCTCAGCACCCCTGAGGTCGGCAGTCTCATATTTTGGTATTCGATCCCGAATATGGGGAAGATACCGTCATTTCTCTGTTCGTGTCGAGAGGGGCGCAGTGTTTCAGCGCCGAAACCGGGTCGGCGGCCGGGGCTGCATGAACCATGCGGAGACCCGTGGAACCGGGCCGCAGTTCAAATAGAAATTTCCCCATGGCCCCCTACGATGCCCAAGCTGTGCTGAGTTTTAAGGACGCCATCGATGTCGGCTGGAAATCTCGCGGAACCGAATCTGCAACGCCGTCGACTGATGTTTTCGGCGGCGGCCCTGGCGCTGATTCCAGGTCTTCCCGCGATGGCGGCTACCGACGAGGCGGCGCGACTCACCACGATTTTCGATGCGCTGCATGTCGAGGGCCTGGCGCGGTCGCCGGAGCGGATCGTCAGCCTGGGCCTGGATCGCCAGCCGCAGTACGCCGGCGCCAAGTCGCAGCTGTCGGACCGCTCTTTGGCCGCCGCAGATCGGGCGCGGGCCGATCTGGCGAATGACGTACGGCGGCTGAAGTCGATCGATCGCGCCAAGCTCTCGGGTGCGGCCCGTAATGCCTACGACACCGTGCTGTTCGACCGGGAGGTCTCGCTGGAGGGCGCCAAGCGCTTTGCCTATGGCGCGGTCGGTGATCCCAACCCGTACGTGATCTCGCAGAATGCCGGCGTCTATCGCGGCGTGCCCGAGGGCTTGAGCAACGCCCAGATCGAGACGGCCGACGACGCCGAGGCGTGGCTGTCGCGCCTGAACGCCTTCGGGACGGCGCTGGACCAGGACACCGAACGTTTCCGCTATGACGCGGGCCTGGGCGTGCTGCCGCCCGACTTCCTGTTCGACAAGACCATCGCCAGCTTGGGGGCGCTTGCCGCCGAGAACCCGGACACCTCACCGCTGGCGGCCGGCCTGGCCAAGAAGACCGCAGACAAGGGTTTGAGCGGCGACTGGAGCACCCGCGCCAAGGCGGTGCTGGCCCAGACCGTTCAGCCCGCCCTCAATCGCCAGCTCGAGGCGCTGAAAGCCGCTCGCCCCAACGCCGTGCACGAGGCCGGTGTCCGCCGCCTGCCGGACGGCGGCGCCTATTACGACTGGGCGATCCTCTCCAACACCACGGCGCGGATCACCGCCGACGAGGTCCACCGCCTGGGCCTGGCCCAGATGGAGGAAGCCACCGCCCGCGCCGACGAACTACTGAAAAGCCAGGGCCTGACCCAAGGCGCAGTCGGCGCCCGCATCGGCGCCCTGAACGTCGATCCGCGCTTCCTCTATCCGGAAACGGACGAGGGTAGGGCGCGGCTGATGGAGCGGGTGAAGAGCCTGATCGCGGCGATGGACGCCCAGATGCCCCGGATGTTCGGCCGTTTCCCCAAGCGGGCCGTGCAGGTGCGAGCCACGCCCGCCGCGCAGGAGGCCGGCGCGCCGGGCGCCTACTACTCGGCCGGATCGGCTGATGGCGCGCGGCCCGGCTACTACAACATCAACATGCGGCTGGTCGGCGCCAGTCCCGACTGGCAGCTGCCGACTATCACCTTCCACGAGGCCAATCCGGGCCACCATCACCAGATCTCGATCGCGCGGGAGTCCGCCGGCGACGTCCATCCGATCCTGCGCGACATGGGCTTCACGGCCTATAGCGAGGGCTGGGCGCTCTATGCCGAGCAGCTGGGCGACGAGCTGGGCCTCTATGCCAACGATCCGTTCGGCAAGGTCGGCTACTATCGCTCGATGATGTTCCGCGCCGCTCGCCTGGTGGTCGACAGCGGCATCCACGCCAAGGGCTGGTCGCGCGAGCAGGCCATCGCCTATCTGGTCGACAATGTCGGCATGAGCCAGCGCGGCATGACCAGCGAGGTCGATCGTTATTGCAGCTGGCCGGGTCAGGCCTGCGCCTACAAGATCGGCCACGCCAAGTGGACCACCTTGCGCGAACGCACCCGCAAGGCGCTGGGCGACCGCTTCGATATCAAGGCTTTCCACGACGCGACCCTGGCCGCCGGCGCCATGCCGCTGGACGTGCTGGACCGGTTCGTCGCCGATTGGGCCAAGGCTCAGAAGGCTTAGCGCCCCCGGCGGCGGGGCGCCCGCAGGATCAGGCCGGGCAGATCGTCGCCGAACAACGGCTTGATGTTCATCATCTCGACGGCGTCGATCTTGGGCCGCTGACGCAGGTCGCGCGCCCACTGGGCGGCCTCGCGCCAGTCGTGGTGATAGGTCGACAGCCGGTAGTCGAAGTCGCCGATGACCCGCTGAGCGCCGGCGACGCACGCATCGGCGATCAGGTCGTTCTCGAAGGCCTCGATGTCGGCAGGCGTGGCGTCGACCAGGCGCACCCAGGTCGTCGACTGCTGGTCCACGCCGCGCGCGACAGGGTCATGCAGGGTGACCAGTTGGGCGATGCCCAGCGAGCGCAGGATCGACAGGCGCTGGGACATCACGAAGCGGCTGATGTTCAGATCACGCATGATCTGCTCGATCGAGCCCTTGGTGGCGAGGGCGGCCTGGTAGAGCTCGCGCATATGCGGCTGGGACGAGCGCTCGAGGGCGTCGACCTGATTGCTCTTCACGGGTTTTGCTAGCGCCATCGTGTTCGTCGCGGCGTCCATCCGCGCTCCCTGATGAGCGCAAATTTAGCCGTGATGGGGCGGCATTTTAATTCGTATGCACCGCTGCTTGGCTTCTGGATGAATAGTCTATCCAGGCGCGACGATTGATGTGCTTAAGCCTGCCGGATGGCGTGCAGGGCCAGGCGCAGGCGCTCGAGGTTGCGGTCCAGCGTCGCCGGATCCGATCCGAAACCCAGGCGGATGTGACCGGCGAGGCCGAAGAACTCACCCGGCGCGACCAGCAGGCCGTGACGGATCCACAGTTGCTTGGCCAGCGCCAGGGTGTCGTCGACGCCCACGACCTTGGGAAAGGCCATGCAGCCGAACTCGGGCAGTTCGCCCTCCAGCAAACCCTCGGCGACCATCGTCCGCAGGTGGCGCTCGGCGATGGGCCGGGTCGCGGCCAGGACGCGTTTCCAGTGCAGGTCGAAGACGTCGGGCGCCTCCAGCACGTGGGCCGCCACGGTGTGGGCCAGCTTGGACACGCCGATGTCGCCCTCGGGCGAGCGGGCCCGGATGCGGGCGATCAGGTCGGGCGCGGCGCAGATCCAGCCGAACTTCAGGGCGAACAGGCCAAAGACCTTTGTCAGGCTGGAGACCGTCACCAGGTTCAGCGCCAGGGTCGCAGCGGCGCGCTCGACGGCGGGCCGGGCGAAATCGGCATAGACCTCGTCGACGATCACCTGGGCCCCGACCGTCGCGGCCAGGGCGGCGATCCGCTGCAGGTCGGCGGCCGGCGTCAGTGCGCCGGAGGGATTATGCAGGCTGGTCAGGACGATAGCGCGGGTGTCGGATCGGATCTTGGCGGCCAGGTCGACCAGGTCGACGGCGAAGTCCGGGGCCGAGCGCTGGAAGGTCTCGACCCGCGCGCGGCGCTCGTCGGCCACCTGGGCCAACAGGTCAAAGCCGGGGCTCTCGATCAGGACGTGGTCGCCGTCCTTGACCAGGACCTTGAGCACCAGGTCGAGCGCGCTGGTCGCGCCGGTCGTCGTCAGGATCTGGTCTTCCACGACGCCATAGCGCCGGGCCAGGGCCTGGATGGCGAAGCGATTGCCGCCCGCGAACACGCTGACATAGCGCGGCGACACCGACAGTGAGAAGGCGTCGCGAACGACGTCGACCAGCTCGGGCAGGGGCTCGCGGATGGTGCTCTCGAACAGCGCCGCGATCCTGGGATCGGCCGCGCGCAGGCGCATGCCCTCGCGCACCCAGTCCGCATAGGTCGTGGCCGAGAACAGGCGATCGGCCTGGGCGCGACGGGCGTCGGTCTCGGAGGGAGTGCTGGCGTCCAAGGTGGCGATCTGAGGTTACGCTATGAAGAGATCTCCCAGCCTAGGCCGACCGACCGGAATTTCTTTGCGACCTGATCGGCCGTCGGCGGCAAATTCGTCGCCCCTATGCGCCGCGTGACTGCGCCGTGAATAACTTATGTCAGGCGCTTTGGAGGCGTCCGCGCGATTGCAAAGATATTGTGGCGTTCGGCGACTAGTCTGAACGGGTCGAGGGAGATCAAAGTCTTATGAAAACCGCCGCCGCCCGCGCGCTCGCCGTCACGCTCCTGCTGGGTTCGCCCGCCCTGGCCTTCGCCGCCGACGCGCCCAAGCCGTCAGCCACCGCGTCGGCCCTGCAGGTCGCGGTCTCCAAGCACACCGGCGTCTTCAACGGTCAGAAGGTGGCCTACACCGCCACGGTCGCCGAGTATCTGGTCGACGGCGCCGACGGCAAGCCGGGCGCGAAGATCGTCACCATCGCCTATGCGCGCGACGTCAAGGACGCGGCCAAGCGGCCGGTGATGTTCGTCTATAACGGCGGCCCCGGCGCCTCTTCGTCGCCGCTGCATTTCGCGGCCCTGGGCCCGGTGCGCAAGGCCGCTGCGGATGCGCCCAAGGACGGGCCGCAGATCCGCGACAACCCGTTCAGCCCGCTGGACGCCTTCGACCTGGTGTTCATCGACCCGGTCGGTACGGGCTTTAGCCGGCCGTTCCCGGACACCGATCCCAAGGCCTTCTATTCGCGCGCCGGCGACGCCCAGGCGGTCGGCTCGGCCATCAAGCAATGGCTGAAGGCCAACAAGCGCGAGGCCTCGCCGCGCTATATGACCGGCGAGAGCTACGGCACCACCCGGGCGGCGATGATCCTGAAGGTCGTGCCCGATCTGAAGTTTGACGGCGTGGCCCTGGTCGCCCTGGTCGGCGACACCGCCGGCCGCGAGATGCCGTACGTGGCGGCCCTGCCGACCATGGCCGCCGGCGCCTGGTACCACAACCGCGTCGACCGCAAGGGCCGCACGGTCCAGCAGACCTTCGACGAGGCCCTGGCCTTCGCGCGCGGCGACTACGTCACCGCCCTGATCCAGGGCGCCAGCCTGCCGGCCGCCGAGCGCCGCCGCGTGGCCGAGCGCATGTCGCAGCTGATCGGCCTGCCGGCGGACCTGATCGAGGCCAAGAACCTACGCCTGACCAAGAACGACTACATGTTCAACCTGCTGAAGGATCAGACCCTGCGCACGGGCCTGCTGGACGTGCGCGTCACCGCGCCGCTGGAACCTGGCCAGGACGGGGCGATCGACGATCCGGCCCTGGGTGTCGTGCCCAAGCGCGCGCCGGGCGCCCCCGCCGGTCCGCCCCCGTCGCCGGCCGCCATCGGGGTGATCCCCAACGCGGTGCTGGGCGGCTACATCAAGGACAGCCTGAAGTTCAAGACCGACGAGCCGTACTACGCCCTGAACTTCAAGGTGAACGCGGCCTGGAACTTCGACGACCGCAAGGACGTCAATCCGGCCATCGCCGCGGCGATGAACGCCGATCCAAGCCTGCGGCTGTTCTGGGCGGGCGGGGTCTATGACCTGACGACCCCGGCCTATGCGGCGCGCTACACGCTGGACCAGGTCGGCATCCCGTCGGACCGGCTGACGGCGATCTATTTCGACGGCCCGCACGGCGTCTATGACGGCGACGACAACCTCGCCAAGTTCACCGCCGCTCTGAAGGCCTTCGTGGCGGCGGGACGGTAAAGGCTAACGCCTCGCCGATCAGGTCGGCGAGGCGGGCAGGGCGCTCAGCAGGCGGTCGATATCGTTGGCGTCGTTGAAGGCGGCCAGCGACACCCGGAAGCGGTTGGCCGAGACGGTGATCGTCACATTGGCCTTCTTCAGCGGCTCGCTCAGCTTGGCGCGGGCGTCCTTCAAGGCGAAGGCGACCAGCTGGGTGCGGTTGCCCAACGGCGTCAGCGGCTCGTAGCCACGGCGGCGCAGCTCGGTCTGGACCATGTCGGCCAGCGGCTGGCGATGGGCCTGCAGGCGCTCGACGCCCACCGCCTTGATCCACGGCAGCGAGTAGGAGAGGTGGACGATCCCCGTCCACGAGGTGGTGCCCATGGCGAAGCGGCCGTGGGCGGTGTCGCCCGCCGTGATGTCGGCCACGGTCGCGCCCGGCGGGTCGTACGGATAGACGTGCGGCTGGAAGCCGGTGACCTGCTCGTAACCCCACCAGGGGCGCGGGATCTTCTCCTGGATTTCCTTGCGCACGTACAGGAAGCCCAGGCCGAAATCGCCCATCAGCCACTTGTAGGAAGAGCAGGCGGCGAAATCGACGCCGCTGGCGCGCAGGTCGACCGGCACGACGCCGGCGGCGTGGACGATGTCGGCATAGACATAGGCGCCGTGGGCGTGGGCCAGGTCGCAGACGGCCTTCAGGTCATGTTCGAAACCGTTGACGGTCGAGACCAGGCTGATCGAGACCAGCTTGGTCTTGTCGTTGATGGCCGCGGCCATCTCGGCCATGTCGATGCGGCCGTCCTTGGTCATGCGCAGGGTGACGACGTCGACCCCGGCCTTGCCCAGTTCGCCATAGGTATAGAACGAGCCGAAGAAGTGCAGGGCGTCGGTGACGATGCGGCCGCCGGCGCGGGGGAAGTCCAGCGCCTTCAGCACCAGGTTCTCGCCCATGGTGGTGGACTGGATGATGCACAGCTCGTCGGGCGTGGCGCCGACCAGTTCGGCGAAGGTCTGGACGACCGTGCGCTCCTTACGGCTGACGCTGTAGTCGGGCAGCGAGCCGTCGCGGGTCTTGTAGCGCAGGTACTCTTCCAGCGCGGCCTTGGCGCCGAGCGGCATCGGGTGGGTCGAGCCGGCGTCCAGATAGGTCATCGGCATCTTGGCGAAGGCGCTCTTGGCCGGCAGGGCGATCGTCTCGGCCGGCGCGATCGGGGCCTGGCCCGTGGCCTGTGCAGCCTTGGCCAGGCCGGGCGAGAGGGCGGCGGCCGCGACGAGGGCGCGTCGGGTGAAGCTCACAGGCGTCTCCTTGAACAGAGCTCGACGCTAGCCGAGGCCGGCGGAATAGTCCGTTCGTTGTGGTCCGTCGTCCGCGCGGCGGTTGAATAGACTATCTCGCACCGTCGCGACGGACGCATCGCCCATGCGCGTCAGCGGAAGCCGCGCACCACCAGCGGGACGGCCGTTGTGCTCTTGGTCTCGGTCAGGGTGACGATCGAGCGGACATCCACAACGCCGGGCAGCTTCAGCAGCACCTGGAAGATGAAGTCCTGGTACCACTTCACGTCGGGGGCCAGGATCTTGACCATGCAGTCCATCTCGCCAAACACCGTCCAGCACTCCAGGATCTCCGGGGTGTTGCGGATGGCGCGATGGAATTTCTCGCGGTCCTCGTCGTTCAGGGTGGTCATCTTCACCTGGGCGAAGATCTGCATCGCGAAGCCCAGCTTCTCGTGGTCGACGATGGCCACCACCGACTTGATGTAGCCCTCTTCGCGCAGCCGCTGGATCCGCCGCCAGCAGGGCGACTGGGACAGGCCGACGCGCTCGGCCAGCTCGGATGACGACAGGGACGCGTCGCGCTGCATGACCTCGAGAATCTTCAGGTCGATGGCGTCGGGCGTGAACGACATAGGCTATCCTCCGCTTTCTTTGTTTTTGCATCATGCATGTGCCGGTCGCGCCATATGTGCAAGCCTTAGCTGGCGAAGGGCATGCCGTTGGCGCCTAGCGACTGAGCCGCGGCGCCTGTTCGTCGAGCGCTTTGCCGGCGAATGGATCACGTTGTTCGTCGAGTGAAGCCCGCATGGCCTATGCGTCACGGGCGATCCGGCGCATGAAATCACAAAGATCAGTCGGGCCGGCGGCGATACAATGCGCGCCGGGAGAGAGTCGTCGAAGCATGGGCAAGGCAACGGGATTGGTCGTCTTTGACGTTGCGGCGGTGCGCGAGCGCCTGACCGTGGGCGTGGCGATCCCCGTGGTCCGCGAGGCCATGATCGCCCTATCCAGCGACCGCGTTCGCCAGCTGCTGCGCAGCTTTATCGCCGTGGGCGAGGGCAAGACCTTTGCGATCATGCCGGCGGCCCTGCTGGACGCCGAGGTGTTCGGGGCCAAGCTGGTCTCGGTGTTCGCCGACGGGCAGGGGCGCAAGGCGCATGAAGGCGTCGTGGTGCTGTTCGACGGCGTCAGCGGCGCGCCGGTCTGTGTCGCCGATGCGGGCGAGGTGACAGCGATCCGCACCGCCGCCGCCAGCGCCGTGGCGACCGACGCCCTGGCGAGGCCGAACGCTCAACGCCTGGCAATCCTCGGCACGGGCCGCCAGGCCGCAGCTCACATCGAAGCGATCTCGGCGGTGAGGGACCTGAAGTCCGTGATCGTCTGGGGTCGCGATCCAGAACGCACGCGCGCCTTCGCGGCCGAGCTGTCGGTCGAGGCCGCGCCGGACGTGGAGAGCGCCGTCGCGAACGCCGACATCGTCTGCACGGTGTCGACCGCCGCCGATCCCATCCTGAACGGCGCCTGGATCGCGCCGGGGACGCACGTCAACGTCGTCGGCTCCAGCGGCCCGATGGCCGCCGAGATCGATGGCGAACTGGTGCGCGCCAGCCGCTTCGTCGTCGACCATCGCGAGCACGTGCTGGTTCACGGCGGCGAGTTCTTGCGCGCCAAGGCCCAAGGCCTGGTCGGCGACGACCACATCGCCGGCGAGATCGGCGAGGTGCTGGCTGGCCGCGTCGCAGGACGCCAGTCGGTCGACCAGATCACCGTCTACAAGTCGCTAGGCCACGCCGCCCAGGATCTGGCGGTCGCGGCCTGGCTCTACAAAACCCGCTAGACCGGGGCGCCGCCCTGAACGAAGGCGCGGATGTCGTCGGTGAAGGCCTTCAGGCTGGGCAGGTTCGAATAGGCCATGTGCCCGCCGACATACTGCCGCTGATAGACCCGGTCGCGCGGGAAGCCATTGCTAGACACCAGATAACGCGCCGGACCGATCGTGGTGGTCAGGTCGTAGAGGCCAGTGCCGACCATCAGGCGGAACTTCGGATTGGCCGAGAAGGCCTTCCGTAGCTGGGCGGGGTAGTCGTAGTCCTGGAACGGACCCGCGCCGCCGCCGGTCGAGTTGTAGTTCCAGGCCCCGGCGCCGGGCGCGCTGTCGCGATACTCGCTCCACGTGACACCCAGGCTCTTGAGGTGCTCGACCACCATCGCCGGGATCGCCGAGGTGACCGCCAGGGCCGGATCGCCTGCGCGGGCGCCGGGGGCGGGAAGGGGCGCGGTGTAGCGGGCGTCATAGGTCCCGGTCATCAGGCCCTTGTCTTTCAGCAGCTCGCGGGCGAAGGCGACCTTGGTGATCGTCAGGTCGTGGGTCAGGTAGTAGTCGGCGCTGATGCCGGTCAGGGTCTGAAGCTTCTCGGCCACCCGGCGTTGCTCGGCGCCCGGCAGATAGCTGCCTTGGGCCAAGGCCACCAGATAGTCGCTCATCGCCCAGGCCTGGACCTTGTCGATGAAGGCCGCCGGCGACAGGCCGCCGGTGTCGACCTTGCCGTGATAGGCGGCGATCGAGGCCATCTGGGACAGGTTCGTCGCGTACGAGACGATGTTGCGGGTGCGCTGGCTGGTCTCGATCATGTTGGCCGCCTGGCCGAACAGGAAGACGCCCTCCAGCGGCATGACGCCCGACAGCTTGCCGGCCATCACGGTGGCGCGGATCGTGCCGTAGCTTTCGCCCAGCACGTATTTCGGCGAGGCCTCGCGGCCGTTGGCCTTGCTCCAGGCGACCACCAGGTCGGCGATCGACTGGGCGTCGCCTTCGACGCTGTAGAAGCGCTCCTTCGAACCCGCCTGGCCGATGCGCGAGAAACCGGTCTCGGCCGGGTCGACGAACACCAGGTCGGCGACGTCCAGCACGGTGAAGGCGTTGTCGACCAGCTGCGGCGGCGGCTGGGGCGCGGTGATGTCTTGGGCGATGACCACGCGGCGCGGGCCCAGGGCCGCCATGTGCAGGGTCGCCGACGAGCTGCTGGGACCGCCGTTGAACACGAAGAGCACCGGCCGCTTGGCGTCGGCCTTGGCCGCGACGTACGCGGTCGTCACCAGGGTGAGGGTCACCGCGCCCTTGTCGTCGGTCAGCACTGTCTCGCCGACCGTGGCGACATAGTCGACCGTCTTGCCATTGAAGACGCCGCGACGCTTGGCGACGAACGGACCGCCGGCTCGCGCCTCTTGCGCCAGGGCAGGGGCCGCCGCCAGGGCGCCGGCGCCGAGGACAGCGCCCGTCAGCAGGGCGCGCTTGGTCAAGGAAGTCATGGCGTTCCGGGTCTCCAGCTCGATGACATGAGCCTAGCCGTGCGATGTCGGATTATCTTTGCATTGTGATGTCGGCGAACCGCCGCCCGTGTCGAACCTATGCAAGGCCTGCGGGTCACGCAGATGGATGATGCGCGGATAGGCTCGTGCGCGCCTGACGTTTGCGCGTCGAAGGCTGGACCGGTTCATCGCGACCTCCGGCAATAAATATCCAAAACCGCGGCCAAGCCCGACTAAGTCCTCCGTGGGCGGCGCCGTCCGCCGCAAGTTCGAATAGTTGATGCGAAGGGCTGCCCCTATGCTGACGACCTGAAATTTTCGGAGCGTCCAAGACCTCATGACAGGCCCCGCATCCGCCCCTTCGCCGGCCTTGAAGCACGGCGTCGGCCTGCTCGATCTGGTCATGCTGGGCGCGGGCACCGCCATCGGCGCGGCGATCTTCTCGGTGCTGGGTCCGGCCAGCCAGGTCGGCGGCGCCGGCATCCTGATCGCGGCGGGTCTGGCGGCGATCCCGATGATCGTCTTCGCCCTCGTTTATGCCTACATGGCCTCGGCCCTGCCCAAGACCGCCGCGTCCTATGAGTGGCAGCGCCTGCTGACCAAGCCGTGGATCGCCTTCGCCGTGGTGTGGATGCGGATCCTGAGCAACGCCGTCGTGATGATCGTGCTGGGCCGAGTGCTGGTCAGCTACCTCTCGATGGTGATCGAGGTCCCGGCCGCGCCGACCATGCTGGGCCTGTTCGCCCTGATCTTCGCGCTGAACTTCGTCGGGGTGAAGGTCGCGGCCAAGGCGCAGACGGCGATGATGCTGCTGCTCTTGGCAGTGTTCGCGATCTTCGTGGCCTCTGGCGCGCATAGCTTGAAGCCGCACCTGTTCGTCGAGGCCGTGGCCGGCGGCTGGACCCCGATCCTGGCGGCGCTGCCGCTGATGATCCAGCTGTTCTTAGGGATTGAGACCGCGACCGAGGTCGGCGAGGAGGTGCGCGATCCCAAGCGGACCGTGCCGCTGGGCCTGGCCTTGGCCCTGGCCTTGACCGTGGTCGTCTATGTCTCCATCGCCTTCACGGCGCTGAGCCTGGCCGGCGTCGACACGCTGGCGTCGAGCAAGGCGCCGCTGCTGGCCGCCGCCGAGGTGTCGCTGGGCGGTTGGGCCAAGCCCCTGATCGTCGGCGCCGCGCTGCTGGCCCTGACCAAGTCGATGAACGCCATCTTCCTGGTCTTCACCCGGTTCCTATACGCCATGGGCCGCTCGGGCGTGCTGCCGGCCAAGCTGGGCGAGGTGCATCCGCGTTTCGGCACGCCGCACTGGGCGACCATCACCGCCTTCGCCCTGACGGCGGCCTGCGTGCTGCTGCCGTCCAGCCTGTTGTTCCTGCTGCTGGCCATCAACATTCCGACGATGATGAAGTACGCCGCCTCGTGCCTGGCCGCCTTCAACATGGCCACCAAGCATCCGGAGCTTCACGCCGAGGCGCGGCTGCGCTTCAGCAAACGCGCGGTGCAGGTGCTGGCCGTGGTCGGCCTTCTGGTCGCTGTCGCGATCGCCGCCCTGGGCCTGGGCACTGACTGGCGGCCCTATGTGCTGCTGGGCGGCTGGTTGGCGGTTGGCATGATCTACTATGCCGTGACGCTGGGCCGTCGCGCCGGCCAAGAGGCCTCGGCATGAAGATGGAGATCGGCCGTCCGCTCGGCGTCGCCCGCCGCGCCGACTTCGCGCCCATGTCCAGGATCCACCTGGACGCGGCCTACATGCACCCGATGAGCCTTGGCGCGCGCCAGGCCCTGGATCGCTATGCCGAGTACCGCATGGGCTCGTCGTCTGGCGAAGGCCATGACGACGGCGCGATCCGCGAGCAGGTCCAGCGGATGTTCGCGACCCTGATCGGCGCCAAGCCGGCCGAGATCGCCTTCGTGCCCAGCACCATGGCCGGTGAGAACGCCGTGCTGTCGGCCCTGGGCCTCAGCGGCGGGAAGGGCAGGGTGGTCACCGACGCCCTGCATTTCACCGGCTCGCTATACCTGTACGAACGCCTGGCCGAACACGGCCTGGACGTCGAGGTGGTGCCCGCCCGCGACGGCCGCATCGAGCTGGCCGACCTGGCGGCGGCGCTGGAGAAGCCCACGGACCTCGTCGCCCTGTCGTCGGTGTCCAACTACAACGGCTTCCGCCACGACCTGGAGGCGGTCTGCGAACTGGCCCATGCGCGCGGCGCTCTGGTCTATGCCGACATCATCCAGGCGGCCGGGGCCGTGCCGTTCGACGTGAAGGCGTCCGGCGTCGATTTCTGCGCCTGCGCCACCTACAAATGGCTGATGGGCGACTTCGGCGTGGGCTTCCTCTACGCCCGCGGCGACCGCCTGGATCGGCTGGACCCAACCGCCTTCGGCTATCGTCAGGTCAGCGAGATGATCGCCCAGCCCATGGCCGATCCGCCCGTGCTATGGCGCGCTCGGCCCGACGCCACCGGCGCCTTCGGCATGGGGACCATGGCCAGCGGCGCGGTGGCCCAGCTGCACCACTCGCTGGACGACCTGCTGCGCATCGGCGTCGAGGCGCTGGCCCGTCACCGCGAGACCCTGTTGACACCGCTGCGCGAGCGTCTGGTCGCCAAGGGCTGCCGGATCCTGACGCCGCATGAAACGGGTTCGCCGCTGCTGGCCTTCGTGCCGCCCGGCCTCGACACGGTCGGGGCGCGGCTGGAGGCGGCGGGGATCTTCGCGTCGGTCTATGAGGACCGCGTGCGGGTGGCCCCGACCTTGTTCAACGATCTCGACGACATCGGCGCTCTGGTCGCGGCTCTGTTCGCCTAGGCGCTCAAAACACACCGGGGGAGGACTAAACAATGCGCCATTTCATGATGATGGGCGTTGCGGCGCTGGCGTTGAGCGCCGGCATGGCCCATGCGGCCGAGCAGGGGCCTCCGCCCAAGCTGTCCGTACGCCTGACCCCGCACGCGCTGGGCGGGCCGCAGAGCTACATGGCCGTGCAGGAGACCCTGCAAGCGCCCGCCCTGGCCGTCGGCGACACCCTAGTCCACCTGCCGATCAAGCTGGTCGGCATCCCCGGCTCGCAACTGCTGGGCGCCGGCCTGACCGCGCGTGACGCTTCCGGTCCGATCGCCCTGACCCAGGTCGACGAGCCGCCGACACCGCAGGGCGGCTATCGCGGCTGGAAGGTCTCGCGCGCCACGGTCGGCGACGTCGTGGTCGAGTACCAGGCCGCGCCGCGCCAGATCACCGCCGCCACCAATAACGGCCCGCTGTTCGACCTGCGCGAGGAGAGCGGCGGCTTCGCCGGGGCCGGCGTGACCTTCATGGCCGTGCCGCCGGGGAATAAACCCTACCGCATCACCCTGGACTGGGATCTCTCCGCCGCGCCCGAGGGCTCGCGCGGGGTATCGTCGCTGGGCGAAGGCCATGTCGAGACCATGGGACCGTCCGAGCGCCTGGCCTTCTCGTTCTACGCGGCCGGCCCGCTGCAAGGCATCGGCGGCGGCAAGAGCGACTTTGGCCTCTTCTGGCTGAGCCCGCCGCCGTTCTCGGCCGAGACCCTGGGTCAGCGCATCCAGACCCTGCACGGCGCCATGGCCAAGTTCTTCGGTGACAAGAACGGCGTCTATCGCGTCTTCATGCGCCAGAACCCCTATGCCGGCACCGGCGGCACGGCGCTGCCGCAGTCGTTCATGTTCGGCTACCGCCCTAGCGACAAACCGACGATCGAGGCGCTGCAGAGCCTGCTGTCGCACGAGATGGCCCACAACTGGCCGTCCATGCAGGGCGAGCACGGCGCCACGGCCTGGTACAGCGAAGGCACGGCCGAGTTCTACTCGATGATGCTGTCGTACCGCTCGGGCGTGCTGTCGCTGGACGACTTCGCCAAGTCGCTGAACGACAAGACGACGGCCTACTACACCAACCCGTATCTGCGCCTGAGCAACACCGAGGCGGCTAAGATCTTCTGGAGCGATCCGACCGCCCAGACCGTGCCGTATGGCCGGGGCGTGATCTATCTGATCGATGTCGACGCCAAGATCCGCGCCCGCTCGAACGGCCAGCGCAGCCTGGATGACATCGTCAAGGAACTCTATCGCCGCGAGAGCACCAGCGAGCCCTATACGATCGAGGCTTGGCTGGACCTGGTCGGCAAGGAGATCGGCGCCGACGAGGCCAAGGCCGGTTACGAGGCCATGGCGCGAGGCGATATCCTGAAGCCGGGCGATCGCTTCGCGGGCTGCCTGACGCCGACCGCCAAGACCTACAAGGTCTTTGAACTCGGCTTCGATCGCGCCTCGTTCAGCAGCGAAGGGCGGCTTGTGAAGGGCCTCAAGGCCGGCACGACCGCCGACCAGGCCGGCATCCGCGACGGCGACCAGATCGTCACCGAGGACGGCATGCTGCAGGCGCGGGCCGACGAGACCAAGGTCCTGACCTTGACGCTTAAGCGCGATGGCGTGACCCGCACGCTGACCTACACGCCGCGCGGCGCCTCGGTCGACGGCGTCACCTGGGTCAAGACTCCCGGCGCGACCACGCAAACCTGCCGCTTCTAGGTCCTCGACATAGACGATGCGAGGAGGCCGCCAGGCTCGCATAATCCATGTATGTCGATGACGCGACGGTTCGAAGAACGAAAAGATAAACTGTCCCCCTTGGCCTAGCTTTCATCTGTGGCGACGACCTGGCGGGCTGGAAACGGACCCGCCGGGCGATCCAGCCAGCGCAGCTTGGGGAAGCGCGCGTTGTGAAACCAAGATTGGGGGTACCATGCGAAAGTCTTCGATCCGCGGCCGTCTGCTCGCCACGACCATCATCGGCGGCGCGGCTCTGGCCGGCGGCTTCACGCCCGTCCGGGCCCACGCCCAAGAAGCGGCCGAGATGGTCACCGAGGTCGTCGTCACCGGCTCGCGCATCCGTCGCGCCGAGACGACCACGCCGGCCCCGGTCACGGTGATCGGCCAGGAAGCCATCGTCGAGCGCGGCTATGTCCAGGCCGGCGAGGCCCTGAACCAGATCTCGTCGGTCGCTCCGACCTACGGCCAGGCTTCGGGCAGCGGCGCGGCCGCCGGCTCGGGCCAGCAGTTCCCCAACCTGTTCAACATGGGCGCGGGTCGCACCCTGACCCTGATCAACGGTCGCCGCACGGTGACCTCGTCCAGCGGCCTGGGTGACCGGGTCGTCGACACCAGCATCATCCCGGTCGGCCTGATCGAGCGCGTGGACGTGGTCCAGGCCGGCGGCGCGGCCGTCTACGGCTCGGACGCCATCGCCGGCGTGGTCAACTACGTCCTGAAGCGCAACTTCGAAGGCGTCGAGCTGGACGCCCAGTACGGCATCTCCTCGCGCAGCGACAACAAGAAGCCGGCCCTGCGCGCCACTTTCGGCAAGAACTACGCCGACGGCCGCGGCAACGTGGCGGTAAACCTGGAATGGTCCAAGACCGACCCGCTGTTCGACCGCGATCGCCCGCTGACCAATCTGGGCCGCGTGACCTATACGAACCCGGCCAATACCAGCCAGACCGACGGCATCCCGGCGCTGGCCCCGGCGCTGAACGCCACCTTCTACTCGTACACCAACAACGGCGTGATCTTCACGACACCGGCGCCGGTGCCGACCTTCATCCTGCGCTCGGGCGGCGCGACCCAGCAGTTCAACGCGGCCGGCACCGGTCTGCAGAACTACAATCTGGGCACCTTCCTGCAGGTGCCGTTCGCCAGCGGCGGCGACGGCTTCCCGTACCAAGACCTGGCGACGCTGCGCACCGGTGTGGAGCGCAAGAACGCCAACGCCATCTACCACTATGACTTCAGCGACCACCTGAAGGTGTCGGGCGAGTTCCTGTACTCCAACACCGTCGGCCGCGACCCCTATGGCACGATCGCCAGCAACACGGTGCTGAACACCCCCGCCAGCGGCGCGGGCTACATCACCTTCTTCGCGACCAACCCGTATCTCAGCACCGAAGCCGTGAATTCGCTGAAGGCGGCCAGCCCGTCGTTCGGCGCCGGCGCGCCGCTGTTCCTGTCCAAGTCGTGGTCGGACCTGCTGCCGACCCGCGAGACCCGCTACAACACCGACACCTACCGCGCCCTGCTGTCGCTGGAAGGCGACTTCAACCGCGCCGACCGCGACTTCTACTGGACCCTGTCGGCCAGCCACGGCGGCACCAAGGGCTCGCAGTCGGGCTGGGGCGTGAAGACCGCCGCGTTCAACAAGGCGATCAATGCGGTCAAGAACAGCGCAGGCAACATCGTCTGCGCCGTCAACGCCAACGCCAGCACCGCCGATGACGACCTGGCCTGCGCCCCGCTGAACATCTTCGGCTCGGGCAATGTCAGCAAGGAAGCGCGCGCCTACGTCACCACGCCGTCGGGCCAGGATTTCCGCAACACCCAGGACGACGTCCTGGCCACCCTGGGCGGCGACCTGTTCCAACTGCCGGCCGGCGTCGCCAAGTTCAGCGTCGCCTACGAGTATCGCGCCGAGTGGGCCCGCTTCAAACCGTTCGAGGGCAACCAACTGGGCCAGGTCGGCTCGGGCGCCATCAGCAAGGCGACCTCGGGCAAGTACCACACCAGCGAAGTGTCGGGCGAAGTCCTGGTGCCGATCCTGGGCGGCGACTTCAGCTTCCCCGGCGCCAAACGCCTGGAGTTCGACGGCTCGTACCGGATCGTCGACCACTCGATCACCGGGACCGAGAAGGTCTGGGGCGCGGGCCTGCAGTGGGAGGTCTTCGACGGCTTCAGCCTGCGTGGTTCGCGTAGCCGCAACTTCCGCGCGCCGACCCTGGATCAGCTGTTCGCGCCGCAACAGACGACCCTGGGCTCGATCACCCAGGATCCCTGCGACAGCGACCGCATCAACGCCGGCCCGTCGCCGGCCACCCGCCGCGCCAACTGCCAGGCCCTGTTCGCCGCCAATCCGGGCTACGGCCCGCTGGCGACCTTCCAGGACCCGTCGGAGAACTTCAACAACGCGCTGATCACCACCGGCGGCAATATCGACCTGAAGAACGAGGTCTCGGACACCACGACCATCGGTCTGGTCTTCCAGCCCAGCTTCATTCCGGGCCTGACCCTGATCGCCGACCGCGTGAAGATCGACCTGACCAACGGCCTGTCGGGCTTCACCCCGATGGACTTCCTGGCCACCTGCTACGACGCGACCTCGCCGTCGAAGGAGGTCTGCGGCACCTTCACCCGTGACGCCAGCGGCTATGTGACCACGGCGATCTCGACGACTTACAACGCCGGTCGCATCAGCTATCGCGGCGAGGTCTACAACATCAACTACCGCCTGCCGCTGAGCCGCCTGTTCCCGGACCACGACTACGGCACGCTGGAGCTGGGCCTCGAGGCGACCCACAACACCCGCTACGAGACCTCGGTGACCGGTTCGGACCTATCGCGCACCGACGGCACCATCGTGCTGCCCGACTGGCGCGGTCGTTTCGACATGCGCTACTCGCGCGGTCCGCTGAAGCTGTACTACTCGGTCGACTACATGCCCGAGGCCCTGACCGCCTGGGGCGCGACGATCGAGACCACGCCGACCCCCACGGTGGCGAAGAACATCCGCCACAACATCTCGGGCGCCTATGACTTCGGCAAGTACACCGTGCGCGCCGGCGTCACCGACCTGACCGACGAAATGACGTCCTTCCCGAACCGGGCCTATGGCGACATCATCGGCCGTCAGTTCTTCCTGGGGCTGAACGCGCGGTTCTAAGGACTATGAGGGCCTCCGTCTCGGCGGAGGCCCCTGTACTTTCGGTAGGAGGGCGAACGTCTTGCGTATCATCGACGGTTCGCAGGTGCGCCAGCACCTGACCTACGAGCGCTGCATCCCGCTGGTGCGCGAGGCGATGATCCGCTTCTCGGCCGGCCGGACCCAGCAGCTGCTGCGCTCGATCCTCGACCTGGGCGAAGGCCGCATGTTCGGCGTCATGCCGGGCGGGATGGGCGAGGGTGGTGTCTTCGGGGCCAAGCTGGTCAGCGTGTTTCCGCCCGACGGCTCGGCGCAGCACCGCTCGCACCAGGGCGTGGTCGTGCTGTTCGACGGCAAAACCGGCGCGCCGGTCTGCGTGGCCGACGCCAGCGAGATCACCGCCATCCGCACCGCCTGCGCCAGCGCCGTCGCCACCGACGCCCTGGCCTGCCCGGACGCCGAGGTTATGGCCATCCTGGGCACGGGCGAGCAGGCCCTGCATCACGCCCTGGCGATCAGCAAGGTTCGAGCGCTGAAGGCCGTCCGCATCTGGGGCCGCTCGACCGAACGCGCCAAGGCCCTGGCCCGCCAGGTGGCGGCCGAGACCGGTGTTGCCACGATCACCTGCCAAAGCGCCGAAGAGGCCGTCAGCGGGGCCGAGATCATCTGCACCGTCACCAGTGCTCGCGAGCCGATCCTGTTGGGCCGCTGGGTCAGTCCCGGCGTCCACGTCAACGTGGTCGGCTCCAGCTATGCCGGTCCGGTCGAGGTCGACAACGACTTGGTCGTCGCCTCGCGCTTCATCGCCGACAGCCGGGAAGGGGTCCTCAAGCAAGGAGCCGAGTTCCTGGCCGCCAAGGCCGCTGGCTTAGTCGACGACGACCACGTGGTCGGCGAGATCGGCCAGGTGCTGGCCGGCGACCTGTCGGGCCGTCAATCGACCGATCAGATCACCGTCTACAAGTCGCTGGGCCACGTCGTGCAAGACCTGGCCGCGGCAAGCCTCCTTCACGACCTGCCCTGAAACGGGAGCCGGACATGGCCAAGAAGAACCTTCTCCTGCTGGGCCTGGCCAGCGCGTGCCTGATGAGTTCGGCCGCCGTAGCCGCGCCGCCGGACTGGGTCTCGACCCGTCACACCATGCCGCTGGGCGGCAAGACCCTGGCCTATGAAGCCGAGGTCGGCCGCGTGCCGATCCGCGACGCCGAGACCGGCGACGTCCACGGCTATATGGGCTTCATCGCCTATCGTGTGCCGACGACGGGCAAGCCGCGTCCGGTGACCTTTGTCTGGAACGGCGGTCCGGGCGCCAACTCGGCCACGCTGCATTTCGAGATGGTCGGTCCCAAGCGCGGGGAGGGGAGTGCTCTCGTCGACAACAAGGAGACCTGGCTGGCCGATACCGATCTCGTCTTCGTCGACCCGATCGGCACCGGCTTCAGCCGCCCGACGCGCTCCGAATACCGCAGGGAATTCTACGGCACCGTCGGCGACGTCGCCTCGGTCACCGAATTCATCCGCGCCTGGCGCCTGCTAAGCGGCGCCGAAGCCGCGCCGATCTATCTGGCCGGCGAAAGCTGGGGCGCGGGCAGGGCGGGCAGCGTCGGCTACAGCCTGATCAAGCGCGGCATCCCGGTGAAGGGCCTGGTCCTGATCTCCGGCGGCTCGGGCCTGAAGGCCGAGCGCCGCGATCCTAGCGTCAGCGCCGCCATGCGGGTCACCGACCTGGCCGCCACGGCGCTCTATCACGGCAAGCTGTCGCCCAGCCTGGGCAAGGACCGCGCGGCTATCCTGGCGCGGGTCGAGGCCTGGGGCCGCGAGACCTACGCGCCGGCGCTGGCCAAGATCAACGACCTGTCGGACGCCGACCGTGATCGCATCGCCGGCGAACTGGCCGGCTATATCGGCCTCAAGCCCGAGCAGATCGACCGCAAGACCCTGGTCGTCACCCCGCGCCAGTACCGCGAGAACCTGCTCAAGCCCGCCGGCAAACCTTTGAATATCTTCGACATGCGCCTGACCCAGTCGCCGAATGAGGACTTCGACAAGGCCGTGCCGAGCTATATCCGCCACGACCTGGGCTATCACACCGACCTGCCTTACGTCGGCAACGAGCGGCTGGACGACGCCTATTCGCCGACCGGCAAGTTCGGCGGCGGACCGGGCGCGGAGTGGAACTACGCCACCGCCGAGGCCACGCCGGAGGTGGTCGCGGCGGCGATAAAGGTCGCCCAGACGACGGGCGGCGGGCCGCCGGTGATCGGCCCACCGCTGCCCTCGACGGCCGAGGCCGTGGGGCTGGACGCCAAGCTGAAGGTGATGGTCGTGGCCGGGCGCTACGACTCCCTCAACAGCTGCACCGAGAACGACGAGACCGCCCGCCAGCTGCCCGCGTCGCTGAAGGCGGCCTTCAGCTTCAAGTGCTACGACGGCGGCCACATGTTCTATCGCGACCAGCCTTCGCGCCTGGCCTTCACCCGCGACTTCCGCACCCTGCTGCAAGCCCGCTGAGAGCTTCCGACATGAAAACCGCGCTTCTCGCCGGCGTCCTGGCCGGCGCCATGGCCTTCGCCAGCCTTGGTTCCTCCGTCTTGGCAGCGCCGATCGCGCCGCACGAGGACAAGACCGTCACCACGCGCCACCAGATGACGGCCGGGGGCAGGGCGCTGACCTACACGGCTCGCGCCGGCCTGCTGCCGATCTATGTCAACGACACCGGCGAACTGATGGCCTCGGTGTTCTTCATCGCCTACAGCGTCCCGACCCCGGCCGGCGCGCCGCCGCGCCCGGTGACCTTCCTGTGGAACGGCGGACCGGGCTCCAATTCGGCCCAGCTGCAGTTCATGGGCGTGGGTCCCAAGCGGCCTACAACGGCGGCGACCTATCCGGACTACGGCCCCAACACCGAGACGCCGCTGATCGACAATCCCGACAGCTGGCTGGCGACCAGCGACCTGGTGTTCATCGACCCCGTCGGCACCGGCTTCAGCCGCGCGACCAGCAAGGACTTCCGCGACGTGCTCTACAGCTCGCGCGGCGACTCCGAAGCCGTGGCCGAGGCGATCCGGGTCTATCTGACCCGCTATGACGGCTGGAACCAGCCGCTGTTCATCGGCGGCGAGAGCTACGGCACGACCCGCGCCATGCTGGTGGCCGAGGCGCTGGAGAAGCGCCGCACGCGGCTGTCGGGCGTGATCCTGATGTCGGGCGACTACGCCGTCGGCCAGAAGGTTTCGCCAGCCTTGGCCCAGGCGCTGCAGATCACCGAATTCACGGCCATCGCGCACTATCATAAGCGTTTGCCGGCCGATCTTCAGACGCTGTCCAGCGCCGAGGCCGAAAAGCAGGCCGAAGCCTGGGTGAGGGCGGTTTATGCGCCTGCGCTGGAAAAGCGTGATGCTCTGAGCACGGACGAACGCGCCGCCATTCTGGCCGGTTTGCAACGCTTCACCGGCGTCGAAAGCCAGTTCGTCGACGCCAAGACGCTGCGCCTCGATAGCGGCGCCTTCTTCGATCGGCTGTTGGCCGACAAGGGCTTCGAGCTGGGCCGTTACGACGGCCGCATCACGCTGAAATCCCGTCCCGAGGGTACGCCGTGGCTGCCGACCGGTGATCCCAGCCTGCAGCGCATGGCCGACCTGATGAACGGCACATCGCGGGTCTACAACGGCTACATCCGCCACGACCTGGGTTTCGAGAGCGACCTCGCGTATCGCGGCCCGTTTGGCGGCGCTTTCCATCCCGAACCGCTGGACGTCGACGCCCGCAGCGGCGTGGCCGCCGACTGGATGACACGGATGTTCAAGATGGACCGCAGCGATCAGCCCGAACCGCCGCTGGCGCGCGCCATGCGGATCAATCCCAAGCTTCGGGTCTGGAACGTGCGCGGAATGTATGACGCCTCATGCGCGGCCATGAACGAAGCCGTGGCCCAGTCGCCGGCGGATCTGCGTCCGCGTGTTTCGGCGACGTGCCTGGTTGGCGGCCACATGTTCTATTCGGACCTCGACACGCGACAGGTGTTCAAGCGCCAGTTCGACAGCTTCGTCGCGGGCAAATAGAACCAGCGCCGCTATCGTTTCGGCGCATCCATTATTTCCGATAATATATCTTAGACGATAAATGGATCAGCGTTCCCCTCTGCCGTTATTCCGCCCCGTTATGTCGCTGACTTACCGCTCGGCTAAGTCCGCTGTCACTGACTCCTATTCCTGCGAATCGCAGCTGTGCCGTTAGGAGTTGCCACGTCGTTCCGCGTTCTCGCGGATTTCTGACTCCAACTCTGCGACTGGCCGACTCCAATTGCGCGACTGGCAGGTAGCGCCTGAGCAGCCGCTTTCCAGCCCTGATTTCGTTGTCCCGAAACTCAGAAGACGCATCCACTGAACGCGCCAACCGCAGCGGCGTAACTCCAGCGCCGCCGGAGATCAGCCGGCCAGGCGCGCGATCGCTCGCCCAACTCCAGCACCATCGCTCTCGGCAGTTCCGTCACCAGTAGAAATGAAGGGTCGCGAATTGCGTGCGTGAACACGCTATTCCAGCCGGTGATCCTGCTGTGGCGATATTGGTTCAACAACCAGGATCGGCCGAGTGGCTCCTGAACCTCCTCCATCGGATCTGGAGGCTCTGCGAGTACTATGAGCGCCAGGCGCACGTAGAGCAGCCGCGTTGCGGCATCCACGTCGCTCAACCAGTCCAGCTGGAGCTCGTTCGACCCTTGTAATGATTTCCTGTCGAACAGCGGTCGCTCTAGGAGCGACGCCAACGGGCCGCCTCTCGGTTCGCGCCTATTTGCCGCCAGGGCGTCTACGACATCTCGAACAGCCCAGCGGAGCCTCAAACGGTTCACTAGGCGCTTCTCGTCGCCATCTGGCTCTAGCGATCGCCAAACGCGCTTGATCATGGCCACAGCATCGAAGTCCGCAGCCTCCAGAACGATATCTTGCGCCTCGCCCATGCCTGCATCCGACAAGGTCAGTTCGCTGGCGATTTTTATGGAGGAATGGCCGTGCGGCGTGAGCGGCACGCCGTGCTCTTGGCAGAAGGTGGCCAGCGGGTGCGTCCAGGCCCGGCGGACGTAAGGCGCCCTCCCCTGATCTACATCGACATGCAGACAGCGGACACAGATCGCCCAGCACGCTGGCGGCCTTGGGCCCGGCCGCATTGGATGAGAGACCAGGTCCGCGAGCGGCACACGCGCCAGAGTCTCCAGGCACATTCGTGTCATGGCTGCGAGCCGAGGCAGAGAGGTCGGATCGCCGCGATCGAGTCCTGCGACTGGTCCGCCAAGGTCTCGCTCCAGCTCGGCGACGGTTATGAGGTGGGCGTCGGCGACGCGAACCAGCCAGGACGACAGGGCCTCGTCAGGCTGCATAGGCGGCGCCAGGACCGAGAGATCGATGTCGTCGTCGCCCTCCCCAGTCATGGGCCTTCACGCCGACGGCGAAGCGCGACGTCCTCGATCAGTTGAGCGGACAGGCATTCCTCGGCATCCAACGCGACGATCGCTGCTCGTTCTATGAGGCTGAACAAGCGCCCCAGGATGGATCCAGAATGGAAGAACAGCGCATCCATCATAGATCTATTGACTGCCGTCGGCCTTCTCAGCGGGATGAAGCGCAGGCGTTCACGAACTGCCCCGACCGCCCATCCTTGCCGCTTCCCCCATGCTGGCAGAGCGACGATGTCAAACCGCTCCGCAAGATGTTGATCAGCTTCAATTAGAGCCTTGGCTTCGCCAGAGCCGAAGCCGACGATGCTCATCGACAGCTGGTTAGAAATATATTTGAGCACGTTCAACACGATGCGTTGCTCACGCGTGCGTAGTTCGGTAATGCGCTGAATTTCATCGAGGATCATCATCCTGATCCGATTTGCGGTCAGGTGGGTTAGCGCAATATCCTGAAGTCGCGAGGCGGTGGCTTCGATGGGCCGGGGAGCTTTCAGGCGCCGCAGTACATCTTCATAGAAGCGCTTCTCGGTGAGCTCGTCATTGACCTCAAGCCTGAGTACGCCCTCGGCGCGCCAGGGCTTGTCCTTCTCCTCTGGCTCGCTTGTGCTGGGATAGCGTGCGCGCACTAGGTTGAGGAAATGGACCTGGATCGAGCTCTTGCCCATATTCGAGCCCGCCCAAAACAACGCTGACGGCATACGCAGCCGTGGCGGCATCTCAAGCATCTCGAACATCCGCTCTATTGCGTCTTCCGCGGCGGGGTAATTGATCCAGCAGTCGGTCAGGATCGCAGCTTTGCGAATGGTGCGATCGGCGGTCGCCAAATGCGCGATGTCGGGATGCAAATGTCCAAACGGACCCTCATCGGGGGGGCGAGGTGTCACTAATCCTCTCCCTCAAAGATTCCGCCCCAGTCATCGTCATCGTCGTGGTCAGGCTGAACCGGCGCGGAGCGCCCTATCCACTGCCCCGCTGTAGCTCGCGCTATGGACAGCCTTTCGAGCTGACGCGCCGCCTGCGTCGATCGCCCTGCAGCGCCCTGAATGACCCGCTCGACCTCGGCGGCAGCGCGTTGAAGGGTCTCCCGGTGAGGACGGGCTTTGCCCGCCTCCCCCGCCCCGCGACGCGAGGCTTTGTAGAGCCACAGCGTCAATGGCGGCCCCTCGCGAAAACGGCTCAGCGGGACCGTGACATAGCCGCGCCCTCTAATTTGGACATAGAGGTGGGGAAGGTCGCGGGGGTCGTATTTGGCCTTGATCTCGCGCGTCCCGGAGATGAAAGCCTCGCCGATTTCCTGGCAATAGTAGAGCTCATTGAACGCCTGGATGCCCTGCCGCCCAATCGTGCGTGGCATCTCCGGGAGCAGGTCCAGACGAAATGCGTCCGGGTCTTCTGGCTGCTCGGGCGCCATGCCCGTCGTTGCCGCGCGCCAGGCGTCGATGGGCGAAACTCCAAGTTCGCTTTGCACCCGATGATGATAGACGCCCAAAATCTGATGCGCGAAGTAGTCTTGGAGCTGATCGAGCGTAAGCCGCGCGGACGCTTTGCTGTCGTAGTCGCCACGCGCCGTTGGGCTGTGGTGCGTTGCGCCTGGTAGTAGCCTGCAGGTTCCCATCAAGGTGCCGATGAGACGTTCGATATGCCCGCCGAACCGCGTCCTTCCCGGTGGCCGAAGAAAGGTCTCTACACCCTGGTTCTTCAGCGCGCGCACTAGGATTGGCGAGGCGAACTCCTTGGCGCGGTCGCTGTGTAAGAGCTTCATCAGCCCTTCAATGGGGTAATCGTAGTCGTAGCCATGCTTGCTCAGCCATGGACCCTTGGGCGCCACGGCGAGATCCAGGGTGGTTGCCACCCTTATCGCTGAGGGCGGTTCCAGCCCGACGTAGAACGCAGCGATCATGCGGGTGCAGACGTCGATCACGACGGTCAACCATGGTCGCCCGATCGGCCGTCCATCGCGATCGACAATGATTACGTCAGCGAGGGTATGATCGATCTGCCAGACGTCCCAAGGGCGCTTTACTTCATAGCGACGCCCGGCGTCTGGCGCCGCTGCATGTCGTCGCCGTGGCCTCGCCCGACTATCTGCGAGGCCGCCCGTCGCCACAGGACCCGCAGGACCTGGCCGCGCTGGACGGGCTATCGATGCGCTCAGCCCTCACCGGCCGCGTGCGGGTTTGGCGCATGCGCGATCGCGAGGGCGTCGAGACAACGTTGGAGCACAAGGCCAGCATCGTGGCCAATGACCCGGAGGCCCTATGCAGGGCGGCCCTGATGGGCCTGGGCGTGGCGATGATCGCCGTGCCCTATGTCGAGCGGCATCTGCAAAGCGGGGCGCTGCTGCGCCTCGCGCCGGACTGGTACGTCGACATCGGCGCCATATCGCTCTATTTCAGGGGCCAGAAGCTGCTGCCCGCCAAAACCCGCGCCTTCATCGACCACGTGATCGCCGGGTTCAAGGAGCTGAACTTGGCGCAACGGTTTTCAGCGGAGGGGTAGCGCCAGGAGCTGTCGTTGGCTCACCTCCAGGAGTCGGACATTCAGCAAGCAGCTTGGAGAAGACCGACAGACCCGTTGAGGACGTTCTCAAAGACAGAACGCGAGGCGTCGTGCGGCTTAGTCGCTATCAAACAAGGTGACGGTATCTCCCGCCGCATCGATGACGAATTTATCCGTAGCCTCCTGACGGAGCCGTTCTCCAGAGACGGTGTGCTTGCCCGATATCTGCAGCGGGTCGACGACAGCGCTTAATCTTCATCATGTTGGACCAGTTGGTGGTCTTATTGGCCAAACTGGATCGGTTCCTGACGGACTAGGCCAACGCGCACCATTCAAAAACCCGGTCGAACCAAGATGGGGATTTCTAGCCGACGGCCTCAAGGATCGCCTTGATAGTAGGACCGTCAACGCCATGACCTGAACGGGGCAAAAGTTCCCAGCGCGCGCCCGGGATGGCCTGGCTGACCTCTTGGGCCGCGGCGGGCGAGATCAACGGATCCAGCGCGCCGTGGATGACGGTCGTCGGCGCGTTGATCGCCCCAATCCGAGGTCGGATGTCGCCTAGGACCAACAGCGCCGCGCCCTGACGCAGCGTCCCCAACTGGTCCGGATCGCGGGCGGCGCTGGCCTGGGCCGTCTTTCGCGCTGTAGCTTCATCGAATCCCGCATCGTCACCAGCCAGGACCCGCGACATCGCCAGCCGCGCCTGCGCCACCGCCTCGACAGAACCGTCCTTGGCCGGAGTCGCGCCCGCCATGCGCGCAGGATTGGCCGGTAGAGGGTTTCTCATGTTGCCAGAGTTGGCGCCGATCAGCACGAGACCAACAACGTGCTCGGGCGTGGCCAGGGCCGTAAACTGAGCGATGGTCGCACCGCCCGACACGCCGACCAGCGTGACGCGCTTGATTTTCAGCGCGTCCATCACGCCGAGCACGTCCCTGGTCATGTCCTCGGCGGCGTAGGGCAAGGGCGCAGCCTTGCCAGCGCCGATTGCGGCGAATACCGCGCCGAAGTCGGGCATGCCCGCCGCGTGGAAATGGGTCGAACGGCCGGAATCGCGCAGGTCGATCAGAGTCACGCGCTTACCGCGCGCCACCAGTGCTTCGATCAAGGCCGGCGGCCACTCAATGAGCTGCATGCCGATGCCGGGCAAGAGCACGACGTCCTCGCCGCCAACCGGGCCGACCTGGCGGTAGGCGATCTCGACCGCGCCCAGCTTCACCGTCTTGTCAGCCTCGGCGACGACGGCCGCGCGCGGGGCGGCTAGCGGCGGGTCCAGAGGGCTGACCGCCAGGCAGAAGGCGAGCGGCAACAAGGCGATAGTCATGGATCTCCTCCTTGGCTGGTAGTCTTAGTTGGACCGCAGAAAGGCGATCAGATCCGCGCGCTTCCCGGCCTCGCCGACCCGGGCGGACATCGCCGTGCGCGGCGCCAGGGCTTTGGGATTGGTCAGCCAAGCGTCGAGCTTGGCATCCGACCAGGTCCAGCCGCCGCCCCGCAACGCGTCGCTGTAGCGAAAGCCGGCCACCGAGCCCGCGCGCCGGCCATAGACGCCGCCCAGGTGTGGTCCATGACGGTCCGCCGCCAGGTCATGGCAGCTGGCGCAGCGACGGCTAAACAGCTTCTGGCCGTTCATGGCGTCCCCCGCCGGCTGGCTTCGAACCGGGGAGGCCAAACCGGCGACGCTCAGGGCGGTCAGGGCCATGATCAGAACGGTGCGATGCATTTTACCCCTCATTTCGCGACAAGTCCGCAATCGCAGATCGATCGCCCCCGCAACAAGTACCTGACAGGGAGTTGAGAGGCAGATGCGGCCAAGCCAGACGGGCCTGCACCACATGGAGCAACGTTCGATGAAACTCGTCATGTTCGCCACGGCCCTGGCTGCGTCCGCGACCGGAGGCGTGTTCTTCGCCTTCTCGACATTCGTGACGCCGGCCCTGGATCGCCTGGGTCCGGGGCCCGGCGCCGAGGCGTTCCGATCGATCAATGTCGTTGTCATCAACCCGTGGTTCATGAGCCTGCTTTTCGGTACGGCCATCGCCCTGCTGGCGCTGTGGGGCTGGGCGTTCTTCGCAAAGACGTTGGAGCCGTTCCTGCTGTCGGGCGCCCTCGTCTACCTGCTGGGCTGCATCGGCGTGACCATGTTCTGCAACGTTCCGCTCAACGACGCCCTAGCCGCCGGTGGACCTTGGGACGCCTTCTACGCGCCGTGGATGTTTTGGAATCACGTGCGCACGGTCGCCTGCTTCGTCTCGGCGAGCCTGCTGCTCTGCGCGCCAGTCGCGCGCTAGGCCTCAAAACAGGCCGATCTGCATATTGCTTCGGACGCCCGCGGTCCGGTTAGATACGCGGCAGGTTGGACACGATTAATGAGACGACGCCCGAACGATCGGCGCTCCGTGCGAGCGCTGGACGACTTTCCGTCCTTCGGCGGACTGCTGGCGCGGTTCCGGCGCCGGGCGATGCTGTCACAACTGCACCTGGCGCTTGAGGCTGACGTCTCGCCTCGCCATCTGGGCTTTCTCGAGATCGGCCGCGCCCAGCCCAGCCGCGCCATGATCAGCCGCCTGGCCCAGGCCCTGCGCCTGCGCGACATCGATCGTGGTCAGCTGTATGTCGCGGCCGGCTACGTGCCGGAGAACGGTCAGACGGATCCGACCCTGACCTTCAAGCGCGCGGGCCTGGCGTTGTTGGCCATGGACGCGGCCATAGAGATCCACAGCGGGTTGGGTCAGGCCGGCGCCGTCGCCGGCGCTTTCCTAGAGCGGCTCGGGATCGTCCATTTCGCCACCGGCCTGTTTTCGCGGGCGGTCGGCGTCGTGTCATTGTCCGGCGAGGTCGGCGGACGACCGCCCGCCTCATGGCTCTCTCGCTATGTCGACGAGGATTTTGTGCAGGACGATCCGGTGGTGCGCTGGAACTTCAGCGGCTCGGGCATCTTCCATTCGCACCATAGCCAAGCTCGAACCCTAACAGACCGGCAGCGACGCATGTTCGGCGAGGCCGCCGACCATGGCGTGGGGACCTGCGTCGCAGTGCCCGCCCCTCGCCTGGATGGCCGCGTCCGTTCCTTCGCTGCCTGGAACGACCAAATCTCGCCCCATGACATCGAAGCGCTGACGGCGATCCGCATCGTCGCCACCGCCTGGCTCGACCGTCTCGAGCAGCAGGCGATGGCGAACCTGGCCGCGTGCGCGCCGTCGCGGCTTGCCGGCCCGATTATCCAGACCCTAGACGAGCCAGGCCCCGCCCTGCGGTTTCGCGCCCACCGGCTGATCGAGGGCGAGTGACCTTGGCTTAAGGCTGGGTATGCCGCGCACCAGAAGCGGCGGAAAGCTCGCGCAAGATTCGGGCTGCATCGGGCGAGCGCGCTCTTCAAAAAGCAGGCCTTCCTTCAGGAGGTCCTGCATGTCGATCCCCACCTCGCTTAAGCCCGCCATCGCGCTACGCCTTCTGGGCCTGGGGCTTACCTTGGCCGTGACCAGCTTGGCCTCGGCCCAGTCCGCCACAGCCGCCTGGCGGGCGAACTTCGCCCTGGAGCCAGGCCAGAACCTGAACCTTTCGCTGGCGCGCGCCGACGTGACGATGCAGGCCACGCGGGGACGCTACATCACCGTGGCCATCTTCGCGGACGGCGCGCCGGAAGATCTGGCCGCCGCCCAGGTGACGGCGCAAACCACGAACGGCGAAGTGCGGATCCAGGACCGTTATCGGCGGATGACCGGACCGATGCGCGAATGTCTCCCGGAGCTTGGCGAACGCGGCGACCTGTGGACGTCGACGGTTCGCTTCAAGGTCAAGGTTCTGACCCCCTCCGATACGGCTGTCGCCATTGATCTCATGGATGGCAAGGTTGACGATCGTCGGACGCTGGCGGCCGATGGTGATCAGGCGGCGATCGAGGAAGCCTGGTTTCGACGCGCGTTGGCGTTGCCCTGAAATCCTGCCGCCTCGGATTTCGGGCGTGGCCCTAAGCGGCCACGCCCAATCCTTTGTCTTCAGTCCGCCGGATCGAACATGCCTTTCGGAGTCTTACCGGCCAGGAAGGGGCTGATCATCGCCGCCAGAAGCTCCGGCTGGGACGCTATGGCCGTGTGAGACGTTCCCGGAAGGATCGCAAGACGGGTCGAGGGCAATGGCGCGCCGTTGTCGCCCATGACCCCGCCCCCCAGGCGCTTGAACATCGCCAGCGTATGTTCATGCGCGATGATGTCTGAATCGCCTTGGATGATCAGGACCGGCGTGCGGATGGCGCCCAGATCGGCCTCCCAGGCCATGGGACGATGCTCCAGCGCGATCAGCTTGTCGACCAGCGCGGGGAAGCCGTCCGGGTTGGCGGCGACCTCGCGATAGGACGCCTCGAACGGCGTGCCGACGAAGAGCTCGGGTTTGATCTGCGGGAGGAAGGCCAGGTAATCTGGATGCCATCCTTTGGCGTCGGAGGCGACCGACGCCAGCGCGGCGCGATCGACCCGCTCCGGATGGCGGATAACCAGCTGAAGGCCAGCGGCGGCGCCCATCGAGTACCCGAAGACATGGGCCTTCTTCAGGTCCACGGCGGTCATGAATGCGGCCACATCGTCCGCGAGGCTTTCGTAGCTGATAGGCGTCGAGCGGTCCGCAGTGCGGCCATGCCCCTGCAACTCCAGCGCGTACACGGTATTGGACCGGCTGAGCGCGGCGATGATCGGCTGCATGGGCCGGTTGTCCATGTAAGCGCCGTGCAGGACGACCAGGGGTTCGCCAGCGCCGGACACTTGGTAGTGCATCCGAAGGCCGTTGGCCTCGACGTACTTGCCGGGCGGCGGCGTCTGGGCCTGAGCCTGGATGGAGGATCCTCCCGCCAGGAGCAGAACGGCCAGAAATGCAGCTTTCAGCATCTCAGCGCTCCTGTGCGGCTTGCTCGCCGCCCGCCACGGCGTCTGGGTCCATCCACATCGGCTCGAAGACGTGACCGTCGAGATCCTGGAACGCGCGGACGTACATGAAGCCCATATCCTGGGGCTCGCGAAGGTCCACCTGGCCGCCTGCGTCTGCAGCGGCGCCGCAGATCTGGTCGACAGCGTCTCGATCCGTCTGTGGCAGCGCGATGAGCACCTCGCTGGTGTCCGAGCCGGCGATGGGTTTGCTGGAGAAGCTGGCGAAATAGTCATGGGTGAGCAGTTGGAAGTAGATGGCTTCCGACCAGACCATAGTGGCCGCCTGATCCGTGCTGAACGCCGGGTTCTTCACGCAACCGATGGCTTCGTAAAAGCGCACGGCTGCGTCTAGGTCGCGGACAGGCAGATTCAGAAAAATCATGCGGGACATAGTTCCTCCTGAAGACAGGTCGCCAAAGCGCGACAGGAAGAAACTGCACGGCTCAGAAAGGCTCGCACCTCCCTCAGAGGTCCGAGAATATGGTCGCGTCAGGCATTGTCTCGAGTGACTTCGGCGTTGGTCGCCACGTGCGCCCGCTACGCAATTGCGGATCTTGGGTTCGAGCCACAAAGCAGCCTTTCGATCCCACTCCCCCGCCTGTATCTGCCTCCGAGCCGCTGGGCATGAACGCGCCATGAAGCCGGGGGACCACCCTACCCGGCCAAACTGAAGATCTATCGTCGGTCTGGCAGCGCCAACAGCGGTCCTTGGATCACCGGCGAAAACGCGACCTAACCACAGTGCTTAACCGTCTAGGCCGGGTCGATCGAAGAGGATGCCGACCAAAGCGCCTTGACCAGATTGCAGCACATGGGCTGCTTCCAGCGGGATCCAGAAGAATTGCAGGCGCGTCGGCCGCGCGCTGCCATCGTGGTCTTCAGCTGAGAGCCATCGCTCGGGCAAGTCCTCTGGCCCCTGGGCTAGGAAGAAGTAGCGCCGCTGGCGCTCGAACCGATATGGCGTGATGTCGTAGTCACTGCTTCCGAGAAACCGGACAATCGAAAAGCCGGAGTACCCAGTCTCCTCTTCCAACTCTCGTAGGGCCGCCGCCTCGGGGCTTTCGCCAGTTCGGATCGTTCCCGCTGGCACCTGAATGCCAACCTCTTCGGGCGTGAAGTCTGGATGGGACATGACGAGCAGCCGCCCGCTCCGCACACAGTAGATCACTACCTTTTGGACTAGCGTCTTCTCCAAGGTCTCGAAGCCCTCCTTCGCCCTTGAGATCAAGCACTGATGAACGGCACTCAGGGCGTCAAGGGCGATGCCGCGCTAGGAGCTGACCTTGGTCTGCCTCCAGAAACAGGACCTTCGACCGCACGTGAGCGAAGGTCCGGATGTCGCCCTCGTCATCCCTTCCGGCCCCGACAGATGCAGGCGCCAATCGGTTCCAAGATAGCCCCAGCCATCCATCTCTCCACCGAGCGCATCCACGAAGTCTCTCGGAGTGGTTTCTGCGGCGGGAATAGCGTCAACGCATGCCGTCGGCGCCTGCGCGACCTTCGGCAAGATCATGGAGGCCCAGCAGCGCCGACAACAGGGCAGATCAAATAAGTGCCATAGCACAGCTTGTGCTTCGCCATCACGTCGCGCCAAAGTCATTGGTGGTCACTCGCTTCGCCGCTCCTAAGGCGGTCGATAGAACGAGTCTCCGCCAGAGATCTAAGATTACGTGGAAAGCTTAGCCTTGCGAACTCTTCATATCTCGAAGCGCGAATCCCCCTCATCAGCGACGAAATCTTTCTAGTTGGTCATTTCAACCCCGAACGGGGGTAGGCCACCTTTGCGCCCTAGGGTATAGGGGCTTCACACCGCACCAATAGGACGCAAAAAGTGTATCGGATCGCCGAAGGATCTCTAACACTGGCCTCCGAGTGGCAGGACCAGAGCGTCAATGTGCTTTTGCCCATGGGCGCAAAGGCGCATGGCGCCAATCTTGTCATCGCGCGGGACCGTCTACCGCTCGGCATGACCTTCCACGATTATGTCGCTCAGATGCGCCAGAACTTCATGGCGCAGCTGGCCGGATGCGAGATCTTCGCCGACACGACCGGCCAGGTCGACGGTCGCGAGGCTCAGCTCATGGAGCTCAGCTGGCGTAGCGACGGCAAGCCCATCCACCAAGTCATGGCGATGGTGCTGCACGAAGCCAATGCCGTACTGACATTTACCGGATCGATCCCGGGCGCACGCGATGAAGAAACGCGGAACGCGCTGATCTCGGCGATCATGTCCTTCACCTTCGCGCCGTGACCGACGCGTCCCCCATCGCCCACGACAAGCTACGCGAGCTTGGCGAGCGCACCGCCGCCACCAGCAACGCGAGCACGGTGTCAGCGATCGCGACGACGGGGCACGTCGCCTCCGCCGGCATCGTGGCCGCGGGGGCCTATTCAGCCTACAGTTCGGGCGGATTGACCGCGCTGAAGTGCTTTGGCGGCCGGGTCGCCGCGCCGATCGCGGGGGCCATGGCGGGCGCATGGATCGCCGAGAAGGTCCACGCCGACGAAGGGGCGTTCTGGGTCGCGCAACAATTTGGCGCCCAGCGCCTCGCGGGCCCTGGGAAACAGGCCGCGCACCTCACGCACCAGATCGCGCATAGCAACGCCTTCGCGGGGCTGCTCGCCGGCATAGCCGCCGGTATCGTCGTCGGGGCCCTGGTCGCGGTAAGCGCGGCCGCAATCATTGGAACGGCCGGGATGGCCGCGCCGCTTGTGGGGGCGGCGGTCGCCTTCGGCGCTGGTGCGGCGGGCGGGTTCGTCACCGCCGCGATCGCCGGGGCCGGCGCCAAGATGGCCACCTTGTCCGGCCCGATCGCCAGCGGTTCTCTCAATGTGTTCTTCGAAGGTAAGCCCGCGGCGCGCGTCACCGACATAGCCGCCTGCACCAAGCATCCGTCGGTCCCCTCGCTGATCATCGAGGGCAGCAAGACCATCTATATCAACGGCCTGCCGATGGCGCGCATCGGCCACAAGCTGTCGTGCGATGCGGTCGTCCAACAGGGCTGCGCCACCGTGCTCGGCGACGATACGACCGGCAGTTACGGGACCCCCGACGCCGAGCTGTCGATCGCGGAGCAGTTGTTGCTCTCGGTGGCCGAGGTCGTGGGCATGCGGTCGGCCGTGCGCCAGGGCGGCTTGCTGGACGGCGGGCTGCGGCGACTGTTCGGCGAGCCGGTCGATATCGTCACGGGCGACTATGCCGACCAGCGGACCGACTTCCAGTATCCCGGCATCCTGCCCTTGCGATTGGAGCGGACCTATCCTGGGCGAATGCGGGTGGACGGCATGCTCGGCCCGCGCTGGATCTGCAATTGGTCGCAGCGCGTGCTGCTCGACCAAAAGGCGGGCACGGCGCTGCTCGAGGATGCGGAAGGCCAGCGGCTGCTGTTCGCGATCGGAAGCGGGTTCCAGATCGACGCCCGCCACCTCAAGGCGCCTTATTATTGGCTGACCGGCACGCGCGACCAGCTTCGCCTGTTCGACAGCCGCACCCAGCAGTTCCTGCTCTTCGCGCCCGTCGGCGACGCGGCGACCCTTGAACTGGAGGGGATCGAGGATCGCAACGGCAACCGCATCCTGTTCTATCGCGACGCCAAAGGGCGCCTGACGAAGATCCGGCATGCGGACGGCACGATGTTCAGCGTGCAAACGACGCCGCAGGGCTGGCTGAGGACGCTGTCGATGGAAGGCGAGCGCGAGCCGCTCGTGCGCTACGACTATGATGCGGACGGACGCCTGCTGCATGTGCTGGGCGCGTTCACCGGCGAATTCCATTATCGCTACACGCCCGAAGGGTGGCTGAACGGGTGGCGTGACAGCGGCCTGACCGAGGTGGAGATCGCCTACGATTCGGCGGGGCGGGTTGTCGGCACGCACACCGGCGAAGGGATGTTCAACGACCGCTTCCTCTATTTCCCGGAGGAGCGACGCTCGCGCTATGTCGACGCCACCGGGGCGGTCACCAGCTTCCGCTACGACGCCAACGGCCTGGTCGTCGAGGAGGAAGATCCGCTCGGCGCGCGCACGATCAGCGAATGGGATTCGCTTGAGCGATTGCAGCGCCGGATCGATCCCGCGGGCCGCGAGACGCGTTTCGCCTACGATGGCGACGGACGCTTGATAGGCCAGACCGACTGGGCCGGACGCAGCGCCCGCTGGGCCTATGACGCCTGGGGGACGCTCGTCGAAGTCGAGGGGGCGGACGGCGTCGCTAGCTGGACCCATGATGCCCGCGGCAACGTCGTCGCATGGAAGGAAGCGAGCGGCGCGTCTGGCCATGCGGAGTACGACGAACGCGGCGCGTTGGTCCTTGAGAAACTCGCCGGGTTTGGCGCCACGCATTGGGAAAACGATGCGGCCGGCCGCCCCCTCGCCCGCCATGATCCTGGCGACCGGGTCACCCGCTACGAGTGGGATTGGATGGGGCGCCTTTTGGCGCTCACCGACCCCGCCGGACGGACCAGCCATTGGGCGTATCAGCGCTCGCCCGAGAACCCGCGCGGCTTGGTCAGCCATTCGCATACGCCAGACGGCGGGGAGGTCCGCTTCGCCTATAACGGCGAGGGGCTGATCAAGGCCCGTATTCGGGACGATGGTCAAACGACCCGCTATGCCCACGGCGCGTTCGACACGCTGCGCCAGGTCATCGACCCGCTCGGCGCGACGACGCAGTTCGCCTATGACGGCGCGGGCCGCCTGGCGGCGATCACCGACGCTGCCGGACAGCAGTGGCGGTTCCGATACGATCCTGCCGGGCGACTCTGCGCCCAGATCGACTGGGCGGGCCGCGAGACGCTCTATCACCACGACGCCCTCGGTCGCATCCAGAGCAAGCGGATGCCTGACGGGGCGGAACAGCGTTTCGAATGGGACTCGCGCGATCGCATCGTGCGGGTGATCGCGGGCGAAGACGCGATCTCCTACCGATATGACGATCGAGACAGACTGGTCGGCGCCAGCACTTGGATCATGGCCGATGGCGCGCCGCGGCGGATCGCCGATGTCTCGCTCGCTTACGACGGCAAGGGCCGGCTCGCCCGCGAGGAGCAGAACGGGATCGCAGTCGCCTATCGCTATGATGAGGCGGGGCGGTGCGTGGGCCGCTCCAGCCCTAGCGGCGAGACGGCGTTGGCGTTCGACGAGGCCGGGCTGCTCACGCGCTACGAAAGCAACGGCCATGCGCTGTGCTTCGCCCACGATGCGAGCGGGCTCGAGACGCTGCGCGAGCTGGCCGCGATCGGTACGCCAACCGCCTTCCAACTTCGCCAGCGCTACGATCTGGGCGGGCGGTTGGCGGAGCAGCGCGCAGGAGGCGTCACCGTCTTCGCGGCCGGGCAGAAGGAGCCCGACGCCCTGGCGCGCCGCTACGAGTGGGATCGCCTCGGCCGCCTGGCGGGCGCCGCCGAGACCGGCTCGGCGGCGGACAAGGGCGTGACGCGCTATAACTACGATCTGCGCGATCAGGCCGTGACGGTGGAGCGCGCTGGTGGCCGCGAGACCTATCGCTACGACGCATTGATGAATCTCGCCGAGAGCCTGGCAGGCGAACACCGCTATTGGCGCGACTGTGTGGTCGAGGCGGGACCCAACCGGTTCCGCTACGACGCGCGCGGGCGCATGACCGAGCGAGTGCTCACGCAAGCCGGTTTCCGCCCGCGGCGCTGGCGCTATCGTTGGGACGGCTTCGACCGCCTCGTGGGGCTGGAGACGCCCGACGGCGCGCGCTGGCGCTACACCTACGACGCGTTCGGGCGCCGGGTGGGCAAGGCGCCGCTCGACGAGTCCAGTCGCCGGGTGGACTATGTGTGGCAGGGCCAGGCGATCGCCGAAGCGTGGTATCGGCGCGGAGCCGGAGACGGTAGCGAGGGAGCCCCCGGCTCGATCGCGCTACACATCGAACGCTGGCATTTTGAGCCGGATGGGGTGCGTCCGCTCGCGAAGGAACTCGTCCACGCCGGGGAAGACGGCGCACCGGCGTGCCGCGAAGCGGAACTGCTGCCGATCGTCGCCGACCAGATCGGGGCGCCGCACGCGCTGTTCAGTGCTGACGGTGCGTGCCGCTGGCGCGCCGAGCCCGCGCTATGGGGCCGCACCCGCACAGCGCGCGACGTCCTGCGCGAACGCGATGGCGAAGCCGGGCGCGAGACGAACGAAACGTCGTGCGCGCTGCGCTTCCCAGGCCAGTGGGAAGACGCCGAGAGCGGTCTGCACTACAACCTCAACCGCTACTACGACCCGGAAACTGGACAGTATCTGTCGCCCGACCCGATCGGCATCGATGGGGGGCTAAGAACACATGCCTATGTGCACGACCCGCTGACGTGGACAGATCCTAGTGGGCTGGCGGCGTGTAACGGGCAACCGAAGCCTTACGGCACGCCATACAGGCAACTGTCCCAGAAGGCGCGGTCCGCACTTCTCGAGAAAGTCCAGAGCCGCACGATCACGCGCGCAGAGTGGCAGCGGCTGCAGTGGCACGACCGATTGACCGCTCGACGCCAGGAAGGGATTGATCAGTTCTGGCACCAGGAAAGACAGAACCTAGCTAACGGCCTGCCCGGTACGCGAAATTGGAACGCGCAAGCGCGTCAATCCATCATGGATGGCGGCACGCCTCGCGGCATTTTCGGACACCATAAATACAGCGTGTCTAAGTATCCCCAACTCGCGAACGATCCGAGCAATATTGCGCCAGTCACCTTCTCCGAGCATTTTCAGGGCTGGCATGGCGGTAATTGGCGGAATCCTTCACACGGCGTTCCGCTTAAACCCGAATTTCTTTTAGATTTTTGAGGTATTGATGTTGCGGATCGTTCTGGTGATCGACGGCAATGAACGGGTTACAGCCGGCGTTATCTCAAAAATATCCCGCCTGTCGGGAAAAGGTCTTATGGAAGTAAAAAACGCCATCGCCGGTCATACGCCGGTATTGGATAAGCCGTTATTCGATCGCTTAGACTCCACCCCTGCGAGAGATGTTCTGTCGCTGCTGAACGACTTGGAGGCCTCGAATATCGCCTACAAGGCCTATGAGCTCAGCGGGAAAGATGTTTACTATGAGAGGCATAAATATTTTGAGATAAATTCTGCCAAGCTGACCAATATTATTGATGCTCGTGAGAAATCGATAGATCAACAGCGCGTCATCGGGCGGCTGGAAGATCCGGAATGACGTCATGGCGTGACGTTTTGTCAGGGCGCGCGTGAACAGCGCCACAAGCACAGCCGTTGCGATTGTCGCCGCATTAAGCGGACAGCAACGCCGCCGAAGAGATCGAGAACGCTTCGGCCTCGCGCATCAATGCGCCCGATATTGCCGGCCACTTCTTGAACCGCTTCAGTTGAGTTCAAGCCGGACGAGCGGGACGACAGCTCCGAACATTGGCTTAGGTGGTTTGGCGCCTGCCTCTGAGGAGAAAAGCCGATGTTATACGCCGACGCCCTTGCCGACCTGCTCCCCGCCGCCAGAGAAGCCGACCTCACGATCGCGCCGAAGAAGCCCGAAGGCGATGTGGCTCGGCTTTGCGAAACGGTCTTCGGGTCGACGCTTGCCGCAGAGATTATCCAGCTGGGCTATCCGAAGGCGTTCCACACGCCCTGGATTGTCGAGGATCTCTATTTCTATGGCCTAGATGAACTCTCGGCCCGCCAGGCCGGATACCGCTTCCACGGAATCACCGGAGAGCCGATCGCCGCCTGGCCCGCCGATCGCTTTGTCATCGCCGCTTGGACGGGCAATCCGGTCAGCGTCGGACAGGACAGCTCAATCTGCTATTCCCGCCACAGCGCGAGAACATGGACCTATGTCCGCCTCGCCTCCGACCTCCCCACCTTCCTCGCCCTGCTGGCGGCCTGGATCCGATATTTCGTGGCGAAGCACGGCGGCGACCTGTTCGACGAGGATGACGATGATTTCGAGATCTCGGAAGAGATGCGGGCTGAAATCCGTCGCGATGTCCTCGGCGTCGTGGCGGAGGCCGACAGGGACGCCGCGCTGGCCTTTCTGCTTGGAGAATAAGGCCCATAAACACACTCGGGCCTCGTACAGACGCTCTAAGCCGCCCTAGGCCGCCAGATAACGGTCGGCGGCCGTGACCAGCTTGTCGCTGGCGACAGGACCCGAGATCAGCGACGTCAGCCATGGATCGGCATTACGGCCGGTGTCGCTGACCGGGATGATCAACTGGATGGAGCCGCCGGCATAGGATCGCCGCGTGGCGCGCCCGCCGCGATCCTGTTCGGCGGCCGACACCTTGGGCTGGAACTTGGTCGCGCCCCAACAGGCCGGAACGGCCTGACCGCGCGGCACGTCCATGAACCAGACCAGGCCCTTGTCGCCCCAGTCGTCGCAGACGGCCCACCTCTGGCTCACCTCCTTGACCAAGTGCTTGCCGGACGGGCCGGCGGACAGGATTTCGGCGACCTCGCTGCCGTAGAGCCAGAACCGGCCGAGGCGGCCGTTCGCGCCCCGGCTCGAGTCACTGAACCTGACCAGGCGGATGGGCCCGGCGATCGTGGTGAAACGGAAGAGCCCGCCTTCGAAGGACTGGGCTTCCTGGACGCTGATGTCGAAGGGACTCAAGGAGCACCTCTCTGAAGAAGCGACTTTGACGGATCAGGCCTTCAGGGTCGCGCTGACCCCCTGGGACTTCAGTTGGCCGTTCATCCACTCCGCGACCGCGAGCGCGCAGGCGCGATCGCCGACGACGTCGGCCCAGGGAACGCCGCCGGCGGCCCCGTGCGTGCCGGTGAACTTCTTCTCTTCCAGGGTTCCGTGACCATCCAGCCAGCGACCGGTATTGTAGAAGTAGAACCGAGACTTCACCGGATTGCGGATCCAGAAGGCCACGCTTCTGGCCGTGCGCGCGTGAGCGACGAAGTCCACATTGTCGGGAATGGTCTGGGACAAGCCCAGCTCGCTGGTCTGCATGTCGACGGCGTCGAACAGGAACATCGCCTTGACGCGCTTGCCCTGCGCCTTGAGCCTCTTAGCGGCGATGATCGCCGTACAGCCTCCGCGGCTGTAGCCCACTAGCATGATCGGACCGGACCCGCCCTGCGCCGCGCCGACGGCGCGGTCGGCGATCTGCGACACCTCGCTACCAGTCAGCGAGGGCCCCCTAAAGTAAGTACTTCCAACAACTTGCTTGGCTATCTGGCTGGGGAAGGAGTTCCCCATCTCTTTCGCATACTCCTTGTCGTCGCTGGGCCCGGTTCCATCGATGATGACAATCATACTCTCTCTCGCTGGCCAGAGGTCGCGGAAGCCTAGCGTCAGCACTCAGCACACTCAATACAGATCAACCACCTTTTGTTGTATTTTGAGGAAACTTCATATTGATCAACCAGATGACGTCAGATTAGTTAAAGCAAAGCTTGCTGATGATTTCGATGAAATCTCTCGGAACTTTTTCGCGCCTTACCCGTTTTGCGCGGCCCTCATACCGTCAATTCTATCACGCTCCTGCCGAAATGCCGCCAAAGCTTGACCATTGAGGGAGCGCCCTTCGTTGAGCTGGAAGCTCATGGGGTCGACCTGGGCGCCCTTAACGATGACTTCGTAGTGGAGATGCGGCCCCGACGAGAGGCCCGTATTGCCGGAGAACGCGATCGGCTGGCCCTGGCGCACCGCCGCGCCGACGACGACACCCGACGCGAACCGCGACAGATGGGCGTAGGCGGTTTCCAACTCGGCCTTGTGGCGGATGCGGACGAACTGGCCGTGACCGCCGTGCGGACCGACGAAGTCGACCACCCCGTCACCCGACGCATAAACCGCGGTCCCGACCGGAACGGCGAAATCCGTCCCCTTGTGCAGGCGGGTGTAGCCCAGCACCGGATGAAGGCGCGGTCCGAAGCTGGAGGTGATGCGCGCGCCGTTCACCGGCGTCCGCATCAGTCCGCGCACGACGCTGACGCCATTGCCGTCGAACCAGCTAGGCCGGACGTCGCCGGGCGGCTGGAAGGCGTAGAGGGCGCGGGACTTTGTCGCCGTCTGCAGCGAGACGTAGACAAGCCGCTCGCTGCCCGCCACCGCCCCCTCGCCGTCGACCTGGCGCTCGAACGCGGCCTCGAAGATGTCTCCGGGCCTGATCTCGCGCTGGAAGTCGAAGTCGAACGCGAACGCGGCGGCGAAGTCGTCGATCAGCGAGTCCCGCACGCCCGCCGCCACGGCGGAAGAGTAGAAGCTGTTGGCGTCCATTTCGCCCCGCACGACCTTGACCTCGATGGTCCGATCGGATTTCAGCGACCTGGCCTCGCCGACGCCGTCGCCGCGCAACAGCAGACCGGAGCCGTCGGCGCGCCGAAGCTCAACGTCCTCGACCACGCCCGGCTGGGCGGTGCGGAAGCGGAGCGTCACCCGCAACTGCCCCGGCGCGGCGGCCAGCTTCTCGTTGGCGACGAGGCCCAGCTTGATCGCGCGGTCCTGACTCACCCCCTCGGCGACCAGGGCGGCGGCCAAGTCCTGGACGCGCGCGATCGCGAAGGTCCGCCGCAGCCCCTGCGACGCCGCCGGCGCAGCGACCGAAGGTTGAGGTCGCGCTGGCTTGGCGGGCGCGCGCCATAGCGCCCACCCAGCTCCCCCGACGACGATCAATCCTAACGCGCCACCAATCATGACAAGTCCACGACGCCTTACAGCCAAGCTTTTTACGGCCAAGCTTGATTGTTCCGGCGACGATTCGGATTTCGGAGAAGTTTTCCTCACCCAGCGACGGGGATCGAAAGACGTCTCGTCTTCTGTCCGGCGATGCATCCGTTTCTCTTTGCTTGCGTTTCCCAAAGCATAGCTTCGTGGGGCGGGCGAACCAGAGCCTATATCTGGGAAATCCGACTTCCGTAGCTCTAGCGACTAGTGTTTAAGTGCAACCCCCAGGGGAACGAGGGAAGCGTATGCAGAGCGACAGCCGCGTCGCGTGGCGCGAAGGTCTTTTCCTTCGACAACAGCACTTCCAACAGCAAGATCGCTATCTGGAGGCGCTGATTACAGCCCGGGCCAGCGGCCTGCGTCCCTATCCCTGGGGCGTGTCGCAACTCAAGATCAACGCCGACCTGGCCGCCTTGGGCAAGTTCGCGGTCGAGTCGATGTCGGGCGTGCTGCCGGACGGGTTGCCGTTCTCGATTCCCGGAGACCTGCCGCCGCCGCCGCCACTCGACGTCCCCGCCGACGCCCGGGATGTGGTCATCTACCTGACCCTGCCCGCCCGGCAGGCCGGCGCCGTCGAGTTCAAGGGACGCGAGGAGCGCGACACCGGCGCCGTGCGCTATCTGGTCGACGAGGAGGACGTCACCGACGCCTTCTCTGAGGAACGCGGACAGGAGCCCATCGAGGTCGCGCGACCCAACCTCGCCTTCGGCGTCACCCAGGACCAGACGTATGGCCGCGTCCTGCTCGGCCTGGCGCGCATCCGCGAGGTCCACAACGGCGGGCTGATCTTCGACGAGCGCTACATCCCGCCGGCGCTGGACATCCAGGCCAGTCGCCGCCTGTCGGGCTTCCTCAGCGACATCATCGGCCGGGCGGCCCAGCGTATCGACGAACTGGCGCTGCGCGCGGTCGAAACCACCGACGGCGGCGCCGAGACCTTCGCCAGCTTCCTGCTGCTGCAGACGCTGAACCGCTGGACGCCGCAGCTGCGCCATCTGGCCGCCCTTCCCGGCGTGCATCCCGAACGCCTCTACGAGACGTTCCTGGGCATGGCCGGCGAGCTGGCCACCCTGACCCGTCCCGACCGCCGGGCCCCGCCGTTTCCCGACTACATCCACGAAAAGCTGCAGCCGACCTTCGAGCCGGTCTTCGAGGTCCTGCAGGCGGCGCTGTCGGCGGTGTTCGACCGCTCGGCGATCCAGCTGCCGCTGCAGATGGCCGGCCTGGGCGCCTACACCTCGCGGATCACCGACCATAACCTGTACAAGAACGGCTATTTCTATCTCGCCGTGAACGCCCGCGCGTCCCTGGACGATATCCGCGGCCGCTTTCCGTCCGTGGCCAAGATCGGCGCGGTCCAGAAGATGCGCGAGATCGTGGATTCAGCCCTGCCCGGCGTGCCGCTGCGCCACACGCCGACGCCGCCGCCCCAGCTGCGGGTCATCCCGGGCTACGTCTATTTCGAGCTCGACCGCTCCGTTCCCGATTGGCGCGATTTCGCCAGCGCCGCGGCCCTGGGCCTGCACGTCGCCGGCGAGTGGCCCGAGCTGAAGCTTGAACTCTGGTGCGTGAAGGGGAACGGCCGATGACAGGCGACGAAGACCCCGAGAACCCGAACAAGACCGTGTTCCGGCCGTCGCCCTTGCAGAACCTGCGCGCGGCCGGTTCGCCGCCGTCACCCGCGTTCAACCCCAGCTACGCCGGGAACCTCCCGCCCCCGTCCTCCCCGCACCGGCGCCGTCCTACCGCGAGCGACGACGACATTCCCCTGCCCCCGCCGGCCGCCCGGGCGCGGAACCCGATGATGCTGGCGGCCGCGCCGGTGCTGTCGCTGATCATCGGCGTCCGGTCCGGGCGCGTGCGGATCGACCTGCCGGAACTGCACCGCAGCGCGTCCGCCGGCGTCGCGGCCTTCGACAAGGCGCTGCACGCGGCGAACTACGACGCCGAGACCCGGCAGCGCGCCCTGTACGCCGTCAGCGCCACCGTCGACGACATCGCCCAGAACCTGCCCGGCCAGGCGGCCGACGGCGCCGAATGGGCGCGCCGCAGCCTCGTCGTCCAGGCCTTCAACGAGAACATCGGCGGAGACCGCTTCTGGCGCCTGCTGGAGGACATGCTGGCGCGTCCCGCCCAGTTCGCCGACCTGATCGAACTCTATCACGCCTGCCTCGCCGCCGGCTTCGAGGGCCGCTATCGCGTCTCGCCGGACGGCAAGCGCCAGCTGCACGAGATCATGGCCAGCGCCTACGCCGCCCTGGACCACACGCGCGGCCTGTCGCAGACCGAGCTGACCCCGCGCTGGCGGGGTCACCCGACGCCCGCCGCCCGGGTGAGTTTCTGGGGCGTCCTGGCCCTGGCGGGCGCGATCGCCCTGGGTGTCCTGCTGGCGGCCTTCATCCTGTTCCGCGTCGTGCTGATGCAGACCGGGGAACCCTCCCTCGCCGCGCTGAAGGCCATCAATCCCGACCAGCCGCTGCGCATGTCGCGGCAGGCCGCGCCGCCGCCGACGTCGACGAGCACGCAGCTCGAGCGGATCCGCGCCTTCCTGGCCCCGGAGATCGCCCAGCACCTGGTCGCCGTCGAGCAGGATAGCCAGTCCATCCGTGTCCGCACGACGATCGGCACGTTGTTCAAGTCCGGCTCCGACAAGCTGGAACCTAACGCCGACAAGCTCTTCGCCAGGATCGGCATGGCCATCGAGCCCGAGCGTGGCGCGGTGCGCGTGGAAGGACACGCCGACACCGATCGGCTGGCCAGCATTACCTTCCCGGACAACTTCGCCCTGTCGAAAGCCCGCGCCGAAGCCGCCGCCCGCATCGTCCGCGGCCAGCTGAGCGACAAGGCGCGCGTCAGCACCGAGGGCTTCGGCGACAGCCAGCCTATCGCTCCCAACGCCACGGCCGCCGGCAAGGCGCTGAACCGTCGTGTCGAGGTCGTCATTCCGCGCGGTGAACAGGCGCCATGAAGCGTTTCCTCCTGAACTGGTGGCTGCTGACCGGCCTGGCCGCGATCCTCACCATCGTCCTGTTCGTCCTGGTCCTGCCGCTGCTGGCGCCGTTCCTGCGACCATGGTGGGTCCGGCTGCTGCTGGCCTTGGGCGTCGCCGCCGTCTGGGGCGTCTTCGCCACGCTGCGCATCCTGCACGCCAGGAAAGCGTCGGCCGCCATTGTCGCCGAGCTTTCCGCCCCCTCCCCCGGCGACGTCGAGGCCGAGGCGCTGTCGGGCCGGATGCGCGCGGCGCTGGCCAAGCTGAAGACGGCGGCCGGCAGCCAGCGCGACTATCTCTACGCCCGGCCCTGGTACGTGATCATCGGGCCGCCGGGGGCCGGCAAGACGACCGCTCTGCTGAAGTCGGGCGTGCGGTTCCCGTTCTCCGACTCCGCGCTCAAGGGCGCGGGCGGCACGCGCAACCTGGACTTCTGGTTCGCCGACGAGGCGGTGCTGGTGGACACCGCCGGCCGCTACACCATCCAGACCTCCGACGCCGCCGTCGATCAGAAGGGCTGGGAAAGTTTCCTGGGGCTGCTGCGCCGGACCCGACCGCTGCAGCCGATCAACGGCGTGCTGGTCGCCATCGGCCTGGACGAGATCCTGCACGCCGATCGCGCGGGCCTGGACGATCACGCCGTGGCCGTGCGCCACCGCCTGGCCGAGCTGCGCCGCGTGCTGGAGGTCTCCGCGCCGGTCTATGTGCTGCTCACCAAGGCCGACCTGCTGGCGGGCTTCGGCGAGTTCTTCGAGGACCTGGACGTCGAAGGCCGCCGCGCCGTGCTCGGCGCGAGCCTGCCGCTGGATGGCGCCTACGACCTGGAAGGCCTGCTGGCCGAATTCGACGCCGTCGTCCAGGCCCTCTCCGACCGCGTCGCCAAGCGCCTTCAGGAGGAGATCGATCCGCATCGGCGCAGCCTGATCCTCGGCTTCCCGGCCCAGGTGGCGTCGCTTCGCACGCGCCTCGCCCGCTTCCTGGATGGCGCACTGGTCGCCGAGCAGGACGCGCCGGCCAAGCTGCGCGGCTTCTATTTCACGAGCGGCGTCCAGGAAGGCGCGCCGCTGGATCGCATCCTCGGCGACGTCGCGGCCGTCTATGACGCCCCCGCCGCCCTGCGCGCGGGCCAGGCCGGACGGGCCTATTTCCTCAATCGCCTCCTCAAGGAGGTGATCTTCGCCGAAGCCGGGCTGGTGCAGGCCTCGCCCCAGGCGCGCGCGCGCCGGCGCACCGCCCTGATCGGCGGGATCAGCGCCGTGGCCCTGGCTTCGGTGGTCATTCTGTCGCTCTGGACCGCCAGCTTCGCGCGGAACCGCGACCTGCAGGATCGCCTGCTGTCGGGCGCGCAGAACATCAGCGCCGAGGTGCGCGACACGGGCGTCGACCTCGTGGAAGTGCGCGACGGCGACCCCGATCTCGAACAGGCCCTGTCCCTGATCCGGGCCCTGCGCCAGCTGCCGCGGGGCTATGGCGACCAGGCCAAGGGCGGTCCGCCCCTGATGGCGCGCTGGGGCCTCTTCCAGGGCAGCCACGCCAAGGCGGCCAGGCAGGCCTATCTCGACTCGCTGCAGCGTATTCTTCTGCCGCGTCTGCTTCTGCGCCTCGAGCGCTACATGCAGGAACACGCCCAGGAGCCGCTCAAGGTCTACGAGCCGTTGAAGGTCTATCTCATGCTGGGCGGGTTGGGTCCGCTGGACGCCAAGGCCGTCAAGGCGTGGGTGACCGAGGACTGGAGCGAGACCGTCCTGCCCGGCGACGACCGGGCCGAGGTGCGCGCCGAGCTGGCCTCGCACCTGGACGCCATGCTGGCCGACCCGCAGCTGGGCCGCGTGTGGCCCGGGCGCGAGGCGCCGCTCGACGGGGCGCTGATCGAGGCGACGCGCGCCTCGGTCCAGACCCTGTCGCTGGCCGACCGGGCCTATGCCATCCTTCGCCAGAAGGCCTCGGCCAGCGATCAGCCCGACTGGCGCGCCGACACCGTGCTGGCCAGCGGCGACCGGCAGGCCTTCCTGAACGGCGACTCGGTCCTGCAGGCCAGCGTGCCCTACTTCTTCACGCGGGCGGGCTTCGAGCGCGCTTACCAGCCGGGCCTGCAGACCGTCGCCGCGGACCTCGAGAAGGACCTCTGGGTCATGGGCGGCGACGCTAACAAGGCGGCGATCCGCAGCCAGATCACTCAGGTTCGACCCGGCGTGGCCGCCCTCTACGCCAAGGAATACATCGCCGCCTGGGACGGCGTCGTGCAGGGCCTCAAGCCCGCCGACTACTTCTCCAGCCCCGCCGCCCTCGGGGCCTTCACGCGCACGCCCTCGCCGCTGAAGGTGCTGCTGCTGGAGGTGCGCAAGAACACCACGTTCAGCAAGCCGCCGCCGATCCGCGCGCCCAGCAAGCTGAAGGCCGCCGCCAAGATCGTCGGCGGCGCGGTGCTGGAGACGGGCGGCGTCGACGCCGGCAAGACCATCACCGGCTACTTCCGTCCGCTGGCGGACTATGTCGGCGACGGCAAGGGCGCCGCGCCGATCGACGAGTTCCTCGCCGCGGTGAAGCAGGCGGCCTCGGCGAACATGGCCGCGGGCGTGGCGGGCGGCGGCCTTGGCGGCGTCTCGGCGCAGGGTGAGCTGGCCTCGGCCCTGGGCCAGGTCGCCACCGCCGGCGTGGTCGCCCCGCCGCAACTGCAGGGTTTCGTCACCGAGGCCACGCGGACGGGCAAGGGCGCGGCGGTGTCGTCGGCCCAGAACGCCATCGCCCAGGAATACGCCTCCGGCCTGGCCGGCGCGTGCCGCACCGCCAGCGAGAACCGCTATCCCTTCTACGGCGCGGCGCGCAACGACGGCGCGACGGGCGAGATGCTGCAGGTCTTCGGCCTCAACGGCCAGTTCGACAGCCTGGTGCGCGACCGCCTGCAGCCGCTGCTGGTCACCTCCGGGCCGGTCTGGCGGTGGCGGAGCGAGGATCCGATCGCCGCCACGTTCGACCCGACCAGCGCCGAGCAGTTCCAGAAGGCCGCCCAGGTCCGCGACCTTCTCACCTCGGGCCTGCCGCTCAAGGTCGAGGCGGCCGGCTTCGGCGGCGCGATCACCGCGGCGGAGTTCTCCGCGGCCGGGGCCACCTATCGCTTCGAGCCCAGCACCGTCGGGGCCAGGGCGGTGATGTGGTCCATCTCCAGCCTGCCGGAAGCCCGCCTCGTGCTCTATTCCGGCGCCAAGGAGGTCCGGCGCTTCGAGGCCCAGGGTCCGTGGGCGCTGTTCCACCTGATGGACGCCGCCCAGAAGGAGAATGCCGGCCCGACGACGGTGAAAGCGACCTTCGGCCAGGGCGCGCAGTACTTCTCCCTCAAGGTCGGTCTGCCGTCGGACAAGAATCCGTTCGGACGCGGGGGTCTGTGGTCGTTCCGATGCCCGGGGAAACTGTGAGCGCCCCGCGCGTCTTCGCGTTCGGCAAGTTGCCGGCGCACGGCGACTTCGTCTCGCGCGGCCTGACGGCCGACGAGCGCGAGGCCTGGGACGCCTGGTCCAGCGCCGGCCTGGAAGCGGCGCGCGCGGCGCTGGGCGACGCGTTCGAGAGCCGGCACGACGCCGCGCACCCCGTCCGCTTCGCCTTCGGCCCTGGCGGCTTCGGCCCCGGCTGGAGCACCGGCGCCCTGACCCCGTCGATCGACGCGGCGGGCCGGCGGTTCATCGTCGTCCTGGGCGTCCGCACCGATGCCCCGCCGTCGGCGCGCGAGCAGTTGGCGAAGGCCGCCGAGGACGAGATCTACCGCGCGTTCGAGGCGGGCGCGGACATCGATGCGATGGTGGCCAAAGCGCAAGATGTCTTTCAAACTCTGGAATCAGAAGGCGAACCGGATGCGCAGGGACGCTTCTGGCGACCGGTCTCGCCCTTCGATATCTCCGCCGGCCAACCGCCCGCCGACCTGATCACCCGGGCCTTGACGATATAAGGAGCTGTCATGGACGACGGAAACCTGCGGTTCCGCGACGCCGTTCTCACCCACCCCGGCCGGGTGCGCAGCGACAACGAGGACAACGTCCTCGCGCGCCCCGAGGAGGGCCTGTGGGTCGTGGCCGACGGCATGGGCGGCCATGCCAACGGCAAGTGGTCGTCGAGGACCATCGTCAATGCGCTGGAAGCCGCCATCCTGCCCGCCGACTTCGACGCGGCGTCCCAGGCGGCGGCGGCGGCCGTGCACAAAGCCAACGAACGGATCTGGCTGAAGGCTGGCGGCCAGCCCATGGGCTCGACCGTGGTCGTGCTGCTTCTACGCGGCCAGCGCTTCGCGGTCTTCTGGGCGGGCGACAGCCGCTGTTACCTGCTGCGCGCCGGCAAGCTCTACCAGCTGACCGTCGATCATTCGCAGGTCCAGGAGATGGTCGCCGCCGGCCGCCTGACGCCTGAGGAGGCCGAGAACCATCCCATGGCCCACGTGCTGTCGCGCGCCGTCGGCGTCGGACCGCGCCTGGAACTGGACGCGGTGTCGGACGAAGCGCGGATCGGCGACGTCTTCCTGGTCTGCAGCGACGGCCTGACCCGGGTGATCCCGGACGACGAACTGGCGGCGATCCTGACTCGCGGCAATCCCGGCGCCATGGTCGACACCCTGGTCGCCACCTGCCTAGAACGCGGCGCACCGGACAATGTGAGCGTGGCAGTAGTGGCTTGCGACGAAACCACCTTGCTGGCCCTGGCCTAGCCCCGAGACGCCCTGCTGGCCTTCGCCTTCATGTCGGCGGCGATCCGCTCATAGGCGTCGCGGAACTCCTTGGCGAAGACCTCCATGAAGGCTTCGTCCGATCCGCGCGTGACCCCCTCGAACTCCCGCTCATAGGCTTGCCATAGCGCGGCGTCGCGCGCGCTGGGCAGGATCTTGGCCAGCAGCCCTTTGTTCTCGGCGCGACCGCGGATGGCCGACGGGGAGAAGCGGTCCAGCGTCGCGGCCAGCGCGCCCTGCATGGCCGACAGCGTCGCCATCTGGTGGGCCTGAAGGTCGCGGAAGGCGTCCTCCACCGCCCGATCGGAGGGCATGAAGCCACGATCCGGCCGGTTCAGCATCTGGGCCAAAGCCCGGTCGGCCGAGCGCGTGAACTTCAGCGGATTGTTGCCGTCGAACTCCAGGGCCGTACCCTGGGCGCCCAGCTGGGCCTTCGCCCGGGCGCGGGCTTCCAGCATGACGACCAGCCCGCCCATCAGCCGCCGCAACAGCCCGCCGGCGGTCGCCAGCACCTGCTGTGGGGACTCGCGGAAGTCCTCGGGCTGCAGACCCGCCCCACCCAGGAAGGCGTTCCAATCGCCGCCCCTCGCGGACGAAGGCGGCGGCGCGGGCGGCGGGATCGGCGCCTCGGCGACGGGAGCCTGGACGGGTGTTGAGGGGGTGGTCGTCCTGTGATCCCAGCCGGGCGTCGGCGTGGTGACGGGCGTCGGCGCGAAACCGCGATCCCAGTCCACCTCGTTGGTCACCGCCAGTCGGCCCCAGACGTCGTCGGCCGTCGGCGCGGCGGGCGTCCGTGGCTCGCTGGACCAGGCCGAGGGTGGCGGCGCCTGGGGCGCATCGGCCGCCCAGGCGGAGACCGGCTGCGGCTCGGCCTGCACGCGCGGCGGCGCCCAGGCGCCCGAGGCGGCGCCCTGCCCTGTTATCGCAGCCCTGGCCGCGGGCTGGTCCCAACGACCGGGATCGCCCACGACCTCGCGGCCGCCGTGACTGTCCCACCCGCTCCAGGTCTGGGGATCGCGCACCACGTCGTTGGCCGCGGCCTGGTTTAGCCGGGCCTCGATCTCGTAGTGGCCGATCAGGATCACGTCGCCGTCGTCAATGCGGTGCGGCGCCGCGAGCCGCGTGGTCGATCGGTTGACGAAGGTGCCGTTGGTGCTGCGGTCGACCAGCACATAGCCGCTGTCGCGATATTCGATCTCGCAATGCGAGGAAGAGATGTAGCTGCGCGGGTCCGGCAGACACCAGTCCATATGCGGCGAGCGCCCGATTCTGGCCCCGTGACGGTCCAGGGTGAGCTGCGCCGCCTCGCCGTTGTCGAGTCGATCCAGGGACTTGATGGTCAGGACAAGGGTCATTGAAGAGCGTCTTCGCTGCCGACGGCCAGAGCGTCGCCCAGCGCGAGGGCGGCGCGCAAGCCTTCCTGTCGACGACCGCTACGGGTCACGGCCGTCAGCACCGCCCCGGCCGCGAAGGCGCCCAGGGCGTCCTTGGGCGCCGGCAGCGGTTCGAGGTCCGGCGGGGCCAGCGATCCGCCCGAGAAGAACACCGCCAGGGCGCACATCCGCTGCGCGCTGACGCTGCTGGCGGCTTCCGCCGCATCGTACGCCGCGCGTCGGCGACTATCGCTGGGGTCGCGCAGCCACTGCTGCGCCGCATCCAGGGCGGCGGCGTCGCGCGGCGCCAGGTCCGGAGGCGAGAGCTCGCGCACCGTCCTGACGGCCCAGGCCACGACCTCATAACGCGGCAAGGCCTGGCCCAGGAACAGGACCGCATCATCGTCCCGGCCTTCCTCGCGCAAACGATCGAAGACGGCCTCCGGCGGCTCCTGGTCATGCTCCGACACGGGCCATTCCAGGATCGCGGTGACTTGGCCCGCCTCCGTCCAGCGAACCTGTTTCCAGCGTTTCATGCGGGTCCTAGTTGATCTTGACCATGCCGCCCGTGACCGTGGTCATGGTCGTTCCATTGACCTCGGTCTTCTTGCTCGTGACCCTCTGCACGACCTTGGCGTCACTGACGATCGTCAGCGAATCCAGGGTGATGCTGGAGGGATCCATCGTGATCGTGCTCTTGCCGACCTTCAGGGTGATGCTCGTGGCCGCGGTGATGGTCACCGCGCCCTTGTCGACGGTGACCGAATAATCGCCCGACCGGATGGTCGTTGCATCATTCTTCTCGATGGTCGTCGTGCGCTTGCCCGCGCTGACCTCGTGGGTCTGGTCGCCGGTCTCGACGGTCGTGGTCTCGTTTCGCTTGACCGCCGTCACCCGGTCGCGCCCCACCCGCGTGGCGCGGTCGCGCTGGACCGTCAGCTTGTCGTCCAGCAGGACGTCGCGCACCATCTCACGCTGGGCGTGGATGTAGATCTCCTCGGAGCCGCCCTTGTCCTCCAGGCGGATCTCGTTGAACCCGATGCTGTTGGGCGCCGGCGTTTTCTCGGCCCCGCCGTAGTCGCCCAGCTTGCCGACGGTCTGGCTCTTCCACAGCGAGCGGGTCTTGTCGCTCGGCAGGCCGTAGGCGTGTTTGCGAGCGCCGTTGTAGACGCGGCCGGTGATGATCGGCCGGTCCGGGTCACCATTGAGGAAGTCGACGATAACCTCCTGGCCGACGCGCGGATGGTCGACATTGCCGAAACCCTCGCCCGCGGCGTGGTGCGAGACGCGCATCCAGCAGGAGGTCTTGCCTGGCTGGTCGGGCGAGCGGTCCCAATGGAACCGGACCTTCACCCGGCCCCATTCGTCGACGTAGATCACCTCGCCGGGCGGTCCGGTGACCGTCGCGGTCTCCACCCCCGTAGACACCGGCTTGGCGGCCGTCAGCGGCGGGCGGAACAGGGTCTCGCCCGGGATGGCGATGACGTTGACGCGCCGCGCCTGGCGGTCATCGCCGCTGCGATGGCTTTCGGCCTCGATCACGTGGTTCAGGCCGGTGATCAGATATTCCTGATTGAAGCGATCGACTCCCGCCTCGGTCAGCGTAAAGAGACCGCCGCAGGCTAGGCCCAGCACGTCGCCGCCGCCCGTATAGAGCCGGCGCGGCGCGCGGCTGGCGGCCAGGCGCGACTTGCCGCGCGTCTCGCCGTCGGATTGCTCGGTGAAGTCGCCGAGGTATTCGTAGACCTCCAGGGCGTCGCCGGGATGCTGTTCGGCGCTGTTGGCCACCGCCTCGACCGGGTTTTGCGGCTTGGTGAAATCGAAACTGCGCAGGGTCACCTTGGCCTGGCTGACCGAGCTGATGCGCTCGTTCCATTCCGACAGGGTGTCGGGCGTGGTCGCCTCGTCGCCGGACACGGGCAGGAAGCGGATGGTCTCATAGCCCGGCGTGGGCTGGTGCGCCGACTTGCCGTCACAGAGCACCAGCTTGTGGGCCGCCTCCTCATGCCGGAAATAGTAGTAGACACCCTCGTCCTCGAAGAGGCGCGACAGGAAGTTGAAGTCGCTCTCCTTGTACTGAACGCAGTACTCGCGAGGCTTGTACGCGCCGGTGAGCTTGTCGAACTCGACATCCTTCATGCCGGCGTCGGCGAAGACCTGCTTGGCGATGTCGATGATGCTCTTGTCCTGGAAGATCCGGTAGTTCCGGTTCTGGTCGAGCAGGGCGAACCATGGCTTCACCGTCAAGCGGTAGTGCGCGCCGCTGATATCGACCTTGGTCAGGACCGCGTCCGTCAACAACCCATGGAAGTAGCGGACGTGATCCATCTCGTCGCCGACGTCGAACGAGACCGGTTTTCCGACATGCGGCAGGAAGTCGATTTCGTCGCTCGAAAAACCTTCGGCAATAATGATGAATGGCTCGCTCAGACGCTCAAGGCACTCATAACGCTCAAGGTTAAGCTTAGCCGTACCAAGCGAGACAGATATGGTCGCCTGCCGATCCATTAATCGCTCCCGTTACTAAGCTTTACCGTACGATCATCGCGGTTATTCAGCTAGGTGTAGCTGCTAAATATCAAATCTCAACCAGATGCACTTGCCAAACTCATTTCTTTGGCCACACTTCGCGCCACCCATCGAGACCCCAACCCCTCAAGTCGAGGTTGAGGAATTCCGGGTTCGGAACAACGGCAGCGGCTTCGAACATGGCGCTTGATCTCGGTCGACTGTTGGCGCCGGTCTCCGACGAGGACCCTACCGGTCCCGACCTCGCCTACGACCCGGGGCGCTACGAAATTGAGCAGGCATTTGAAACGGAGGTCTCGATCGACGCTTCGGGCGTCGAGAGCCAGCCCTCCGAGGTCGACTGGCGCACGATCGTCGACCGCATCGTCGAGCAGAGCGACCGGACCAAGGACCTGTGGTTGGCGGCCTATCTGTGCCGCGCCGGCGCCCGCGCCGGCCAACTGGAGACGGTCGAACTGGGCGCGCGCAACCTTTCGGGCCTGCTGGAGGCCTACTGGCCCAGCGTGCATCCAAGACTGGAGGACTACGGCTTCCAGGGCCGCAAGGGCCCCTGCGACTCCCTGGTCAGCCAGGCGCGGTTCCTGGCGCCGCTGCGTAAGATCACCCTGATCAATCATCCACGCCTTGGCCGCTACTCGATCGACGACTTCGAACGGTTCCGCTTGAGAGGTGAAAGCGAGGAAGGCTACGGAATGTTCCGCGCCGCCCTCGAGGATTTGCACTACGAGGGCCTGGACGAGATCGTCGAGCGCCTGGACGCGATCGCGGACAACCTCCGGCGCGCCGACTTGGTGCTGACGTCCAACGCCGACGAGGCGGGCGGGACCGACTTCAAGGCCGCCTACGAGGCCCTGGGGCAGATGCGTCGCGCCATCCAGGCCTTCAGCCCCGAGCCCATCGCGCAAGAAGCCCCGGAACCACCCGTGCAGCCGCACGTTGCACCGTCAAGCTTTTCAAATGTCGCCGTGATGGCGGCGCGGATCGAGACCCGGGACGATGTCATCCGGGCCCTCGATGCGCTCAGCGACTACTACCAACGCAAGGAGCCGGGACATCCGATCCTGACCTTGATGCGCCGCGCGAGGGAATGGGTGGGTCAAGACTTCATGTCGATCCTCGAAGATATCGCCCCCGGCAGCCTCGATGAGGCGCGCTCGGTTCTACAATCACGCAAGCAACGCGAACAGTCTTGAAAGATTATTAGAACATCGCTTGACATCTCTACGAGATCGAACAAGCCTTGAATATCCACGTAAGCTCTAATTACGGGTGACTAATCATGGCGTCAAATAAAGGCGGGCAGCGGTTTATCAAAGAAAACCGCGCACCTCGTGTCCACATCGAGTACGAGGTCGAAACCTTCGGCTCGCGCCAGAAGATTGAGTTGCCGTTCGTGGTCGGCGTGATGTCCGATCTTTCGGGCAAGTCCAACGTCGAGAAGAAGCCGATGGACAAGCGCGACTTCGTCGAATTCGACATGGACAATTTCGAACAGAAGATGGAGGCGATCGCCCCGCGCGCCGCCTTCACGGTCGAAAACACCCTGACGGGCGAGGGCAAGATCGGCGTCGATCTGACCTTCAAGTCCATGGAGGACTTCTCGCCCGGCCAGGTCGCCAAGAACGTCCCGGCCCTGGCCAAGCTGCTCGAGGCCCGCCAGCAGCTCAACGACCTGATGCTCTACATGGACGGCAAGGACGGCGCCCAGGACCTGCTCGACAAGGTCCTGAAGGACGCCGAGCTGATGAAGGCCCTGGCCGCGGCCAAGCCGCCCGCCGACGCCGACAAAGCCGCAGACAGCAACGCGTAAGGCCAGGGAGCCCCTCGATGGCAGAGACCCTTCAACAGACGGTCGCCCCGGTCGCCGACGAGACCGTCACGGTCGACGACTTCACCGCGCTGCTGCAGCGCGAGTTCAAGCCCAACACCGACGCCAAGCAGGCGCGGATCGAAGAGGCCGTCCGGACGCTGGCCCAGCAGGCGCTGGTCGACACCCAGGTCATCGGCGGCGACGTCTTCTCGACCGTGGACGCCCTGAAGGCGGCGATCGATCGCAAGCTGACCGAGCAGGTCAACAAGATCATCCACAACGCCGAGTTCCAGAAGCTGGAGTCCGCCTGGCGCGGCCTCTGGTACCTGGTTGGCAACACCCCCACGGGCAAGGACCTGAAGGTCCGCGTTCTCAACGTGTCGAAGGACGAGACCCGCAAGATGCTGCGGCAGTTCCGCGACGCGGCCTGGGACCAGAGCCCGCTGTTCAAGAAGATCTACGAGGCCGAGTTCGGCCAGCTGGGCGGCCAGCCGTATGGCGCGTTCATCTGCGACTACGCGTTCGATCACACCGCCCCCGACATCGAGGTGATGAAGGGCCTGGCCAAGATCGGTGCCGCGGCGCACGCCCCGTTCATCGCGGCGGCGGACTCCGAACTCCTGGGCATGCAGAGCTGGCAGGAACTGGCCAATCCGCGTGACATCGCCAAGCAGTTCGACGCCACCGACTACATGGCGTGGCGCTCGTTCCGCAATTCGAACGACAGCCGCTACATGGCGCTGACCCTGCCCCGTTTCCTGGGCCGCCCCCTGTACGGCGCCAACAGCGAACCGGTCGAGGAGTTCGCCTTCGAGGAGGACACCGACGGCGGCCAGCACGACAACTATCTGTGGCTGAACGCGTCCTATGCGCTGGGCGTGCGGATCACCGAGGCCTTCAAGACCTACGGCTGGTGCACGCGCATCCGGGGCGTGGAGTCCGGCGGCACGGTCGAGGACCTGCCGACGGCGATGTTCCCCACCGACGACGGCGCCCTGGACGCCAAGTGCCCGACCGAGATCGCCATCTCGGACCGGCGCGAAGCCGAGCTGTCCAAGGCCGGGCTGATGGCCCTGGTCCATCGGAAGAATACCGACCAGGCCACCTTCATCGGCGCCCAGACCCTGCACGCCCCCAAGGCGTACGAGGACGCGGACGCCACCGCCAGCGCCAACCTTTCGGCCCGCCTGCCCTACATCTTCGCCAGCTGCCGCTTCGCCCACTACCTGAAGTGCATGGTGCGCGACTGGATCGGCAGCAGCCGCGAAGCCCCCGCCCTGACCAGCGACCTCCAGTCCTGGATCATGCAGTACGTGGACATGCAGCCCGACTTCTCGACGGAAGAGGACAAGGCCCGCAAGCCCCTGAAATCCGCCTCGGTGGATGTCATCCCCGACCCGGAAAACCCGGGCTACTACCGCGGCGTCTTCCGCATGGTGCCGCACTACCAACTCGAGGGGATGGACGTTTCGCTCAGCATGGTTTCGCGTCTCCCCAAGAGCGCGACCTAGTCATCAGTAATTTCTCGTGAGGAGAGCGCCTTATGGCCGTGGATATGTTCCTGAAACTTGAAGGCATTAGTGGCGAGTCCAAGGACAGCACCCACAAAGGAGAGATCGACGTCCTGGCCTGGAGCTGGGGCATGACGAACTCGGGCACCGCCCATGTCGGCGGCGGCGCCGGCGCCGGCAAGGTCAATGTTCAGGATCTCTCGTTCACGAAGTATGTCGACCTGGCCTCGGCCCCGCTGATGCTGGCCGCCGCCAACGGCAAGCACATCAGCAAGGCCACCCTGGTGGTCCGCAAGGCGGGCGAGAACCCGCTGGAATACATCACGCTCACCATGACCGACGTGCTGGTGACCTCGGTCTCGACCGGCGGCAGTGGCGGTGAAGACCGTCTCACCGAGAACGTCTCGCTGAACTTCTCCAAGGTCGAGGTCTCGTACAAGGAGCAGTCGCAGGCGGGCAAGGCCGCCGGCACCGGCGACTTCAAGTGGGATATCGCGGGCAACGTGAAGTTCTAAACGGCTCGCGCCGGTTCTCGGCGAGATCATGAAATCAATGACGATGAACGCCGACGACCTGCTGCGCGCCGGGGATCTGGACGGCGCGCGCAAGGCCCTTGTCGAAAGGGTCAAGCGCGCGCCGGACGACCAGCCGGCCCGCATGTTTCTGTTCCAGTTCTTCTGCATCCTGGGTGAGTGGGACAAGGCGCTGGCTCAGCTGAAGGCCCTGGCCCAGCTGTCGCCCGAAGCTCAGATGCTGGTGGTCGCCTACAACACGGCGATCAAGGCCGAGCTCGAGCGCGAGGAAGCCTTCGCCGGCCGCATCCCGCCCGCTCTGCTCGTCGGCGGCGAAGCATGGACAAGCGATCTGGCCACCGCGCTGGGCGCCGCCATCCAGGGCCGGAACGACGAGGCCGAGACCGCGCGCGATCGCGCCTTCGACGCCGCGCCCGACACCCCCGGACATTTCAACGACCAGCCCTTCGACTGGATCGCCGACGCCGACCCGCGCTTTGGCCCATCGTTCGAGGCCTTCGTCCACGGCCGCTGGGGACTGATCCCCTTCGAGGCCGTCGCCCAGATCACCAGCGAGGGCCCCCAGGACCTGCGCGACCTCGTCTGGCTGCCCATCGAGATCGAATTCAAGACCGGCCGGTCGGTCGGCGCCCTGCTCCCGGCCCGCTATCCTGGGACACCCCGCGAAGCGGACGCCAGCCTGCTGCTGTCACGCGCCACGGACTGGCGAGACGGCCCGCTGGGCGCCTGGGCCGTCGGCCAGAAGCTGTGGTCGCTGGGCGGCGACGACGAGGTCGGCGTCCTGGCCTTGCGTCGTCTGGTGTTCTCTTAATGGCGACACGGATCAACCCCACCCTGTTCGACAAGCTGGTCGCCGATCTCGACATCGAAGGCGTGCGCGACGATCCCAAGATCGAGACCGGCCAGGTCAGCCGCGCGTCCACGTTGCGGCTCTATCCGATCATGAAGCTGGAGCGTTTCAACGAGTCCGCCTTGCGGGCGACGGTGCTGCGCGAACTGAACTGGATCCTCAACACCACGCACCTGGGCTCGGTCCAGAACCTCAAGGCCTACCCCGAAGTGGCGACCTCGGTGTTGAACTATGGCGTGCCGGACATGGCAGGCAAGCTGCTGCAGCGCGGCGCGATCCAGGCCCGCGCTCGCGAGATCAAGGAAGGCATCCGCCGATACGAGCCGCGCATCGCGCCGCGGCGACTGGAGGTGACGGCCGCCACCGCGGCCGCCAAGCCCAACGCGGTCACCTTCGTTATCCGCGCCGACGTCACCAGCGCCGTGAAGGCCCTGCCGGTGGAGTTCAAGACGGACGTGGAAATCGACACCGGCTCGGCGACCCTGCGGGAGTAGCGCATGGATCCCCGACTGCTCAGGGCCTACAACGAAGAGCTGCTCTATCTCCGCGAAACGGCGAAGGAGTTCGGCGAGGAATACGAGTCCGTCGCCAGCCGCCTGGGCCTGAACGCCCCGGCCGACACCGACCCCTATGTCGAGCGCCTGCTGGAGGGCGTCGCCTTCCTCGGGGCCCGGGTGAAGCTGAAGCTGCAGGACCAGTTCCCGGACTTCACCCAGCATCTGCTGAACGCCATCCAACCGCATTACCTGGCGCCGACGCCGTCGATGTGCGTTGTGGCGCTGGAGCCGCGCGAGGGCGATCATGCGATCGCCGCGGGCTTCAAGGTGCCGCGGTTGACCGAGATGTCGGCCACCGGCCGCGACGATGCGGCCACGCCCGTGACCTTCCGCACCGGCCAGGACGTCACCCTCTGGCCCCTTCGGATCACCGAAGCCGAGTACCTGCCGACCCGCGCGGCCGTCTCGGCCTATGCGGGGGCGGCCGGCGTGCGGGCCGAGGCCGGGCTGCGCCTGAAGTTCGCCGGCCTAGGCGGCATCCCGCTGTCGGCCTTCGCGCCGGACTCCCTGCCGATCTATCTCGACGGCTCCGAGCTGGTGCCCGGCGAGCTCTATCGACAGCTGATCGGCGACGCCGTGGCCATCGTCGCCCGTTCGGCGGAGTCCGCCGCCGGCGCCAAGGCCTGGGTCAAGCTGCCGGTCGCCGAGCAGCATGGCTTCGAGGAGGAGTGCGCCCTGCTGCCCAATGGCCGCCGGTCGTTCCGGGGGTACCGGATCCTCTCCGAATATTTCGCCTGTCCCGAGCGCTTCCTGTTCGTGCGCCTGCGCGAGCTGGGCAAGGCCTTCGCTGGCTGCCAGGGCGAGTGCGAGGTCGTGCTGCTGTTCAACCGCTCGGCCAGCGCCCTGGCCGGGGCGGTGTCGCCGGCCAACTTCCGGCTCTTCGCCACGCCGGCCATCAATCTGTTCGAGAAACAGCTCGACCGCGTCGCGATCAACGAGTTCGACCACGAGCACCAGCTGATGGCCGACCGCACCCGGCCGCTGGATTTCGAGGTCTATCGCGTTCTGGACGTTACCGCCTATTCGCAGAAGAACGGGGACGCCCGCCCGGTCGCGCCGCTGCACGCGTTCGGCAGCCTGCTCTACGACTGGAGCGAGGCGCTGTTCTACATCACGCGCCTGCGCCACCGACGCCTGTCAACCAAGGAGCAGCGGCTGCGCCGCCGCGCCGACTATCTGGGCACCGAGACCTGGATCAGCCTGATCGCGCCGGGCGAGCCCAGGCGGCTGGAGAGCGTCTACGAGCTGGGCGTCCGGGCCTTGGTCACCAACCGCGAGCTGGCCGAGAACCTGCGCGTGGGCGGGACCACCGACTTCCGGATCAGCGGCGTGCCGGTCAAGGCCGCAACGATCGTCCGTGCGCCAACCAAGCCGCGTCCGCCTATGGGCATCAGCGATGGGGCCTGGCGGGTCATCGGTCACCTGACCCCTAACTATGCCGCCTTCGCGCTCGACAATGACGACGACCCTTCGGTGCTGCGCGATCACCTGGCGCTGTACGGCCGCACCGACGATCCGCACCTGCGTCGCCAGATCGACGGCGTGCTGGCGGTGCGCTCCAAACCCGTGACGCGGCGGGTTCCAGGCGCCGGGCGCAGCGCCTTCGCCCGTGGCCAGCGCCTGCGCGTGAAGCTGGACGACGCGCCCTTCGAGAACGGGCGGATGTTCCTGTTCTCGGCGGTGCTGGAGCGCTTTCTCGGCGAATTCGCCACCGTCAACGCCTTCACCGAAAGCGTCTTCGACAGCCCCCAGGAAGGAACCTTCGCGCAATGGCCCCCGAGAATGGGCGAACGTCGGAACATCTAGACTTTCTCCGCCGGGCGGCGGGGCAGGCGCGGCGGTTCGGCCTGTTCGGGCTTCTGCGCGCGGCGGAGTCGCGCGCCGCGGACCTGCCGCGGATCGGCGACGCCCGCCTGCCCTCTCAGAATCTGGTCGACCTGGCCCAGACCCCGGCCCTGGGGTTTCCGGGATCGACACTGGACAGCATCACGGTCAAAGGCGGCCGCACGCGGGTCCAGGGCTACTGGTTCGGGCTGACCGGGCCGATGGGGCCGTTGCCCCTGCACATGACCGAGTTCGCGCACTATGAGCGCCGCTACGCCAAGAACCATCCGTTCGGCCGGTTCCTGGACGTGCTGGCCGGGCGCATGCTGCAGTTCTTCTATCGCGCCTGGGCCGAGTCCAATCCGGCCGCCAATGCCGACCGCCCGCGCGACGACCGCTTCGCCTCGTATCTGGCGGCCCTGACCGGCGCGACCGACGGCGTGCGCGAGGACGCGGCGTTCCCGGCCCGCGCGCGTCTCTACTATGCGGGCCTCTACGCCTCGCGGCGCAGCGCGGCGGGGATCGAGGACGCGGTCGCCGACCTGGTGGGCTCGCCGGTGCGCCTGATCGAGTACCAGCCCCGCTGGCGCGACATCGAGGTGGCTGACCAGACGCGTCTGGGCGGCGCATTCAGCCAGCTGGGCGGCGATGCGGTCTGCGGTCGCCGCGTCAGCACGATCACCGACGCCTACCGCATCGCCGTCCACGTCGACACCTATCGCGACTACGAGGACCTGATGCCCGGCGGTCCGCGCTTCGCCGTCGTGGCCGAGGCGCTGGACTCGTTCGCCCCCTCTCACCTGGAGTGGGACCTGGAGGTCGAGGTCAGCGAGACGGCGATGCGCCCGACCGCCTTGGACGGCCGCGCGCGCCTGGGCTGGACCAGTTGGATGAACCCGCCGCTCGGCTGCGGCTCCCGCGCGGAGACCCGCCTGGGCCCCAGCGCCCGTCGGATCGCTCGCAGCGCCCGAAACGCCGCCAAGAGCACCATAGTCACAAGAGGTGTCGCATGACCGAGATCAACCGCTCCGCGCTGTTCGGTCGCCTCAGCCCAACGGGCCTCAAGAGTATCGAGACGGCCACCGGCTTCTGCAAGCTTCGGGGCAATCCGTATGTCGAGCTGGCGCACTGGATCCACGTCCTGCTGCAGGATCCGCGCAACGATGTCGGGGCCATCCGCATCCGTTTCGGCCTAGACGAGGTCAAGCTGGTCCGCGACGTGGTCGCCGCCCTGGACGCCCTGCCCCGTGGCGCCACGGCGATCTCCGACTTCTCGCCGCAGATCGAGGAGGCCATCGAGAAGGGCTGGCTCTACGCTTCGCTGATGTTCCAGGCCGGCAAGGTCCGCACGGGCCACCTGCTGTTCGGGATGCTGAAGACCCCGACCCTGCGCAACGCCCTGTTCTCGATCTCGCCGGAGTTCCGCAAGATCGCGGCGGACGTCCTGGCCGACGGCTTCGACCAAGTCGTGGCCGGCTCGGCCGAAGTCGGCGGCGCCCCGATCGCCGAAAGCGTCGCCGAGAGCGTCGGCGGTCCCGCCGATCCCTTCGCCGCCGGCGGCGAGACCCTGGCCAAGTACTCGGTCGACCTCACCGCCAAGGCCCGTTCGGGCGAGATCGACGCCATCGTCGGCCGCGATGCCGAGATCCGCCAGGTCGTCGACATCCTGCTGCGCCGGCGTCAGAACAACCCGATCCTCACGGGCGAGGCCGGTGTCGGCAAAACGGCCGTGGTCGAAGGCCTGGCCCGCCGCATCGTCGGCGGCGACGTGCCGCCGGCGCTGAAGGACGTCACCCTGCGCGCGCTGGACATCGGCCTGCTGCAGGCCGGCGCCGGCGTGAAGGGCGAGTTCGAGAAACGCCTTCGCCAGGTGATCGACGAGGTGGAGTCATCGCCCAAGCCGATCATCCTGTTCATCGATGAGGCCCACACCCTGATCGGGGCCGGCGGCCAGGCCGGCTCAGGCGATGCGGCCAATCTGCTCAAGCCCGCCCTGGCGCGCGGACGCCTGCGCACGATCGCGGCCACCACGTGGTCCGAGTACCGGCAGTATATTGAGAAGGACCCGGCCCTGACCCGCCGCTTCCAGACCGTCAATGTCGGCGAACCGGAGACCAATATCGCCGTCTCGATGCTGCGTTCGGTGGCGCCGGCCATGGAGAAGCACCATCAGGTCGTGATCCTGGACGAGGCCGTCGAGGCCGCCGTGAAGCTGTCGCAGCGCTACGTCCCGGCCAGGCAGCTGCCCGACAAGGCCGTCAGCCTGCTCGACACCGCCGGCGCCCGCGTCGCGGTCTCGCAGCACGCGACGCCCGCCGCGGTGGAGAACCGCCGCCGCCGCGTCCAGCTGCTGAACGTCGAGCTGGAGATCGCGACCCGCGAAGCCGAGGGCCACTACACCGACGACGGTCGCTTGACCCGGCTGAAGGACGAAATCGTCACCGCCCAGTCCGAACTCGATTTGATCGAGACCCAATGGGCCGCCGAGCAGGACGCGATCGCCAAACTGAAAGAGGCTCGTCAGGCCCTGGCCGAAGCCAAGGCCGCCGACGCGCCCGACCTCGCCGACCGCAAGGCCGCGCTAGACTCGGCCCTGCGCGCGGTCACCGCCGTGCAGGGCGACAGTCCGATGGTCTTCGCGGAGGTCGACGCCGACGCCGTCGCGGCCGTGGTCGGCGACTGGACCGGCATCCCGGTGGGCCGGATGGTCAAGGACGAGATCGCCTCGGTCCTGACCCTGGCCGACCAGCTCAAGCGCCGGGTGGTCGGCCAGGATCACGCGATGGACGCCATCGCCAAGCGCATCCAGACCAGCCGCGCCAAGCTAGACAATCCCAACAAGCCGGTCGGCGTCTTCATGCTGGCCGGCCCCTCGGGCGTCGGCAAGACCGAGACAGCACACGCCCTCGCCGAACTGCTCTATTCGGGCGACGACAGCCTGATCGTCATCAATATGAGCGAATTCCAGGAGGCCCACACCGTCTCGACCCTGAAGGGCGCGCCAGCCGGCTATGTCGGCTACGGGCAAGGCGGGGTCCTGACCGAGGCGGTGCGTCGCCGCCCCTACTCCGTGGTGCTGCTCGACGAGGTTGAGAAGGCCCACCCGGACGTCCACGAGATGTTCTTCCAGGTCTTCGACAAGGGCTACATGGACGACTCCGAAGGTCGCCATATTGACTTCAAGAACACCCTGATCCTGCTGACCTCCAATGTCGGCTCCGACCTGATCGCCTCGCTGTCCGAGGACGAGGAAATGAAACCCGAGGCCGAGCCCCTGGCCCAGGCCCTGCGGCCGGAGTTGCTAAAGGTCTTCCCGCCCGCGCTGCTGGGCCGCCTGATCGTGCTGCCTTACTATCCGCTGTCGCCCGCCATGCTGGAACGCATCGTCCGCCTGCAGCTCGACCGCATCAAGAAGCGGATCGCCGAGAACCACGGCATCGTCTTCGCCTACGACCAGGCGGTCACGGCGCTGATCGTCTCGCGCTGCACCGAGGTGGCGTCGGGCGGCCGGATGATCGACGCCATCCTGACCAACACCATGCTGCCCGAATTGTCGGTCGTCCTGCTGGAGCGGCAGATGGCCGGCGAAGAAATAGCGAAGATTACCGTCTCGGTTGAGAACTCAACCTTCACCTACGCGTTCGAACAGGTGGAAGCGTCACCGCAGAGCGACGCCACTCTGATCCAGGAAGCCGTGGCCTGAGTATGTCCGACGATCCCGCTGACGACGTGGCCTCGACCACCGGCTTCACCCAATCCTCGTTGGGCCAGTCCTCGTTGGGGAAGCGCGGCGCGCGAAAAGCTGGACGGCAGGGTATCCTCCCGATCGGCTTCGTCCTGAACGGCATCTACGAGGTCAAGCGCTTCATCGCCCGGGGCGGCATGGGCGAGGTCTATGAGGGCGTCAACGTCAACGCCGACGAGCGCGTGGCGATCAAGGTCATCCTGCCTCACCTGGCCGCCGACCCGAAGGTCCAGGCCCTGTTCCGCAAGGAGGCCAAGACCCTCATCAGCCTGGCGCACCCGGCCCTGGTCCAGTACCGCGTGCTGGCCCGCGAGCCGCGGAAGGACCTGCTCTACATCGTCACCGACTATATCGACGGCGCGCCGCTCACCCAGCTGATCGGCAAGGGTCCTCCGCCCGCGACGACGGAATTGGTGCGCCTGACGCGACGCCTGGCCGAGGGGCTCGAGGCCGCTCACAGCCACGGCGCCATCCACCGTGACATCTCTCCGGAAAACATCCTGCTGCCCGACGGCGTGCTCAACCGCGCCAAGATCATCGACTTTGGCATCGCCAAGAGCATGGAGATCGGCGCCCAGACCGTGGTGGGAGACGGTTTCGCGGGCAAGCTGGGCTATGTCGCGCCCGAACAGTTCGGCGATTTCGGCCGTCGTGTCGGCCCCTGGACCGACGTCTACAGCCTGGGCCTGGTGGCCCTGGCTCTGGCCGGCGGCAAGGCGCCCGACATGGGCGCGACCCTGGTCGACGCGATCGACCGTCGCCGGGCCGGTCCGGATATCGATGCGGTGCCGGCGATCCTGCGGCCGCTGTTCGCCCGGATGCTGAGTCCCGATCCCAGCAACCGCCCCCAGACCATGGCGGAGCTGATCGCGGCCCTCGACGCCCTGGACCTGTCGAACGAGCCGTCGACGCCTTCCACGCCGTCCTGGGTCCCCGCGAGCGACGCCCTGGCGTCGGACCTGGTGGCGGACAGCGAGCGGACGGTCGTGCACTTCGGCTCCGAACCGCCGTCGTGGTTCAGCGCCGAACCGCACGCGGAAGAGACCACGCCGCCGATCGTCACCAGTCCCGATATCGCCGATCCCGACATCCCACTCGAAACGCCTGAAGAGCCGGCGCAGGGGCGCACGGTCTTCGCGCCCTCGCCGCTTCCACAAGCTCCCAAGACGACCGAACCGCCGCTCCCCGAGCGCACCGTCTTCTCGGCCGCGCCCGAGCCGGAGATCGAACCCGCCCCTGCGATCGAAGACGAGGCGGAAGTCGCGTCCGACATCGGTGACGTCGGCGCTCCCTCGCACGACGAAGGGGGGCGGATCGAGACCCCCGCGTCGGTGGAGACCGACGATGACGACGACGCCGTCTCGCCCGCCCCCCCCGCTATGGACTTCGCCTACGGCTCGGGCCCGGACAAGACCGAGACGGTCTCGCCGTCATCAGCGCCTTCGCCCGCCCGCGCTCGCCCGAGCGGCAAGCTGATCGCGATCGGCGCGGTGGCCGCCGTGGTCGTCGCCGGCGTCGGCATCACCATCCTGTCGTCGCAGAGCAAGGGCCGATTGCCCACCGCCGCGACCTCGACCGCCCAGGCCCCGCCCGCCTCGCCGGACGTCCTCCAGGCCGAACAGGCGATCGCCACCGCGCTGCCGAGCATCCCGTGTTCGTGGCTGACCGTGGGACACGGCCAGGCCGGCGACGGCTCGACCGTCATCCAGGTCTCCGGGGCGGCCGGTGATCCCACGGCCGTGAACCGCGCGGTGGCCTCGGCCTCCCGTCGCGCCGGCGCGTCGGGCCTGCAGGTCGATTCCACCGGCGTCCTGGCGGCGGACCAGGCCGCCTGCCCCTTGCTCGACGCGGCGCGCGGCGCGCGCGACTCCAAGGCCATCGCCGCGCCCGCCGTCATCGCCCTCCAGACACGCTTCGAGATCGACCGGGGCATACAGGGCTGCCCCAGGGGCCTGTGGGCGCAGGCTGTCATCAACATCACGCCCGATCCGTCGAAAAACTACAGCCTGGTCGCGGTCCAACCTTCCGGTCGCCTGGAGCAGTTCGCCGCCAGCCGCGAGCAGCTGGACAGGCTCGCCGCCCGCAACCCCAATCTCTATCAGGACCTGGGAAACGGCCGTCATCGCGTCTCGATGTGCTTGGGCGAGCCGGGCCTGGCCGGACTGCTGATGGTCGAGGGCGCTGGTCCTTTCGACCTCGGCCTCCGCCCGGGCGCCGCCGCAAAGCCGCCGCGGGACTTCGCCCAGCGCCTGGGCGAGCTCGCCAAGTCCAGGGGCTGGACGATGCAGATGGCCTGGTTCCAGCTCGCCAACGATCAGCCGGACCAGCCAGACCTCCCGGCCGTGGACCCCGCCACGCTGCGCGCCCAGAAACTGGCCGAGGCCGCGCAGAAGGCCGCCGCCGCCGAAGCCGCCGCGAATGCCGCCGCGCCGGTGGTGGCCGCGCCGCCGCCGGAGCCCGAGAAGCTGCCCGCCGACCACGTAGCCTGTCGCCGCTTCGCTGGCGGGGCCTGGGAAGAGCTGGGCTATGCGCCCCGCGCGACCTGCGTCGACCGCGTGTTCGCCGGACGCTGCGACGTCCAGACGGGCCGCTCAGGCGACATCGAATTGCGCCGAAGCGGCGACAACCTCCAGGCCAAGACTGGCAAGGGTTTCCGCAAGTGGCAGAACGTCGGCAAGTCGGACTGCAAGGGGTAGCGCGCGGCGCGGATATCGGAGCGGTGGCCAGACGCGTAGCGCGTCTTTCGCTTGCCCCCGGCTAATCCACTCCAATCACCGATCTTAGCTCTCGGACGAGGTTAGGCTGCGTGGAGATCTAGATCTCGCCGATCGACTTACCATCGAGCCAAGGCGTCACTTCGAGAGTGGGCCCTGGTCCTCCTCGATGAGTTGGCAATAGAGGGCCGCTAGTCTGACGCACCTGAGCAGACCTTCCTAAGGTCGCCTAAGAGTCATGCTCGGCCGCTCCCTGCTGTCCGAAAAACGCAGGTTAGTCGGCCCCCTCCCCACGCGAACCGCCCTCCCCTGGCTGACTTGAACGTGAGGGGTCCGGAAACCGTGTCGCGAAATCAAAGGAGCGCGTTTGGCGGTGTGGATGAGATTTGAGACAATGGCGACATGCTCATTGGCTACGCCCGCGTCTCGACCGCCGACCAGCGCCTGGATCTTCAGGTCGATGCGCTGACGCGCGCCGGTTGCGAGCGGATTTTCTCCGACCATGCCAGCGGCGGACGCGGTGATCGGACTGGCTTGGCAAACGCGTTGTCGCATCTGCGCGCCGGCGACACGCTGGTTGTCTGGAAGCTAGATCGCCTGGGGCGGACGGTTCGGCAGCTAGTGGACTTCACGGCGGAGCTTGGGGCGAAGGAGATCAACTTCGTCAGCCTGACCGATGGGATCGATACCTCCACGGCCGCTGGGCGGTTCTTCTTCCACGTTATGGCCGCGATGGCGGAGATGGAACGAGACTTGGTGCGTGAGCGGACCTTGGCCGGTCTGGCGGCCGCGAAAGCACGTGGTCGGCTCGGCGGTCGCCCGTCGAAGTTGACCACGCAGCAGGTCAGTCACGCCAAACTTCTGCTGGCGGATCCGGCGGTCAGCGGCGCCGAGGTCGCCCGGACCTTGGGTGTCGCGCGCTCGACCCTCTATCGATCGCTGGAACGCCCGAAGGGATCGCCGAAGAAGCGCTACAAGCGGCCGTCGCACATATTGGAGTCGCGACCGGGGACGTAGGAGTCTGTAGCGCGGAAAGAGTCCGCAGGTGCTTCGTTCCGCTGGCCTGCACGATCTACGATCTAGGAGTCAGGGACAGCCCGGCTAAGTTCGCGCCACAACGCAATCGGGAGAAATGGCATGGCTCGATCGGCAGCGGTTCTTCTCGTCGGCGCGGTCCTGACGATCGCGGCGCCGGCGCGCGCCCAGGACATGGTCAATGTCTATCTGATGGACGGCGGCGCGTTTAACAACGCGCTGAATGCCAGCACCATCGTGGCGCGGACCAAGGCGCTGCTTGGCGATCAGGCCAAGTCACCAGCCAGCGCTCCGCCGCGTTCCGCGCCGGTTTCCGCCAAGAGCCTGCGGTTCGTATCGACGCCCAGCGCCACCGCGATCCCGGCCATGGCGTCTACGTATCCCGCTTCAAAACGAACTGAGGTTACGTCGGTTTTTCAACAGCTTCTGGGAAAGTTTGGCGGGATCGAGCGCCTGTTCGGCCAGCCCGATCACGACCTGCCGACCGCCCTATCGCTGTATGTCGCCACCAGCTACGAGGCCGTCACGGGCACGCAGGTGACGCCGCAGCAGGCCCGGCCGCTGATCGCCCAGATGCGCGGCCTGCTCCAGGGCGAGCCCGGCGTCGCCGGCGCGTCCGACGCCGAGAAGCAGAAGCTCTACGAACAGCTGGCCGTCACGGGCATGTTCACCTCGGTGGCGACGATGGAGCTGAAGCAGAAGCCCAACCCCGTCGCCAGCGATCACCTGAAGGCTGCTGCCCGCGCCAATCTGGCCCAGCTGGGCCTGGATCCCGACCGGATTCGCTTTAGCGACAACGGCCTGTCAGCGCGGTGAGCTGACGGACTGGCGGTGCATCAGGGTCAGCTCGATCGGCTCCTGCGGCCAGTTCAGGCGCTTGCCGTTGATCATCTCCAGCAGACGCTCGGTGGCGGCCTGGGCCATGTCAACCAGCGGACGACGGATCGTGGTCAGCGCCGGCGTGATGATCGAGGCGATGTCGCTGTCGTCGAAGCCGACGACCGACAGCTGATCCGGAATGGCCAGGCCGCGCTCGCGGGCGGTCTTGACGACGGCGGCGGCCATAATGTCGTTGGCGGCGAAGATCGCTGTCGGCGGCTGGTCCAGCGCCAGCAACGCCTCGGCGGCTGCGAGGCCGCTCTCGAAGCCGTAGTCGCCCTTGCGCAGATAAGGCTCGGGCATGGCGCCGCCGATGCCTTCCAGGAAGCCGGCCTTGCGCTCCTGGGCCGAGCGGAAATGCGGCGGCCCCTCGATCATGGCGATGCGCTGGTGGCCCAGCGACTTGAGATGCTGGCCAAGCGCCCTACTGGCGCCCCGCTCGTTGCTGACCAGCATGCACGGATATTCAGGCATCGAGACCGAAGCGATGCCGACCGACGGCACGCCCAGGCGGGTCAGGCGCTCAGGGATAGCGGCGATCTCGGACGCCGGCGGCAGGACGATCAGCCCATCCACCCGTGAGCGACGCACGAAGGTCTCGACGTCGGCCGCGACATCGGGATTGCCCGACCGCACCGGCCGCACGACCAGCTCGTAGCCGTGCGAGGAACAGGCCTCGACGATGCCCCGCTGCAACGGACCGATGACGTGAGCGTTGGGGTCGTCCTGCACCATGGCGATCAGGAACGACCGGCCTGAAGCCAGCGCCCGCGCCCGGGTGCTGGGCGCGTAGCCCAGGCGTTCGATGGTCTCGAGCACCCGCTTGCGGGTCTCATCGCCGACATTCGGCGACTCGTTCAGGACGCGGGAAACGGTTCGAATCGAGACCTCGGCCGCGATGGCCACGTCGTCGATCGTCACCGACAAAGCAGCGCCAAAGTCCCCTACCCCCACGCGAGTCTCCCTGTTCCCATCATGTGGATATAACGGCATTTGTCTGAGTGCTAGCGATAGCAGATAGTGTGCCAGCGCTGGCAGATTTGATGATACCTACAGCGCCGATCATCCGCGGAAATGCCTCGCCATGCTCGTGACCAGCGAAACCAAGACCGAAAAGGTCAGCCAGACCCTGTTGCGCGCGCTGGATATCCTCGACGCCGCGCGTGGCGGTCCGGTGGCGCTGACCGAGCTGGAACGCAAGCTGGGCCTGACCCGCAGTACGGCGCATCGCCTGGCCTCGGCCCTAGTCGATCGCCGCCTGCTCACCCACGACCCGCGCAAGGGCTACCGCCTGGGCCCGAAGCTGATGGACCTGGGTTTCCAGGCCAAGGAGGCGACCAGCCTGGCCGTCGTCTCCCAGCCGTTCCTGGACGGTCTGGCCCAGCAGATGGACGACGCCACCAACCTGGCGGTCCGTGACGGCGACGATGTCGTCTACATCGCCCGCTCGCCCAGCCGCCGTCGCGTGGCCGTGCGCCACCAGGTCGGCGACCGCAACCGCGTCAGCAACACGGCCCTGGGTCGCGCTTTGATGCTGGATGCCTCGGAAGAGGCCTGGGCGATCTATTTTTCGGATGAGGATCAGCACCTCGCCCGGGACCAGGGGCTGGGTCGCCACTTCGACGAGGCCGGCGACTGCATCCGCTGCGTCGCCGCCCCGATCCGCGACGCCAGCGGCGCCATCGTCGCGGCCATGAGCCTGTCCAGCATCCCGCAATATATGGACGAAGAGCGGATGGAGCAGGCCAGCCAGGGCGTCATCGCCGCCGCCAACGCCATCAGCCGCCGGCTGGGCTGGGGCTGGGAGACCTAAAGGGCCTCCCAGCTTAGGGTCACCAGGTAAAGGTGCCGGCCGCGCGGGCTGGTAGCGTCACCTTGAAGGTCTGCTTGCCCTCGGTGATCGCGAAGTCGGCCGGCGCTTGTCCGACGTTCAGCACGATCAGCACCCGGCCGCCATCCTTGTTCTGGAACGCCACGCTGCGCAGGTCGCCGACCTTGGCCGGCGAGCCGATCCGCGTCGCGCCCGGCTTCACGAACCGGCTGGCGTGACCGAAGGCGTAGTATTCCTGGGTCCGCGTGATCGCGCCGGTCTGGCTGTCGATCGTCACGAACGGCCGGCAGTCCTTGCAGCCGCCGGCGTGCGGGCCGAACTTTTCGTCCAGCGCCAGATTCCACATCAGGACGCCGCGTGAACCGCCGCGCACCGAGCCGATGATCAGGTTCTCGACCATCCAGGCGAAGCTGTCGTCGAACTTCGGCGCCCATTCGCCGCCCGAGCACTCGGTCAGGAAGACGTCCTTGTCCGGATTGGCGTCGGTCACCGGCTGTTGGGCCGAGACGTCGCCCGCGTAGCAGTGCCAGGCCACGCCCGCCAGGAACGCGCGGGCCTTGGGATCGGCCAGAACGGTCGTCGGCTGCTGCGGCTGGTCCCAGTTATGATCCCAGTCGAGGACCTTGGTGGTGATCTTGTCCCGCTTGAACACCGGGGCCAGGTTCTCGCCGAAGAACCTGGCGCGGTCCTTGGCGTACCAGCGCATGCCCGGATAGCTGTCGGGCTCGAAGTCCGGCTCGTTCTGGATGCTCAGATAGTCGGTGGGCACGCCGACCTTGCGAGCTTCCTGAATGTAGCGGGCGAAGAAGTCGGCATAGACCGAATAGGCCTCAGGCTTCAGCTGGCCCTGAACCAGCGAGCCGTTGGTCTTCATCCAGGCCGGGGCGCTCCACGGCGAGGCCATGACCTTCAGCTCGGGATTGATCTTCAGCGCCGCGCGGACGGTCGGGAAGACGAACTCCTGCGGCCGCTTCAGCGAGAAGTGCTCGAGCTTCGGATCCCCTGCCCCGCCCGGCGCATCGTCCAGGCTGTAGTGGTCCAGCGAGAAGTCCGAGGCGCCGATGGTGATGCGGGTGAAGCTGAAGCCCAGGCCGCCCTCCCCCCGCCCGTACAGCTCCTTCAGCAGCTTGTCGCGCGCGGCCGGTGTCAGCTTGTTCTGGATCAGCCAGGCCGACGAGTCCGTGATCGCGCCGCCGAAGCCGACGATCGACTGATGGCGCTCCTTGGCGTCGACGGCGATGACCGGCAGGCCAGCGACCGCGCCGGCCGCTACCGCGCCCGAAGGCGCTTGAGCGGCCAGCAGCTGGCTCTTGTCGCCCGTGGTCACCCAGCTCTGCAGCTTGGGCGCGGCGACCGCCGGGGCCGCCGCGACAAGCGCGGCGGCAGCGAAGAGAGCGCCCCGGATCACGGCTTGCGCGTCCAGGCCTTGAGGTTGGCCGTGCCGGTCAGGGCCATGTCGCCGGCGTGACCGCCGACGTACAGCGGATAAGCCCCGGCCGGGATCGTCCAGCCCGGCTTGGCGACGTCGTAGTCGGCCAGCAGGCGCGGTTCGACGGTCAGGGTGATCCGCTTGGTCTCGCCCGGCGCCAGGTCGACCTTCTCGAAGCCTGCCAGGCGGACCATCGACTTGCGCTTGCCGGCTGTCACGTACAGCTGCGGGGTGTCGGCGCCGGCCACCTTGCCGGTGTTGGTGACGTCGAAGCTGACCTTCAGGCCCGCCGCGTCCTCGACCTTGAGGTTCTTGTAGCCGAACGAGGTGTACGACAGGCCGTAGCCGAACGGATACAGCGGCTGGCGCTTCTCCTGGGCGTACCAGCGGTAACCGACGGCGGCGCCTTCCGGATATTTCACGGCGAAGCCCTTGATGCCGTCGACCTTCTGGCCGGCGCGGCGGGCGTCGTCGATGGCGGCCTGCTCCTCGAAGCCCGGCGCGCTGGCGCGAGGCGCCTGGTCGGCGGTCTTCGGGAAGGTCATGGCCAGGCGACCCGACGGGTTTACGTCGCCGAACAGCAGGCGAGCGATGGCCTGGCCGCCGCGCTGGCCGGGATACCAGGCCTGCAGCACCGCGCCCACGCGATCCAGCCATGGCATGGTCACCGGACCGCCGGTCTCCAGCACCACGATCGAATTCTTGTTCGCGGCCGCGACAGCGTCGATCAGGGCGTCCTGGTTCTCAGGGAGAACGATCGAGGGCGCGTCCTGGGCTTCGGTCTGCCAGTGCCAGGCGAAGACGATGGCGACGTCGGCGTCCTTGGCGGCGGCCGCGGCGGCGGCCGGGTCCTTGCCGTCGATGTAGACGACTTCAGCGCCCGGCGCGGCGGCCTTGATGGCTTCCAGCGGCGAGGACGCGTGCCAGGTGACGCGCACGAACGAGGCGGCCTCGCCGCCGTTCAGCGGGATCTCGATCGGCGCGCCGCCGACCGAACGCACCTGCGACGAGCCACCGCCCGAGATCACGCCGACATCGGCATGGGCGCCGATCAGCACGATCTTCTTGGCCGTCTTGGCCAGGGGCAGCAGGTTGGCGTTGTTCTTCAGCAGCACGGAACCGCGCTCGGCCACCGCTTGGGCGACCTTGGCGTGGGCGTCGTAGTCGATCGGCTGGGCGGTCGTCGGGGTCGGATTGTCCATCAGGCCCGAGGTGATCACGCCGTGCAGGATGCGGCGGACCATGTCGTCCACGCGTGCCTGGCTGACCTCGCCCTTGGTGATGGCGGCCTTCAGGTCGTCGCCGAAGAAGATCTGGGTGTCCAGCTCCTGGCCCGACTGCTGGTCCAGGCCCGCCAGCGCGGCCTTGACCGTACTGTGCACCGCGCCCCAGTCCGACATGACAAAGCCCGGATAGTTCCAGTCACGCTTGAGCACCTTGTTCAGCAGGAAGTCGTTCTGGCAGGCCCAGTCGCCATTGACCTTGTTGTAGGCGCACATGACCGAGGCCGGATTGCTCTTCTCGATGGCGATCTGGAAGGCCAGCAGGTCGCTTTCGCGCAGGTCCGCCTCGTCGATCTGAGCGTCCATCACGTGGCGGCCAGTCTCCTGAGCGTTCAGGGCGAAGTGCTTGATCGTCGAGACGATGTGGTTGGACTGCACGCCCTTGATCTGCTCGCCGGCCATCTCGCCGGCCAGCAGCGGATCTTCGCCCAGATATTCGAAGTTACGGCCCGCCCACGGGTCGCGGGTCAGGTTGACGCCGCCGGCCAGCAGGACGTTGAAGGTCTTGGCGCGGGCCTCGGCGCCGATCATCGCGCCGCCGGCATAGGCCAGCTTGGGCTCGAAGGTCGAGGCCAGGGCCAGGCCCGACGGCAGAGCGGTGGCGACGTCGCCCTTGCGCTGCTCGACCTGGTTGGCCACGCCCAGGCTGGCGTCGCTTTCACGCAACGTCGGGATCTTCAGACGCGGCACGCCTGGCACGTAGCCGGCCGAAGGGATCATGTCGGCCGGGGCCGGCTTGGTGTTGGGCGGGAAAAGGCCGTGCAGGTAGGTGATCTTCTCGTCCAAGGTCATCTGCTTGACGAGCGCGTCGGCGCGAGCCCAGGCCGGGTCGTTAGCGCGCGGGGCCAGCGGGGCGCTGTCCTTGGTCGGCATGGTCTGGGCCAGGACGCCCGACATCGGAGTCAGGGCGAGCAACGCCACGGCGGCAGTGGTCCGGCACAGGATCCGCAAGGCGGATGAAGGCTGGGCGGCGGTCGTCATGGCGTTACTCCGTGTGAACATCAGGCTGTTGGAACAAGAGGTGGCGTGGCCAGCGGCGGGGCCTGGCACGTGCGGGCCACGAACTCGGCGTGGCTGGGCATCACGTTCAGGCACTTGCCGATGACCGCTTCGATGTTGCCGAGGTGCTTGGCGATGGCCTCGTCGGTGTGGACGCGGACCAGCGGGTCGTAGCTGCGCGGGATCACGCCCTGGCCCAGGAACACCTGGATCCAGCTCTCCTCGGTGAAGAGCTCGTCATCCTCGCGGAACACCCGGCCGTTGGCGCGGAACAGGTCCATCTTCCGCTGCAAGGTCGCGGGGACTTCCATATCGCGGCAGTAGCGCCAGAACGGCGTGTCGTCGCGGGCGGTCGCCTTGTAGTGCAGGATGATGAAGTCGCGGATGCGCTCGTATTCGAAGTCGCTCTGGCGATTGAACTCGTCGACATTGGCCTGGTCGAAGCCGCCGTCGGGCAGCAGGCGCACCAGGCGGATCACCGCCGACTGGATCAGGTGCAGGCTGGTCGACTCCAGGGGCTCCATGAAGCCGCTGGCCAGACCCACCGACACGCAATTCTTGTTCCAGATCTTCTTGCGCTTGCCGGTCGTGAACCGCAGCCGCATCGGGTTGGCGCGCTGGGCGCCGTCCAGGTTGGCCAGCAGGACGCGCTCGGCCTCGTCGTCGTCGATATACTGGCTGGAATAGACGTGGCCGTTGCCGGTGCGGTGCTGCAGCGGGATCCGCCACTGCCAGCCAGAGTCATGGGCGGTCGAGCGGGTATAGGGCGTGAAGTGCTCCGAGCGCTCGGTCGGCACGGCGATGGCCCGGTCAGCCGGCAGCCAATGGGTCCAGTCCTCGTAACCCGTCTTCATGGCCTGCTCGATGATCAGGCCTCGGAAGCCCGAGCAGTCGATGAAGAAGTCGGCGGCGATCACCGCGCCGTCGTCCATGGTCACCGACTGGACAAAGCCGTCCTCGGGACGCAGCGTCACGTCGACGATCTTGCCCTCGCGCCGCTGGACGCCGCGCGCCTGGGCGTAGGTCGACAGGTGCTTGGCGTAGAGGCCGGCGTCGAAGTGGAAGGCGTGGGCGATGTGGCCGATCGGCGAGTCCGCCATGTCGGCGCGGGCGCGCATGAACTTGTCCTGCAAGGCCATGGCGTTGTTGATCGACAGGTCGTTGAAGTCGCCCGCCTGGCCCAGCTCGCGCATGCGCAGCCAGTACTGGTGCACCCGCAGCCAGCCCAGGTCCTGACCCAGCACGCCAAAGCCGTGCAGGTAGCTCTCGCCCTTGCGATACCAGTTGCGGAACTCGATCCCGAGCTTGAAGGACCCTTGCGTCTTGCGCAGGAAGTCGTCCTCGTCGATGCCCAGAAGTTCGTTGAATTTCTTGATGGCGGGGATGGTCGCCTCCCCGACCCCGACCGTGCCGATCTGCTCGGACTCGATCAGGACGATCTCATAGAGACCTTGGAAGAGCCGCGAACACAGCGCCGCCGTCATCCATCCGGCGGACCCGCCGCCGGCGATCAGAATTTTCTTGAGCGGTTGCAACCACTCGCCTCCCGTTGATCAAAGGTCGGGGCCGCCGAAGCGGCCCCGCCTCCGTTGGTTCTTGCCTGGCGAACCTTAACCGCGGGGGAGCGCGGCCAGGCTCAGCCTCTCTGCTTAGAACCGATAGTTCACGCCGAACAGAATCTGCCGGCCGTACTTTTCGTAGGTCTCCGGCAGCGCGCCGCCGTTGCTGGTCTTGGTGCCGGTGCTGTCCAGGCCAAGACGCGTGCGGTACGGCGAGTCCGTCAGGTTGTTGACCTGCAGCAGGATGCCCAGGTTCTCCAGCGGACCGTCCTGGAAGGTGTAGCCGACCTGGGCGTCCACCTGCTTATCGGCCAGGATCTCGGTGTAGCCGCGGGTGGCGAACAGCTGCACCACTTCGCCCTTGAAGGCCGAGCGGTAGCGCTGGCTGATCCGCGCCTGGAAGCCGCCACGCTCGTAGTAGCCCGTGATGTTGTACACGCGCTTGGACAGGCCCGGGATGCGGACCGGCGAGGTGCTGGTGGTCGGGTTCAGGTTCGACTTGGTCAGCGACAGGCTGCCCTGCACGCCCAGGCCCTTCAGCAGGCCGGCGAACTGGCCAAAGTCCATCGCGCCGCTGAACTCCAGACCGCGCAGATTACCGCCGTTGCCGTTGGCGGGCAGCGTGATCTGGCCGATCGGGTTGACGTTGGTGCCCGCCGGGATGCTGGCGCCGACCGGGATCGGAATGCCCGTGAAGTCGAACGTGCCGGTCTGCTGATAGATGTAGGTATTCAGCTTCTTGTAGAAGCCGGCCACCGACACATAGGTCGCGGGGCTGATGTACCACTCGTAGGCCAGGTCGGCGGCGTCGGCCTTCCACGGGCGCAGGTGCGGGTTGCCGCCCGAAGCCGACCATGGATTGACCGTCGTGCCCGGACCGCAGGGCTGGCTGGAGCAGACCAGCGCATTGAAGCCCGGCGTGACGTTGGCGCGCATCTCGTCCATGCGCGGACGGGCCATGGTCTTGGACAGGGCCGCGCGGAGGCGGTGGCCGCCGCCGAGGTCGTAGATCAGGTTCAGGCTGGGCAGGACGTCGGTGTAGCTGTCCTTGGCGTTGATCTTGGTCGGAACGATCGGCTGGCCGGCCGTGGTGCCGTTGATCACCACGCCACTCGACGATTGCTCCTGACGGACCACCTGGACGCCGACATTGCCGCGCAGGTCGCCGGCCGCGAAGGTCGCGCGGGCGAAGGCGGTCGTGACCTTCTCGTTGATGTCCCAGTTCTTGTCGTAGAAGTTGGCGTCCAGGATCGGGGCCCAGTTGTAGTACTTGCGCCAGGCGTCGCCGATCTTGACGCTGAGCACGCCGCCGAAGCCGGCGAAGCCCAGTTGGGTCGGATCGACCAGGTCGGCCCCGTCCACATAGACCTGCTGGCGACCGTTCTTGAGGAACAGGTCGTTGTCCGAGACGGTCTTGCCCTTGTCGCGCTCGGTGTAGTTCACGCCGCCCGACAGCTGGGTGATGAAGCCGTCCATCTCGTGCTCGAGACGGATGTCGACGGCGGTGACGTCTTCCTTGACGTGCGGGAAGCGGATCGAGCCGTCGTGGCCCCAGCCACCCCACGGGGCGCGGTCGCCCAGGGTGACGCGGCTGGCGTCGTCGTAGCTCAGGCCTTCGTTGTACTGCGAGAAGCCATCAGTGGAGACGCCGAAGCGGATGCCGTCATAGGTGCGGCCCACATCGCCCGTCGCCGGGGTGACGCCGCCAATGCCGCGGCCGTAACCCGCGTACGTCTCCATGACCTGTTCTTTCCGCTTGTTGGACGAATAGGACAGGTCGGCGACCACCTTGGTCTTCTCACCGAGCTGGTACTCGGTGTTCCAGCCGGCCGAGAACAGCTGGTCCATGCGGGTGTTGTAGTCGTTGCGAAGTTGCAGGACCGCGTTGCGGATCACGCCGCTGGTCGCGAACTTCGAGCCGCCGACATCGGCGGTCGTGACGTCCGAGAAGGTCACGCCGTCGGCGAACGGGTTCGAGAACCACTGGGCGCCGCGCACGACCTCCTTCTGCTTGAAGGTCGAGTAGTACAGGTCCAGCGTCGAGTGGATCTTGTCGTTGGGCTGGTACTCGAAGATGCCGATCCAGGCGTCGCGCTTGTTGTTGCGCGAGGTGGCGAAGATCTCCTGGCCGTTCAGCATCAGCGCGCCATCGGCGCTGTCGGGGCTGGTGGAGTCCGCTGGGAAGCCCTCGTAGCCATAGGCCTTGTAGTGTTTCACCTGAGACGGCGAATCCAGGTGGGCGTAGCCCAGGGCCACGCCGAACGTGCCGTCGGCGAACTGGTTGATGTAGCTGGCGCTGTAGCGGCCGCCCCAGTTGCTGGCGTCGTCATTCAGCTTCTTGCCGGCGGTCTTCTCGCCGCGGATGTTCACCGCGAGGGCGCGCTTGCCGTAGGCCAGCGGACGCACGACGCGCAGGTCGGCGGTGCCCGACAGGCCCATGCCCGAGACCTGGCCGTCCGGCGACTTGTAGATCACGACGCTGTTGAGCAGTTCCGACGGATACTGGTCGAACTCGACCGCGCGGTTGTCGCCCGAGCTGGCCTGCTGGCGGCCGTTCAGCAGCGTGGTGGTGAAGTCGGGAGCCAGGCCCCGGATCGAGATGACCTGGGCGCGGCCGTTGACGCGCTGGGCGGCCAGACCCGGCAGGCGGGCGATCGATTCCGCGATCGAGACATCCGGCAGCTTGCCGATGTCTTCGGCCGAGACGGCCTCGACGATCGAGGTCTCGTTCTTCTTGATGTTGATCGAGTTCTGGATCGAGGCCCGGATGCCGGTCACCACGATCGCGTCGACGGTCTCGTCGTCCTTCTGCGCCGGCGTCTGCGCCCAAGCCGTACCGGCCAGCGCCAGCGTGATCGCGGCGGCCGAGGCAGTAACGTAGAATTTCTGGACGGACGGACGCGCGCCGCCCTGAGTGCGGTTTCGCATAAGCTCTCCCCTCTGGACCCGCCCCTGCGCGGGCGAGCTATCGTTTTTGTTGTACGGCTGAACCTTGGCCGTGGAAGCGCTTCCATGGAAGCGCTTCCAATTGCCGGCAACACGACAACGTTGTCAAGATGGAAACAAACCCAACTTCAGGGAGCTTAGGCCAAGCCTGTCGTCTGGCGTGACACGACCGCGTGTTCCAACTGCTGGAAGATCGGTTCGGGGGAGGAATTCACCCCATTCAGGCGTGAAACCAGAAGTTCCACAGCCCTCTGGCCCAGCACCTTCACGGGCTGGTGGACCGTGGTCAGAGGCGGCCAGACAATGGCCGCGACGGGGGCGTCATCGAAGCCCGTGATCGACAGGTCGGCCGGGATGCTCAGGCCTCGGGCGTGGGCGGCCGACAGCACGCCGGCGGCCATGTCGTCATTGGCGCAGACCAGCGCCGTGGGCTTTAGCGGGTGGTCCAGCAGCTGCGGCGCCAGGTGAGTCCCCGAGCGGAAGGTGAAGTCGCCGCGCAGGACCACGCAGTCGCCCTCCCCCAGTCCCTGCTCTTCCAAAGCGCGCCAGAAGCCCTTCAGGCGGCGATCGGCCGACAAGTGGCCCTCCAGGCCGGCGATGAAGCCGAATCGGCGATGGCCCAGGCGCAGCAGTTCGCGGGTGACGTCGTAGCCGCCGGCCTCGTCGTCGACGCCGACGCCGTCGGTCGTGCCCCTGCCCGGCCCGCCCGGCGAGACGGTGACGACCTTGCACCCTTGCGCCAGCACGGCCTCGATCAGCCCCACGTCGTCGCTATAGGGCGGCGACAGAATCAGGCCCTCGCAGCGCTGGGTGGTGATCAGGTCCAGCACGCGCTTGCGGTAGTCGGGCGTCTGGTCCGGGACGTTCTGGACCAGCACCTGGTAGCCCAGGGCCAGACAAGCCCTTAGCGCGCCCAGCTCCAGGGCGGACTCGTAGTACGAGTTCGGATCGTTTTCCGGGTCCGAGGCGAACACGAAGGCCAGCAGTCGGGTGGCTCCGCCCGCCAGGCTGCGCGCCTGCGGATTGACCTTGTAGTCCAGCTGCTCGACCGCCTGCATGACGCGGGCGCGGACCTCGTCGCGGACATTGGGGCCGCCGTTGAGCACCCGAGACACCGTCACGCGCGCCACGCCCGATACGCGGGCGACGTCGTCGATGGTCGGTCTCTTGCTCGTCAAAACGCACTCCCCACGAAGGGCCGGAAGATGATCAGGAAAACCGCGCAAGACAAGCGATGTCCCGGCAGGTCCGACCAGTTCGTCATATTGGCATGACCAATAATTGACAAGCTTACAAACTGGTCAGATATCTTGCCGCAACACTCGCAGCGTAAGGCGGGTGACAAGCTTATGGGGAGATCGCCTTGAAGACCGCCTGGTTCGCCGCCTGCGCCCTGACCATCGTCGCGCCCGCGGCCCACGCCGCCGACTACGCCCTGCTGGGGCCGTCCTTCGGCAAGGGCGCGATCGCCCCCGCCCTGTCCGAACAGGTGATCTCGCGCGCCACCGCCAATCTGGACCGCCCGCCCGGCGCCATCCCGCACGCCCACACCGAAGGCACCCTGCCCGGCAAGGGCATCCGCGAGATCAGCATCAAGGCCCGCGAGGACCAGCCGATCGTGCTGAACTTCGCCATCGCCTACCGCCTGACCGGCGACCGCAAGTTCCTGGACGCCACCGGGCGCTATCTGGAGAACTGGGCCGACATCTATCAGATCTCGTTCAACCCGATCGACGAGACGGGCTTCGACACGCTGCTGATGGCGACCGACCTGACCGAGGCCGACCTCCCCGCCCCGATCCGCGCCAAGGTCGACGCCTTCTGGCGCAAGATGGCCGTCGGCTATCTGGACGCCATGGACGCCGGCCCCAAGAACGCCGAGACCAACTGGCAGAGCCACCGCATCAAGCTGGCGACCATGGCCGCCTTCCAGACCGGCGACGCCAAGGTCATCGACCGAGCCCGCAAGGCCTATCAGAAGCAGGTCGGCGTCAACCTCAACGCCGACGGCTCGACGTTCGATTTCCACGAGCGCGACGCGCTGCACTACGTCACCTACAATCTCGACCCGCTGCTGATGGCCGTACTGTCGGCCAAGGCCCACGGCCAGGACTGGTACAGCTGGAAGAGCCCGGTCGGCGCCAGCCTGCCTCACTCGCTGGACTGGCTGACGGCCTTCGCCACCGGCGAGAAGGTCCATATCGAGTTCGCCAACTCCAAGATCCAGTTCGACCGCGATCGCGCCGGCGCCGGCCAGAAGGAATATGCTCCGCATCCGTGGGACGTGGGCAATGGCGTTTCGACCTACAGCTTGGCCAGTCTGGCGGATCCCAAGTTCCTGGCCCTGCGGGACGACCTGGTGAAGAAGACCAATCGTCGCCCGCCGGTCTGGGCCGAGATCCTGCGCGCTTCGCAATCGCCGGCCCGCTAAGGGTTTGGTTGACCCGGCCTCCCCCGTCTGCCCCAATCGGCGGGGGAGAATTCGATGACTCGCAAGAACCGTATCCTGATCGGCGCCGGCGGCGTTGTGGCCGTGCTGCTGATCGCGCTGTATTTCGCCTCGCCGATCCTGGCGCTGCACAGCCTGACCGCCGCCGCCAAGGCCGGCGACAGGGTCGCGCTGGCGCAGAAGGTCGACTTCCCCGCCGTGCGCGAGAGCCTGAAGGCCCAGCTCAAGACGGCCATGACCCGCAAGTTCGAGGAAGACCCCGAACTGCGCGACAATCCGTTCGCGGCCTTCGGCCAATTGCTGATGGCCAGCGTGGTCGACAAGGCCGTCGACTCCTTCGCCACGCCCGACGCCATCGCCAACATGGTGGCCACCAACGAGCCGCCCAAGACCGTCTCGACCGCGCCCGGCGGCCCGGTCCTCGAGCCGGCCAAGCCGAAGGCCAAGTCAGAGACCAAGGTCGACTATCGCTATGAAGGGCTCGACCACTTCCGCGTCAGCTATGCCGATGTGCGGGGCGGCGAGCGACTAGAGCTGGTGCTGAAGCGCCATGGGATCTTCGGCTGGCGACTGGTGCGGATCGATCTGCCGGGCCTTGCCAAGAGCTAGAGCCGCCAGTCGATCACGGTCCCCTCGAAGGCGTCGACGCCGCGCCCGATGCCGGCGATCGCTCGGCTCATGGCGCCGTCGCGCCGCAGGATCGTGTCGGCCAGGGCGACCATCAAGGCGTTCGGAGTCGCTTCCGGGCACAGAGTGCGCAGTCGGGCGGCCAGCACCTGCTCATCGCCGCCGTGCGCGCAGGCCAGGATGTAGGCCGCCGCCGTCGAGCGGCTGACGCCGGCGAAGCAGTGGATCAGCAAGGTCGGCGTCGCCGCCAGGCCCAGGATCGTCTCGATCATCGCCGCCGAGGGCGCGACCAACCCTTCACGGTCCTCGGCGATGTCGTTGAACCGCAAGAGGGTTCGCGGTCTCGTCACGACCGGCGCCTGGGCGTCCGGCGAGATCAGCGACAGCACGTGATCGGCCTGGCCAGCCAAGCCTTCGACCGCCGAGATCGGACCGACCAGCAGCCTCACAGCAGCGCCGCCGCGCCCAGCAGAAACCCGACCTCGAACATTTGCTCGACCGCGCCCAACACATCGCCGGTGTGACCGCCGATCAGCCGTTTGGCCAGCAGGGCCATGGCGATCGCCAGGACGGCGCCGCCCGCGATGCCGAGCAACGCAGCGTCCGGCGGCAGCAGAACCAAGGGCCAGGCTGCGATCAGCAAGGCGACCAGCACCTCGCCGGTCCGTACGCCTTGCGGTACGGGCTTCCACTTGCCCGCCTCGCCGCTTGGGGCATAGGGCGTGACGCGCATCACGACCACGGCGGCGGCCCGGCCCAGGCTGTGGGAGGCCAGCAGGATCAGGGCCGCCATCGGCGTCGAGGCCAGCACGGCGACCTTCAGGCCCAGCACCAGGATCAGGGCGCAAACGCCGTAAGTCCCAACGCGGCTGTCCTTCATGATCTCCAGACGCCGCGCGGCGGTCTGTCCGCCACCCAGGCCGTCGGCGGTATCGGCCAGACCATCCTCGTGGAAGGCGCCGGTGACCAACAGGCCGGCGGTGATGGCCAGCACGGCGGCTACGCTGCCGCCCCAGACGCGCTCACCGACTAGCAGCACCAGAGCGCTGACCGCCCCAACGCCTTGGCCGACCAGCGGGAAATAGCGCGCCGAGCGGGTGATCCATTCGGGTTCGAAGGTCTTCAAGCTCGGCATCGGCACGCGCGTCAGGAACTGGATCGCACAGACCAGCAGTCGAACCTGATGCCGCGCCCAGTCCATGGTCAGAGCCGCCCGTTCAGCACGTCGTCCAGGCTGGCGACGTCGCTCAAGAGCCGCGAGGCGGCGCGCACGATCGGCAGGGCCAGCAGGGTGCCGGTCCCCTCGCCCAGGCGCAGGCCCAGGTCCAGCAGTGGCTCGACCTCCAGCGCCTCGAGCATGCGGCGATGTCCCTGCTCGGCCGAGCGATGGCAAAAGACGCAATAGTCCCGCGCCGCCGGCTGCAGCCGGATCGCCGCCAGCGCCGCCGCCGAGCCGATGAAGCCGTCAACCAGCACCGGTACCTTCGCCGAAGCCGCGCCGAGGATCGCGCCGGCCATCATGGCGATCTCCAGCCCGCCGAACTGGGCCAGCATCTCAGCGGGATCCGTCGTCTCCGACCGCGCGGCGGCCCGTTCCAGGATCGCCAGCTTGCGCGCCAGGCCTTCGTCGTCATGACCCGCGCCGCGCCCCACGCATTCGGCCAAGGGCGCCGGCGCCAGCCGGTGCATGATCAGGGCGGCCGAGGCGGTGTTGCCGATGCCCATCTCGCCCAGCGCCAGGATCTGGAAGCCCTCGGCCACGGCGTCACGGGCGATCCGGGCGCCGCGCTCCAGGGCGGTGGCGACTTCGGCCTCGGTCAGGGCGGGCTCGGCAGCCGCGTTGCGGGTCCCGCGTCGAACCTTCTCAGCCAGCAGGTTCGGATGCGTCGGCAGATCGCCATCCACCCCGGCGTCAACCACCCGCAGTTCCGCACCGATCGCCGTGGCAAAGGCATTGGCGCTGGCCTTGCCGGCCAGGAAGGTCGCGACCATGGCCTGGGTCACGGCCGACGGATAGGAAGACACGCCCTCCGCCGTCAGGCCGTGATCGCCGGCGAAGACCAGCAGCAGCGCCTTGTCGAAGGCGGGCGGCGCCTCTGCGATCAGGCCCAATTGGACGGCCAAATCCTCGACCCGGCCCAGCGCGCCCAGCGGCTTGGCCTTGCCGTCGATCGTCGCGCGCAAGGCGGCGGCGCGGGTCTTGTCGACGGGCGGGACGGACGGAAGGATCATCGAGAAAGCTCCAGGCCGGCCAGGGCTGCGAGGGCGGGGATATCGAAACTCTGCTCGAGCATGGCGGCGATCTCGTCCAGCGCCTGGTCGACGCGGAGCGCTTGATCCAGGCCGTCGGACACGGCGCCCAGCTCGGCGAGCAGCGCCGCGCGCGCCTCAGCCCTATCGAAAAGGCCGTGGACATAGCACCCCCGCACCCGACCATTGGCCGAGACGGCGCCGTCGGTGACGCCGTCCTCGAAGGTCAGCATCGGCGAGACCGCGCCGGTCGTGCGGCCGACATGCATCTCGTAGCCTTCAAACAGCGCGCCGCCCGACAGGCGCCCGGTCACGGGCCGCAGGGTCTTGTCGCCGGTCATCACCGTCTCGACGTCCAGCAGGCCGAGGCCCTCGGCGCTCTCCGGCGCGCCCTCGATCCCGTCCGGGTCCGACACTCGCCGCCCGAGCATCTGGTAGCCGCCACAAACGCCTAAGACCCGGCCACCGCGCCGAACATGGGCGGCCAGGTCGATGTCCCAGCCTTGGGCGCGCAGGAAGGCCAGGTCCGCCAGCGTCGCCTTGGTGCCTGGCAGGATGACGAGGTCGGCGTCACCCGGCAGCGGCGTACCCGGCGGCACGAAGGCGAACTCGACCTCGGGCTCGGCGCGCAGGGCGTCGAATTCGTCGAAATTGGCGATCCGCGACAGCATCGGCACGACGATCCGCACCTTGCGGCCGTCGGCGGCTACGGCGCGGTCCAGCACGACGGCGTCCTCGGCCGGCAGGCGTCGCGCCGCCGCCAGCCACGGAGCCATGCCCAGGTCCGGCCAGCCGGTGCGGCGGACGATCTCGGCGCGGCCGTCCTGGAACAGGCTGGGATCGCCCCGGAACTTGTTGATCAGGAAGCCGCGGATCATCGCCCGGTCGGCCCCGTTCAGCACCGCATGGGCGCCGACCAGGGCCGCGATCACGTGGCCTCGGTCGATATCGCCGACCAGCACGACCGGCACATCGGCGGCGATCGCGAAGCCCATATTGGCGATGTCGTTGGCGCGCAGGTTGATCTCGGCCGGACTGCCGGCGCCTTCGACGATCACCAGGTCGCTTTCGGCCTCCAGCGTGCGAAAGCTCTCGATCACCGTGCCCAGCAGCGCGGCCTTGCGCTCCTGATAGCCCCGCGCCTTCCAGGTCCCGGCCATCTGGCCGCGCACCACCAGCTGGGCGCCGACGTCGCTCTGGGGTTTCAGCAGCACCGGGTTCATGTCGACGGTCGGCGGGGTGCGGCAGGCGATGGCTTGCAGCGCCTGGGCGCGACCGATCTCGCCGCCGTCGGCGGTGACGGCGGCGTTGTTGGACATGTTCTGCGGCTTGAATGGCCGGACCGTCAGGCCGCGATTGGCGAACAGCCGGCACAGGCCCGCGACCAGCACCGACTTGCCGACGTCGGACCCGCAGCCCTGGATCATCAATGCGGCCATACGAATCCTCCCCAAAGGAAGCCAAGGAGGGCCAGCATCAACCAGAGGATCGCGCAGGCGACCAGATAGACCTTGAGCGCGCGCGCGACATCGGCCGCCTCGGGCGCCCTGCCCCCGCCCAGCACCGGACGCTGCGACAGCGCACCGTCGTACCAGGCAGGACCGCCCAAACGGACGCCCAGAGCGCCGGCCATGGCCGCCTCGGGCCAGCCGGCGTTGGGCGAAGCATGCTTGCCGGCGTCGCGCAGCATGACCCGCCAGCCGCCTCGCCCGGCGATGGCGACCAGCGCCCCGGCCAGGCGCGCCGGGATCAGGTTCAGCAGATCGTCGCACCGGGCCGAGGCCCAGCCGAACGACCGCCAGCGCGGCTCGCGATGGCCGATCATGCTGTCGGCGGTGTTGACCGCCTTGTAGACGAACAGGCCTGGCAGGCCGCCGACCACGAACCAGAACAGCGGCGCGACCACGCCGTCGCAGAAGCTCTCGGCCAGGCTCTCGATCGCGGCGGCGGCGATGTCGCTCTCGTCCAGGCGCGCGACGTCGCGGCCGACGATCATGCCAACGGCGGCGCGGGCGGCGTCCAGATCACCCGCGGCCAGAGGCTTGGCCACGACCTGGACATGGTCCCACAGATTTCGTTGGGCCAGCCCCAGCCAGCCGACCGCGATGACGGCCCACGGACCGCCAAGGCGGGTGATCAGGAGGCCCGCGCCGGCGCTGACCGCGACAATGGCCAGCAGGGTCACGACGCCCAGCACACGCCGCAACGGCTCACCGAACGAGGCTTGGTTCAGCATCCGCTCCAGATGTCCGATCAGGGCGCCGATCCAGACCACGGGATGCGGGAACCGCCGATGCAGGGCGTCGGGATAGCCGATGACGGCCTCCACGCCCGCCGCCGCCAGGACTATCCAGGGTATTGGCCAGGGACTAGCCGGCACGGCCCAGAACTTCGATCAGCGGGCCGGCATCGCCGACGTGGCGGCGGACGACGACGCCGTAGACCTTCGACAGCAGCTCGGGCGTCAGGGCGGCCTCAGGCGCGGCGTCGGCGACCAGCTTGCCTTCGTCCAGCACCAGCACCCGGTCGGCGAAGCGCGCGGCCAGGTTCAGGTCGTGCAGGGTGAGGATCACGCCCTTGCCCTGGTCGTGAGCCAGGCGGCGGAACAGCGACAGCGCGTCCAGGGCGTGGCCGGGGTCCAGGCCCGTCAGCGGCTCGTCGGCCAGCAGCCAGTCGGTCTCGCCGGCCAGGCCTCGGGCGATCAGGGCCCGGGCCCGCTCGCCGCCGGACATCCGGGTGACCGCCCGATCGGCGAAGTCTTCCAGATGGGCGGCCTTGATGGCGGCCTCGATCGCGACCTGGTCCTCGCCACTGGGACCGAAGGCGCCCAGGTGCGGCGTGCGGCCCAGGCCGACGAAGGCGCGGACGTCGACGTCCCAGGCGATCTCGGGCGTCTGGGCCAGGAAGGCGATGCGGCGCGCGCGCTGGCGGCCGTTCATCGCGGCGATCGCGGCTCCGTCCAGCAGGGCCGCGCCGGCATCGGGCTTCAGCAGACCCGCCAGGCAGGTCAGCAGGGTCGACTTGCCCGCGCCGTTGGGACCGACGATGGCGATGACGCCGCCCGGCTCGAAGTCGGCGGTGATCCCGGCCAGGACCTGGCGGTCGCCGAAGCGGACGGTGATGTCTTGCGCTTGCAGGCTCATGCCATCCTCCGTCGCATCGAGATCAGCATGGCCAGGAAGAACGGCCCGCCCAGGGCGGCCATGGCGACGCTGAGCTTCACCTCGCTGGCCGCGGGGGTCATGCGCACCAGGATGTCGGCAGCCAGGGTCAGGACCGCGCCGCCCACGAACGACGGCAGCAGCACGGCGCTGGGCTTGGAGCCCAGCAGTGGCCGCAGCAGGTGTGGGGTGATCAGGCCAATGAAGCTGATGACGCCGGTCACCGCGACGCTGGCCCCAACCGCGATCGCCACGCCGACGGCCATCAAGAGGCGCGTGCGGCCAAGCTCGACGCCCAACGACTTGGCGCCCTGCTCGCCCAGGGTCAGGGCGTCCAGCGAGCGGCCCAGGGTCAGCAGCAGCAGGCTGCCCAGGATCACGCCCGGCGCGGCCAGCTTGACCTCCTCGACGCTGCGGTCGGCCAACGAGCCCATCAGCCAGTTGACGATCTCGTTCACGGCCCAGGGGTTGGGCGCCAGGTTCAGGGCCAGGGCGATCATGGCCCCGCAGACCGTCTGGATGACGAAGCCGGCCAACAGGAAGGTGACGATGCTGGAACTGATCCCGGACAGGCCCAGCAGGATGGCGACCCCGATCCCGGCCCCGACCATGGCGGACAGCGGCAGGATCCAGTTGGCCTCGCCCGCCGCGCCCAGATAGAGCGTCAGCACCGCGCCCAGCGCCGCCGAGGTCGAAACCCCCAGGGCGGCCGGATCGGCCAGCGGGTTGCGGGTATAGCCCTGCAGCGCCGCGCCGGAGAGCCCCAGGGCCCCGCCGACCAGGATCGCCAGGATGGTGCGTGGCAGGCGCAGCCCGAAGACGATGGCCCAGCGCGGGTCCTCGCCGTGCGAGAGCCAGGCGCTCCAGGGCGTCCAGACGCGTCCGGCGCACAGGCTGGCGACGAACAGCACGACCAGCAGCGCCAGCAGGACGCCGCAGACGAGCCAGGGAGATCTGGCCAAATGGGGTTTAGAGGTCATGCGCCCTCCTTCAGCGCCTGGGCGCGGGCTTTGGCCATGGCGGCGGCGGTCTCGATCAGCACCGGGCCGCCGCAGTACAGAAGCTTTTCGGGCAGGCGCACTTGGCGCATTCGCCCGGAAATGGATTTCAACGCTGGATGGGTCATGACCCGGTCGGCCCAGCTGCGGGCACCGGGCGCGGGCTCGCCGACCAGCAGCACCTGCGGCGGATCGGCCAGCAGGCGTTCCAGCGCGACATTGCCCCAGGTCTTGAGGCCGAAGCGCCGGGCGACATTGTCAAAGCCGGCATGCTCCATCATCTCGTCGACCAGGGTGCCTGGTCCGGCCGCGAAGCCGTTGGGCTGGTAGATCAGGGCGCTGAGCCGTCGCGCGCCCGGCGCCGGCGTCGCGGCCTGGATGGCGGCGTTGATCCGCCCGATCAGGGCCTCGCCGCGGTCGGGGTGACCGATCATCCGCGCCAGCTTGCGCACCTGGCCCCGGCTCTCGTCGATCGACTTGGGCACCTTAAAGCGCTGCACCGGCACGTCGAGACGCTTGAGCGCGTTGCGGGTCGCCAGGGCCGAGTGCTGACTGGCCAGGACGAGATCGGGTCGCAGGGCGATGACCTCCTCGGCGCTCTCCCAGGTGTAGGGCAGCGTCTTGGCCTGAGCGGCGACGGTGGAGCCGTGCTCCTCGCGGGCATAGTGGCTGAGGGCCGTGATCTGGCTGCGGTCGGCCAGGTGCACCAGCATGGCGTCCAGGCAGCTGTTCAGCGACACGATGCGCCGAGGCGGCGGCGCGGCGCCCGCCGTCAGCGCCAGAGCGCCGGCTACGATTTCACGCCGGTTCATACCTGAAGCGCCTTCTGGAAGCGTTTGAAATCCTTGATGGAAGGCAGGCCAATGCGAAGTCGATCGGGCCGATCCGGGAACGGTCTCGTCAGCACGCCACGCTCGCACAGCCGCGTGAACACCGCATAGGCGTCCGGGACCTCGACCCAGCGGAAGAGATCGCAGCCGCCAACCACGGTGAAGCCGACCTCAGCCAGCGCCACATCGACCTTGGCCGCCTGCTTGGCCAGCCAGGCCCGCGTCGCCTTGCGCCAGGCCTCGTCGGCATAGGCGCCCTGCCCCAGCGCGATCGCGTCGGCGCTGACCGGCCAGTCGCCGAGCAGTATGCGAAATTCTCGCGAGAAGATCTTGTTTCCAATCAGGAAACCCAGTCGTGATCCGGGCAAGCCGTAGAACTTGCCGAACGAGCGCAGAGTGATCAGCCGGTCGATTTCCAGGTCGGCGACGCTGAGCTCGGGCGTGACCTCGACGAAGGACTCGTCGACCACGGTCCAGCGACCTTGATCTGAGCGCTCTGCCGCCAGGGCGACCAGGGTTTCGCGATCGATGCGATGGCCGTCGGGATTGTTTGGATTGACCAGCACCAGCACGTCGGCGTGGAGCGTTCTGGGGTCATCCAGCGACACGAGCCGGTTCGGGCTGAAGGAAGCCCAGGCCTCAGCGTGGCCGCCATAGATCGGGTCCAGCAGCGCCACCGCCCCGCCCCCGATCAGGCCGGGCAGCAGCCGCAGCGCCGCCTCCGCGCCGGAAACGGCCGCCACGCGTCCGGGGTCGCTGACGCCGAACGCGCGGGCCGCGATGGCCTCCAGCTGAACCAGGTCCTCCGGATCCGGCAATCGCCGCAGGTCGTCGGCCGAGGCGCGAGGTCCCGACCACGGCTCTGGATTGATACCGGTCGAAAGATCCAGCCAGGGCTGGGGCGCGTGCGGGTGGGCGGCCGTCGCCTCACGGAGACGGCCGCCGTGCCGAAAGGCGCCGAGGGCTGAAATCGACGCCACCTCGGCAGCCCTAGAAGCGCGCGCGCAGGCCGACGAACGCCCCGCGACCCGGCGTCCCGTAGTTCAGGATGGTCTGGTAGTCCTTGTCGAAGGCGTTCTCGACACGACCGAAGACCTCATAGGTGTCGTTGATCGTGTAGGCCGCCCGCAGGTCGACCAGGGTGTAGCCCTTCACCACCTGGGTATTGGTGTCGTTATTGAAGGTCTTGCCCACATAACGCGCCGCCACCGTGGTGGTCAGGCCCACCGGCCAGCGGTAGCCGACCGACAGGTTGCCCATGTTCTTGGGACGACGGGTCAGCTGCTTGCCCTTGCTGGCGCCGCTGTCGGACTCGGCCTCGGTATAGGTATAGTTGGCCGTGACGGTCAGGCCGTCGACCGGCTTGACCTCGCCGATCAGCTCGACGCCCTGAGCCTTGGTCTTCTGGACGTTGTTGTAGTAGCCGAAGCGCGAGACGCCGTTGACGGCGCACAGCGGATCGGGCGCGCCGGTGCACGAGAAGAAGCGGATCTCGTTGTCGGCTTCACGCTGGAACCAGGTGGCCGAGGCGCGCGCCTTGCCGCCGAAGAAGCGCTGCTCGATGCCGGCGTCCCAGCTGTCGAACTCTTCCGGCGACAGGGTGAGATTGCCGTATTCGCTGTACAGCTCGTAGAGGCCCGGGGCGCGGAAGCCCTGGCCGAAGCTGGCGCGCAGGACGGTGTTGCCCTGGTTCAGCGCCCAAGCGGCCGAGGCCTGGCCCAGGGTGTGCGAGCCATAGGTGTCGTGGTCCTCGTAGCGGACGCCGGCAGTCAGGGTCAGCCCCTGGACGACCTCGGCCTGCACCTGGCCATAGACGCTGTCGACGCCGACGCGGCCGGTGCGGAACGGCGGGTTGGCGGCCGTGGCCGACGGCGAGCGGGTGCGCATGCGCGACTTCTCGTGTTCGGCGCCGAAGGTGGCGGTCACCGCGTCCGAGAAGGCGAACACGCCCTGGTACTCGATGCGCTTGTTCTTGCCGGCGGCGTCGAAGGTCAGCGGCACGGCCGGGCGGGCCGGGTTGATGTTCTCGCGGTCGGTGTCGGTGTAGGCGTAGCCCAGGCGGTTGTTCCAGCGACCGTCCAGCAGCGCGAAGTTCAGGCCGCTATAGACGACCAGTTCCTCGGTGCGGGCGAACTCGGGGCTGTCACCGTTGAAGGCGTCGAAGTCGTTCTTGCCCTTCGAATAGACCGAGCGGACCTCGGCCGAGACGTTTTCGCTGAACTTGTAGCGCAGGCGGCCCGACAGGCCCTTGTTGACGTAGCCGTCGGTTTCCTTGCCGGCCTTCCACGACGAGACGCCGTCGGTCGAGTAGTAGCCGCCGGCCACGCGCCAGACGACCTTGTCGCCCGCGCCGCCGACACCAGCCCGCAGATAGCCGGTCTGACGGGCGCCGCCCTCGACATCGACCGAGCTCTGGAACGGCTGGGTCGGGTCGGCGGTGACGATGTTGACCACGCCACCGATGGCCTGGCTGCCCCACAGGGTCGACTGGGCGCCGCGCAGCACCTCGACGCGCGAGATGTCGCCGACCAGCAGGTTGCCGCTGTTGAAGCCGCCCTGGGTCGAGGACGGGTCGTTCAGCTTGACGCCATCGATCAGCACCACGGTGTGCTGGGTCTCGGCGCCGCGGATGTTCAGGCTGGTGGTCGTGCCCGGACCGCCGTTGCGGGTGAAGCTGACACCCGGTTGCTGGGCCAGCAGTTCGGTGACCGAGATCGCCTGGCTGGCCTCGATGGCGCCTTGCGTCAGGACGGTGACCGACGCGCCGATCTTCTCGATCGGGGTGGCGGTGCGGGTGGCGGTGACGACCAGTTCGGCGACGCCGTTGGCGCCGACATTGCCGGCCACGTCCGCTTCGGGAGCCTTCTGGTCTTCGGCCGAAGCGGCGCCGGCGATCAGGAGGGTGGCCAAAGCCGTGGAAAGCGCGGTGGAGCTGAGAAACGCTCGGATCATTTTTTATCTTCCCCTGTTGAAACGATCCACGCGCCAGCCAACGCACCCGCAAACACGCGTACGCTGGACCGTCGCGCGGTCCTTGACTGTCGTTTCTCGGGAGATCCCGTTCGTTCGGCGCACCCCGGCCGAGCGATGAACGACTGCGCCGGGCAGGTCTCCTGGCTCGCGGGTCGTCGCTCTTGGCGTCGCCTTCCCAGGGTCCGAGGACCCCAGTGGCATGTGACGCTAGAACTCGCCGCTTACAGTTGCGGGGGCAGCCGAGGTCTTGAACCTCGTTCCCTTTTAATCCTCTTTCGAGGAGCCTGACGCGCGGCCAGCCCTATATGCTGCGCCGCAAACGGTCAATGTGGAGCTCTTATGACATCGACCCTGGTGCTAGGCGGGGCCCGTTCCGGCAAGAGCGCGTTCGCCCAGAAAGCGGCCGAAAGCGCTGCTTCAGCTGGGCGTCCCGTGATGATCGCCACCGGCCAGGCCTTCGACGACGAGATGGCCCAGCGCATCGCGCGCCACCAGGCCGACCGGGGCGAATCGTGGACGACGGTCGAAGCGCCGTTGGCGCTGGCCGAGGCGATCGCCGCCCTGCCCGCCGACGCCGTGGCCGTGGTCGACTGCCTGACTCTGTGGCTGTCGAACCTGATGCTGGCCGAGCGCGACGTCGAGGCCGCCGCTGGCGAGCTGGTCACAGCGGTCGCCGCCTGCCCTGCCCGGCTCTGGCTGGTCAGCAACGAGGTCGGCCTTGGCATCGTGCCCGAAACCCCGCTGGGCCGCCGGTTTCGCGACGAGGCCGGACGCCTGCATCAGCGGTTGGCCCAGGTCGCCGACGCGGTCTATTTCGTGGCGGCAGGTTTGCCCCTGCGGATGAAACCGCAGGGCTGAAACGAGAAGGAAACGTCCGTGACCGACCAGCCGATCAAGGGCCCCGCGTCCTACTTCCCCTCCATCGAGAAGACGTATGGCCAGCCGATCTCCGCCTGGAAGGAGAAGGTCCGGGCGCGCTATCCCGCCAAGCACATGGAACTGGTGGCCATGCTCAAGGACGAGCACCAGATGGGCCACGGCCACGCCAACGCCATCGTCGCCCACACCCTGGCCGAAGACGGCCTGAAGTAGGAGGATCTCCCATGCCGTCCTTCGATCGCCGCGTCGTGCTGTCAGGCGCGCTCGCCACCGCTGCGGGGACTTCCGCCACGGCCGCCGAAACCCCGAGCGCCCCGATGATCCACCACGTTTTCTTCTGGCTGAAGACCCCCGGCTCCAAGCCCGACCGTGACGCCCTGATCGCCGGCCTGAACACCCTGCGGGGCATCGAGGTCATCCAGCAACTGCACATCGGCGTGCCGGCCTCGACCGAGAAACGCGACGTCGTCGACAACAGCTACGACGTCTCGGAGCTGATGCTCTTCAAGAGCGTCGCCGACCAGAAGCTCTACCAGGACCACCCGCTGCACCTGAAGTTCGTGAAGGACTGCTCGCACCTGTGGAGCAAGGTCGTGGTGTACGACTCCATCGCGGCTTAGATCCTCCCCCTAGCGGGGGAGGTGTCGGCGCGTAGCGACGACGGAGGGGGAAGAGGCCGGGCCAGGACTTGTGGGGGC
>NZ_JBWKNY010000003.1:0-262875 GCF_059415805.1 Caulobacter sp. GW821-FHT10A06
GGGTGGAGCAGCCCGGTAGCTCGTCAGGCTCATAACCTGAAGGTCACAGGTTCAAATCCTGTCCCCGCACCCAAGGTATCCCCAAACATTTCAGCGTTATTCTTCAACGCATCTGACATCGTCAGGAGCGCGGCGATTTTGCCGCGCGCATTTAGATCGAAACGGCACATCCCCTGAAGCGGGATGCCCTCCATGCCTTCGATCCTCGCGCAGCGCCCTGCGCACCCCCTCCCCCTCAGAACCCTGCATCACTTTGGCCAAACGCCGCGTCAGCGCGTCGTAGGTCGCCACCGCACCCGGATGGATCGCCACCGCCGACGGTGTTTCGATCCCGGCGCGTTTCTCTTCGAGCTCCGCCTGTTTAGCCCTGCACACAGCGGTCAGTGTGTGGCGCAGAGCCGTCCCAATCGTCGGTCTTCAAGATATCCCTGGCGCCTCTGGCGAGCATGAGCACCAGCGCTTAGCCCTGGTCACTGTTGGCGCCCTAACTGCGCGCTCGAGCCTCGGCCAGATCCAGGTCGCGGGTCAGGCGTGCATGGACCCTGTCATTGACCGAGCGGCGACGGGCCAGCCCGCGAAGCGCGTCACGCTCGGCTTCCAAGGCCGCCAGGCGGATGTCACGCTCGAACGCCAGACTACGCTTGGCGGCGATCGCCACCTCGCCTGACTGCGCCAGGGCGTCGAGGCGGTCGCGATAGACGTCGGCGACACGCGCTGTGGCGGCCTGGAAGTCGTGATCGGCGGCGTGGGCCGAGGCGGTCATCAGCTGCTCGACCGCCAGGATCGCGGCGTTGGCCAAGGTCGTGCGAGCCTGCTCGGCCTGCTCCTGGCTGTCCGTGTCGGGCGGCAGCTGCAGGTTCTTCAGCAGCAGCGGCAGGGCCACGCTGGAGATGATCAGCGACAGGATGATCACCCCCGCGGCCAGGAAGATGGCCAGGTCGCGGGCGGGGAAGGGCGCGCCGGCGGCGGTGGCCAGCGGCAGGGTCAGGACGCCGGCCAGGGTGATGGCGCCGCGCGCGCCGGCGCAGGCGGTGGCGGCGATGATCTTCCAGTCCGGGCTGGCGCGCTCCTCGCCGCGTCGGCGGGCGCGCAGCAGGGTCAGCTTCAGCGAGCCCCACACCCAGGCGAAACGTAAGATCCCCAGGCCCAGGGTGATCGCCACGACATAGACGCCCAGCCACCAGGCGTCGTGGTGACCGGTCGTGTGCACGGTCTCGACCGCGCCGGCCAGGATGGAGGGCAGCTGCTCGCCCAGCAGCACGAAGATCACGCCGTTGGCGCTGAACTGCAGGGTGTCCCAGACCATGTTGCGACGAACGCGCGTTGCCGCGACCGTCTGGCGGGCGGCTTCGGAGAAGCTCATCGCCACGCCCGCCGCGACGGCGGCCAGGATGCCCGAGGCATGGACCTTTTCCGCCAGGAGATAGGCCGCGAACGGAATTAGCAGGCTGACCAGGGTCTGGGGGCCGGCGTCCTCGGCGCTGCGGCGCGACAGCCAGGCGTTCAAGGTGGTGACGACCAGAGTGGTCAGGACGCCGATCGCGACGCCGGCGACGGCGACCCAGGCGAAGGTCAGCACCGCGTCCTTCAGCACGAAGGTCCCGGTCAGGGCGGCGGCGATGGCAAAGCGCAGGCAGACCAGGCCCGAGGCGTCGTTCAGCAGCGACTCCCCCTCCAGGATGTGCATCAGGCGCTTGGGGATCGGCACCCGCTGGGCGATGGCCGAGACCGCGATCGGGTCGGTCGGCGAGATCACGGCAGCCAGGGCGAAGGCGACGGCCACCGGCATGGCGGGGATCATCCAGTGAATGAACAGGCCCGCGCCGACGACGGTCAGCACCACCAGGCCCAGCGCCATCTCCAGGATGATCGGTAGATCTCGGAAGAAGTCGTCCTTGGGGATGCGCCAGCCGTCCAGGAACAGCAGCGGCGGCAGGAACAGCAGGAAGAACAGCTGGGGATCCAGGGCCACCGGCGCCTTGGTCACCAAAGCGATCAACGCGCCCAGGCCGATCTGCACCAGCGGCGCGGGCACGGCCAGCGGCAGGAAGCGCGCCGCGGCGCCGCTCAGAACGACGGCGGCCAGGAGCGCCAGGACGATCTCGACAGTCTGCATGCGGTCCTCGAAGTGTTTCTATCGAACCCCTACGGCTCATCCTCGGGGGCCAGGCGATAGCCCAGGCCCGGCTCGGTCAGCAGCAGGCGCGGCGAGGCGGGTTCTTCCTCCAGCTTCTGACGAACCTGACCGACCAGGACGCGCACGAACTGGGCGTCGACCTGGGCGTCCGGCCCCCAGACAGCGGTCATCAGCTGGCGATGGGTGACCACGCGGCCGGCATAGCGGGCCAGGCTGCGCAGCAGGTCGTATTCGCGGGGCGTCAGCCGGACCTCCTCGCCCAGCACGAAGACGTGGCGGTCGGCGAAATTGATCTCCAGGTCGCCGCTCTTGAAGCGGGCCCGGGCCGAGAACCGGCGCTCGCGGCCGCGCATCGCCGCGCGCAGGCGGGCCAGCAGCTCGCCGATGCCGAAGGGCTTGTTGACGAAGTCGTCGGCGCCGAGGTCCAGGGCGGCGATCTTTTCGTGCTCGATGTCGCGGGCCGACAGCACGACGATCGGCACCTCGGACCACTCGCGGATCCGGCCGATCACCGCCTTGCCATCCATGTCGGGCAAGCCCAGGTCCAGGATGACGGCGTCGCAGCCCTCGGCCGCCAAGTGCGCCAGGGCCGCCTGGCCGCTGTCGGCGACCGACACCGCATAGCCGGCCGCCTTCAGCGCCGGCGTCAGGGCGCGCACCAATTGCGGTTCGTCATCGACGAGCAGGACCTGGGCGAGGGGCTGGGTCATGCGGCGCGCTTCCTGGGGAGCATCAGGCTGACGACGAGGCCCGTGCGGTCGTCCGAACGACCGGCGGCCCGGATCGAGCCGCCCATGGCCTCGACGAGGCCGCGGGCGATGGACAGGCCAAGGCCCGTGCCCTGGCTGGCCTTGGCCGAGGCCGGCGAGCGATAGAACTTTTCGAAGATCCGCGCTTGGTCGGCTTCGGGGACGCCGGGGCCTTCGTCGGCGACCTCGATCAACACGGTGTCGTCCAGGGCGCGGACGCGCACGGCGATCGGCCGGTCGTCGTGGCCGTAACGCGCGGCATTCTCCAGGACGTTGCCCAGCGCCTGGTCCAGTAGGACCGGATCGCCCTCGACCATCGCCTGGTCCTCGATGGTCCGCTCGACCACGCAGCCCTGGCGGGCCAGGCGGTCGGCGGCGCGATTGACCACTTCGGCGGCCGAGAACTTCTGGCTCTCCAGCACCAGGGCGCCGGACTCCAGTTTGGTCATGCTCAGAAGGTTGGCCACGAAGCGGTTCAGGCGCTCGGCCTCTTCCTCGATCGTGGTGACCAGGTCGTCGCGGACGTCCTCGGGGAACTGGCCGCCGAACGCCTTGAGGCTGCTGGCCGAGGCCAGGATCGCCGCCAGCGGCGTACGCAGGTCGTGCGAGATCGACGAGAGCAGGGCGTCGCGTAGCTGCTCGGTCCGGGCCGCGGCGGCGACCTCGGACCGCGCGGCCGAGAGGCGGGCGCGCTGGATGGCGGCCGCGCCCAGGTCGGCCAGGACCTGGATCAGCCGCTCGCTGTCGGCGTCCGGCACGCCCTCGGCGCCACGCCAGGCCACGACGCCCAGTTCGGCGCCGTCGGCGACCAGGTCCCGGACCCACCAGCCCGGCTGGCTGAAGTCCGGCGGTTCGGGCGGCGCCGACAACATCGCCTCGGTGCGCGGGGAGCTCCAGACCAGGGCGCGATCGACCATGGCCGCCTCGCCCTTGGCGGCCGCGGCCATCTGCTCGACCACCAGCAGGCGGATGGCCATCTCGTCCTCGGCGGAGGAGAGCTGGCGGCTGGTCTCGAACAGGGCGGCGGTGGCGCGGGCCCGGATGCTGTTGCGCCGGGCCTCGTCGCGCAGGCGGCCCGTCAGCCCCCCGGTCAGCATGGCCACCGCCAGGAAGGTCAGCAGCACCAGCACGTCCTCGGTCGAGGCGAAGGTGAAGGTGAAGCGGGGTTCGACCAGATAGACGTTGTAGATCGCGAAGGCCAGAAAGGCGGCGAAGTAGCCGGGATAGGCCCCTTGGGTGACCGCGGTCAGCAACACCCCAGCCAGGAACACCATCGACAACCGGGTCGTGTCGAACAGGCGATAGAGCAGCTCGGACACGCCGGTGGCGCACAGCGTGTAGAGCAGCGCCGCGCCGTAGGGCCGCAGGCGGCGTGCGGCCAAAGTCAGCGGAACGGGGATCGTCTGCGCCATCATCACCCTGGAAAAGCTACTCGCGCGCCGGTCGGGGGGCAGGGTCATGCGCCTTGCACGAGGCAAGAGCACACTAGGGGGATCGACCGGCGCGCGCCCGGCGCGTTGCGGGAGCGACACCATGTCGATCCCGGTCGGCCGCGGCAATTATGGGCCCGTTATGGCCAGGGCGTTATAAGGTTCTTATGCTTGAGCTTGGCGCGGCGGATCGGCTGCATGGCGGCGATCTTTGACCGTCGGATGCGCCATGTCTCGTTTGATTTCTGTTCCCCTGACCCTCGCTGTCGTTCTGGGCCTGTCGGCCTGCGCGTCCAAACCTAAGCCCGCGCCGGTCGCACCCGTCGCCGAGGTCCCGCCGCCTCCGGCCAGCGATCCTTATGCGCCGCCGGCGCTCGACCAGAATCCAGCCCACCGCAGCTTGCAGGAACAGCTGGCGGCCAGCGCCGGCGATCGAGTGTTCTTCGCGCTCGACAGCTACGATCTGAGCGGCGAGGCCCGCCAGATCCTGGCCGCGCAGGCCCAGTGGCTGGCCAGCCATCCGGAGGTGCGCGTCCTGGTCGCCGGCAACTGCGACGAACGCGGCACGCGCGAATACAACTTCGCGCTGGGCGCTCGCCGCGCGTCCAGCGCCCGTGACTTCCTGGTCGCTCAAGGTGTGTCCAGCGCCCGCATCCAGACCGTCTCGTACGGTAAGGAGCGCCCGATCGACGCCGGCGCCAGCGATGCCGCCTGGTCGCGTAACCGCAACGCCGGCACCGTGGTGGTGGATCTGGCGCCGCGTTGACGCGTCCTCCGGCGGTGACAGCCCATCGCCGCCGTCGCCGGCCGGAGCCCATGGCTCCGGCCGGTCCTTTGGTCAGCCGTCAGCCGCCGCAATAGGCAGCGACCACGCCTGCGCAAGGATCGTAGGGCGCCGGCGTCGTGGTCGTGGCGGACGTTGCGCCGCCGCCGGATGCGGTCGCGCCCTGCAGATTGACCAGAACGCTGACGCCGGCCCCGCCATCGGTGGAGGCCGTGGTCACGTTGGCGCTCTGACCTTCCGCCCGCAGTTGAGCCTGAATGGTCGGGGCGGTCGCGACCTGCTGGGCGAGCTCTGGCGAGACCGACGAGGCGACCGAGATCGCAACGCCCGCGCTGATGATATTGGAGGCCACGGCCTGGATCAGCGCCGCCGAGATCTGCTCGAGCGTCGCGCCGCTCTTGGCCAGGGCCGCGGCCACGGCCGCCTGAATGGCCGCCAGTTTTTGAGCCTTGCTCAGGCGGGCGAAGCCGGGCTGGCCGGCCGCGCCTTGGGCGGCGGCGGCGATCTGCTGTTGCAGCGACGCGGCGGTGACGGCCGGGGTTTGCTGAGCCAGGGCGCCGCTGGGCGCGAACGTCGCCAGCAGACCCAGCGACAGGGCGGAAACGAGGAAACGATGGGCGCTCATGGCGTGCCTTTCGGGAATGATCTCGAAGACAAGCCAGCGCCGATCACTGTTGTTCGGCAAGTATAACGAACTTATACTGATGCTTGAGGTTGTCTTTCAGCAGTCTTGGATTGAAAGAGCTTGAGATAGGATGAGGCGACGGATGAAATCCGGTAGTCTTGGACGGCTTCGATAAGGCGCAGCGGATCTGGCGACGGGGCGCTAAGTTGCGCGTCCAGCGCCGTGGCCAGTCCCTGAATATCGCCGGGCGCGGCGACGGCGCCGAACGCCGGGGCGCTCAGCAGGTCCTTGACCGCCGGCGTGCAGTTCGTGGCGACCACGGGGCGACCCCGTCCCAGGCTCTCTACGATGACCGCGCCAAAGCCTTCGTGCCAGGAGCTCAGCAGAAGCAGGCGAGCGCGATCGAGCCAGGGGCGGATGTCTGGTTGGTAGCCGACGAATTCGACGCGCTCGCGGATACCGAGGCTGGTCGCCAGCGCCTCCAGGTCATCCCGCAACGGGCCGTCGCCTACGAAGGCCAGTCGCGCCTCAAGATCGCGAACCTGGGCGAAGGCCTTCAGCGCGATGTCATAGCCCTTCTCAGGCGCCAGGCGGCCCGCCGCGACGATCAGCTTACCCGAAGCGGCCTGGGCCGGACTGACCTCGTCATCGAGCGCGGGCAAGGGGATCGCCTTGGCTATGCGGCGGCCGAGCAGGGCGTCGACCTCGGGCAAGGTTTGCGGCGACAGCGTCACGATCGCATCGGCGTCCCGCAGACGCCGGCGGGCGCCGACCTCGAAAGCCCGTTGTTTCAGGCCGCTGCGGCCGTGCTTGAAGATCGGGGAGCTCACTTGGGCGACGACGGTCGGTCGGCGAGCGCCGAGGATCTGGGCCACGGATCGGCTGATCGACCAGTGGAAATTACCGGGTACGAACAGAACATCGGCGGGCTGGTGGCGCAGGTGACGCGCGACGGCGCGGCCCAGGCGGATTCGGGATCCGAAGCCGCGCGGGATCGGCGGGACGCACTCGACGAGCTCGACCCGTTCGGAGACCAGGGCAGCCTGAGCGCCGGTCGCCGAACCGCAAAGCAGGGTTACGGCATGACCCGTCTTGGCCCAGGCGTCGGCCAGACGCAGGGCGACACGTTCGGTGCCGCCGAGCGGCAGGTCGTGCAGAACGACAAGGATCCTCATCTTAGGCGGCCATGGCCCGCAGCCGCTCCATGATCGCCGCGCCGCGCGCCGCGAACTGGTCTGCGCCGAAGCGGGCCTGGACGCGAGCGCGGGCGGCCTGGCCCATGGCCTCCAGGCGTTCGGGCTTCGACAGGGCTTCGATCAGAGTGGCCGCCAGGGCGGTCGGATCGCGGGGCGGGGTCAGGAAGCCGGTCTCGCCGGGGCTGATGCTGAAGGGCAGCTCGCCCACCGCTGAGGCCAGCACCGGCAGACCCGCTTGCATGGCCTCGTGGGCGGCGACGCAGAGGCCTTCCGAGCGCGAGGGCTGCAGATAGAGGTGCAGGGTCGCCAGGAACTCAGGCGGATCCTGGCAGAAGCCGACGAAGCGGACAGTGTCGAGGCCCGCCGCCGCCTTCTGGGCTTCCAAGCGCTCCAGCTCGGCCCCGTCGCCGGCGATCAGCACCTCGAAGGGAGCGGGCGGCGTGAAGCCTTGCGCCTTCAGCTGGGCCAGGGCGTCCAGCAGCACGTCATAACCCTTCACCGGATGCAGCCGGCCCAGCGCGCCCAGGCGCAGGGTTTGGCCGGGACGCCACGGGACGGCCTGGGGCGCGTCGGGCTTCACCGAGAAGATCGGCCAGCAAACCAGTCGATCGGGACCCGGCGCGATCCGCTCGGCGGTCAGGGCGGTGACGCTCTCGGAATCGCCGATCCACAGGGCCGAGGCCGAGCGGCGCGCCCGCAGCAGGGTGCGGTTGGCGGGTTTGAGGAAGGCCGCGTGCTGCCAGCTGACCACCGGCTTGCCCAGCCAACCGCCGACGATCTGGCCCATCAAGGTGGCGCGGGTGAGCGAGGTCCAGACGACGTCCGGCCGCCAGGCCTTCAGCTCGGCATTCAGCCAGGAGAGGGCGGAAAGCTGCTGCTTCTCGCCGGCCTCACAGACCCGGACCTCAAGGCCTGCGGCCTCCATGGCGACCAGGCCGCGACCGTCGCGGCGGCTGAGGGCGAAGACGACGACTTGCGCGCCTTCATCGCGCAGCACCTTGGCGATGGCGGGCACCGGCGACTGGGCCCCGCCGCCTTCGACCGAGTTGATGACATAGGCGATGCGCATCAGGCGGCCTTCGGCGCACGGGCCGCCGGCGCGGCTTGAGTCGCCAGGGCGGTGGCCAGCAAAGCCATGGTCAGGACCGCCTGGGCGACAACGCAGGGGCCGACCGCGCCTTCGCCCCAGAGCGGCAGGGCGATCATCAGCATCGCAACCAGGCCCAGGCTCCCGGTCAGGTTCATGGCCGCCGACAGGCTGGGACGACCCAGGGCGGTCAGGGCGGCGCTGAGCGGCGGGGCGCATAGCAAGAGGGTGCGGGCGATGGCCAGCCACAGCATCAGCCCGCCGGCCGCCGCGAAGCCGTCGCCGCCCATCAGCCTGGCGAAGGTCTCGCCAAACAGGCCGAACAGTCCGCAGACCGGAATGGCGATGGCCATGGTCACGCCGCTGGCGCGGGCGATGGTCGAGATGACCAGGGCGGTCTGGCCCTTGGCCGCCAGCTTGGCGAGCTCGGCATAGGCCGCCTGGCCCAGGCTCTGGGCCGGTTGGGCGATCACCACCGTGGCGCGCTGGGCGATGGCGAAGAGGCCAGCAGCAGCCGGTCCGGCCAGCCAGCCGATGGCCAGCGGGGTCATGCGTGTGGCCAGCTCGGCGAAGGTCACGTCGGCATTGGCGCCCAGCATGAAGCGCAGCAGGCCCGGGTTCTCGGCCCGGACACCGCGCGGGCTCGTGCGGAAGGCCAGGGACCGCAGGGAGCGCGACATGGTGGCGAAGGCCATGATCCACATGACCGCCCACTCCAGCACAGCGGCGGCCAGCCAGGCCCAAAGGAAGCCGACCAAGCCCCAACCGCCTACCCAGGCGACCACGGCGCCGACCAGGCGGGCCAGGGCCGGGACCAGGCTGTGGGCGCCCAGAAGGTCGAAGCGGCCGGTCACCTGCAGATAGCCGGCGGCGGTAGCCCGCACCGTGGCCAGCACCGCCAGGCTATAGGGCAGGCTCAGTTCGATGGCGCGCGGCGTCCAGCCGAGCTTGGCGCCGATCCACGGCGCCAGCAGCGCCGCGACGATGACCGCGACGAGACCGCAGGCCAGCTCCAGCAGGGCGGCGAACTTCAGCAGGCGCGCCAGCCGCTGCTCGTCGCCGGCCAGCAGGGCCTGGGCGCCGTAGCGCACCACCGCGTGCCAGCCCGGAAACTCGATGACCCCGCCGACGGTCAGCACATAGGTGTGGACCAGGACCAGCACGCCATAGTCCGTCGGCCCCAGGGCGTGGGCCGCCAGGGCGATGTAGACGAGGCTGACGACCCCGGCTCCGGCCTTGCCGCTCAGCAGACGCAGCGTATCGCCGAAGATGCCGCGCAGCGCGCCGCGATCCTCAGCCATAGGCGATCCGGGCCATCTCGGTCAGCGGCTGCAGCAGCGGCGCGGTCAGGCCGGCGAAGGTCGCCACGGCCCGCGCGGCGCGGCGCGCCGAGGGTTCTTCGGTCAGGTGGAAGCTGTTTTCGAACAGCTCGCGCTGGACCTGGCCATAGCGCAGGGCGTGGTCGGACGAGGCCGTCTCCAGCGCGTCGCCCAGCTGTCCGACGCCGTCGATCACGCGGCCCAGGTTCCAGTGGCCGAAGTTCTTGTCGCCCTGCCAGTCATGGCCCTGCGGATTGAGGAAGATGCAGGGCCGCGAGCGCAGCAGGAACTCGTAGACTTGGCTGCTGGCGTCGCCCAGATAGATGTCGGCGGCTTGGGTATAGGCCATGGTCGTCGAGGCGCGGCTGCCCAGGTCGATGTGGATGTTGGGCGCGTTCAGGTGGCGCGGCTCCAGCTTGCCGGGGCGGTCGATGCGCAGCTTGTCGATGCTGATCGTGAACGGCCGCTCGAACAGCATGACGTGCGGCGCGAAGATCAGCTGGTATTCGGGATGCTCGACGAACCAGTCCAGCACCTGACGGCCGGCGGTGAACCACGACGACAGGTGCGGCGAGACGTGCGGGTTGTAGAGCACCAGCGGCCGGCCGTCGTTGGGCAACGGGCGCGGCGGGGCGGCGGGCGCCAGGTCGAACTTCGGGTAGCCCACCACCGAGATCGCATCGGGCTTCACGCCGGTGTCGCTGACCAGGCGCTCGCGGATCTTGGGACCCGAGACCAGCACGTGGTCGAACAGGGCGCTGGCGGGGTCGAAGCCGACAGCTCGGTCGCCGGCGCCGTGGCGGGTGTGGACGACCTTCAGGTGGTCCAGGCCGAACTTGGTCTTGAGGATCAGCGAGGTCTTTTCGGCGACCACCAGCACGTCGACCTTGCGGAAGAACTCGAGGTTGTCGCGATAGAACAGCAGCTTCTCGGCCGGCAGCAGGCCGCCCAGCGTGTGGTTGAGCAATCGGCTGGAGCGCTTGTTCAGGCCCAGCTCCACGACCGGCAGGCCGGGGCGTCCGCCGCTGATGCGGGTCACCTCGGCCGTCAGCCGGGGATTGGACGTGGCGATGACGATCTCGGCGTCGAGATCGGCGTCCAGCATCGCCAGGGCGATCGGCAGGCTGTGCGCCACCTGATGGACTTGGTCGTGATTGAAGAGGAAACAGATCCGCATATCAGTGTGACGCCACCGATCGCGCGGACCCTTACCCACTGTTAAGCTCTGCGGGTTGCGACCTCTCGTCGCGGATAAAATCCTTATAAGGAACGTTTCGCGCCGCGGGCGCGCAGCTTGCGGGCGATGGACATCGCCAGGCCGCGGGGCGAGACCTTGACCCGTTTGGCGTCGATCAGGGTGACCGGCCCGCAGGCGCTGAGCGTGTGACGCCCGCCCGTATAGCGTCCCGCATCCTGGGGCGGGGCCAGGACCGGCGTGGCCTCGGCCTCGAAACGGTCGGGCGTCAGGACATTGATGACCAGCAGACGCAGGTCGCCGCCATAGGTGCGGGTGCAGTCCTGGACCGGCAGATGCAGTCGCCCTTCATGCACGAACGGCGTGCCGCCCGGCCGGCTGCTGGCCAGGTCGATCCGCACGGGATTGCCGGGATGCGTGGTCCAGGGACCGAGCAGGCTGTCGGCATAGGCCAGGTGCAGCTTGCCCTGCTTGTCCTGTTGAGACCCGTCCGGCGAATAGGCGCACCACCAGCGGCCTTCCCACTGGAAGAAGGTCGGGTCGATGGCCGGGGTGTCGAAGGCGAACTGCGCGGCCGGCTCCCAGACGTCCGGGAAATGCTTGGCGCGGTACAGGGTGAAGGTCCCGGACCGGAAGGCCTCCGGCGCCATCCAGGTCTCGCCCTCAGCCTCGAACACCATGGGATAGGAAAGGTGCCAGGGCTCGCGCAGCACCGTGCTGCGCGCGACGGGCCGGAAATCGCTGTCGAGTTCCAGGTGGTCGATGAAGCCATGGCGCGTGCGATAGTCGTAGCCCTCGGCGAAGAGGTGCAGACGACCGTCGCGCCATAGCCCGAACGGATCGGCCAGGAATGTGTAGTCCGGCTCTTCCGGGAGCCAGCGGACCTTGGCCTGGTGCAGGCCGCCGCTCTGGGCGATCGCCTGGATGGGGGATTCGAGGATACCGATCCGCCAAATGTCCGAAAAAAGAGGCATGCTTCTGCGCTAGCGCAAAGCGCTGGCGATTTTCAAGTTGGTTTACCGCCAGACCCGTGGTCCCGATCCGGCCCGGCCGTCATGCGGCCTGACGGATCAGCGCGGGTTCGAAGCGCTCGGCATGCCAGCGGCCTCGCAAGGTCCCGTCGACGCCGTAGACCAGGATCTCGCTGTCGAAGCCGCGAACCGAGGCGCGAGCGGCGAGGAATCGGGCGCGCCGCTCGGCCTGGCCCGGATTTGCGAAGACGCCGACGAGTTCGTCATCGCCCAGATAGAGGCGCCACCCGTTCGAGGCGGCCAGGATGGAATAGCAGTGCGGCACGACAAGACCCCAGCACCGCGATGTCGCGGCTGGGGCCAAACGCCCTGGGTTCGACGGCCGTTCCGTGGGCCAACATGGGCGGTAGTTCGGATTCCGGTCTCACCAGAACGGCTTGGCGTCGAGCAGGTCGTCCAGGGCCTTGCCGGCGGTCTTCAGCAGCTCGTTTTCGTCGTCGGCCAGCACCACGCGGGCGGCGTCGCGAGCCAGGGCTTCGTCGCCGTGAGCGGCGGTTTCCACTAGGGCCTGGCGGACATGGCGGTCGTTCAACTGGCCCAGGACGTCCTGCACGGCCTTCGAAGCCTCGATGAAAACCTCGGCGCGTTTCGGATGATCCGGGAAGAGGACCACGAGATCCTCGGCGGCATAGCGCAGGGTCTTGCCCTTCAGGCGCAGCTTGTGACGCGCGTGGGCGTCGAGGTCGGCGAAATGCTTGGCGCGTTTCTTCACCTGCTGGCGGCGATGGTCGAGCACCTGCGCGGCGAACGCATCGGCGCGGCCGTTGCGGACGTCCTTCAGCGCTGGATCGCGGGTCCAGGCGCCGGCTTCCAGCCAGGCCGCGGCCTCGAGCAGAACGTCGCGGGCGCGGGGGCTTTCCAGCGCCGCTTCCATGCGCAGATAGGCGTTGGCGTGCGCCGCCTTGAGCCCGCGCTCGAAGGCGTCACGGCCGGTGAAGCTCGCGCCGGTCACCTGCTTCTCCCAGACCTCGCCGACGAAGACGTCGAGATCGCGGGCGGCGTCAAACTCGCCGGCCAGCCAGTCCAGCTCGGCGTCGAGGCGGTGGGCGGCCTCGTCCCCCGTCAGCGGCTTGAAGATCTTCAAGAGCGCCCGCAGTCGGCGGGTCGCCACGCGGGCCTGGTGCACGGCGTCGGGCTCGGGCCGTTCGCGCAGGGCCTCAAGGCCCGCGCAGAGGTGTGTGAGGCCCGCTTGCCCCAGCGCCTGCAGCGCCTCGGCGACCGTGGCGCGGGGCTCCAGCGTCGCGGCCTGGCGACGGGGAGCGGGGGTGTCGACGCCGGCGGCGAGGCCATAGCCCCGCTCGGCCTTGCTGATCAGCGACAGCCGCAGCGGCACGTTGCGCGACAGCTGTCGGGCCAGGTCGAACAGCGCGCCCGGTTCGCCGGATTTCAGTTCCAGCTCCAGCTCGCAGACCGGCGCGCGCCGGTCGTCGGCGCTGAGTTCGCCACGGTCGAGCGCCGCTTCGATCAACGCCTCGCCGACCCGGACCATCCGCACCGTCCGCTCGACGCGGGTCGTGAAGACCGGCGCCAGATCCTCGCCGGCCAGCATGGCGGCGGCGGGCGTGCGGGCCAGGGCGTCACGATCGGGACCGGGGCCTGCGATTCTCTCTTCCCACTCGCCGCGCGAGAACACCCCGCCGGCCGAGGCCGACTTCAGGGTCTGCTTGCGGCCGCCCTCGCCGTCGCGCACCCGCAGGCCAAAGCCCGCCTTGCGCAGCGCATGGTCGGGAGTGTCGAAATAGGTGGCGTCCAGCTGGCGCACCGCGCCCTCGCCCTGCAGCTGGGCCAGGGCCAAGGCCGCCGCTTCGGGCGGGATCAGGAACTTCAGCTCGATCTCGCGATCCATGGCTTACGAACTCCGGGCCCCGTCCAGCGGCACACCTCTAGCCCAAGTCTTGCCCCCAGTCTTGCCAAGCGTCATGTCCGGGTCCAAACGTGCGCGCCATGATGCAGATCAACACTTCGCAGCCCCGCCATGACTGGACCCTCGATCAAGTCGAGGCCCTGTTCGACCTGCCCTTCATGGAGCTGGTCTTCCAGGCGGCCAACGTGCACCGCGCGCACTTCGATCCCTCCGAGGTCCAGCTGTCGCAGCTGTTGTCGGTGAAGACCGGCGGCTGCGCCGAGAACTGCGGCTATTGCAGCCAGTCGGCCCACTTCAAGACCGGTCTCAAGGCCGAGAAGCTGATGGCCGCCGACGACGTGGTGGCCAAGGCCCGCGCGGCCCGCGACGGCGGCGCCCAGCGCTTCTGCATGGGCGCGGCCTGGCGCGAGCTGAAGGACCGCGACCTGCCCAAGCTGGCCGAGATGATCGGCGAGGTGAAGGCGCTGGGCATGGAGACCTGCGCCACGCTGGGCATGCTGACCGCCGACCAGGCCAAGGCCCTGAAGGACGCGGGCCTGGACTACTACAACCACAACCTCGACACCGGTCCGGACTATTACAAGGACGTCGTGACCACGCGCACCTACCAGGAGCGCCTCGACACCCTGGCCCACGTCCGCGACGCCGGCATGAGCACCTGCTGCGGCGGCATCGTCGGCATGGGCGAGCAGCGCCGCGACCGCGCCGGCCTGCTGCATCAGCTGGCGACCCTGCCGTCGCATCCCGACAGCCTGCCGATCAACGGCCTGGTGCCGGTCAGCGGCACGCCGCTGGGCGACCGCGTGCTGGCGGAAGGCAAGGCCATCGACTCGATCGAGTTCATCCGCACCATCGCCGTCGCCCGCATCGTCTGCCCGAAATCGATGGTCCGCCTGTCGGCCGGCCGCGAAGGCATGAGCCGCGAGCTGCAGGCGCTGTGCTTCATGGCTGGCGCCAACTCGATCTTCGTCGGCGGCAAGCTGCTGACGACCCCGCTGCCGGGCATGGACGAGGACAGCAAGCTGTTCCAAGACCTGGACCTGCGGCCGATGGGCGGCCAGGTGCGGGTCGAAGCCAAGGCCCATGCGCACGAGGTCATCGCGGCCGAGTAGGAGCAGGCTCTAGCCCCTCCACCGGCTTCGCCGGTCCCCCTCCCCCAATAGGGGAATGCCCATCAGATCCTCCCCCCAAGCGGGGGAGGTGTCGGCGCGTAGCGACGACGGAGGGGGAAGAGGCCGGGCCAGGACAACTACCCCCTCCGGCGCTTCGCACCACCTCCCCCTCTGGGGGAGGATCTGAGGCGACACCCTCCGACTTCCCCGTCCTTGACAAACCCCGCCCCCGTCGGCTTGGATCGCTTCCAATAGTCAGACAAAATAATCGGGACGGAAGCGGCGATGAAATCCACCTGGATGGCGGCAGGTTTCGCCATGGCTTTCCTGGCAACGGTCCCCGCGCACGCCGCCGAGCCCGTAACCAAGATCACCATCGACGCCGCCAAACCCGGCGCGGTCATCAACCGCAATATACTCGGACAATTCTCCGAGCATCTCGGCCGAGGCGTCTACGAAGGCATCTGGGTCGGGCCGGACTCCAAGATCTCCAACACCCGCGGCATCCGCAACGATGTCGTGGCGGCGCTGAAGGCGATCAAGGTTCCCAATGTGCGCTGGCCGGGCGGCTGTTTCGCCGACGAGTACCACTGGAAAAAGGGCATCGGCAAAGACCGGCCGACGACGATCAATTCCAGCTGGGGTGGCGTCACCGAGCCCAACACCTTCGGCACTCACGAGTTCATGGACTTCGTCGACCAGATCGGGGCCGACGCCTACATCTCGATCAATGTCGGTTCGGGCACGCCGCAGGAAAGCTCCGAGTGGCTGGAATACATGACCACCGACCTGCCGACGGAGCTGGGCCAGCTGCGCGCGGCCAACGGTCATCCCAAGCCCTACAAGGTCTCGATCCTGGGCCTGGGCAATGAGAGCTGGGGCTGCGGCGGCGCGATGACGGCGGCCGAATATGTTCACGAGATGCGGCGCTACGCCAACTTCTCCAAGAGCTTCAACCCCGCTCAGAAGGATCCGAAGTCCGGCCAGAAAATGCTGAAGATCGCCGTTGGCCCCGACCGCGACGACTATGCCTGGACCGAGACGGTGATGCAGGCCGCGGTCAAGACGGCGTGGAACTGGAGCATCGATGGCGTCTCGCTGCACAGCTACACCTGGCCCAAGAAGTCCGAGCGGGCCACGGGCTTCGACGCCCACCAGTATGCCGAGCTCCTGAAGTCCACCCTGTGGATGGAGGAGCTGGTCACCAAGCATTCGGCGATCATGGACAAGCATGACCCGGAGAAGAAGGTCGGCCTGTATGTCGACGAGTGGGGGACCTGGTTCAAGGAAGAGGAAGGCGCGGCCAAGTCGTCGCTATACCAGCAGAGCAGCCAGCGCGACGCGATCGTCGCGGCCCTGAACCTCAACATCTTCGCCCGCCACGCCGACCGGGTGCGCGGCGCCAACATCGCCCAGACGATCAGCGTCCTGCAGGCGATGATCTTGACCGACGGCGACAAGATGCTGCTGACGCCGACCTACCATGTGTTCCGGATGTACACGCCGTTCCAGGACGCCCGCGTCGTGCCGCTGGCCTATGAGGCCGGGACCTACAAGGAGGGCGAGATCGCGCTTCCACGCCTGGACGCCATGGGCGCGATCGGCAAGGACGGCAAGCTGTGGCTGTCGTTCACGAACCTCGATCCGCGCCAGCCGCTGACCATCACGCCGACGGTGGCTGGCTACAGCTTCAACGGGGCGAGCGGCGACACCCTGGCCGGCGACGACATGGGCGCCTTCAACACCTTCGCCGCCCCGACGCGGGTCAAGCCGCAGCCGGCGGTGATCAAGGCTGGCGGTGTCCTGGAGCTGCCGCCGCACTCGGTGACGGTGATCGGCCTGGATCCGGTGAAGTAGGAGCAACGATGATGAAACGCTTGCTGAACGCGGCCGTCGCCGCCATCGCCCTGCTCGCCGCGAGCGCCCCAGTCCTCGCCGCCCCCAAGACGCTCGAACTGGTCGACAAGCTGACCGGCCGCGCCGCCGTCGTCCCGGCCGCGAAGGCCCAGACCAGCTACCTCTTCGTCTACTTCAAGGACGAGACCCACGCGGTCTATTTCGCCACCTCGACCGACGGCTACACCTTCACCGACGTCAACGGCGGCGAGCCGATCTTCACCGGCGCCCAGTTGGCCGACCAGAAGGGCGTGCGCGACCCCTACATCCTGCGCGGGCCGGACGGCGCCTTCTACCTGGCCATGACCGACCTGCACATCTACGCCCAGCGCGAGGGGCTGCGGACCACGCAATGGGAGCGTCCGCAGGCTGAATGGGGCTGGGGCAACAACAAGAACCTGATCCTGATGAAGTCGTACGACCTCATCCACTGGACCCACGCCCGCGTGGCGCCCGACGACCTTTTCGACGAGGTGAAGGACCTCAGCGCCGCCTGGGCCCCGGAGCTGATCTGGGATCCGGCGGTCGGCAAGCTGATGGTCTACTACACCACCCGCGTCCACAACGACCCGGCGTATCTGGTCTATTCCTATGCCGACCCGGCCTTCACGACCCTGACCACGGCGCCCAAGCGGCTGTTCGACTATCCGACCAAGGGCAAGGCCGCGATCGACGCCGACATCACCAAGGTCGGGAGCAAGTACCGGATGTTCTACGTCACCGACGAGGCGCCGGGGAATATCCGCCAGGCGGTCTCGGACCACCTGACCGGCGGCTACGCCTTCGATCCCACTAAGGTCGACCCCGAGACCGTCCACGCCGAGGCCCCCAACGTCTGGCGTCGCCACGGGACCGACAAATACGTGCTGATGTACGACGCCTTCGGCGCCAAGCCGAAGAACAACATGGGCTTCTCGGAGACGACGGACTTCATCCACTTCAAGAACCTGGGTCGCTTCAACGAGCCGGACTCACCGATGAAGGCGACCAACTTCGCCAACCCCAAGCACGGGGCGGTGATTCCGATCACGCCGGCGGAGGCGGAGCGGCTGAAGGGGTGGTTCGCGGGGAAGTAGGAGCCTACCGCTCCTCGTCGAACCGGTTCTCGACCAGCTCACACAGCGCTTCGAGCGCCGCCTGGGCCTCCGGGCCCTCGGCGGTGATGTCGATCGTCGAGCCGATGCCGGCGGCCAGCATCATCAGGCCCATGATCGAGCGGGCGTCGACGGAGGAGCCTTCGCGGCTGACCGTCACCTCGGCGTCGAAACCGGACGCCATCTTCACGAACTTGGCCGAGGCCCGCGCGTGCAAGCCGCGCTCGTTGACGATCTCGACCGTTCTGGACGTCATGCCTGCTACTTTTCCCCAGCCAGCACGTAGGAGGCCACGGAGATGTACTTGCGTCCAGCCTCCTGGGCGTGGGCGACGCAGGCTTGCAGGGTCTCGCGCTGGCGCACGCTGGCCAGCTTGATCAGCATGGGCAGGTTCAGGCCGGCGATGACCTCGGCCTTGGTCTGCTCCATGACCGAAATGGCCAGGTTGCTGGGCGTGCCGCCGAACATGTCGGTCAGCAGGATGACGCCTTCGCCGTCGACATCGACTTCGGCGCAGGCCTTCAAGATATCCGAGCGGCGACGTTCCATGTCGTCTTCGGGACCGATGCAGATCGCCTTCACGGCGGCCTGCGGCCCTACGACATGTTCCATGGCGGAGACGAACTCTTCCGCCAGACGCCCGTGCGTCACGATCACGAGCCCGATCATGCCTTGTGTCTCAAACGGGATCCCCATTCCCCTTCGCGACGGGAGAGCGTCGCGCGGGCGGCCTTGATACGCCCGTTAGGATGCGACTCCAAGAGACTGCATCATGCGGTCGATTTTCAAGGGCGCGGCGGGTTCTCGCGGCCACAGGTCGAAGGTGGGGATGGAAACGCCCGCGATCGACGTGAACCGGGGATCGGGTAGGCGCTCGACCGCTTCGGCCGTCTCGACGCAGTGGATGACCAGGGCGATCTGGCAAAGGTCCAGGGCCGGCGTGCGCACGATGCCCAGGCCGCGAATCTCCAGCAGGCCGGCCAGGGTCTCGTGCGGTTTGCCCCAAGCGCGGCCGGCGTTGGCGAAGGTCACGACCCGGTCATCGGCCACCAGGCGAAAGCCGGCCTCGAGGGCGCGCAGGGCCAGGTCGCTCTTGCCGACGCCCGAAGGTCCCTGGATCAGGACGCCACGCCAGAGGCCGTCCTGGCGGCGAGCGATCAGGCCCCCATGGAGAACCTCTGGCAGAACCTCTGGCGGCCGAATCACGCGTAGGCCTCGGGCAGCTCGACAACGAAGCGAGCGCCGACGATCGCGCCGGTCGCGTCGGTGCGATTCTCGGCGTGGATCAGGCCGCCGTGGGCCTCGACGATCTGGCGGGCGATGGAGAGGCCCAGGCCCGAATTGCCGCCGAACGCCCGGCCCTTGGGGCGCGAGGTGTAGAAGCGCTCGAAGATGGTCTCGAGATTGTCGGGCGGAATGCCGGGACCGTCGTCGTCGAGGATCACCGCCACCGTCGTCTTGCCGCGCGGACGGATCAGGAAGACGCGCACTTCGCCGTCGTCGGGGCTGAACGAGCGGGCGTTGTCGATCAGGTTGCGGAACACCTGGCCGATCGGGGTCTCGCGCGCCAGGATCAAGGGCGTCTTCTGGGACGCCTCGATCGCCAGCTTGACCCGCACGCTGCCGGGCGCGGGGCCGGGGCGCAGCTGGGCCTCGTAGAGGGCGGCCACCTCGACCAGCAGCTTGCTCAGGTCCAGCGCCTTGGGATGCTCGCGCGACAGCTCCGCGTCCAGGCGCGAGGCGTTGGAGATGTCGGTGACCAGGCGGTCCAAACGGTTGACGTCGTTCTGCAGGATGGCCAGCAGCCGGGCGCGGGCGGCGGGGTCGGTGACCAGGTCCAGGGTCTCGATGGCCGAGCGGATCGAGGTCAGGGGGTTCTTGATCTCGTGGGCCACGTCGGCGGCGAAGCGCTCGATGGCGTCCATGCGCTCGGACAACGAGTGGGTCATGTCCTCCAGCGAGCGCGACAGGTCGCCGACCTCGTCACGGCGCTCGGACAGGTCGGGCAGCGAGATGGCGCGCGCGCCTTGCAGGCGGACATGGTCGGCGGCGCGGGCCAGGCGCAGCACCGGCACGGCCACAAGGCGATGAAGCAGCACGCTGGACAGCACGATGGCGACCATGGCCACCAGGATGAACGGCAGGAGGGCCTTGCGTTCGGCCGAGATGATCTCGTCGATGTCGCCGGCCTCCAGGGTCAGGACGCCCAGGATGGCGCGGACGTGCTGGATCGGGATCGACACCGACACCACCCGCTCGCCGTCCTCGGCCACCCGGACGCCGGCGGCGATGTGGCCCCGGCGGGCCTGGGCGATTTCGTTGGTCAGGTCCTGATGCGCCCGCTCGGCGCGAGCCTGTGCGGCGGGGCTGAGATGCGGGGGGCTGGTCTTCTCGCCGGGCTTGCGGGCCGGCGGCAGCACCTTCCAGTCGACGCGGTCGGCGACCACGAACGAGTCGGCCAGCACCTTGCCGTCGGCGTCGAACAGCCGGGCCCGCTGGCCGCGCGGAATGAACAGCAGCTGCATCAGCTGGCTGGCCGCCGAGGGGTCCAGCATCGGCTCGGGATCGCCGATCGTGGCGGCCTGGTCGATGACCTTGGCGATCAGCTGGCCCTGGGTGGTCAGGCTGTCGATCCGCGCGTTGATCAGGCCGCTGCGCAGCTCGTTCAGCACCAGGGCCCCGACGATCACGATCGCCAGGGCCAGCACGTTCAGGGTGATGATCAGCCGTCCCAGCCGCGACCCGCGCGGCCAGGTGAAGCGCTTCCGGCGTTCCGGAGGGGCCTCGGGCGCGGGTTCAGGCTTCGCGGTAACGGTAGCCAACGCCGTACAGGGTCTCGATGGAGTCGAATTCCGAATCGACCTGACGGAACTTCTTGCGCATGCGCTTGATGTGGCTGTCGATCGTGCGGTCGTCGACATAGACCTGATCGTCGTAGGCGGCGTCCATCAGGTTGTCGCGGCTCTTCACGAAGCCCGGACGCTGGGCCAGGGCCTGCAGCAGCAGGAATTCGGTGACGGTCAGGCGCACGGGGCGGCCGTCCCACAGGCTGTCGTGGCGCGCGGGGTCCAGGGTCAGCTTGCCGCGCTTCATGACCTTGGAGCCGGCGGCCCCGGCCGCGGCGGTTCCGCCGACCTCTTCCTCTTCCGGACGGGCGCGGCGCAGCACGGCCTTCACCCGCTCCAGCAGCAGGCGCTGGCTGAACGGCTTGTGCATGTAGTCGTCGGCGCCGAGGTTGAAGCCCAGGATCTCGTCGATCTCGTCGTCCTTGGACGTCAGCATGATCACCGGGATCTCGGACGTCTGGCGCAGGCGGCGCAGCACTTCCATGCCGTCCATGCGCGGCATCTTCACGTCCAGGATCACCAGGTCCGGCGGGCTGGCCTCGACGGCTTCCAGGCCGGAAGCCCCGTCATAATAGGCCTTCACCGCGTGGCCGTGGCTTTCCAGCGCCAGCGAGACCGAGGCGACGATGTTCTCGTCATCGTCAATGAGGGTGATGGCGGCCATTTGAGTCGATCTAGTCCTTCGCCTTCTCAATCAAGTCGATCTTATCCATCGACTGGATCAGCTTCAACGCGTGGCGCGGTAAAGCTTTCCATCGGTTCTGTTCGGCCTTTGCGGCCCGAGGAAGGCGCCATTTGTCGGAAAAACGGCGCCTCAACCTCACCTTAAGGTCTTGAGACCCATAGTGGGGCTTCCTGGGGGAGTGGGTTCCCGGAGCAATCGGCACATGAGCCAAGTCCATTACGAGCTTTTTGTCCGGCGGAAAGTCGGCGCGCAGTGGACGCTCGAGATCGCCTCGGAAAACCGCGCGCATGCGCTGCAGGTCGCCGAGGACGTCCTTGAGCAGGGCCGCGCCGTCGCCGTCCGCGTCAGCAAGGAAACCCTCGACAGCGCCACCGGCGAATACAAGTCGATCGCCATCTTCACCAAGGGGATGGTCGACGGCGGCAAGCCGAAGAAGGAAGTCGAGGAGCGCGATCCGCTGTGCGTGCAGCCGGCCGACCTCTACACCGCCCACGCCCGCGACCGGATCGGCCGCCTGCTGGAAGGCTTCCTGAACCGGCACAAGGCCACCCCGTTCGAACTGCTGCACCGCCCCGACCTGGTTGAAAAGCTCGAGGCGTCCGGCACCGACCTGCAGCACGCGCTGCAGAAGATCGCCATTCCGGAAGCCGAGGCGCGCGGCCAGTCCGTGCACGAGGTCATCCGTCACTTCCAGGGTCTGGTCGAGCGCACGATCGCCAACCTGACCAAGGCCTTCAAGAAGGGCGCGCTGCCCGACCTCGACAAGGAAGGCTTCGCCAAAGCCGCCGAGCGCCTGGTCGCCGATCCGGACCGCGCCTTCCTGCTGGGGGCCGGCGTCGCCGCCTCGATCGCCGTGGCCACCAACTGGAGCGACAAGATCGCTCGCCTGCTGGACCTGGCCGACGCCGCGCCGGAAGAGCCGCGCGCCCGCGCCGCCGCCCTGGCCGCCATCGAACAACCCCTGTCCGAGATCATCGGCTCGCGGGCCGGCATGGGCGACCTGCTGGCCACCACAAACGAAGACCTGGGCGCCACCCTGGCGGCCATGACCCGCCTGACCGGCGGCGTCGCGGTCGAGGCCCTGATCAAGATCGAGAACAGCGTCCGCCATGTCATGCCCGAGCTGTCGGGCACCGCCCGTCGCCTGGGCGAATGGCTGTCGCGCGACGAGTTCCCCAGCGTGCGCAAGGCGATTGCTCAGCGCGTGCTCACCGAGCTGAACGGCGTGCGCCGCCTCAAGCCCAGCGACGCCGAGCAGGAGATCGAATACCTGCGCGCCCTGGCCATGAGCCTGACCGCCGCCGCCGGCCGCATCCTCCAGGCCGAGGACATCCAGAACGCCTTCACCACCCGTTCCAAGACCTTGCTGAACGGCGACTTCATCGACTCGCTGCTGGGCCGCGACCGCTCGGCCCACGAAGAGATCAAGATGCTGATCCGCCTGGCCGAAAACGTCATGGGCGCGGTCAACAAACGCAATGCGGGCCGCTGGCTGAACGCCAATATCAGCGCCATGCGCTTCGAGAAGGAAATGCGCGCAGGCCCCGACTCGCCGGTCGCCAAGCTCGGCCATCTGGCCGGTCTGCAGCGCCAGCTCACCCGCTCGGGCCTGGTCCGCGAGGACTACGAGCCGCTCTGCGCCAAGCTGGGCGACATCGGCGCCCTGGTCGAGGCCGACACCCGCCTGCTGACCATGCTGGTCCGCGCCCCCGCCCCGCTGCCGCACCGCCTGCAACTCTTGGCCAAGCTGGCCATGGGCGAGGCGGGTCCGAGTGGTCCGGTGGCCGAGAAGGCGCGGATGGAAGCGCTGAAACTGGCGCGGGATCCCAGCTCGCGCGAGCAGCTGGCCGGATCGCCCCAGACGATGGACCTGATCAAGACGCTGGTTGGACAGGCGGCCTAAGGCGGTGGGCTGATTAAATCCCCAATATGGTCCGATAGGTCGGGTGCACCACGTCCGCATGTTCGGGATGCTTTTGCAGGTAGCCCGCGAAGAACGGGCAAACCGGCAGGACGAGCAGGCCGCGATCCTTGGCGTCGGCGAGCACGTGTTTGGCGAGGCGGCTGGCGAGCCCTTTTCCTTCCAGCCTTTCGGGCACCAAGGTCTCGGTGATCATCAGGCTGCCGGGGGACAGGTTGTAGGTCACCACCGCAAGCTCGCCGTCGACAGGCAGTTCGTAGCGATGCATCTCGGCGTGGTCACGGATCTCGGGGTCGGACATGGCGAGTCTCTGAGCTTTCTGCGTGAAGGCTTGTTTGGGCTTTGACGTGCAAGCGATCAAGCGTTTGGGGCCGCTGGGCCTCGCCAGGGTTTGACTCTTCCCCGACGGCGCCCGGTAGGGTCTCTCCGATCGGTCGCTGAGGACCGTTCGGAGAGACCGCCATGGCTGTGTTCACCGTCCTCTATCCCGCCGTCGACGAGGCGAAGTTCGATCTCGACTACTACGAGACGACCCACATTCCGCTGGCCAAGGAGGCCTTCGCGGAAACGGGGCTGGAGAGCGTCCAGGTGCTGAAAGGCTTGGCCGCGCCGGGCGGTGGTCCCGCGCCCTACGTGGCGATCGCCCTCCTGACCTTCCGGGACGCGGCGGCGCTGCAGGCGTCGCTGGCCGGGCCGCGCGGACCCGAGGTGATGGCCGACGTCGCCAACTTCACCGACATCCAGCCGATCGCCCAGATCAGCGAGGCGCGCTAGCCCAGGATCGCGTCGAGCGCGTCGACCACGCGTTCGACGTCGCCGTCGGTCATGGCCGGGTATAGCGGCAGGGTCAGGCAGCGCTTGTACCAGGCGTCCGCGCCGGGCAAGTCAGCCAGGCCCTGACGGTTCACATAGTAGGGCTGGCGGTGCACCGGGATGTAGTGGACCTGCGTCCCGATCCCCTGGCTCTTGAGGCTGTCGACCACGGTGCGGCGGCTCAGGCCCTCGGCCTCGAAGTCGATCAGCACGGTCAGCAGGTGCAGGGCCGGATCGGAATGCGCCGGGCTCGACGCCAGCCGCACGCGCGGCGCGCGCTGCGCCAGCAGCTTGGCGTAGAGCGCCGTCAGCTCACGCCGGCGGCCGACGAAGCGGTCCAGCTTGGCCAGTTGCGACAGGCCCAGCGCGCAGAGCACGTCCGGGATGCGGTAGTTGAAGCCCAGCTCCGGCATCTCATACCACCACGGATCGCCGCCGGGCTGGCGGACCATGCCGTGCGAGCGCAGCAGGCGGGCCTTGGCGGCCAGCGCCGCATCGTTGGTGGTCAGCATGCCGCCTTCGCCGGTGGCCAGCGTCTTGACCGGATGGAACGAGAAGCTGGCGAAGCTGGAATAGGCGCCGTCGCCGACGGGATGGGCGACACCGCCGAACGTGCCGATCGAACCCAGCGCATGCGGCGCGTCCTCGACCAGCACCGCGCCGGACGCGCTGGCCATGGCCTTCAGGGCCGGCAGGTCGCAGACGTCGCCGCGCAGATGCACCGGCAGCACCGCCTTGACCCGCTTGCCCTTGATGCCGTTCAGGGCCTTGCCCAGGGTGTCGGGCGTCATCAGACCGCTGTCGGGATCGACATCGGCGAACACCACCTCGGCCCCGACGTAGCGGGCGCAATTGGCGGTGGCTAGGAAGGTGACCGACGGGGCGACGCAGACGTCACCCTCGCCGACGCCCAGGGCCATCATCGCCAGATGCAGGGTGGCCGTACCGTTCGAGACGGCGATCGCGTGATCAGCCCCGACCTTCTTGGCGAAGGCGGTTTCGAACGCCTCGACCGTCGGGCCCGTCGTGAGAAAGTCGCCGCGCAGCGCCTCGGCGACGGCGGCGATGTCGTCGTCCTCGATCGTCTGGCGACCGTAGGGCAGGAAGCCGCTCATCGCGCGGCCTTCTCCTCCAGCATGGCCAGCAGACCTTCCGGCGAGAGCCAATCGTGGTTGTTGTCGCTGCTGTACGAGAAGTCCTCGGCGACCGGCTTGGCGCCATCGGCGGCCGAGTAGGGCGTGCGGCCGAACTCGGCGAAGTTGGGCTCGATGGCGAAGCGGTCCTCGAACTCGACGGTCGAGCGCGAGTCGTCGGCGCTGATCATGATCTCGTGCAGCTTCTCGCCTGGGCGGATGCCGATCACCTTCATGCCGGCGTCCGGCGACATGGCCTTGACCAGGTCGGGCATGGCCATGGACGGGATCTTGGGCACGAAGATCTCGCCGCCGCGCATCATGGTCAGGGACGACAGCACGAAGTCGACGCCTTCGTTCAGGGTGATCCAGAAGCGGGTCATGCGCGGGTCGGTGACCGGCAGCTCGGTCGCGCCCTGGCTCAGCAGGCGGCGATACAGCGGCACCACGCTGCCGCGCGAGCCGACCACGTTGCCGTAGCGCACGACGCAGAACCGCGTGCCGATGTCGCCCGACAGGTTGTTGGCCGCCACGAAGGTCTTGTCCGAGGCCAGCTTGGTCGCGCCATACAGGTTGGTCGGGTTGCAGGCCTTGTCGGTCGACAGGGCCACGACCTGCTTCACGCCGTTGTTGAGACTGGCCCAGACCACGTTCTCGGCGCCCAGCACGTTGGTGTGGATGCATTCCGACGGATTGTACTCGGCCGCCGGCACCTGCTTCAGGGCCGCGGCGTGGATGACGATGTCGACGCCGCGCAGGGCCAGGGTCAGGCGCTCGCGATCCCGCACGTCGCCCAGGAAGAAGCGCAGCTTGCCGTAGGTGGCCTCGTCGAACTGCTCGCGCATTTCGAGCTGCATGTCGCTCTGCTTCAGCTCGTCGCGCGAATAGATGATGACCTTGCGCGGGTCATAGCGTCGCAGCACCGTCTCGATGAAGCGGCGACCGAATGAGCCTGTGCCGCCGGTGACCAGGATCACCTTGCCGTCCAGATCGAGCGATTTGGGAGAAAAACGACCCAAGTCCAGCCTCCTGCGACGTCCGCGGCGCATCAGGGCCCCGCGGCGAATCGTGGTTAACGTCTCTGTTTGCGCCTCCAGATGTAAAGAGGACGTCAACCACGTTGCGGTAGCAAGGCGTCATGCGCCGCACTCGCCTCCTCCCGATCGCCCTGATCGCCGCCCTCGCCGGCGGCTCCCTGGCCGCGCCGACGGTCGCCTTCGCCGGTCACGGCGGGGGAGAAGAGAAGAAGGCGCCGCCGACCTATTTCGCCCTGGACCCGATCAATGCGGTGGTCCTGCGCCGCGACGGCCGCCGGGGCGTGATGACCGTCGAGGCGGGCATCCAGGCCAAGGATCCGACCCTGATGACCCGCGCCCAGGCCTCGACGCCGCGCCTGCGGGCCGCCTTCGCCCAGGTGTTGATGGTCTATGCCGCCGGCCTGCGCGGCGGCGTCGCCCCGGACATGGACCATGTCGGCCGCGAACTGCAGAAGGCCTGTGACCAAGTGCTGGGCAAGCCAGGCGCCCGGGTCCTGATGGGCTCGGCCCTGCTCAGCTAGGTTTCTTGCGGCGGGCTCGGAAAAACCCCCGCAGCAAGTCCGCGCTCTCGTCCGCCAGCACGCCGCCGGTTACCTCGGGCCGCCAGTGGCAGGTGGGCTGGGCGAAGAACTTCGGGCCATGCACGACCGCGCCGCCCTTCGGGTCCTCGGCCCCGAACACCACCCGGCCGATCCGCGCATGGCTGATGGCCCCGGCGCACATGGCGCAGGGCTCCAGGGTCACGACCAACGTCAGGTCGGTCAGCCGATAGTTCTCCAGCTTGGCGGCGGCGGCGCGCATGACGGCGATCTCGGCGTGGGCCGTTGGGTCGTGGGCGGCGATCGGGCCGTTGCCGGCCGTGGCGATGACCTCGCCGGTCTTCGGATCCAGGATCACCGCGCCGACCGGGGTTTCGCCGGCCTCGGCGGCGGCGCGGGCGGCGTCGAGCGCCAGGCGCATCATGCGGTGGTCTTGATCCTCGTCCTGATCAGTGCGCATTACCAAGAAAAGCCCATCGAGAGATGCGCCCAGCCCGAGAAGGACGCCGAAATGACCAAACCTCACGATCCCCTATACGAACCGCACCTCGACGGCGAGGACGGCGATCTGGAGAACGGTCCCGGCGAACGGGTGGCCAAGGCCCTGGCGCGGGCCGGCGTGGCGTCGCGGCGCGAGGTCGAGCGGCTGATCGAGGCTGGCCGCGTGGCGATCAACGGCAAGGTGCTGACCACCCCGGCGGTCAAGGTCGCGCCCGGCGACTTCCTCACCGTCGACGGCCAGTTGGTGGCCGAGCGCGAACCGACCCGGATCTTCCGCTATCACAAGCCCACCGGGCTGATGACCACTCACAACGACCCCAAGGGCCGGCCGACGGTGTTCGGCTCGCTGCCCAAGGACCTGCCGCGCCTGATCTCGGTCGGCCGCCTGGACTTGAACTCCGAAGGCCTGCTGCTGTTGACCAATGACGGCGAGCTGTCGCGCGCCCTGGAAACGCCCAGCAACGCCTGGGTTCGTCGTTATCGCGCCCGCGCCTTCGGCGACACGACGCAGGCCAAGCTGGACAGGCTGAAGGACGGGATCACCGTCGAAGGCGTCAAGTACGGCTCCATCGAAGCCAAGATCGACAAGGCCCACGACAAGGCTGGCGGCGGCAAGAACATCTGGATCACGGTCTCGCTCTCCGAAGGCAAGAACCGCGAAGTCCGCAAGGTGCTGGAAGCCCTGGGCCTGAAGGTCAACCGCCTGATCCGCATGTCCTACGGCCCGTTCGCCCTGGGTCCGCTGGAAGCCGGTCAGATCGAGGAGGTCGGTCCCCGGGTGATCCGCGAGCTCATGGAAGGCATCATCTCCGAAGAGAACATGCCGACCGGCGATCGTCCGAAGTTCGGCGGCATCGCCGCCGCCGTGAAGGCGCCCGGCACGCCGGGTGGCGGTGATCTGCAGCGCCGGGGCGCGCCGCGCGCCGACCGCGACCTCAAGCCGGACGCGCCGGAAAAGCCCGAAAAGCCGGTCTACAAGGCTGGCTGGGCCAAGCCGAAGAAGAAGGTCTCGCCGCACGCGCCGAGCAAGGGCGCCAGCAAGGGCGTCGCCCAGTCCAAGGCCAAGCGCGCGCCCAAGTCGATCGACAGCAAGTTCATCGACATCGGCAAACCCGCCGCCCGCGGCAAGCCGGCGGCGGCCCGTCCGGGCGCCAAGCCTGCTGACGGCGCAGCGCGTCGGGTGTCGGAAAAGCCGGGTCGGGCGGCGCCGCGTTCAGGGGGCAAGCCTGCGGGCGGCGCGGGCGGGCGTGGTCCTGCGCCGCGCGGTGGTCCGAAGCGCTAGGCCGCAGCGGCCGCCGAAGCGCCCGTCCAGCGTCGTAGCGCCGGCCAGCGTAGCGACAGCTCGGCCACGCCGATAAAGCCGGCCAGGATCACCAGGGCGCTGCCGATCAGCCCCGCGCGGAACTCGTGCGGGGCGTCGGGGTGGCTGGTCATCGGCCGGATCAGCAGCACGATGACGGCGTTGTTGGCCGCGTGGGCGCCGACGCCCAGCTCGATGCCGCCCAGGCGCAGGGCCATCCAGGTCAGGCCCGCGCCCATGGCCGCGCGCACCAGGAAGGCGTCGATATTGGGGTCGAAGTGGATGGCGGCGAACAGCAGGCCGTTCAGGACCATCAAGGCCACGGGATTGTGGATGTAGGCGGCGCTCTGCTTCAGCAGCCAGCCGCGGAACAGGATCTCCTCGGCGGCGGCGGCCAGCACCAGCAGGGCGACGGCCAAGGCCCCGTAGATCGCCTGTCCGGCCAGGTTGGGCGAGATGCGGCCGATCGGCGGATCCATGGCCTCGCCGCCCAGGGCCGCGACGCCGACCACGGCGGTCATGACGACGCCGACCAGCACCAGGCCGCCCAGCAGCAGGCGCCAGCGGAACGCCTGGCCGGCATTGATGTAGTCGGTGATCTTGCGGTGGTGGATCGCCCCGGCCGCGAACACGAAGCCCACCGCCGCGCCCAGGTTCACCCCGGCCAGAACGGTCAGCAGGAACAGAGACTGACGCGCGGTCGGGAAGGCCGTGGGCGAGGCCGAGAAGACGGAGAACAGGTCGCCGGCCGCTGGCGCGCCGTCCAGGCCGCTGACCACCAGCATGGCGATCAGGGTCGCGGCGATGCCGCCCAGCAGGGCTCCGACGGCCGCCGCCAGCACGCCGATCGGCACGGCGAACACGGTCCGCCAAGGGTCGCGGTCATAGGGCGACAGGTCGGCCAGGAAGCGCGACCGCCTCACCGCCCCCATCAGCTCGCCCATGCCCATTGTCGGATCGCCTCTTGCCTGTCGCGGCGACTAAGAGGGGGCGGCCACGATCTTGTAAAGCGCGCGCTTGCCGCAGGGCGCTCGGGACGGCACACATCCGGTTACCGGTTGTAAGGGGCATGAGGGAAATGGGCATGAGCGACGGCGTTTTGAGCAAGGATGGGCACGACAGCACGCCCGGGCATCTGCATCGGCTGGTGTTGTTCTCGGACGCCGTGTTCGCCATCGCCATCACCCTGCTGGCCATCGAGATCCACCCGCCGCACCACTGGCATGGCATTGCCGACCTGTTCGCCCAGATGGGCGCCAAGCTGACCGCCTATGCCGTGTCGTTCGCGGTGGTCGGGGTCTGCTGGTTCAGCCACCGCCGGGTGTTCGCCCGTCTGGTCCGGGCCAATGGCGGCCTGGACGTCGTCAACCTGGTGGTCCTGGGCCTGATCGCCCTGCTGCCGCTGGTCACCGAGCTGCTCTGGGAGAGCCGTGGCGGCGAGGCCGTGCTGGTCTATGTCGGCCACGTGGCGCTGATCGGCCTGGCCATGGGCCTGGTCTGGGCCTACGCCGCCTTCATCGGCAAGCTGACCGAGCCGATGCCGACGGGCGAGGCGGTGTTCGTGCTGCTGCGCGTGGCGCTGCTGCCGGGCCTGATGTGCGGGCTGACGATCTTCAGCCTGGTCAAGCCGTGGGGCTGGGCCCTGCTGGCCGCGCTGGTGATCGGTCTCAACCTGATCGGCCGTCGCTTGGCGCCGAAGGCCGCCTGATGCGCATCGTCTCGGGCCAATATCGCGGCAAGGCCATCGCCACGCCGCCGGGCGGCACCACCCGTCCGACTTCCGACCGCGCCCGCCAGGCCGTGTTCAACATCCTGGAGCACGCCGCCTGGGCGCCGGAGCTGCACGGCGCACGGGTGATCGACGTCTTCGCCGGCTCGGGCGCGCTGGGGCTGGAGGCCCTGTCGCGCGGCGCGGCCTTCTGCCTGTTCGTCGAGACCGACGACGCCGCACGCGGGGCGATCCGCGAGAACATCGACGCCATGCACCTGTTCGGCGTCACCCGCGTGCACCGCCGCGACGCCACCGACCTGGGTCCGCGTCCGGCCAGCGCCGGCGCGCCGTTCGACATCGCCTTCTTGGATCCGCCCTACAACAAGGGTCTGGGCGAAAAGGCCGTGGCCGAGATGAAGGCCCACGACTGGCTGGCCCCCGGCGCGATCCTGATGTTCGAGCGCGGCCGGGGTGAGGTCGATCCGGTGCTGGACGGCTTCGAGCAGATCGACGCGCGCGACTACGGCGCCGCGCGCGTCCTGTTCTACAAGCTGACGAGCTAAAAGCTCGTCATCCCGGAAGCCTCGAAGAGGCTGTCCGGGATCCAGGAATAGGCAAAGCTACCAGGCCTTAGCGCCCACTCGGTTGTCGAGTTGGGCGCGCAGGTTGCCCAGCCCCAACCGGGTGATCCGGTAGGGCCCGCCCTCCTGGCTGGCGATCAGGCGTTTGCGTTTCAGCGACTGGAAGACGCCGACATTGCAGTCGGTCAGCGCCCAGCCGTCGCGGGTGATGCAGTCGGCCGAGACGATCTTGCCGTTGTCGTCACGTTCCAGTTCGATCCGGCCGCCTTGGGCCAGAGCATGCAGCGTGCGTTGCTGCGGTTTGGAGATGTTCAAGGGATTGTCCGAGAGATCGAGGCATACGATCACGCAGCCGCCTGGCGTCTGCGCGGGCGGATAGCGGGCCTCTAGACATTCGAACCGAGGTTCGGAGCCTGTTAGGCCCGCGCCTCGCGCACAATCTCGGACATGAACCACACAAGAAGAGTTGGTGTGGGGAAGATGGGGGAAGAGCCGGCAAAGCTCAAGTTATCCCTCTCCCCTTGCGGGAGAGGGTGGCCCGCGAAGCGGGTCGGGTGAGGGGTTGAAAGGCCTATCCGACAAGTCGGTGCGACCCCTCATCCGGCCCTTCGGGCCACCTTCTCCCGCAAGGAGAGAAGGGGATTCCTACGGCGCCTTGCTGACACTGTTGTCGATGCCGGTGACGCTGACCTTGGGCGGCTTGGTCGCGCGCCAACGGACCGTCTGGTCCGTGCCGGTCACCGTGATGGGCGCGCCGGGAGCCAGGTCGATCGTCACCTTGCTGCCCGTGCCCGTCAGCGTCAGGCCCGCGCAAGCGCCCGTGAAGGTCAGGGCGTGATCCGTGCCCTCGACGACGGCGGCGCGGCCATCGCATTCGATCGTGCGGGACTGGCCGATGCCGGTGACGCGAACCGAATCCGGTGCGCCGGCCAGGCCGGAAACAAGCGCGAGCAGGGACAGGGAAATCATGACGCGGCGGTCCTCAAGGTTACAGCTCGGCTGCAAACGCGCGGGCGGCCTGAAAGCTCCACCGAAGGTAGCGGTTATTTCTTGGCCTTGGCGGGCGTGGTCTGGCTGGCCTTGACCGGCGCGCCCTGCTGGCGGGCTTCGCTGACCAGGCCGGCGCAATCGGCGTCCTTGGCCTCGCCGGTTGTAACGAAGGGCAGCAGGGCGGCCAGCGGGTTGATGAGCGAGCCCAGCGCCGCGGCGATGCCGCCCTGGCCGACGGCCTGGCTGGCGTCCAGGCCGGGCTTCGGGGCCATGATCGGGCCTTTGATGGTGATCGGGATGAACAGCCGCACCAGGCGCGGCTTCTTGCTGTCGCCCTCGATGCGGAAGTCCATGCGCTCGGTGCGCAGGTCCACCGTGCCGCGACCCTTGGCCAGCACGACGCCGGTGTCGGCGACCAGGGTGCTGGTGGTCATCACCCCGTTCTTGACGTCGAAGTCGGCGACGGCGCAGCGCACCGGCGTCTCCTTGTTGCTCTTCGACAGCAGCAGGATCAGGCCCTTGGACGCGTTGACGCCCAAGAGCTCGGCGAAGGCCTGACGGATCTGGCCGCGCGGGGCGACCAGGGTCACCGAACCATCCGCCGTAGAGGCCGCGCGATGCACGCTGTTGCCGGTCCCCGTCAGCTTGGCGCGGGCCATGACCGCGCCCTCGATGGCCGGCTTGCCGTTAGCTTTGAACGGGATGAAGTCCTCCAGCCGGGCGTTCAGCAGGCGCACGTCGATGTCGGTCTTGGGCGTGGCCGGACGGGCGTCCAGACGGACCTTCCCTTTCAGATCGCCGCGCGAGAAGGTCAGGGCGATCGGGTCGACGGTCAGCACGCCCTTGTCCAGGACGACCTCGGCGCTGACCTTGCGCAGGGGCAGGTTGGGCGCGTTCACGGTCTCGGCGCGGTAGCTGACCTTGGCGTCCATGGCGCGGATGCGGTCGACCTGCAGGGTGGCGTCGGGCAGCAGGCGCTGGGTGGCGTCGCGCTGGGCGGCCTCGACCTTCTGGCCGGCCGAGGCGGTCTCGCCGCGACCCGTGGCCGGGGCGGCGCCGAACAGGCTGCCCAGGTCGTCGAAGTCCAGGCGACGCGAGCGCAGGTCGGCCTCCAGATAGGGCCGCTCGCGCCCGGTCAGCACGAAGAGATCGCCGCTGATGTCGCTGTCGCCGACCCGGCCCGACAGCTTTTCGAAGTCGTAGCGGTCGCCCTTGCGCGCCAGGTGGCCCGAGACCTTGTAGGGCGGGGTGTTGGGCAAGGTCAGGCCGGTCAGGTCGTGCAGTCGGTTCAGGTCGGCGCCGGAGATGCTGAGCTGGGTCTCGAACCGGCCCAGGTCGAAGGGCTTGATCACATTGCCCTCGGCGGTGATCTTGGTCGAACCCGCCTGGATCGAGGCGTCGAACGGATAGGGCCGGCTGGGCGAGATGTTCAGCAGCGGGCCGCCGGTGACCTGGGCCACGAAGGCCGACTGGTTCAGGCTGCCCTTGCCCTCCAGCACGAACCGGCCGCCCTTCTCGCCGGCGCGTTCCTGGGCGTTGACCGTGCCGACAAACAGCGCGCCGCGCTGGCGGTCGTCGACCCGCAGCTTACCCTCGTTGATCACGAAACGCTGGATGGCCGGCAGCTTCAGCGGCTTGTCGCTCTTGGCCGCGCCGAAGGTCCAGTTGGCCTTGCCGTCCTTGTCACGCAGCAGGCGCACGTCGGCCTTGTCGATGGCCAGGAAGGGCAGGATGACGTCGCCCTTCAGCAGCGGCAGGATCTTGATCTGCACGGCCACGCGCTGGACCTGAGCCATCTGGCCCGCGTCCTTGTCGACCGTCTTGGCCCAAGCCGGCTGGCCGATGCGCAGATTGTAGGCCTCGGCTCTGGGCGAGAACGACCAGGGATGGACCCGCAGGTCGCCGGCGATCACCACCTCGCGCTGAAGTTGGACCGAGGCGTAGCGGCCGATCGGGCCGCGCAGCCAGTTCCAGTCGAAGATCACCAGGAAGGCGATGACCGCCGCGACTAGGGCGAGGGCCGAACCGATGCCGATCCGCGCGCGCCGAGACAGCCCCCGGAACGGGTTCCGAGGCGGTCTAGGCGCGGGCATGACGTCGGCGGTGGACAGGATCGTGGCTCCGGTTGAACCCTCACAACGCGTGAGGCCGGCGATCGTGTTCCAAATTGAAGCGAGTCTAGTTGGAAGGCGTCGTCAGTAGACGAGGCCGATCCGGCAAACGACGACTCCCGCGATCAGGAATACGGCGATGGCCACGAGTTCATAAGCCTTGAAAAACGGCCGGCTTGGCGTGCGCATGGTTAGTTGTTCCCCCGTCCCATTTTGGTGCGTGTAGACGCTCTTGGCGCAAGGGCGGCGCCACCCGCTTTGGGTTAGGGCGTCTTGCCGGGCCAGATCAGATAGCCGGCCTCGTCGCGCCCGGCGGCGACGTAACCGTACGCATACGGCGGCGGATAGCTTACGGCGGGGCCCCCACGGCCCTGTTCGTAACCATCGCTGTATGCGCGAACTTGCTCGTACTCATACTGATCGACCTGACGGCCATAACGCGACTCATGACGGGGCGCGCCGTAGCGGTCGCCCGCATAGCCGCCGCGTGTCTCAATATCGAGACGGCGATTGCCGTAGCCCCACTGATCGTGATCGGACCAGCCGCGATCGGCGTCGCACTCGACACGATCCCAGCGATAGGCGCCGCCCGGTCCGGTCACCCGGCGCACGACGCAGTCGCCGGGCCCCGAGTTCGGCGGCAGCAGCTCCGAATCCAGCGGCAGGCCCACACCCCGATGTGGCTGAGCCATCGCCGGCGCGGCGAGGCTAACCACAGTGAGGGCCAGGACAGGCAGGAGGCGGAACGCGATCATGGAGGTTAACAAAACATTTCCCGACGCAGGGTGAGTGCGGTTTCACCCAATAAGCGAGCGTGGCCGTGGGCGCTTCCCTTGGCGGCGCGCTGGGGCTAGCGTGGCCTCAAACAAGTGTTTGAGGCAGCCATGGCGATCGAGGCGGTGATCTGGGATTTCGGCGGCGTGTTCACGACCTCGCCGTTCGAGGCCTTCCGCCGCTACGAGACGCAAGCTGGCTTGCCCGAGAACTTCATCCGCACGGTCAACGCCACCAATGGCGACAGCAACGCCTGGGCGAAATTCGAACGCGCCGAGATCGACGCGGCGGCCTTCGACACCCTGTTCCTGGAAGAGGCCACCCGTCTTGGGCATGCCGTTCGCGGGGCCGAAGTGCTGCCGCTGCTCTATGGCGACCTGCGGCCCCGGGTGCTGGACGCGCTGAAGGCCTGCAAGACGCGGTTCAAAGTCGGCTGCATCACCAACAATGTCCCCACCGGCCACGGCCCCGGCATGGCCCAGAGCGCCGACAAGGCGCTGGCGGTGAGCGAGATCATGAGCCTGTTCGACGCGATGATCGAAAGCTCCAAGGCGGGGGTGAGGAAGCCCGACCCGCGCATCTACCAGATGATGTGCGAGCTGCTCGACGTGGCGCCGGAGACCTGCATCTACCTCGACGACCTGGGCATCAACTGCAAGCCGGCGGCGGCGCTGGGCATGACGGCGATCAAGGTCTCGACCGAAGATCAGTTGCTGGCCGACCTTGCCGAAGCGACCGGATTGTCGTTCTGAGGGGACAAAGTTCTCTCGGAGATTCCCATGTCCCGTCCCCGCATCGGCGCCGACGCCGCGATCGCCCAACTGCAAGGCTGGAGCGCCGCGCCGGACCACAAGGACGCGATCGCCAAGACCTTCAAGTTCGCGGACTTCAACGAGGCCTTCGGCTTCATGACCCGCGTGGCGATCATGGCCGACAAGCTGGATCACCACCCCGAGTGGTTCAATGTCTACAACCGGGTCGAGGTGCTGCTGACCACGCATGACGCGGACGGGGTGACGGAATTGGACGTCCAGATGGCGAAGTTCATGGACAGCGCCGCCTGAAGAATTCAAACTCCCGTTTGAATTATAATCGGGAGGACGCCGCCAATGGCGCAGAGCACGGGCCGGGTCGCCGGCAAGAAGGCCTTCATCACGGGCGGCGCCCAGGGTCTGGGCGCGGCGGCGGGGCGGATGCTGGCCGGCGAAGGGGCCAAGGTCGCCCTGGCCGACCTGAACCTGGCCGGCGCGCAAGCCGTGGCGGCCGAGATCAACGCCGCCCACGGCGCGGGCACGGCCTTCGCCTACCAGCTGGACGTCACCCAGGAAGACCAGTGGATCGAGGTTCTGGAGCAGGCGACGGCCGACATGGGCGGCCTGTCGGTGCTGGTCAACAACGCCGGCATCGGCGGCGACGGCCCGATCGAGAGCCTGGATTTCGGGCTCTGGAAGAAGGTGATGTCGGTCAATGTCGATAGCGTCTTCCTGGGGGCCAAGCACGCCCTGACCCACATGCGCGCGCACCAGCCCGGCTCGATCATCAATCTGAGCTCGATCGCCGGCCTGATCGCCAACGGCAATTCGCCGGCCTACAACGCCTCGAAGGCGGCGGTCTGGCTGCTCAGCAAGAACATCGCGCTGTACTGCGCCAAGATGAAGCTCGACATCCGCTCGAACTCGATCCACCCGACCTTCATCGACACCCCGATCCTGGACGGCTTCTCAGCCCGGTTCGGCAAGGAAGAGGCCTTCGCCAAGCTGGCCCGGCAGGTGCCGCTGGGCCGCATCGGCGAGCCGAACGACATCGCCAATGCGGTGCTGTACCTGGCCAGCGACGAGAGCAAGTTCATGACCGGCGCCGAGATCAAGGTCGACGGCGGCATCTCCGCGATGTGAGGAAATTCCCTTCTCCCCTTGCGGGAGAAGGTGTCGCCGCAGGCGACGGATGAGGGGTTGAAGAACGCAAAACGCCGCGACCGGCCTTTCGGCTGTCGCGGCGTTTCTGTCTGTGCGACCCCTCACCCGGCCCTTCGGGCCACCCTCTCCCACAAGGGGAGAGGGGAGGTGGGATCAGCGCGGCGCCCGCTTCGCCAAAATCCGCTGCAGGGTCCGCCGGTGCATGTTCAGCCGCCGCGCCGTTTCCGACACGTTGTGGCCGCACATCTCGTAGACGCGCTGGATGTGTTCCCAGCGCACCCGGTCGGCGCTCATCGGGTTCTCGGGCGGGGCCGGGGCGGCGTCCTTGGCGGCCAGCAGGGCGCGAGCTACGTCGTCGGCGTCGGCCGGCTTGGACAGGTAGTCGACCACCCCCGCCTTCACCGCCGCCACCGCGGTGGCGATGTTGCCGTAGCCGGTCAGCATGATGACCTTGGCGTCGGGCCGCGCGTCGCGCACCGCCTCGACCACCTTCAGGCCCGAGCCGTCTTCCAGCCGCATATCCAGCACCGCGTGGGCCGGAGCGGCGCCGCGCAGGATGGTCAGGGCCTCGGCGACGGAAGCGGCCAGGGTCACCTCAAAGCCGCGCTGCTCCAGCGCTCGTCCGAGCCGGGTCCGCAACGGGCCGTCATCGTCCAAAAGCAGCAGCGTCTTGTCCGGCAGGGCCGCGACCAGCTCACCAATATCCGCCATGAAGTCCGCGCCTCCAGCGCCAATACTCAACAGGCCAAATAACAACCCATAGTGTCCAGGATACGCAACGTACTTCAAGCCCCGATAAAGCCGGGAGCTTCAAGCGCCGGCCTGGGCCAACGAGCCGAGACTACGGCGCCGCCACGACGTCCATTACGGAAATCCACGGTGGCGCCGGTTCGTTCCAGCAAGGTCTTGGCGATGAAAAAGCCTAGCCCCATGCCGATATGGCCGGTGCGAGAGCCTTCCGCCCCCGGCCGGGTGGTGACATAGGGCTCGCCCAGCTTGGCCAGCACCTCGGGCGAGAAGCCGGCCCCGTCGTCGCGGGCCTCGATAACGATATAGCGGGCGTCGAAGCGGGCGATGACGATCACCTCGCTGCGGGCGAAGTCGACCGCATTCTCGACGATCGAGGTCATGGCGTGAATGATCTCGGGCCGCCGCCAGATGTCGGGCGCGGTTTCTCCCGAAGGACCGTTGACCACGGCCTCGACGCGGATGCCGTGCACCAGGTGCGGCTCGATCACGTCCTGGACCAGTTGGACCAGGCTCATGCGCTCGTGCACGGCGTCCTTGGCCTCGGGCATTTCGGTCAGGCGCTGCAGGATCTCGCGGCAGCGGGCGGCCTGGCCGATCAGCAGCTCGGCGTCCTCGCGGATCTCCTCGCTGACGGCGTTGCGGGCCATTTCGCGCGAGACGACCGAGATGGTGGCCAGCGGCGTGCCCAGCTCGTGGGCGGCGGCGGCGGCCAGGGCGCCCAGGGCCGACAGGCGCTGCTCGCGGGCCAGCACGGTCTCGGTAACGTTGAGGGCCAACTCCATCCGCGCGGACTCGCTGGCGGCCTGCCAGGCATAGGCGGCGGTCAGGCCGATGCCGATGATCCGCGCGCTGACCATGGTCCACAGCATCAGGGTGCTGGGCGTCGGCGAGGGGATCGCGCCGGCCAGGGTGGGCAGCGGCAGGTGGAACAGCGCCAGCGCGACGGTCGAGGCGACGGCCAGCAGGCCCAGGCCCAGGGCGTAGCGCGCGGGCAGGGTGGCGGCGGCCAGGGTGACGGGGGCGATCAGCAGCAGCGAGAACGGGTTCAGCGCCCCGCCGGTCAGGTACAGCAGGCCCGACAGCTGCAGGATGTCGAAGGCGATCTGGGCGGTGGCCTCGCCGTCGCGCGCCAGGCGCTGGCCGCTGGAGGCCAGGCCGAGCAGCACGTTCAGCCAGGCCGACAGGGCGATCAGGGTGAAGCATAGCGCCCACGGCACTTGCAACTTCAGCGCGAGACCTGCAATCAGGAGGACGGCGGTCTGTCCGACCACCGAAAGCCACCGTTGGGCCAGCAGGGTGCGAACCCTTAAGCGTCCACGGCGCAGCCCTGGCGCGGTCCAGGACCAGGCGTCGTCTTGCGCCGGTTCCTCACCCGGATTATCGAGCCCTTTATGACGTTGATCGTCGGGCGTTCTCGCGAACGAAACGTCAGTCATGTCCGCAAGATTGTCCATATTCTCGCGCTTGGCGAGAGTGAAAGATCGGGCGGACGCAAAAGGATGAAATGCACATGCCGCGTCACCGCCTTGTCCTGATCCTGGCCTGCGTCGTCGGCCTCGTGGTCACCGCCGGCCTGGCCTGGAACGCGGGCGTGTTCAAGTCCGAGCCTCCCGTGCCGATCGGCGGTCCGTTCCAGATGGTCGACCAGAACGGCAAGCCCGCCACCGAGAAGGTGCTGAAGGGTAAATGGAGCCTGGTGTTCTTTGGTTTCACCTATTGCCCCGATGTCTGTCCCGGCACCCTGCAGGCGCTGTCGGCGGCGACCGACCAGCTGGGTCCGAAAGCCAAGGATCTGCAGATCGTCTTCATCTCGGTCGACCCCGGTCGCGACAATCCTGAGCAGATGAAGACCTACCTGTCGAACGACTTCATCCCGAAATCGACCATTGGTCTCACGGGCACGCCCGAGCAGGTCCAGGTCGCGGCCAAGGCCTACAAGGTTTACTACGCCAAGAGCGGCGAGGGCCCCGGCTACACCATGGACCACTCGACGGTGACCTACCTGATGGATCCCAAGGGCCGCTACAAGACGGTGATCCCCTACGGCAGCCCGCCCGACGAGATCGCCCGCCGCGTCGGCGACGCGATGCGTGAGGGCTAAGCGGGGCGCGAAGGCTAAAACGGGCGCGAGCGTTGAGAGCGCTACCATCTGCGCGAGCGGTGACGCTGTGACGCGGTGCAAAAAGCTTCCACGGGGTAGACTCCGTTAGGGTCTAACGTGGTATGTTGCATTGCAACATCGCGGATGCGCCATGCTTTACGCCATGCACGAGGCGGCTTACTACGCCTCCACTCCGATGCGCCAGATGGCGCTGGCGGCCCGGGATTTCTGGGGATCGCCGCTGAATCCGGCCGCCGACACGGCCTTGGGCCGGCGTCTGCACGCCGGGGCGGATCTGTTCGCCAACATCACTCGCCGCTACGGCAAGCCCAAATGGGGCCTCGACACGGTCAAGATCGGCCAGGTCGACGTCCGCGTCCGTGAGACCATCGTCTGGCAAAGCCCCTGGGCGCGCGTGATCCAGTTCGACCGCGACATGGCTGACATGCGCCGGGCCGGCAAGTTCAGCCTGGACCCTGCCGTGCTGATCGTCGCGCCGCTTTCGGGCCACTACGCCACCCTGCTGCGCGGCACGGTCGAGGCGTTCCTGCCCGACCACTCGGTGTTCATCGTCGACTGGGTCAATGCCCGCAACGTGTCGGTGCTGGAAGGCCGTTTCGACTTCCACGACTATATCGACCACATCATCCAGATGCTGTCGGTGCTGGGCCCGCGTCCGAACGTGGTGGCCGTCTGCCAGCCCGGTCCGCCGGTCCTGGCCGCCGCCGCCCTGATGGCCGAGCAGAACCATCCCTCGCGTCCGGCCAGCATGACCTTCATGGGCTCGCCGATCGACGCGCGCCTGTCGCCGACCGTGACCAACCAGCTGGCCGAGGAAAAGCCGTTCACCTGGTTCCAGTCGAACATGATCTACACCGTGCCGCCGCCCTATCCGGGCGCGGGCCGGCGCGTCTATCCGGGCTTCGTCCAGCTGGCCAGCTTCATGAGCATGAACGCCGAGCGCCACCAGGAGGCCCACCGTCGTTACTTCCAGGACCTGGTGAAGGGCGACGGCGACAGCGCCGACAAGCACCTGGAATTCTACGACGAGTATCTGTCGGTCCTGGACCTGACGGAGGAATTCTACCTCCAGACCATCGACATCGTCTTCCAGCAGTACCTGCTGCCCAAGGGCGAGCTGATGCATCGCGGGACGCTGGTGAAGCCGGAAGCCGTCACCGACATCGGCCTGATGACGGTCGAGGGCGAGAACGACGACATCTCCGGCATCGGCCAGACCCAGGCCGCTCACGGCCTGTGCAAGAACATCCCGGACGAGCTGAAGTTGGACTATGTGCAGCCCGGCGTCGGCCACTACGGCGTGTTCAACGGCCGTCGCTTCCGCGAGGAGATCTATCCGCGCGTGCGCAAGTTCATCCGCAAGTGCGACCCGCACTTCGAGGAAGAGGCCTGATCTGACGTCGCGTCGCCCTTGCGAGGCGGGGCGGCGCAGACGATCTTAGGCGCAGATGTTCGCGCTCAAGGCCCAACGTTTTTCCGACGGTGATCGACTGGAGATCGGCGGCTGGCCGGTTCGCCTGCGGGTGGACGGCCGGGCGCGCCGGATCTCTTTGCGCGTCGACCGGGCCAAGTCCGAGATCGTCGCCCTCTCGCCCACCGCCCGCCGCCTGAACGAGGCCGTCGCCTTCGCCCAGGAGAAGTCTGGCTGGATCGCCAAGCAACTGGCGGCCTTGCCCGAGCGGATGAGCCTGGCGCCGGGCGGGACCCTGTGCCTGAACGGCCAGGCCTATCGCCTGGAAGTCGGTCCCGGCCGGGCTCGCATCGACGGTGACCGCATCGTCGCGCCGGACGACGCCAACTGGGGGCTGAAGGTGGTGCGCCTGGCCAAGCGCGAGGCCCTGGCGATCCTGACCGACCGCACCGCCGTCCACGCCGCCGCCCTGAACCGGCCGATGCCCTCGGTGGCCGTGGCTGATCCCAAGGCCCGCTGGGGTTCGTGCCGTCCGGCCACGTCCCGCACGCCGGCGGCGATCCGCTACAGCTGGCGACTGATCCTGGCCCCGGCGGCGGTAGCCGACTACGTCGTCGCCCACGAGTGCGCCCACCTGATCGAGGCCAACCATGGCCCCAGGTTCTGGGCGCTGTGCGAAGAGCTGGTCGGCGATCCGGCGCCCCACCGCGCGTGGCTGCGGGCCCATGCGGCGGAGCTGCACGCGATCGGGGCCTAGCCCATAGAGAAAAGGCTCCCCCGCATCGCGGGGGAGCCTCTCTGTCTTCGACCTAGTAAGGCAGCTGATCCGCCGGCGGCGTCGTGCCGGCCGGGGTCTCGGCGGCCGGGCCTTCCGGCGTCGGGGTCGGGTTGATCAGGTCGCCGATCGGATCCGTCGGCGCGACCGGCGGGGGCTCGACGACGCCGCCCGGGATCGGGGTGGCCTTCAGGCGGGGCAGGGCGGCCGACATGAAGGTGCGCCAGACCTCGGCGGGGGCGCCGCCGCCGGTGACGCGCTTCATCGGGGTGTTGTCGTCCTTGCCGGTCCAGACGGCGGTGACGAAGCCGCCGGTGTAGCCGACGAACCAGGCGTCCTTGTAGTCGCTGGTGGTGCCGGTCTTGCCGGCGATGTCGTAGCCGGCGACCTTGGCGCGGGCCCCGGTGCCCGAGGCGACGACCTCGCGCATCATCTGGTTCATGTACTGCAGGGCTGGCGAGCCGATCACGGCCGAGCGGGCGGTCTTCTCGACGCTGTGGTCGTAGAGGACCTTGCCGCTGGCGGTGCGGATGCGCTCGATGCCGTAACCCTTGGCCAGGAAGCCGCCGTTCGAGAACGGGGCATAGGCCTGGGCCATCTCCATGGGGCTGACCTCGACCGCGCCCAGGGCCATCGACGGGTCCAGCTGGATCTTGCTGGTGATGCCCAGGCGGCGAGCGGTGGCGGCGACGTTGCTGGTGCCGACCTCGTTGGCCAGGCGCGCGGCGACCGTGTTGATCGACTGGGCCAGGGCCGTCTGCAGGGTCATCGGACCCAGATACTTGTTGGTGTAGTTGCGCGGCTCCCAGTTGCCGATCTTGACCGGTTCGTCGACGACCATGACCGACGGATTGCGGCCGGCCTCCATGGCGGTCAGATAGACGAACGGCTTGAAGGCCGAGCCGGCCTGGCGGCGGGCGGTGGTGGCGCGGTCGAACTGGCTGTCGGAATAGTCGGCGCCGCCCACATAGGCGCGGATGCGGCCTTCGCCGTCGATGGCGACCAGCGCGGCCTGCTGCACGCCTTGAGCCCCGTGGCCCTCGACGCCCAGCTTCACGGCGCGCTCGGCCGAGACCTGGATCGGCAGGTCCAAGGTTGTCTCGACAACCAGGTCCTCGGTCGGTTCGCCGACCAGCGAGCGGACCTGGGCGTCGATATAGTCGGTGAAGTACTGGGCGCGCTGGTTGGCCAGGGTGGCCGAGACCTGCACCGGGGTCTTGAAGGCCTCGTCGCGCTGCTCGGCGGTGATGGCCTTGATGCGCACCATCTCGTCGAGAACGATGGTGGCGCGGCGGGCGGCGCGTTCCTTGGCAGAGACCGGCGAATAGCGCGCCGGGCCCTTCATCATGCCGGCCAGCAGAGCGGCCTCACCGATGGTCAGCTCGTTGGCGGGCTTGTTGAAATAGCGCTGCGAGGCGGCTTCGATGCCGTAGGCGCCGGCCCCGAAATAGACCCGGTTCATATAGAGGGCCAGGATCTGCTTCTTGCTGAACTTCAGCTCCAGCCAGACGGCCAGGATCAGTTCCTGGGCCTTGCGGCGATAGTTCTGGGCCGGGCTCAGGAACAGGTTGCGGGCCAGCTGCTGGGTGATGGTCGAGCCGCCGCGCTGGGGACCGTCATGGGTGGCGTTCCACGCCAGCGACCGCATGATGCCCCAGGGGTTGAAGCCGAAGTGGTGGTAGAACTGGCGGTCCTCGATCGCCACGAAGGCGGCCGGCACGTATTTCGGCAGGGCGTCGATATCGACCGGCGGCGCGTACTGGCTGCCCCGGACCGCGAGCAGGGCGCCCGAGCGATCCAGATAGTTGATCGAGGGCTGGCGCTTGACGTCGTACAGCTTGGACGTGTCGGGCAGGTCGCTGGCGAACACCGCGAAGAAGGCCACGACGAAGATCAGGCCCCAGACGCCCAGGACGGTGCCCCAATAGACCAGGGCCTGGAGCGGGGTGCGCTGCGGCTTGGCCGCCTTGTTCCCGCCGAAGGGTCCGTTCGCCATGGTCGTCCTTGAATTCCTGAGATGCCGCGCGGGCGCGCGTGCTGGCGCCCGTTCCGTTTAGCCGAAGCCCACAGAACGCGCGACAAGATTGACGAGAAGTGAACGCGCCATGCGGCGCTCTTGTGGCGATGGTTTCTTGGCGCCATGTTGCCACCTATAATTGAGGAAACAAACGGCGAACGATCATGGCGTTCCTAGCTCCGTCAGATGACGCGCTGTCGTGCTTGGCCTCGCCGCCCGAGGCTGCCAAAAGAGCCCCCGTGTACGTTCCTCCCGAATCCCCCGAACTCGACCACGCCCGCGACGTCCTGCGGCGCACATTTGGCCATGCCGATTTCCGGGGCATGCAGGCGGGGGTGATCAACGAGATCCTGGCCGGCCACAGCGCCATGGCCGTGCTGCCCACAGGCGGCGGCAAGTCGTTGTGCTACCAGATCCCGTCGCTGATCCGGCCGGGCGTGGGCCTGGTGATCTCGCCGCTGATCGCCCTGATGGCCGACCAGGTCCAGGGCCTGCGCCAGGCGGGCGTGGCGGCCGAGCGGCTGGACAGCAACGTCTCGATGGACGAGCGGTCCGAGATCTGGCGGCGCATCGACGCCGGCGAGGTCGACATGCTGTACCTGTCGCCCGAAGGCCTGATGCAGCCATGGATGCTGGATCGCCTCTCGCGCACGCCGCTCGCTTTGATCGCCGTCGACGAGGCCCACTGCGTCAGCCAGTGGGGTCACGATTTCCGGCCCGAATACCGGATGATGGGCCGCCTCGCCGAGCTCTTCCCCGACATCCCGCGCCTGGCGGTCACCGCCACCGCCGACGCCCGCACCCGCGACGACATTCGTGCGGAACTGCGCCTGCAGGGCGCGGCCGAGTTCGTCGACAGCTTCGCCCGCCCCGAACTGGCGCTCAGCGCCGAGCGCAAGCGGGGTAAGGGCCACGACCGCGTGGTCGAGCTCGTCCTGGAGCGCCCCGGCCGCGCCGGCGTCGTCTATGCCGGCAGCCGCGACTCGACCGAGAAACTGGCCGAGAAACTGAATGCGGAGGGCATTCCGGCGCTCGCCTACCACGCCGGTCTGGACAAGGCTGTCCGCGCCCGCCGGCTGGAGGAGTTCCTCGAGGCCGACGCGGCGGTGATGGTGGCGACCATCGCGTTCGGCATGGGCGTCGACAAGCCCGATGTCCGTTTCGTGATCCACGCCGACCCACCGGCCGCCATCGAGGCCTACTGGCAGGAGGTCGGTCGCGCCGGCCGCGATGGCCAGCCGGCCGAGGGCATCACCCTGTACGGCTCGGCCGACATGGCCTGGGCCGGTCGCCGCATCGAGACCAAGGACGCGCCCGACGAGGTCAAGCAGGCGCAGTCGCGGAAGCTGCGCCAATTCTATTCGATGATGGAGGACGTCACCTGCCGGGCCGCCGCCGTCCGTCGTTATTTCGGTGAAGAGGGCGTGGCCCCCTGCGGGGTCTGCGACGTCTGCGTCGCGCCGCCGACCGGCATCGACGCCACCGAGGCCGCCCAGAAGGCGCTGTCGGCCGTGCACCGCATGGGCGGCCGCTACGGGCGCGGGCGGATCATCGAGCACCTGATGGGCAAGACCAAGGACGTCACGCCGCAGGAGGCCCAGCTGCCGACCTTCGGCATCGGCCGCGAGTTCAGCCAGCCGACCTGGCGCGACCTGTTCGACACCCTGATCTTCGAGGGTCTGCTGCGCGAGGATCCCAATGACGGTCGGCCGCTGATCGGCTTAGGGGATGTCGAGGGCGTGCGGCAGGTCTATCGCAGCGAGCGCCGCGTGGCCCTGCGCCAGACGACCGAGGCGCCGGAGACGGGACGCGCCAGCACGGCCCGCAAGCGCCGCGAGGGCAAGGCCCTGACCATCCCGCTGGAAAACCAGATGCTGTTCGAGGCCCTGCGCGCCTGGCGCAAGGAGCAGGCCCAGGCCCAGCACGTGCCGCCCTATGTCATCTTCCACGACGCCACCCTGGCCGAGATCGCCGCCGCGCGGCCGGCCACCCTGGCGGCCCTGGGCAAGTCCGGCGGTGTAGGCCAGGGCAAGCTGGACCGTTATGGGGAAGCGGTTTTGAAGGTCGTGCGGGAGAACTAAACCTCGTCCCGCGAGTTAGCTTCCGGTCAAGCCGAGGAGCCTCCCCCATGACTGACATCAGCAGCTTCACTCCCGACACCTCGTCCGCCGCCGCCGCGCTGGATGGCGCCAAGAAGACGACGGCCGAAAAGACCCGGCAGGCCAAGGAAGTGGTCAGCAAGGCCGTGAAGTCGGCCCGCGAGACCGCCACCGAAGTGGCCGCGCAGACCCGCACCTTCGCGTCCGAAAAGGCCAAGGTCGGCGCCGCCTGGACTCGCGACAAGGCCCAGGTCGCCCATCACGCCGCTGAAGAGCACCCCGTGGGCGTCGCCCTGGGCGCGTTCGCGATCGGCCTGGGCGTGGGCTTCCTGATCGCCCGCAATCTGGACTAGCTAGACCGCTACAAGCTCAGGCGCTCGGCGTTCACGCCCGCGGCCCGCAAGGCCGCGAGCCGTGCGAACGCCAGCGTCAGGGCCTTGCGACGCGCCGGCGCCAACGGGGCGAGCGGCGCTTCACGCACGACCGCGCCGCCGAAGGCGTCGGTGACCAAGAGACCCGGCTCGTCCGGCAGGATGCCCTCTGGAAAATGCGGCGCGACGGCGAAGTAGAAGGCGTCGCAATAGGGCGCGTACTCGCCCCATTTGCGGTCGACGCGGTAGTCCTCCAGCCCCGACTTCACCTCGACGATCAGCACGTCGCCTTTCGGCCCCAACGCCATCAAGTCGGCCCGCCGTCCGTTCGGCAGGGTCACCTCGGCCAGCGGCGCATAGCCCAGGTCGACCAGCAGCCGCGCGGCCCCTCGGGTCACGGCCAAGGTCGTTTCCGGGCGGGTCTGAAGTTCGATGATCACGTCCATCTGCGTGATCATGTTCCAGCTTTGTTCGCGGATCAAGCTTGGAACACGGTTAAATAGCGTCGCGATAGGCGAGCGTGTTTGACCACAACCTCTCCGAGACCTAGCGCTGCCTTGGAAGCACAGCGGGGTGGGGCATGAGCGCGCGGATCTGGATGTTGGGCGTGGCGATGGCGGCGGTGGCCGGCGTCGCGACCGCAGGCGTAAAGGCCACGCCGATCGCGGCGGTCGAGGGGCCGGAGACGATCGCCTATGGCGCATTGCGTCCGGGCGCTTTCTTCGCGGCGTCCAGCGGTCGCAACATCCTGATCGGCGGCCTGCTGGGCGCGCTGGTCGACATGTCCGACGGCAAGAACATCGTCGAGAAGAACGAGATCGGCGATCCCGCCGAGCCCATGGCGCGAAACCTGGCCTTTCAGCTGGCCGACCTGCGTGGCGCGACCGTGGACGACCGCCTGCTCGCGCTGGAGCGCATGAAGGCGCCGCAGATCGCCGCCGCCGGCGGATCGGCCCGCTATGTCGTGTCCACCCTCACGACCCAGCGCAGCATCATGTGGCACTCGCTCGGCTGGAACCGTTACCGCGTCTACTACATGGCCGGCATGAACGTGGTCGATACGCGGACCCAGAAGGTCGCGCTGGCCGACGGGTGCAAGTGGAATTCCGACAAGAACGGCGCGCCGATGCCGGACGGGGCCCCGACGCGGGCCTCGCTGCTGGAGAACAAGGCGGCGCTGCTGAAGGCGGTCTTTGACGAAGCCGGCCAGGCCTGTGAGGCCCAGTTCTCCGCCACCCTGGGCCGCTGGGCGGGACAGGCCATGCCGCGCACGACGCTGGCCGCCGCGTCGCGGGTCGAGACCCTGCCGCCGCCCGAGCCGGTCGTAGCGGCTGCTCCGCCGCCGCCGGTCCCGGTCCGACTGGTCGAGGCCAAGGCGGCGATCCTCGCCGCTCCGGTCCAGGCCGTGCCGCCCGAACCCGCTCCCGCGCCGGTGATGATGGCGCGGGCCGAGCCGCCGCAGCGGGTCCCGGATCGTTATCCGATGTTCGACCATCGCCTGGCCGCGGCCTATGCCGAGCCGACGCCGTCGCCCGCTTTCGTCGCACAGTCGTCTGGCGTCCGCGCCGCCGGTCGCGACGCCAACGGCTACCTGACCTGGCCGGGCAAGCGCCCTTAAGGCGCGGGCTGCTTGGTCGGCCGCAGCAGGTTCACATCATAACCCAGCGCCTTGGCCCTAGCGGTCAGGGCCGCGCGGTCGGCGTCGGTCGGCAGCTTGCGCGACAGCAGCCACAGGTACCGTCCCGACCCCTCGCCGACGATCGACCAGCTGTAGTCGTCCGCGTGGTCCAGCACCCAGTATTCGCCGAAGAAGAACGGGCCGAAGAAGCTGACCTTCAGCTTGGCGTTGGTCGCGGTGTCGGCGACCTTGGCCTTGCCCTCGCTGACCTTCACCGGGCCGTCGACCGCGCCCTGATGGCAGGTGTTGAGCACCCGGATCAGGCCGTCGGGGCGCTTGGAATATTCGGCGGTGACGCCTTCGCAGCCCTTCTCGAAGCGCATGTCGTAGCGGGCCACCTCGTACCAGCGGCCGGCATAACGCTCGAGGTCGACGGCCTTGGCCGGCTGGGGCGGGTTCGGGTTGCCGACGGGACCGGCGACGCAGGCGGTCAGGCCCAGCGCGGCGAGCGCCGCGAGGAGGGGAAGTCTCAAGCGCCGGCTCCTGGCGGATGTTGCGGATATTCCAGCTTGGCGTAGCCCAGCTCCTTCACCCGCTCGAGGGCGATGGCCTTGGTGGCGACGGGCATGTCGGGGGTGCGCGAGATCAGCCAGACATAGTTGCCGCCGGGCGTGGCCATGATCGCCCACGAGCCGTCGGCGGCGCAGTCCAGCACCCAGTATTCCTGTTTCCGCAGGCCGCCCAAGAAGCTCATCGTGAAGCGGGTGTTCTGGCTGTTCTCGACGATCTTGCCGTTGGTCGTGAACACCTTCTCGGCGCCCAGGGGCGAGCCGCGGTGGCAGACCTGGCGGACCTTGAAGGTCGCCCCCTGCAGGGTGAAGTCGGTGGTCGGGGCCTCGCAGTCGCGCTGGCCGGCATTGGGCGTGCGGGCGATCTCGAACCAGCGGCCCGAATAGAACTGCGCCGAGACCGGCTTGGCCGGCGGCTTGGCGGCCGCCAAAGCGCTGCCCGACAGCGTCACCGCGATCAGGCTCGTCAGGACGATCTTGGAAAAGCGCATGGGCGAACCTTTGCCTAGGTCCGCCCAAACGCGGCTGGAGCGTCGGATGTTCCGCTTATTCGGCGGCGATGCTCACGGCGCCCGCGCGACCATCCTTGAAGTTGATGGCCTGCAGGTAGCGGATGCCTTCCTCGGCGATGTCGTCGCCGACCATGCGCTCGCCCTCGTTCTTCAGCTCGTTGAGGTCGACATACATGGCGTAGAACGCCCGCGTGCGGTCGGTGATGATGCCGGCGTTCAGCAGCGTCTTGACCAGCACCCGGAAGATGTTGGTCTGCTCCTTCATGTTCTCCCGACGCAGGTCGTCGGTCATGATCTTCCCGTACTCCTCGACCACCTTGTCGGGATCCAGGCCGAACTCGCGGTAGAGATCCAGCTGCTGGTGCGGCGAGACCAGGTTGAACAGCAGGGTCTGGAAGCAGTGCGCCGCCCAGTCCTCGATGATGGCGTGTTCCTCGGGGCTCAGCTTGGGCACCGTGCGGTCGGCCCAGATCTTCCCGAACTTGTGGTGGAAGGCCTCGTCGGTCATCACCAGTTGCAGCAGCTTCTTGCCGACCGGGTCGTTGATATTGTTGAAGAAGGTGGCGAAGGCGCCCATGGCCAGGCCTTCCACCAGCATCTGCATGCCGATGATCTTCTTGTAGACCTCGGGCGCGCCGATGATCTCGACCAGCAGCGTCTTCAGCGCCGGGCCGCACTCGACCGGGCGACCCCAGCGCACCTTGATATATTTGGCGAAGGCCGTGACGTGGCGGGCCTCTTCACGCGTCTGGTTGGCGGCGTATTCCTGGGCGCCCTGGTCCTTGAGCACATGGCACAGGCTGGCCGACAGGTTCAGCGCGCCCTGCTCGCCGTGCAGGATCGACGAGAAGCTGCGCAGCACCGACTGGTTGATGAAGCGGATGCGCTGCTTGGGATCGGACAGGTGGTTGGAGACGTAGTCGGTCGACAGGGCGATCACGAGATCCTCGGGCACCAGGGCCTGGTTCTCCATGTCGAACGGCTCGTCGAAATCGATATAGGCCTTGTCCAGCGGATCCCAGAAGTGGTCGTGGGTCGCGGAAATGATCTTGTCGAAGGCGCTGGAGCGGTTGCCGTAGCGGTCGAGTTCGAGCATCGACTCGAAGTCGTCCGGCGCGACCGCGTCGTACATGGCGTCCTTGGTGATGTTCTTGTCGGTCATTGCGGCGCTCCCTATCGGCCGGGTCGACGTCCATATGGCCGGGCCGCCTTGCGCGGTCTCTCGGCTATCTAAACACTGTCAACTCAAGTGAGCGGGCGGGTCAAATTAAAAATGACGGCAGCGTCACCTTCATCGTCTGGAGTCGGAATGAAGATTTTCGTGCTGACCGGAGCCGGCGTCTCGGCCGAGAGCGGCCTGGGCACCTTCCGCGACAAGGACGGGGTGTGGACCAAGTACGATCTCAATGAGGTCGCCACGCCGGAAGGCTTCGCGCGCAATCCGGCGCTGGTGCGGGACTTCTACAATGCGCGGCGGGTCAATCTGGCGGACGCGGCGCCCAATGCCGCGCATGTGGCCCTGGCGCGGCTGGAGGCCGCGCTGGGCGATGACCTCTTCCTCTGCACCCAGAACGTCGACGACCTGCACGAGAAGGCGGGGTCGCGGCGCGTGATCCACATGCACGGCGAGCTGGCGGTGACCCGCTGCGATCACTGCCAGGCGACGCGGGTGGATAGTGGGGCTTTGACGGCAGAGGCCGTGTGCGAGGCTTGCGGGCGGGACGACGGGGCAAGGCCGCATGTGGTCTGGTTCGGTGAGATGCCGCTCTACATGGACGAGATCGAGGCGGCGCTGAGCGAGGCGGATCTGTTCGTCTCGATCGGGACGTCGGGGTCCGTGTATCCGGCGGCCGGGTTCGTGACCGAGGCCCGGGCGATGGGAATCACGACGTGCGAGATCAATCTCGAGCCGTCGGCCAACGCCTACGTGTTCGACGAGAAGCTGTACGGCCCGGCAAGTGAGGTGGTGCCGGCGTGGGTGGAGAAGATGCTCAGATCCTCCCCCTAGCGGGGGAAGTGGCGCGAAGCGCCGGAGGGGGAACTTGTCCTGGCCCGGTCTCTTCCCCCTCCGTCGCCGCTCCGCGTCGACACCTCCCCCGCTAGGGGGAGGATCTTGGATCCTGACAGCGACTGGCAGCAGTTGGGCTATGGAAAGTCAGTACAGGAGCCGCCCCCATGCCCAAGCCCCTCAAACCCCCCGCCGAGGAAGCCGAAGGCGCCTGCGCGTGCGGCGCGGTCCGCCTGGCGATCGGCATCCCGGCCCGCTGGTCGTTCCACGACCACTCGGCCGCCAGCCGCCACGCCCAGGGCTGCGCCTATGTCACCTACACAGCCAGCTATCGCAGCCGTTTCCGCTGGCTGGACGGCGAGGACCTGGTCACCCGCCACGAGCACGAAGGCACAACCCGGGGCTTCTGCAGCCGCTGTGGCACGCCGATCTTCATGGAGCGCAAGCGCAGCCCCACCATGATCAACCTGCCTCGCGCCCTGTTCGCCGGCCGCACCGGACGCGAGCCGCGCTACCACACGTCTTTGGACGAGGCGCCCGACTGGGCCTATGGCGGCGGCAAGCTGGTCCCGCTGAAGGGTTATCCCGGCGTGATGTGGGAGCGGCCCAAGCCAAAGCGCAAACGCGCCGCGCTCGACGATTTTCTTTGAGCGCCGCGCCCTTGGCGGGGTGCGACGGGCGCGCCATCTAAGGTCGAGGTTCTATGGAGGGCGCCGTGCACGGCTCCTTTGCTCCGTTTTTCAGCCAGGCCGCCGTCGCGGCGGTTTTTGTCGTCGCCGTCCTGGCCGTCAGGCGTATCTCGGCGCACCGGATCCGGGCCCACTTCGCCGATGAGGGCGTGGTGCTGAGCGTGCGCAACATCGGATCAGGCGGCTTTCTGCTGAGCCGCGACCGGGCGCTGGAGTTTCGAGTCCAGGTCCGCCATCCCGATGGCCTCGTCGTGACCCACGCGGCGGAGATCCCCGCCTGGGGTCCGGTCCGCCGCCTCTGGTGAGCTAGCGCCGCAGCCGGAAGACGCCGCAGTCCGCCTCATGGAACCGCGCGTCGCGTTCATAGGCGAAGCCGACCTTGCGCAGGACGTTTTCCGAGCCCGCATTGCCCTTCACGACGACGCCGACCAGTTCGGGCTGGTCGCACCGCTCTCGCCAGAGATCGACCATCGCCGTGGCGATCTCGGTCGCCAGGCCCTGGCCCCAGGCGGGGCGGGCCAGGGCGTAGGCGATCTCGAATTCGCGGACGCCTTCCAGGTCGATATAACGCAGCGCCGAGCGGCCGACGAAGGCGCCGTCGGCGTCGCGCAGGCTCCACAGGCCGATGCCGTGGTCATCCCAGTGGCGCAGGCCGGTCTCGATATAGGCGTCGGTGGCGTCGGGCGAACGGACGCCGCCCAGATAGCGTGAGGCTTCCGGATCGAGGTGCAGCGCCACCAGGTCGTCGCGATCCGCCGGCGAGAGCTTTGTAGCCTTCAGCCGCGCGGTCGCGAACGTCTCCATCAGCCGCGCCCCTCCAGCGCCGCCAGCACCCCCGGCTGCACGCGGGCCAGCTCGGCCAGGCGTTCGACCAGGGCATCCTTGGTGTCCAGCGCCAGGCCGTCGCGCAGCTTGGCCATGCGGTCGCGGACCTTGGTCAGGTCGGCCGCGTTGGCCGCCGTCACCACGGCCGCCTGGTGCTTGCAGGCGCCGAACTTCTCGAAGCCCGGGCAGGTGCAGGACCCCTCGCCGTTCGGGGCGCGCAGTTCCACGACATAGAGGTCGCCGACGCTGCCGGTGACGTGGGCGGTGACCTTCTCGTCCTCGATCGCGACGAGGTCGACGTCACCCTTCTCGGCCATGGCCACGCCGGTGTCGAACCAGCGCTCGTCCATGCGCTCTTTCCAGGACTCTACGTCGAACAGGCTCATTCCTCGTCCTCGATGCGGTGGATGTCGTCGTCCGACAGGCCGAAATGGTGGCCGATCTCGTGGACCAGCACGTGGGCGATCAGGTCGCTCAAGGAGACGTCGCCGCGCTCGGCCCACTCGTCCAGGATCGGACGGCGATACAGGAACACCCGCGACGGCTCGGTCGCGTAGTCCAGAACCGAGCGGCGGCCCAGGTCCACGCCCTGGTAGAGGCCGGTCAGCTCGAAGGGATCTTCGATGCCCAGGCTGTCCAGGACGTCCTCGGCCGGAAAGTCGTCGACCCGGATGACCACGTCGCCCGACAGCTTGCGAAAGTCGTCAGGCAGGGCGTCGAAGGCCTGCTTGGCCAGGACGGCGAAGTCGTCGAGGGATGGCGCGGAGCGGTCGGACCAGGTCATGACCCTCCAAATAGAGCGATTGGCGCGCGACGCCATAGCCTCCAAGTCATACCCCCTCTGGCCCATAGCCCCCCTGGCCATAGGCGGACTATTCTGAAAGTCTGATTCGAGGACCCGCTGGGCGCACTGATGACTTCGTACGACCTGATCCTCGCGGCGGCGGCTGGCGCGGTTTGCCTCGCCATTTGCGTGACCCTGTGGTCGCTGGGGCAGCGCCGTAACTACGAGGCTCGCCTCGCCGCGCTGAAGAACCGGCTGACGCTGCAAGGCGGTGACGCCCTGGATGCGCCTGCCTGGGTCGAGGCCTTCGACACCGCCGTGCTGGCCGTCGAGGGCGGCCGTCCCAGCCTGGCCGCCGGGGCCGAGGGCCTGGCCGCCTGCGCCCGTGTGCTGGGCGCGCCGGCCGATGTCGATGCGGTGGTCGCGGCCCTGGGCGCGGTCGATCCGGGTCACGCCCAGAAGCTGACGGCCCTGTTCGAGCGCGGCGAGCCTTGCGTGTTCGAGGCCCGCGGCAGCGGCGGCTGGATCTCGGTCGAGGGCCGCGCGGCCGGCGCTGTAGCCTGGCTGCGCCTGGCGCCCGCCAGCGGCGGTGACGCCAACCTGCCGTCGGCGACCCGCTTCGCCGCCTTTGTCGACAGCGTGGCCGAGCCCGCCTGGATCGCCGGCGCCGACGGCCAGCCGGCCTGGGGCAACGACGCCTTCATCCGCGCGGTCGGCGCGGCCTCGGCCTCGGCGGCGGCCCTGGCCGGCAAGAGCTTCGATCGCGCCGCCGACGCCCTGGTCGTCGAGGCCGTCGAGAAGGGCGAGCGTCGCGAGGCCCTGCGCTGGATCAATCTGGAAGGCCGCCGCCGGGCGTTCCGCCTGTCGGCCCAGCCGCTGGACGGCGGCGGGGTGGGCGTGTTCTGCGCCGACGTCACCGAGATCGAGGACGTCCGCGACGCCTTCCGCAAGCACGTCGAGGCCCACGACGAGACCCTGAACCACATCGCCGAGGCCGTGGCGATCTTCAGCCAGACGCGGCGGCTGTCTTACTACAACACCTCGTTCGCCGAGCTGTGGGGCCTGGAGCCGGCCTGGCTGAGCGACCGTCCGACCCACGGCGAGATCCTGGACCGCCTGCGTCAGCGCCGCCGCCTGCCCGAGAGCATTGACTATTCCGGCTGGAAGGCCGCTGAGCTGGCCCGCTACGAGGACCTGGGACCCCAGGCCGACGACCTGTGGCACCTGCCCGACGGACGCACCCTCAAGGTCGTGCGCCAGCCTCACCCGCTGGGCGGCATGCTGCTGATCTATTCCGACATCACCGGCGAGCTGCGCCTGAAGGCCCAGTACAACGCCCTGATCCAGGTGCAGCAGGCGACCCTCGACAAGCTGAACGACGCCGTCGCGGTGTTCGGCTCGGACGGCCGCCTGCGCCTGCACAACGAAGCCTTCGAGACCTTCTGGAACGTCAGCGCCTTCTCGCTGGAGGCGGCTGGCGACTTCGAGGGCGTGGTCGAGCTGTGCGTGCCGCGCCTGCACGACCTGGCTTTCTGGCGCGAGCTGAAGGGTCGGGTGGCCGATCCCGATCCGCAGATGCGCGCCCCGACCTCGGGCGAGGTCCGCACCTCGGACGACCGCATCGTGGTCTATCAGAGCCGGCCGCTGCCGGACGGCGCGACCCTGATCGCCTTCGCCGACGTCACCGACACCCGCGACCTGCAGAACGCCCTGTCCGACCGCTCCGCCGCCCTGGCCGAGGCCGAGCGGCTGAAGCGCGACTTCGTCGGCAACGTCTCGTACGAGCTGCGCACGCCGCTGACGACGATCATCGGCTACTCTGAACTCCTGGAGCGCGCCGACGGCATCTCCGAGCGCGGTCGCAATCATGTGGCCGCCGTCCGCGCCGCCGCCACCCAGTTGGCCCGCTCGATCGACGACGTGCTGGACATGGCCCAGATCGACGCCGGCGAGATGGCGCTGGAGATCGAGGACATCCGCGTCGCCGACCTGCTGCTCAACGCCCAGGAGCGCGCCCTGAAGGACGCCCAGCTGGGCGCCGTCACCCTGGCGGTCGAGTGCGAGGAGGACGTCGGCCTGATCCGTGGCGACGCCAAGCGCCTGGCCCAGACCCTGGATCACCTGGTCGAGAACGCCCTGCGCCAGACCCCGCCCGGCGGTCGCGTGACCCTGCAAGCCCGCCGCGCCCTGGGCGAGGTGCGGCTGGACGTCTCCGACACCGGCCGCGGCGTGCCGTTCCACGTCCAGGCCCACATCTTCGACCGCTTCGTCGGCCGCGATCGCGGCGGCCCGGGCCTGGGCCTGGCCCTCGTGAAGGCGCTGGTCGAGCTGCACGGCGGCTGGGTGGCGCTGGAGAGCGAGCCGGGCGCCGGCTCGACCTTCACCTGTCACCTGCCCGAGACCCAGCAGCCGGGCGCCATGCAGCCGGAACTGGGCTTCTAGTGTTTCGCGCGGCGGTCCTGCTGGCGGGGCTGCTGGCGATCGCCGCGCCGGCGCGGGCCGAGGACGTGGTCATCAAGGACTGGTGGGTCGCCTGCGACAATATCCGCTCATGCACGGCCTATGGCTTCCCGCCCGAGGACGCCTACGGCGTGGTCCTGCGTGTACGGCGCGACGCTGAGGCCGAGGCGGTCGCCACGCTGGACCTGGGCATCGACGCCGAGACCGCCAAGGGCGTTTCCGGACCCCTGGCCCTGTCGGTCGACGGCAAGGCCGTGGCGCGCACCGAGCGGCCCGAGGGGGCGGACGACGAATACCGCACCTGGTCGGTCTCGCCGGCCCAGACGCCAGCGCTGCTGGCCGCGATCGCACGCGGCGAGGCGCTGGAGGCCAAGGACGGCCAACGCACCGTCGCCACCGTGTCGCTGGCCGGAGGCTCGGCCAGTCTGCGCTGGATGGACGATCGCCAGAAGCGCGTCGGCGGCGTCACCGCCCTGGTCGCCAAGGGCGCCGCCCCAGCCTCGGAGGTTCCACCGCCGCCGCTCGCGCCGCTGGTCCGGGCGGCCAAGGCTGTGAATCAGGACGGCCTGACCGACACCCCGCCGGCCGCCGTGCTGATCGCGGTGAAACCGATGGACTGCCAGGCGCAGGCGCCCGAGGAACCGAGTTCGAACCGTCTGGCGCCGGGCGTGGTGCTGTGGGTGATCCCCTGCTGGGTCGGTGCCTATCAGATCAGTTCGGCCCTGGTGCTGGCCGACGAGAAGGGCGGCCATGTCCGCCTGGCCGACCTGGGCGGGGCGGGCGACGCTCGGGCCATGGCCACCAACGCCGTGTTCAACACCGACGACCAGAAGCTCTACAGCTACGCCAAGGGGCGGGGCCTGGCCGACTGCGGCGAGTCCCGCACCTATGCCTGGACGGGCAAGGGCTTCGTTCTGATCGAGCGGACCGAGCTGCAGATCTGCCGAGGCCTGCCCGAGGACTACTGGGTCACGATGTACCGCACGCGCTAGTCCGCCGCCTTGGCTGCCTTGGGCCAGGCGCTGACTTCCTTTTCGCCACGCATCACCTGGACGTGGTCGATCCGCGCCGTAACGAAGCACTGGCGGTCCTTGATCCAGTTCGGGGTATTGCCGGTCAGGTCCTTGAAGGTCAGCGCGCCGCGATAGCCGCCGCAGAACACCTGCGATTTTTGGCCCAGATCGGTGATCTCGCCCTCGACCACCAGGGTCAGGTCGCGAGCGAAACGTTCGGCGTGGTCGCGGCGACCGCGCGCCTGGCTGACCTCCAGCGGAGCCATGCCCGCCGGCAGGGCCGAGGGGCCGTTCTCCTCGTAGGGAATAGCCAGGCCGAAGCTGACGGCGCGAGTCGAGTCCGCCAGTTCATAGCTGGATGTGGGTGGTGGTTGGCGACCCGGAATTCCTGGCCGGATCCCCGTAACCGCCGACCGCACGATGAACGCCGGCGGCCGGCCCTTGGCGTCCAGCTGTGGCCCGCGCCGGGTGTCGACGTTGAAGAAGAACGACTGCAGCGGCGGCAGGGCGGCCAGGCCGCTTTCCTTGAAGGTCCCGAAGTTACGGTCGGTGATCTCGCCCAGGCCGACCGAGGTGACCAGCGTTTGCTTCTTGCGGTCGTACAGCCAGCGGCCGGACTGCTTGAAGATGCCGTACTTGCGCGGCTTCTCCTCGACAAAGCGGGTGACGAGGCGAAAGCGCTGGCCGGTGAGGGCGCGGGCGCCGGGGTTGGCGGCGGCCTCGGTCATGGCCTGGCGCAGGCTCTGTTCGTCCAGGGGCGGCGCGTCGGCCGCCAGCAGGGCGAAGGCCAGAAGAAGTCCTGACATTGAGCATCTCCATATGCTCAACTAATGCGCGCGCAAATCGACGATGTGTCAACTTCCGACAGACATAAAGATATCTTTATGCGTTAATTGCTCGATAGGGCTCGGGGTTGTATAGACTGCGCCCAAGACCCTCACTTCCACGACCCGACGCAGGAGCCGCACGTGGCCGACTACATCGTCAAGGACATCTCGCTCGCCGACTACGGCCGCAAGGAACTGGCTATCGCCGAGACCGAAATGCCGGGCCTGATGGCCACGCGCGCCGAGTACGGTCCGCAGCAGATCCTGAAGGGCGCCCGCATCGCCGGCAGCCTGCACATGACCATCCAGACCGGCGTGCTGATCGAGACGCTGACCGCCCTGGGCGCCGAAGTCCGCTGGGCGTCGTGCAACATCTTCTCGACCCAGGACCACGCCGCGGCCGCCATCGCCGCCTCGGGCGTGCCGGTGTTCGCCTTCAAGGGTGAGAACCTGGTCGAGTACTGGGAATACGCCCACAAGATCTTCGAGTGGCACGACGGCGGCTACCCGAACCTGATCCTGGACGACGGCGGCGACGCCACCCTGCTCTGCGTGCTGGGCCCCAAGGCCGAGAAGGATCCGTCGATCCTGAACAACCCGCAGAACGAAGAAGAAGAAGCGCTGTTCGCCGTGATGAAGAAGTACCTGGCTGAAAAGCCGGGCTTCTACTCGGCCATCCGCGCGGCCATCGGCGGCGTCTCGGAAGAGACCACCACGGGCGTGCACCGCCTGTACCAGATGGCCGCCAAGGGCGACCTGCCGTTCCCGGCCATCAACGTCAACGACAGCGTCACCAAGTCGAAGTTCGACAACCTGTACGGCTGCCGTGAATCGCTGGTCGACGCCATCCGTCGCGGCACCGACGTCATGCTGTCGGGCAAGGTCGCGGTGGTCTGCGGCTACGGCGACGTGGGCAAGGGCTCGGCCGCCTCGCTGCGCCAAGGCGGCGCTCGCGTGATCGTCACCGAAATCGACCCGATCTGCGCCCTGCAGGCGGCGATGGAAGGCTATGAAGTCCAGACCCTGGACGACGTCGCCGGCCGCGCCGACATCTTCGTCACCGCCACGGGCAACAAGGACGTCATCACCGTCGATCACATGCGGCAGATGCGGAACAACGCCATCGTCTGCAACATCGGCCACTTCGACTCGGAAATTCAGGTCGCCGGCCTGAAGAACTTCAAGTGGGACGAGATCAAGCCGCAGGTCCACCACGTGGAATTCCCGGACGGCAAGAAGATCATCCTGCTGTCGGAAGGTCGTCTGGTGAACCTGGGCAACGCCACGGGCCACCCCTCGTTCGTGATGTCGGCCTCGTTCACCAACCAGACGCTGGCTCAGATCGAGCTCTGGACGAACAAGGACGCCTACCAGAACCAAGTCTACACCCTGCCCAAGCACCTGGACGAGAAGGTCGCCTTCCTCCACCTGGAGAAGCTGGGCGCGAAGCTCTCGACCCTGCGCAAGGATCAGGCCGACTATATCGGCGTGCCGGAAACCGGTCCGTTCAAGCCGGACCACTATCGCTACTAAGAGCGCGTCAGGCGAAGTGTGGGCGGTTCGCCGCCCGGACGCGCGTCAACAGAATTAGCGACAGTTCCGCTACGGAAATCGTTTGAAAATCCAAGGGGAAGGCCTGCCAGCGATGGCGGGCCTTTCTCTTTTGATCGCTTCAGCGAAAGCGCCCTATTCAAGTCCGCATTGCTCGGCTAATCGCTTTTGCATGCCGCTAGCCTTGATCCTTTCCAGCCACGTCGCCGGCAGCCAGGTGGGCGCGACGGCTCAGGCCACCGCCCTGGCGCAATTCCGCATCGACTCGATGGTCGTGCCGACGGTTCTGTATGGCCGCCACCCCGGCTGGGGCCTGCCCGGCGGCGCGCCCGTGCCGATCGAGGTGTTCGAGGGCATGCTGGACGGCATCGAGGCCAACGGGCTGTTCGGTCTCGTCGATCTGGTCATCACCGGCTACTTCGCCACCGCCGCCCAGGTCCGGGCCGCCGCGCGGGTGATCGACGCGGTGCGCGAAGCCCCCCGTCCCAACGGCGCGGCGACGCGTCGGCCCATCGTGGTGGTCGACCCGACCATGGGCGACGCCGGCAAGGGCCTGTACATCCCGACCGAGACCGCCGACGAGATCATCGCCGACCTGATCCCGCGCGCCGACGTCGTGGCGTGCAATTCCTGGGAGCTGCAGAAGCTGACCGGAACCGACGCCCGCGACCCGATCTCGGCCATGAAGGCCTCGCGCCTGCTCGGCAAGACGACCCTGGTCTCATCCGTCCAGCGCGGGACCGAGATCGGCGCCGTCCTGGCTGACCACAAGGAAGCCTGGCTGGCCGCTCACGCCAAGACCGAGCGCGCCCCCAACGGCACAGGCGACCTGCTGACCGCCCTCTACGCCGCCTCGATCCTGGAGGGGCAGACCTTCTCGTACGGCCTGGCCCGAGCCGTCGGCGGCGTGGCCGAAACCATCACCGCCGCCAACATCTGGAACGCTCCGGAGCTGCCGATCGTGGCCATGGGCGCGCGTATCAAGCAGACCTCGCCGACTGTGCGCATCGAGCGACTGGCCTAAGCGATGAGCGTCGAGATCACTGGCGTCTGCCCTGACCGCTTCGCCCGCGTCCGCGACGTCTTCGAAGCCAATTTCGAGAATAACGGCGAGCTAGGCGCGCGCTTCGCCTTCGCCATCGATGGCGAGATCGTCGTCGACCTGATGGGCGGCTATGCCGACCGCAAGCGCGAGACGCCCTTCGGCCCCAACACCCTGACGGCCCTGTTCTCGACCACCAAGGCCGTGGCGGCCCTGCTGGTCGCGCGGCTCGTCGATGAAGGCCGCCTGGCCTATGACCAGCCCGTCGCCGATGTCTGGCCGGAGTTCGCGCAGAACGGCAAGGCCGAGGTCACGGTCGAACAGGCCCTGTCGCACCAGGCTGGCCTGTCGGGTTTCCCGGACGAGACCGATCCGGCCCTGTGGTTCGATTGGGACGCGACCTGCGCCAAGCTGGCGGCCATGGCGCCGCTGTTCCCGATCGGCTCGGCCAGCGGCTATCACCCGGTGACCTACGGCTACATCGCCGGCGAGATCTTCCGCCGCGTCGACGGCCGGACCATGGGAGCCGCGCTGCGCGAGGATATCGCCGCGCCGCTGGGCCTGGATATCTGGATCGGCCTGCCCGACAGCGAGCACGGCCGTGTCGCCGACCTGATGCGCCCGACCGCCATGCCGCAGTTCGGCGAGATCAATCCCGCCCTGACCGCCGCCTTCCTCAAGCCCTGGTCGTCGCCCGGCGGCAAGAGCGCGGCCGAGTGGCGGCGGGCTGAGATCCCCTCGGCCAACGGCCACGCCACCGCGCCGGCCCTGGCCCGCCTGATGGGCGCCCTGGCCAGCGGCGGCAGCCTGGATGGCCGCTCGCTGATCACCCCGGCGGGCATCAAGGCCGCCAGCGCCCAGCGCATCCGTGGCCAGGACCTCGTGTTGCCCTACGAGATCAGCTGGGGCGCGGGCTTCATGCGTAATGAGCCGAACATGTTCTACGGCCCGACGGCCGAGGCGTTCGGCCACTCGGGCTGGGGCGGCTCGTGCGCCTTCGCCGACCCGACGCGCGGCGTCTCGGGGGCCTATGTGATGAACAAGCAGGGCGCGGCCCTGATCGGCGATCCGCGCGCGGTGAAGCTGATCGAAGCGGCCTACGCTTCGCTGTGATCCGCGCGGCGCTCGCCTTCCTGGTTCTGGCGGGCGCGGCGCATGCCGAGGAGCGCGACTTCTGCGCCGACCGGCCCGGCAAGGGTTCGCCGCCCTGCGTCCTGGACAGGGGCCGCTTCCAGGCCGAGGTCGGCGGTGTCGACGCGGCCTTCATGCGCGGCGGCGGGGTTTCGGTAGATGACGTCTCGTATGGCGGGCTGGAGCTGCGGCTGGGTCTGTCCTCGACCGTCGAAGGCCAGCTGAGCTGGACCGCTCACGAGCGCGTGCGGACCAAGGATCATGGCGTGGTCGACACCGTCTCCGGCGCTGGCGACCTGGGCGCGGCTTTGCGGTGGTCTCTGAAGAACCCGGCGGGCGATGGCCTGTCGATCGCCGTCCAGCCCTATGTCACCGCCCCGACCGGCTCGCACGGGATCGGCGGCGACGTCTGGCAGGGCGGGGTGGTCGTCCCGGTCTCGATCCCGCTGAACGGCGACTGGTCGCTCAGCCTGTCGCCGCAGGTCGAGGCGCGGGAGAACGCCTCGAGCGCTGGGCGCCACGCCGGCTACGCCCTGGCCGGCGGTGTCGGTCGCGCGGTGGGGCCGGTGAACCTGGGCGCCGAGCTGTGGGTCGATCGCGACGACGATCCGTCGGGCCATGTCACCCAGGCCAGCTTCGACCTGACCGCCGCCTGGACGCCCAAGCAGCTGCACGACGTTCAGCTGGACGCCTCGGCCTATGTCGGCCTTAACCGGCGGACGCCGGACCTGGAGCTGGTCGTGGGCCTGGCCCACCGCTTCTGATCGTCGCCGCGCCCACGAGGCCCGCCACGATCGCCGCCACGGCGCTGATCCCCATCACCCACGGATAACCGCCGCCTCCGGGCGCGAAATAGACGAGGCCTAGCACCGCCACGGCCAGCAGGCCGGCGATACGGGCGACGGCGTTATTGATGCCCGAGGCGACGCCGGAATGGCTGGACGGGACCGCCGCCATCACCGTGCTGGTCAGGGGCGCGACGCTGATCGTCATGCCGAGAGCCAGCACCAGCAGACCGGGTAGCACGCCCGTCCAGAAGCCGCTGGCGATCCACGGCATGCCCAGCAAGGCAAAGCCGATCCCGGCGGTGATCGGTCCCACGGTCAGCATCACCCGCGCCCCGACCTTGTTGGCGATCCGCCCGGCCAAGCCCGACAGCGTCCCCATTACAGCGGATAGCGGCAGCAGGGTCGCGCCCGCCTCGGCGGCCTTGTAGCCGTGCTTGGCGATCAGCTCGTAGGGCAGGAAGAACATCGCGCCGGTGAGGCCGAAATACAGCGCCAGGGTCAGCAGGTTGGCCCCGCTGAAGGTCGGTGAGCGGTACAGCGACAGCGGCATCATCGGATGTTTCTCGCGGCCTTGCAGCACCACGAAGCCGACCAGGATCGCGGCGCCGGCGACGATGGCGCTCCAGACGGCGGGGCTGGTCCAGCCACGCTCGCCGGCCGCCGTCAGGCCCCAGGTCAAGGCGCCCAGGCCGGCGGCGGCCAGGATCGCGCCGCGCCAGTCCAGATGCTGGACGTCCGGATCGCGGCTCTCGGGGACCGCTTTCAGGGTCAGCCAGACGGTGGCGGCGGCGATCGGCAGGTTGATCAGGAAGACGGCGCGCCACGACACCGCGTCGACCAACCAACCACCCAGCACCGGCCCCAGCGCCCCGGTCACCGCGCCGAACCCCGCCCAGGCCCCGATCATCGGCCCACGCCGCTCTTCGTCGAAGGCCGCGCCCAGGATCGCCAGGCTGGCCGGCACGGCCAGGGCGGCGGCGATCCCTTGCAAGGCGCGGGCGGCGATCAGCCAGGCGATGGTGGGGGCGAGAGCGCAGGCCAGGGAGGCGAGGGCGAACAGGCCGACCCCGACCACGAACACCTTCCTCCGCCCCCAGCGGTCGCCGGCCGAGCCGCCGATCAGGACCAACGAACCAAGCAACAGCAGGTAGGCGTTGACGATCCACTGGATCTCTTCCGGGCGCGCGTCCAGCGCCTGGCGGATCGTCGGCAGGGCGACGTTGACGACCGAGCCGTCGATGAAGGCCAGGCTGGAGCCCAGCACGGTCGCGGCCAGGATCAGCCGGCCGCGACCTTTGGAAATGCTCTCGTCCATGGCCGCGACCATGGACCGGGCGTCAGGCCGGCGCCAGGGCTCGCGTCTTCTTCCAGGCGCCGTAGGCGAAGGTCGCCACGCCCAGCCAGATGAACACGAACGACAGCGCCCGCAGCGGCGTGAACGCCTCGCCGAACGCCACGCCCAGGGCGAACTGCAGGGTCGGGGCGATGAACTGCAGAAAGCCGACGGCGCTGAGCGGCAGGCGGCGGGCCGACCAGGCGAACAGGGCCAGCGGCACCACCGTGGCCGGGCCGGCCAGGGCCAGCAGGCCGGTGACCCCCGCGCCGCCGCCGAAGTGCCCCTGGCCGCTCGATTGCAGGAACCAGACATAGGCCAGGCCCGGCAGCGCCAGATAGGCGCACTCGATGAACAGGCCGGTCTGGGCGTCGGCCTTCACTTGTTTGCGCAGGATGGCGTAGGCGCAGAAGGTCAAGGCCAGACCCAGCGAGACGATCGGCAGGTGGCCCAGGGCCAGGGTCTGGATGGCCACGCCGACGGCCGCGAAGCCGATGGCGATCTTGCCTTCGGTGGTCATGCGCTCGCGGAACAGCAGGGCGCCGGCGGCCATGTTCATCAGCGGGTTGATGTAATAGCCCAGGCTGGCCTCGATCACGTGGCCGGCGTTGACCGCGAAGACGTAGATCGTCCAGTTGCTGAAGATCGCGGCCGTCGACAGCAGCAGCACGCCCAGCGTCCTGGGCTGGCGCAGCACCTGGGCGACCTGGCCGCCCTGTTTGGCGATCAGGACCAGGCCCCCGGCCCACAGCACTGACCACAGCGAGCGGTGAGCAATCATCTCCCACGAGGTGACGCCCAGGTTCGACAGCAGGTGGAAATACAGCGGCAGGAAGCCCCACAGCACGTAGCAGCCGACGCCGGCGGCATAGGCGGCGCGGCTTTCGGTCTGGGTCTCGTTCACGCTCGCCGACATGGCGTCGTCCTTCATGCTCTGAAATGAAAAAGGGCTCCCGGGAGGTCTGCCCCGGGAGCCCTGATTTCCACCCGCTTGTTGCGGATTTCGGATCTTAGGCGGGGGTCTTCTGCTTGATCAGGCCCTTGTCGTGCAGGAGCTGAGCAATCTGCACGGCGTTCAGCGCCGCGCCCTTGCGCAGATTGTCGGCCACGCACCACAGGGCGATGCCGTTCTCGACGGTCGGGTCGGTGCGAATGCGCGAGACATAGACCGGGAACTCGCCGGCAGCTTCCTTCGGCGTCATGTAGCCGCCGTCCTCGCGCTTATCGATGACTTCCACGCCGTCGGCGTCGCGCAGGATCTCGCGGACGTCTTCCTCGTCCAGCGGGGTCTCGAACTCGATGTTCACCGACTCGGCGTGGCCGACCATGACCGGCACGCGCACGGCGGTGGCCGTCAGCTTGATCGCCGGATCCAAGATCTTCTTGGTCTCGGCCATCATCTTCCACTCTTCCTTCGTGTAGCCGTCCTCCATGAACACATCGATGTGCGGGATGACGTTGAAGGCGATTTGCTTGGTGAACTTCTTGGGCGGCGGGGCGCCCAGGACGAAGACGCCCTTGGTCTGATCCCACAGCTCGTCCATGCCCTCTTTGCCGGCGCCCGACACCGACTGGTAGGTCGAGACGACGACGCGCTTGATCTTGGCTTCGGCGTGCAGGGGCGCCAGCACCACCACCAGCTGCGCGGTCGAGCAGTTGGGGTTGGCGATGATGTTCTTGGGCAGATTGTCGACGGCGTTCGGGTTCACTTCCGGCACCACCAGCGGCACGTCCGGATCCATCCGGAAGTGGCTCGAGTTGTCGATGACGATCGGACCGGCCGCGCCGATCTTCTCGCCCCACGCCTTGGAGATGGCGCCGCCGGCGCTCATCAGCACGATGTCGACGGTCGAGAAGTCGAACTGCTCAAGGTCCTCGCAGTGCAGGATCTTGTTGCCGAACGAGACTTCCACGCCGATGGATTTGCGGCTGGCGATGGCGTGCATCTTGTCGACCGGGAATTTGACTTCCTCGAGGATGTTGAACATCTCGCGGCCCACATTGCCCGTGGCGCCGACCACGGCGACCCGGTAACCCATCGCGCTCTCCTGAAACTTCTGTCCGCGTACCGCGCGGAGCGTGGTTCCCGTACGCCTCATGCTCTCCGCGTGCAAGGCGAGGAAAGCTGGCGGGGTCTTTAGGGCTTAGGCGGCGCGGCCGGCACGTCCTCCAGGGTGAAGCTCATCGGGATGGTGATGCGCAGGCCGTCGACCGTGTCGCCCTCCTTGGTCCACGGGTTCATGCGCATGATCGCGGCGGCCTTGATCGCCGCGGCGCCGAAGTCGAGGCCGGCCGGCGTCTCGCGCGCGGCCTGGCAGTCGGCGAGTTCGCCCGTGGCGGTGACGGTGCAGGTCACCGCGCCTTCTCCGGAGCGTACGCCGGCCTTGACCGCCGCCTCTGGATAGACCGCGACCATGGCGTCGGGACCCAGGGTGCGGATCCAGCGCGGCTTGGTCAGCTTGCGCGCATCGGGCGTGGCCGGGTCACGGAAGCGGAACGGCACGTCGATCTTCACGCGCTTGACCGCCTTGGCCTCCTCGGGCGCGAAGGTGAGGCGGAAGTCCTTGGCCAGGGCCTTGGCGGCCTTGCCGAAACCCTTGCCGCGCGGCAGTTCGGTGATGACCTCGCAGTCGTCCAGCCCGCCGGTCTTGTCCAGCCCGCAGCGCAGGGCGGCCTGGCCCGAGGGCAGGCCGGCGGCCTCCTTGGGCCAGGCGGCGTCGACCGCGGCCTGGGTCGGGACGCGAGTCCACGGCGGATCCAGCACGACCGCGGTGCTCCCCAGGATCATGGAAGGATTGGGCGCGCCCCAGTTGATCGGGATCGTCACCTTGCCGCCGGTCACGGCCTGGCCGCCACGGATCTTGGGCGTCATCAGGAATTGCGGGGCCAGCTGCAGGCCGGCCAGGCCGAAGTCGTAACCCTTGGGCGACTCGCTGCGCACGAAGCAGTTCTGCAGGAAGCCCTCGACGGTGACCTGGCACTGGATCGTGGCCTTGCCGGCGATGCCGTCCTCGATGGCCTTCTTGGGGAAGACGTTGGCGATCTGGGCGCCGGTCGGCTTGCGCAGCCAGTCGGGATTGGCGTCGCCGGGGGCCAGGAACTCGAAGTTGGTCCGCACCGGCCGCCCGACCACCGAGGCGCCGGCGTCGTCCGTGGCCTTGATCCGCTCGTAGCCCACCACCGACAGCGCCGCCTGGCCGAAGCCCTGGCCGGCGGGGTCTTCCTTGGCGATCTTGCAGTCGGCCAGCTTGCCGCCCTCGGCCGCCACGCAGTCCAGCGACGCCTTGCCGGTGGCCTTCGCGCCCTTGGGGAAGGCGGCCTTGAGCTTGTCCTTGGGCACGTGAACCTGGAAGCGCGGTTTCCAGCCCTCGGTCTTGACCGGATTGTCGTCGTCATCGTCGGCCCAGGCGGCGTGGACACAGGCGATGGAAAGGCCGGCGACGAGCAGCGCCGGCAGAAGCTTACGCAACACGGTGAAACCCTGAGCAGAGGCCGGCGCGCGACCCCTTCGCTGCTCGACCTTAAGTGGAGAATAAGCCAGTCATTCGCGGTTCGCCAGAGGGTTCCCGACGCACTCTCGGCCCCCTATGTTGCCGGCATGACCGACGTCGCCGCGCCCCCGCTTCCGAACGCTTCCGAACTGACCCAGGACGGCCCCGCCGTCCGGCTCTTCCTGGTCGATGGCTCGGCCTATCTGTTCCGCGCCTATCACGCGCTGCCGCCGCTGACCCGCAAGAGCGATGGCCTACCGGTGGGCGCCGTCCAGGGCTTCTGCAACATGCTGTGGAAGCTGATGCGCGACATGCAGGGCGACACGCCCACGCACCTGGCCGTGATCTGGGACCACTCTGAGAAGACGTTCCGCAACAGCCTGTACGACCAGTACAAGGCTCACCGCCCGCCGCCGCCGGAAGACCTGATCCCGCAGTTCCCGCTGGTGCGCGAGGCGACCCTGGCGTTCGGCGTACCGGCCATCGAGCTGCCCGGCTACGAGGCCGACGACCTGATCGCCGCCTATGCCTGCAAGGCTCGCGAGGTCGGCGGCGAGGCGATCATCGTCTCGTCCGACAAGGACCTGATGCAGCTGGTCGGCGACGGCGTCTCGATGTTCGACCCGATGAAGGGCCTGCGCATCGACCGCGAGCAGGTGTTCGAGAAGTTCGGCGTCTATCCCGACAAGGTCGTGGACGTTCAGGCCCTGTGCGGCGACAGCGTCGACAACGTCCCGGGCGCGCCGGGCATCGGCATCAAGACCGCCGCCCAGCTGATCACCGAATATGGCGACCTCGACACGCTGCTGGCCCGGGCCGGCGAGATCAAGCAGCCCAAGCGCCGCGAGACCCTGATCAACTTCGCCGACCAGATCCGCCTGTCGCGGGCCCTGGTGAAGCTGGACTGCGACACGCCACTGCCCCAGCCGCTGGACGAGCTGAAGGTGCGCGAGCCCGACAAGGAAGTGCTGGCCGCCTTCCTCGAGCAGATGGAATTCCGCACCCTGGCCCGCCGGGTCGGCGACGGCTCGGCCGCGGCGACGCCGGGGACGCTGGACCGCCCGCCGGCGGCTCAGCCCAAGGCCCCGGTCACCACGGTCTCGTACATGGGCGCGGCCGCCCGCGCCGCCGCCAATCCGGTGGCCAAGCCGGTCAAGATCGACCACGCGGCCTATGCCTGCGTCCGCGACCTCGACACTCTGAAGGCCTGGGTGGCCAAGGCGACCGCCAAGGGCGTCGTGGCCTTCGACACCGAGACCGACGCGCTGGGTTCGGCCACCGCCGGCCTATGCGGCATCTCCCTGGCCGTGGCGGCGGGCGAGGCCTGCTACATCCCGCTGGGCCACTGCGAGAAGGCCGACGGCCTGGCCTTCGAGGCCCCGGCCGACATCGAGCAGATCCCGCTGGCCGACGTGATCGCGACCCTCAAGCCGCTGCTGGAAGATCCCGCGGTGCTGAAGGTTGCCCAGAACGCCAAGTACGACATCGCGGTGCTGTCGCGGTACGGCATCCAGGTCGCGCCGATCGACGACACCATGCTGATCTCCTACGTGCTGGAGGCCGGCCTGCACGGTCACGGCATGGACGAGCTGTCGGAGCTGTGGCTGGGTCACAAGCCGATCCCGTTCAAGCAGGTGTGCGGCACGGGCAAGGGCCAGATCAGCTTCAAGCATGTGGCCCTGCCCGAGGCGACGGCCTACGCCGCCGAGGACGCCGACGTCACCCTGCGCCTGTGGCAGGTGCTGAAACCCCGTCTGGCGCGCGAGGGGCTGGCGACCGTCTACGAGACCCTGGAACGCCCGCTGCCGACCGTGCTGGCCCAGATGGAGAACAACGGCGTCCGCGTCGATCCCGAGGCGCTGCGCCTGCTCTCCAACGAGTTCTCGCTGCGCATGGCCAAGTTCGAGGAGCGCGCCCAGGAGCTGGTCGGGCGTCCGTTCAACCTGGGCAGCCCCAAGCAGATCGGCGACGTGCTGTTTGGCGAGATGAGCATGAAGGGCGGCAAGAAGACCGCCACCGGCCAGTGGTCGACCGACAGCGACGTGCTGGAAAGCCTGGCCCTGGAGCACGAGCTGCCCCGTGTCCTGCTGGACTGGCGTCAACTGTCCAAGCTGAAGGGCACCTATACCGAGAACCTGATCGCCGCGATCGCCGAGTCCACGGGCCGGGTGCACACCTCCTACGCCCTGGCCGCGACGACGACGGGGCGGCTGTCCTCGTCCGATCCCAACCTGCAGAACATCCCGGTCCGCACCGAGGAAGGCCGCAAGATTCGCAAGGCGTTCGTGGCCGCGCCGGGCAATGTGCTGATCAGCGCTGACTACAGCCAGATCGAACTGCGCCTCCTAGCCCATATCGGCGACATCCCGCAGCTGAAGAAGGCCTTCCAGGAAGGCCTGGACATCCACGCCATGACGGCCTCGGAGATGTTCGACACGCCGATCGAGGGCATGGACCCGATGATCCGCCGCCGGGCCAAGGCCATCAATTTCGGCATCGTCTACGGCATCAGCGCATTCGGCCTGGCCAACCAGCTGGGCATCGGCCAGGGCGAGGCCGGGGCCTATATCAAGACCTATTTCGAGCGCTTCCCGGGCATCCAGGCCTATATGGACGCGACCAAGGCCTTCGTGCGCGAGCACGGCTATGTCACGACCATCTTCGGTCGGAAGATCAATATTCCGGACATCGAGGCCAAGTCCGCCGCCCACCGGCAGTTCGCCGAGCGCGCGGCGATCAATGCCCCGATCCAGGGCGCGGCCGCCGACGTCATGCGCCGGGCGATGGTCCGCATGCCCGCCGCCCTGACGGCCGCTGGCCTGGAGGCCAAGATGCTGTTGCAGGTGCACGACGAACTGGTCTTCGAAGTCCCCGAAGGCGAGGCCGAGCGGACCTGCGACGTGGTGAAGGCGGTGATGGAAAAGGCCGCCGAGCCGGCCGTCGCCCTGTCGATCCCGCTGACCGTTGACGCCCGCGCCGCCAGGAACTGGGACGAGGCGCACTAAGGGTTTTGTCCGTGTTCGGAGCGAGTGCCGGCTGTCGCCGGCCTCGCCGCGTTCGCGCGCAGGTATTGGCCGAGCGTCTGCAACTTGTACGCAAGTCGTTGAGTTTGTGACGGAAACCCGAAGGATCCTGCGACCTTCCGCCACAGTACAGTTAACAGCCCAGCAACCTTGTAGACCTCAAAGATGGCGGTGTGTTCGGTTGCACGCAGGCTAGGGGGCTAGTCTCGTCCTGACCGAACCTCGCGAGAACCTCGGAGGCTGCGGTGAATTTCGGCAATTTCAGGATCCCCACGAAACTGCTGGTCGTGTTCGGCGTGCTGCTGACGACCATCGCGACGATGGGTGTGGCGTTGTTCATCAACTCCAAGCTCCTGGAACACTCGGTCGCCCGCACCGACCGCGCCTACAAGGTGATGCAGGCGGCCGACACGGCCACCTTCCGCCTGACCCGCCAGGAAAACTCGCTGCGCGGCTATCTGCTCTCGGGCGACGACTATTACGTCAAGCGCATCGAGACCGTGCACAAGGTCAAGTTCTTCGGCGCCCTGGACAAGCTGGACACGCTGCAGGCCGACAAGGCCCAGGTGCAGGCGATCCGCGACGCCTATGCCGGCTACCGCAAGGAAGCCATCGATCCGGCCCTGAAGCTGGGCGCCGATCCGGCCACCCGTCCGCAGGCCGTCGAGCTGGTCCGTAACGACGGCGTCGCCGACAAGGCCGTGGTGCCGGTCGAAGACGCCCTGGAAGCCATCCAGACCTGGGCCCAGGCCCAGATCGACGCCGAGGCCCTGGCCCAGAAGAAGGCCCAGGCGCTGTCGAACCTGGTGCTGACCGCCGGCATCCTGCTGAGCGCCGCCATTGCCCTGGGCGGTGGTCTGCTGCTGTCGACCTCGATCGCCAAGCCGGTCGCCGCCATGACCGCCGCCATGCGCCGCCTGGCCTCGGGCGACAACGCCATCGACGTTCCGGCCACCGATCGCCGCGACGAAGTCGGCCAGATGGCCGCCGCCGTGATCCACTTCAAGGAAGCCGCGATCGCCAAGATCCGCGTCGAACAGGACGCCGAGAGCACCCGCACGGCCGCCGAGCGCGACCGCGCCGCCAATGACGACGAGCGCCGCGCCGCCGAGGCCGAGCAGGCCGAAGTGGTCGAGGCCCTGGCCTCGGGCCTGTCGCGCCTGGCCGGCGGCGACCTGACCGCCCGCATCGACGCACCGTTCGCCGGCCGCTATCAGCAGCTGCGCGAGGACTTCAACGAAGCCGTCGCCAAGCTGCAGGAAGCCATGAAGGCCATCGTCGCGGCCACCGGCGGCGTCAACGCGGGTTCGGACGAGATCGCCGAAGCCTCCAACAACCTGTCGCGCCGCACCGAGCAGCAGGCCGCCGCCCTGGAAGAGACCGCCGCCGCCCTGGACGAGATCACCGCCACGGTCCGCAAGACCGCCGCGGGCGCCAAGGAAGCCTCGCAGGTCGTGGCCGCCGCCCGTTCGGACGCCGAGCGCTCGGGCCGCATCGTCGGTCAGGCCGTCTCGGCCATGACGGAGATCGAGACCTCGTCCAGCCAGGTCAGCCAGATCATCGGCGTGATCGACGAAATCGCCTTCCAGACCAACCTGCTGGCCCTGAACGCCGGTGTCGAAGCCGCCCGCGCCGGTGAAGCCGGCCGTGGTTTCGCGGTCGTCGCCCAGGAAGTCCGGGCCCTGGCCCAGCGTTCGGCCGACGCGGCCAAGGAAATCAAGACCCTGATCTCGACCTCGACCCAGCAGGTCGGGGCCGGCGTGGACCTGGTCGGTCAGACCGGCGAGGCGCTGAACCGCATCGTCGAGCAGGTCGCCTCGATCGACGCCCTGATGCAGGAGATTTCGGCCTCGACCACCGAGCAGGCCACCGGCCTGAACGAGGTCAACACGGCCGTGAACCAGATGGACCAGGTCGTCCAGCAGAACGCCGCCATGGTGGAAGAAGCCACGGCCGCGACCCACTCGCTGAAGAACGAAGCCGGCTCGCTGGCCAGCATGGTGTCGCGCTTCAAGGTTGGCGCGGAAAACGCCGCCGTGCCGCAGGCTTCGCGTCCGGGTCAGCGCCCGGCGACGCCGGTGGTCAACCGGGCCAAGCCCGTCTCGCGTCCCGCGCCGGTGTCGCGTGGCAACGCCGCCGTGGCGGTCAGCGAGGACTGGGAAGAGTTCTGATCGTTAGACGATCGTAGAGACTTCAGGGGCTCTCCGGGAAACCGGGGAGCCTTTTCTCTATCAGCCCTTGTTCAGGGCGATCGTCTGGAACGACGACTGGGTCGTTTGCGGCCCATGCGGCGCATTGGGGGTCGGCAACGCCAGGCCGATGGCGGCGGCGATGAGGAGGGCGACGGCGAAGAAGGCCTTGCTGGCCATGGTCCTGATCTCTGGTCTGCGTCGTGAAGCGACAATCGCGGACGCTGACGGAGGCGCATATGGCCCCGCTCGCGTCGGGTTCAAGAGCTCGTCGACCAGCGTTCCTGGAAACGCGACGAAGGTGTCCTGATCCGACAAGAAAGGCCGGAAACCGCCTTAACGGTTCCCGGCCTTATTTCAGGGGCGAAATGGAACTTTTCGAGGTCTGTTTAGAAGATCTCGAACAGACCGCCACTGAAATCGCGAAGGCGATTTCAGCAGCGCTTCTTTGTCGGGTTTTTCGAAATCAGAAGATTTCGAAAAGACCGGCAGCGCCCATGCCGCCGCCGATGCACATGGTCACCACGCCTAGCTTGGCCTTGCGGCGCTTGCCTTCCAGCAGCAGGTGGCCGGCGCAGCGGGCGCCGGTCATGCCGAAGGGGTGGCCGATGGCGATCGAGCCGCCGTTGACGTTGTACTTCTCCGGGTCGATGCCCAGCTTGTCGCGGCTGTAGAGGCACTGGCTGGCGAAGGCTTCGTTCAGCTCCCACAGGTCGATGTCGTCGACCTTCAGGCCGTGGCGTTCCAGGAGGCGCGGCACGGCGAAGACCGGGCCGATGCCCATCTCGTCGGGCTCGCAGCCGGCGATGGCGAAGCCCTTGAACAGGCCCAGCGGCTCGAGGTTGCGCTTGGCGGCTTCCTTGGCTTCCATGATCACCACGGCGGCGGCGCCGTCCGACAGCTGGCTGGCGTTGCCGGCGGTGACGAAGTTGCCCGGACCTTTGACCGGCTCCAGCTTGGCCAGGCCTTCCAGGGTCGTCTCGGGACGATTGCACTCGTCCTTGCTGACGACGTAGTCGACCAGGCTCTCTTCCTTGGTCTCCTTGTTGACCACCTTCATCTTGGTGGCCATCGGCACGATCTCGTTGTCGAACAGGCCGGCGGCTTGCGCGGCGGCGATGCGCTGCTGGCTGCGCAGGGCGTATTCGTCCTGATACTCGCGGCTGACATTGTAGCGCTTGGCGACGATGTCGGCGGTGTCGATCATGGCCATCCACAGGGCCGGATGGGTCTTGAGCAGCTTCTCTTCGGTGATGTGGTAGCGGTTCATGTGGCCGCCGGCATTGACCAGCGAGATCGACTCGACGCCGCCGCCGACCGCGACGGGCGCGCCGTCGTTGCGGACATAGTTGGCGGCCGTGGCGATCGCCTGCAGGCCCGACGAGCAGAAGCGGTTGACCGTCTGGCCCGAGGTGGTCACCGGCAAGCCGGCCCACATCGCCGCGTTGCGGGCGACGTTCATGCCGGTGGCGCCTTCGGGGCCGCCGCAGCCCAGGACGACGTCTTCGACCTCGGCCCCTTCCAGGCCGGCGCGCGACACGGCGTGCTGGATGGCGTGACCGGCCATGGCCGCGCCATGGGTGTTGTTGAAGCCGCCGCGAACGGACTTGGCCAGGCCCGTGCGGGCGTAAGAGACGATGACCGCTTCGCGCATTGAGGCGCACTCCCCGTTAAAACATTAGTTTGAATTGCACCCACCCTAGACCGGCTTTTCGCGGTGCGAAAGATCACGTGCGCGTCAACGTCAGTCCGATCGCTGGCTGACCCACTTTTCATACGTCGATTTCGAAAGCTTCCGACACCGGTGTCTAAAACACTGATTTCTCAGCTTTTCGTTTCGCGTTGACTTTCCGTGATTCCAGGATGAACGCTGCGATTGCGCCGCAAGCTCGACCTCGCGGCGCCAAAAAATGCCGTACGGGAGGTAAGAATGACCAAAGCTACATCGCGCCGTCAGGCGCGTCGCGCGCTGCTGGGCGCCAGCGCGCTCTCCACACTGATCCTGGCGCCAGCCCTCGCGGCGGCGCAGCAGCAGAACTCCACCGCCGTCGACGAGATCATCGTCACCGCCACCAAGCGCGACGCGACGATCCAGGACATCCCCTTCTCGATCAACGCCCAGACGGAAAAGGACATCCAGCGTTCGGGCGCCGTCACCCTGGAAGACCTGTCGCGTAACGTCGCCGGCCTGACGATCCAGAACCTCGGCCCCGGCCAGAGCCAGGTGTCGGTGCGCGGCGTCTCGGCCGGCCAGGTCGTCCGCGACCAGCCGGGCGTCAAGGAACAGGTCGGGGTCTATCTCGACGAGTCCGTGATCTCGCTGTCGCTGTTCACGCCCGACATCGACCTATTCGACCTGAACCGCGTCGAGACCCTGCGTGGCCCGCAAGGCACGCTGTTCGGCTCGGGCTCGGTGGGCGGCACGATCCGCTACATCACCAACCAGCCCAAGCTGGGCGTGAAGGAAGGGACCTTCGAGGCCAACGCCAACCTGGTCGGCGGCGATGACTTCGGCGGCCACGTGAAGGGCGCGGTCAACATCCCGATCTCCGACAAGGTCGCCATGCGCGCGGTCGGCTACCTGACCCGCTACGGCGGCTTCATCGACGCGCTCAAGGAGGGCGGCAAGAAGGAGAAGAACGTCAATGACGGCACGCGTCGCGGCGGCCGGGTGTCGTTCTATGTCGAACCGAACGAGACCTTCAACTTCACCCCGCGCCTGGTCTACCAGGAGATCCGGGCCCACGGCTTCAACCGCCAGGAGTCGTTCAACCTCTTCGCCAATCCCAACACCACGACGCGGCCCAAGATCACCCTGGGTGAGCGCGAGCAGTACCTGCTGCTGGACGAGAGCTTCGCCGACGACACGATGCTGGCGGATCTGACCGCCAACCTCAATCTCGGCGGCGCGACGCTGACCTCGGTGACCAGCTATATCGACCGCAACATCACCGTGAACCGCGACGCCAGCGCGCTGTCGGGCAGCGTCTCGGTCGACCTGGGCTTCCCGGCGGCGGCGGTGACCCTGCCGTCCAAGCTGGTCGACACCACGGACCTCGAACAGTTCACCCAGGAACTGCGCCTGGCCTCCAGCGGCGAAGGGCCGTTCCAGTGGGTGATCGGCGGCTTCTATTCGAAGGTCGACCGCGTCTATGAGCAGACCCTGCCGACCCCCGGCTACGACGCCTATACGGACGCCACCTTGGGCGCCGGCACCTCGGCGGCGGTGCGCAACGGCTTCGCGGCCAACTCGCCGTACAACGCCTACCTGCCCTACAACATCAAGCAGAAGGCCGTGTTCGGGGAAGTGAACTACACCCTGGGCAAGCTGACCGCGACGGCGGGCGGTCGTTACTACGACTTCAGCGAGACACGGCAGTTCAAGTCCGGCGGCCTGTTCGCCAACGGCGACAACCGTACCGACAAGACCTCGTCGGACGGCTTCACCCCGCGCTTCCTGCTGAGCTACGAGGCGACCGACCAGGTCACCTTCAACGCCCAGGCCTCGAAGGGCTTCCGCCTGGGCGGCGTCAACGACCCACTGAACCTGCCGCTGTGCTCGGCCCAGGACCGGGCGATCTTCGGCGGTTACCAGAAGTACGACGACGAGACGCTGTGGAACTACGAGGGCGGTGTGAAGTCGCGCTTCGGCGGCGTCACCTTCAACGGCGCGGTGTTCTACACCGACATCAAGAACCTGCAGACCACCCTGGACGCCGGCTCGTGCTCGTCGCGCGTGGTGTTCAACGTGGCCAAGGCCCATACCAAGGGCATCGAGGGCGAGCTGACCGCGCGCCTGGCCTCGGGTCTGGACATCGGCCTCTCGGGCAGCCTGCTGGAAGCCGAGTTCGACACCACGGTGAAGGACGGCACCGGCGCGGTGATCGGCGGCATCCGCGAGGGCAACCGCCTACCGTCGGTGCCGAAGTTCCAGATCTCGTTCGACGTCACCTACAGCCGCGAGGTGTGGGACGGCGCGAACGGCTATCTGAAGGCGTCGGTGCAGCACATCGGCAACCGCTTCACCCAGGCCAGCGACCAGGAGAATAACCCGCGCTCGTTCGTCTCGGGCCTGCCGTTCGGCGGGGCCACGGGAACCGTGCCGACGGTCGTGAACCTGCAGCTGCCCAGCTATGAGATCGTCAATCTCAGCGCCGGGGTCGAGATGACGGACGGCGTGGACATCACCCTCTACGTCAACAACCTGTTCGACGAGAACGCCCTGCTGTCCTTCGACCGCGAACGCGGCGGCCGGGCGCGCCTGGGCTACTCGGTGGGCCAGCCGCGCACGGCGGGCGTGACGGTCCGCAAGTCGTTCTAACTCTAGAGAGGGCGGTCGCTTCGGCGGCCGCCCGCCTTCCGCCGGGGTACGCGCTAGGCCGCCTTCGCCTCCGCCAGCGGGTCCGCGTGGCGGTGGACCAGTTTCCAGCCGCCGTCCTCGCGACGGAACAGTTCGGTGATCCGCAGGTGCATCTCGACTGGTTCCGGCTTGCCGGCGATGTGGACGGTCGCGTGTTGCAGGCCGGTCCAGTAGGCCAGGTCGCCGACGCTGTCGCTGTGCAGGATCTCCAGCCGCGTCTCGCCGCCCTCGCAGAAGGTTTCGGCGTCACGGGCATAGATGTTGGCCACCCATTCGGCGCCTTCCTCATGCCCGCCACGGGGCGGAAAGAAGCTGGCGGGGCAGGCGGTGGCGGCCATCACGCCCAGCGGTCCGGCATGTCCGTTCACATAGGCCTGGGCGGCGTGGCGGCGGATCTCGAGAAAGGCGTCGAAGTCGGACATAGCGCGCTCCTGATGGTCGTCAGAAAAGCGCGCGAGACACGGCTTAGGTTTCCCGAAAGGGCTACCGTTTCGGCAGGATCGTCAGCCCGTCGGGCAGTTCGTTGCGGTCGTCGCCGCGCGGCGGGACGTGGGCGGCCAGGATCTCGCCGGTGCGGGTGACGGCGGCGACGAAGCCGTCGGCGATCCTGCCGGCCTTGAGGCCGCCGACCAGGTCGGCCACGACCGCGTCCCAGACGGTGTCGGGCGCGGCCTTGTAGATGCCTTCGTCGGCGATGACCTCGACCCGATGCTCGGCCAGGGCGGCGAAGATCAGCACGCCGGTGCGGTCACGAGTGACGTGCAGGCCGTGGCCCAGGAACTGCTCCATGGCCGCGCGGCGTACGCGGGCGGTCTTCAGCGAACCGGGGGTGAGGGCGCGGCGCACCGGCGGGATCGAGACGACCAGGGCCGCGACCACGAACACCACCAGCTGCAGGGCGATGTAGGTCGACAGCGCCGCCAGGATCGCCCCGTCCAGCGCCGCCTGGTGGCCGATGCTCCAGCCGCCGAAGAGGCGCGTCAGCATCTCGGGCCGGAAGCCGGCGAACAGCGCGGCGGCGGGCAGGACCAGCGCCGTGGCGGCGGCCCAGACCAGCGGGGTCTCGCGATAGTCCGACACCTCGGGCGCCAGGACGCAGAAGATCTCGCCGGCGGTGGTCTTCTCCGCTTCAGCCACCGCGCCGGCGATGCGGTCGAGGTCCTGTGGGGTCATGCGTGTCGCCATCTCACCAGCTCCCCGAACTGCCGCCGCCGCCGAACGATCCGCCGCCGCCGGAGAAGCCGCCGCCGCCTCCGCCTCCGCCGCCACCGCTCCAACCGCCGCCGCCCCGGCCGCTATTGTTCAGGGCGCTGAGGATGATCCAGGGCAGGGCCGAAGAGAGGCCGCTGCGGCCGCGCCGGCCTCGGAACAGGCCGGAGAACACGAAGATGATGAACAGGAAGACCAGCAGGCCGACGATCGGCGAGCCGCTGGCCTTATGCTTGGCCGGCTGGCTGGCCTCGGCGATACGGGCCTTGGCCTGGTCGGCGGGCAGGCTGAGCTGCTCGACCAGGGCGTTGGTCCCCGCGACGATGCCGTCCTCCATGTCGCCATCGCGGAACTTGGGCAGGATGGCGCTCTGGATGATGACGCTGGAGAGGGCGTCGGTCAGGACGGGCTCAAGGCCGTAGCCGACCTCGATCCGCACCTTCCGGTCATTGGGCGCGACCAGCAGGATCGCGCCCGTGTCCTTGTCCTTCTCGCCGATGCCCCAGCTCCGGCCCAGTTGATAGCCGTAGTCCTCGATCGGATAACCTTGCAGGCTGGGGACCGTGGCCACGACCAGCTGGCGGCCGGTCGTGGTCTCGAGGGTTTCCAGCTTGGCCGACAGGTCGCGCTCGACGTCGGGCGACAGGATCCCGGCCTCGTCGACCACCCGCCCGGTCAGGGCCGGAAAGGTCGGCGCGGCAAGGGCGGGGAAGGCGAAGAGCATGGCCACCAGGGCCAGCATCCACGTCCTCACCCGGGGCAAGGCGAGCTGCAACTCAGTTGACCTTCGGCGGGGTCGCCGTCGGCGGGTTCGAGAAGTCCACCGTCGGCGCGCTCTGGGCGGCGGCCGTGGCCTGGAACAGCTGGGCCGGCTTCTGGCCGCTGTAGACGGTCTTGGCCCACAGCAGGCTGGGGAAGGTGCGCAGGGTCGTGTTGTACTTCTGGGCGGTCTCGTTGTAGTCGCGCCGCGCGATCGTGATGCGGTTCTCGGTGCCTTCCAGCTGGCTTTGCAGGGCCAGGAAGTTCTGGTTCGACTTCAGGTCCGGATATTGCTCCTGGATGACCATCAGGCGGCCAAGGACGCCCGACAGCTTGTCCTGGGCGGCGGCGTATTGCTGGAAGGCGGCCGGGTCGGTGATCGTCGAAGCGTCGACCTTCACTTGCGTCGCGCTGGCGCGCGCCTGGGTCACCTCGACCAGCACGCTCTTTTCCTGGGCCGCGTAGCCCTTCACCGTCGCGACCAGGTTCGGCACCAGGTCGGCCCGGCGCTGGTACTGGTTCTGCACCTCGGCCCAGGCGGTCTTGGTCGCCTCGTCCTGGGTGGGGATGGTGTTGATCCCGCAGCCGGCCAGGGTCGCCGGGATGGCGACGATCAGGGCCACGCGGGCTGCGTTACGAGCCAGACGGTTCATCAAGTCCCTCCGCGAGAGCCTGCCCGCTTCGAAGAAGCGGATCAGCAGGCTCGTCCAACCAGAATGCGAACATGTATGCCCGCGTATCGCTGTTAGATAGCGAGCCTATCGGTACACGTGAGAGGGCGACAGATTAAACCTTGTCCATCTCGGCGCCCTAGGTTTGGGAGAAGGCGGCCTTGCGTGGACCCATGTAGCCGAACAGCCAGGCGGCGACCTTGCGCATCTGGATCTCTTCCGACCCTTCGGTGATCCGGTAGCGGCGGTGGTGGCGGTAGATGTGCTCGAACGGCTTGTGGCGGGAATAGCCGATGCCGCCGTGGATCTGCATGGCCCGGTCGGCGGCCTCGCAGCAGAGCCGATTAGCCCAGTAATTGCACATCGAGACCTTGTCGGAGAGGCGCTTTTCGACCTCGACCTTGGACATCTGGTCCATCTCCCAGGCGGTCTTGCGGATCAGCAGGCGCAGCATCTCGGCCTGGGTGGACAGCTCGACGATCGGGAACTGGATGGCCTGGTTTTCCGACAGCGCCTTGCCGAACGGCTTGCGCGCGCGTGCGTACGCGATGCTTTCTTCTATGCAGAACACCGCCGCGCCCAGGCTGGAGGCCGCCTGGCGGATGCGGTTCTCGTGCACGAAGTGCTGGGCGATGGCGAGGCCGCCGCCCTCGGGGCCGAACATCGCCGACTCCGGGACCCAGACATTAGTGAAGCTGACCCGGGGGTGGTCGGTCGGCATGTTGAAGGTCCAGAGGTACTCCTCGATCTTCACGCCGGGGGCGTGGGCCGGGACCAGCAGGGCGGTGATGCCGCGCGCGTCGCCGTCCTCGCCGCTGGTGCGGGCGAACAGGCAGCAGTGCGTGGCCGCATGCATGCCCGTGGTCCACATCTTCTGGCCGTTGATCCGCCAGCCGGCCTCGCCCTTGTGCTCTTCGCGGACCGCGCGGGTCTCCATGAAGGTGGCGTCCGAGCCATGCTCTGGCTCCGTCAGCCCGAAGGTCGGACGGAAGGCGCCCTTGTCCAGCATGTCGGTGATCAGGTGCTGCTGGTCGGGCCGGCCGAAGTCGCGCAGCATCAGCACGAACGGATTGTTGCCGACGATCGAGTGCTCGTTCTGCAGATCGTTGAACAGGCCCAGGCCCTTGGACGCCAGGTGCTCGCGGATCACCGCCATCCACAGATTGGAGCCGTCCTTGCCGCCGTATTCCTTGGGCAGGGCGAAGCGGTAGTGACCCGCCTGGTCGGCCAGCTTGCGGGCCTTGGCCAGCAGCTCTTCCCACTCGTGGCGCGGCAGGCCGCCCATGTCCCAGTCGGTGCGGGCCCATTCGCGGCGGTGGTCGAAGAACCGTTCGTTGTCGTCGCGCGCCTGCAGGGGCGCGATCTCCTTGTCGATGAAGGCGTCGAGCTCGCTCAGATACGCGGCCAGCTCCGGCGGCAGATGGAAGTCCATGGCAAAGCCTCCCTCACGCACGTCTTATGGTTGGGGAGACAGTAAGCGCGACGCGCGGTCGCGGCCAACCGTGCCCCTTGGGAACACGGCCTTAACCAAGCAGGGCGTAGGGTTTCCGCCATGATCACCATGGCCGCCTTCGCGATCCTTGGCGCCGCGCTCGGAGCTTTCGTCCGTCCGCGCCTGCTGGGCGTGCTGTTGCCGGCGCTGATCGCGGTCACCATCGAGGGCGGGGTCTACTGGGCCATCGGCGTGATGGATCACCAGCCCAACCGCGAAGTGCTGATCATGCGCCTGCAGGCGATCTTCGGCGACGACCTGATCAGCATGGCCGGCCCGATCGCCGCCGCCGCCATCGGCGGCGTGGTCGCCGCGGTGCTGGGCTTCTTCACCGACCCGAAGACCGAGTCCGTGCTGAGCGCCGAGGGCATCCAGCGCCGCGTCGGCAAGGACGGTCGCTACGCCCGCGCCGAAGGCATGGTCCAGGACCGCGCCATCCACGCCAAGGCCGAAAGCCGGATCGACCAGATCCTGGGGCTCTGACGCGCGATCAGCGCCGCTTGCTGGGCGGCCAGGCAAAGACCTCGTCACGATTGTGCGCGCCGCGCCAGGATCGCACCCGCAATGTCGAGACCTCCAGCGTCGTCACCCGGATGGGTTCGTCGGACGGCCTTGTGCCCGCCGACTGCAACCACTCGCCGATGAACTGGCCATAGGTCAGGAGGCGTTCGTCCAGCAGGTCCTGGATATGGTCGAGGGCGTTGTCGTAGGCCTCGGGCGGCCATTCGAAATGGGCATGGGCGTATTCGACGCCGATCGTGATCTCGTCGCGGTGGGTGGAGATCCACAGTGGCCCGTTCATGTCCGCCTCCGGCGGCGGCGGGACTTCCACCCAGAGATAGGCCTGCTCATCCGACTCCTTCACCTGGGCGTATCCGCGCCAGTCGGGGTGCGCGGCGAACAGCCTGCGCGCGAAGTCGTCGAACGGTGCTTCCAGGCGATCGATCTCGGCTTCCGTGAGGGCGGAAGGCGCCGCGCCGGGCAGGTGGCCGGTGATGCTGAAGCCGCCGCCCGGGACGCCGTCCAGCGGCAGCTTGCCCAAAGACCGCAGCCGATCGCGAAGGCTTAGGATGGACTGGTAGCTGGAGAGCTTGCTCTTGCGTGGGCGCTGGACGTAGGCGCAAAGGGAAAGGCGCTCGATCGCCAGGTAGGGCCGCCATCCCAGCTCGGCGAACGGCGCGCCATGCTCATCGAAGGCTTGCGGCGCTTCGACCTGTTCCTCGACCGCGCCGTCCACCCATTTGATCCAGAGTTGCAAAGGTGGGTCATGGGGCGCGAGCAGGGCGAAAACCTCACGCCATTTGAAATCGGACATCAGCGACGCGCGATAGTTTTCGCGGACGAGCCGCCGATAGGCCTGTGCGAGCTGCTGGGATTCCATCGGCCAAGTTTGGCAGAGAGGGCCGGGTCCGCAACCCACGCGCTCGCCGTTTCCGCGCGGGCCTCGCCGCGTTTCGCCAGGAATCTCTGTTTTCTGAATTATCGACGTATCGACGAAATTCCACTTGCGGAATTTCTGATCACTGATATCTAAGCGATGCTTAGTTCGGATCCGAAGCACCGGTGGGGATATCGGTGCGACACCCCAGATGGGGTGGCGAGATCCGGGCGGCAAGTGCACAGCTTATCGCCGATCAACGATCTAACTGCTTCCCCAACGTCGGAGGGCTTTCTGATGAAGCTCCGTACCCTGGCGGCTGCCGCCGCCTTCACCATGCTCGCCACCTCGGCCTTCGCCGATGGCCGCATCGCCGCCGCCCTGGACGCGCCGGTCGCGGCCAAGACCAAGGTCGTCGCCGGCGGCGCCGTCTTCGTCTGCGAGGGCGCCGAGTGCGTCTCGACCCAAGCCCCCTCGCGGGCCCTCACCGCGGTGGCCTGCAAGGCCCTCGCCAAGGAAGTGGGTCGCGTCGCGGCCTTCGGCGGCGAAACCAAGTCGCTGGACGCCGATGACCTGACCCGCTGCAACGCCTCGGCCAAGGGCGGTTCGGCCCTGGCCTCGGCTAAGTAAGAACACGTATCGCTTTACCTGAGACCAGACGCTTTTGGGGCCGTCGTTTCTCCGGCCCGTCTGGCTGTTTCCTCGAGCATTCGCCTGAACGGGGCGGCGGATTTATTCCGCCGCCTCTTTTCTTTTCCGGACGCGTGATTAGTTGACCGACATGGACACGAGCTTGGCCGCCCAGCTGGAAACCGTTCTGCGCAAGGCCGCGGGCGATGGGGCGGCGTTGGCCTCCATGACCGTGGACTATGCCGGCGAGCCCGGTAGCGGCGTCCTGGAGCCCAAGGGCTGGGTCGAGCGGGCCACCCGCAGCCTGGTCTTCGCCCAGGGCGAACTGCGTCGCGCCGACGGCGCGCTGGCGGCTTCGGCCTCGGCTGTGTTCCGCCGCGCCGGAGACTGATCGCGCCCCTTTGGTTGCGACTGCGAAAGGCCCGTGTTATCAGGCGCGCGGCTTCGGACAGGGCGACGCGGACGCGTCGACCTTCCATGTGCTTTTTACAAGCGCGCTCAAGCCTTTAAGCCGCGATAAGGGTTAACCTTCTTGTTCGCGGCCATTTACAACGCACCGGGCGGATACCAAGTGGCGGACGAAACCAAGGCGACGGATGCGGGTCAGCGCTATGCGCAGTCCCTCTTCGAACTGACGATCGAGAACGGCAACCTGGCTAAGGTCGAGAGCGACCTTAAGAGCCTGAAGGCGATGATCGCCGACAGCGCCGACCTGCGCCGCCTGATCGACAGCCCCGCCTTCTCGGCCGAGGACAAGGGCAAGGGCCTGGTCGCCGTGGCCGTGAAGGCCAAGTTCGACCTGCTGACCACGAAGTTCCTGGGCCTGGTGGCCTCGAACGGCCGCGCCAGCGACCTGCTGGGCGCCATCACCGCCTTCACCGAGCTGTCGGCCAAGCACCGCGGCGTTGTCACGGCGGAGGTCGTCTCGGCCATCGCCCTGTCGGCCGCCCAGCTGAAGGGCGTGCAAACGGCCCTGGCGCAAGCGCTCGGCAAGACCCCCGAAGTTTCCACGCGCGTCGATCCGTCCCTGCTGGGCGGTCTGAAGGTGCGCGTCGGTTCGCGTCTCTTCGACGCTTCGCTCCGTTCGAAGCTCGATTCCCTGAAATTCGCCCTGAAGCGCGCTTAAGCCTTTAATTAAGCGCCTCGAAAAAAATTAGATCGCAGAGAGCCCAGAAGACCATGGACATCCGCGCCGCCGAGATTTCGGCCATCCTCAAGTCGCAGATCGCCAACTTCGGCGAAGAAGCCGCCGTTTCGGACGTCGGCCAAGTGCTGTCCGTCGGTGACGGCATCGCCCGCATCTACGGCCTGGACAACGTCCAAGCCGGTGAAATGCTGGAATTCCCGAAGGCCGGCGTGAAGGGCATGGCCCTGAACCTCGAGCGCGACAATGTCGGCGCCGTGATCTTCGGCGCTGACGCCGAGATCAAGGAAGGCGACGAAGTCCGCCGCCTGGGCGAAATCGTCGACGTGCCGGTCGGCCGTGGCCTGCTGGGCCGCGTCGTCAACCCGCTGGGCGAACCGATCGACGGCAAGGGCCCGATCCAGTTCACCGAGCGTCGCCGCGTCGACGTCAAGGCTCCGGGCATCATCCCGCGCAAGTCGGTGCACGAGCCCGTGCAGACCGGCCTGAAGTCGATCGACACCCTGATCCCGGTCGGCCGTGGCCAGCGCGAGCTGATCATCGGTGACCGTCAGACCGGCAAGACCGCCGTCGCCATCGACACCATCCTGAACCAGAAGGCCGCTAACGCCGGCAAGGACGAGAGCGCCAAGCTCTACTGCGTCTACGTCGCCATCGGCCAGAAGCGCTCGACCGTCGCCCAGATCGTCAAGACCCTGGAAGAGCACGGCGCCCTGGAATATACGATCGTCGTCGTCGCCTCGGCCTCGGAGCCGGCCCCGCTGCAGTACCTGGCCCCGTTCTCGGGCTGCGCCATGGGCGAGTGGTTCCGCGACAACGGCCTGCACGGCCTGATCATCTATGACGATCTGTCCAAGCAAGCCGTCGCCTACCGCCAGATGTCGCTGCTGCTGCGCCGCCCGCCGGGCCGCGAAGCCTATCCGGGCGACGTGTTCTATCTGCACTCGCGCCTGCTGGAACGCGCCGCGAAGCTGAACGAAGACAACGGTTCGGGCTCGCTGACGGCGCTGCCGATCATCGAAACCCAGGCCAACGACGTGTCGGCCTACATCCCGACCAACGTGATCTCGATCACCGACGGCCAGATCTTCCTGGAAACCGACCTGTTCTACCAGGGCATCCGCCCGGCCGTGAACGTCGGCATCTCGGTGTCGCGCGTCGGCTCGTCGGCCCAGATCAAGGCCATGAAGCAAGTCGCCGGTCCGATTAAGGGCGAACTGGCCCAGTATCGTGAAATGGCCGCCTTCGCGAAGTTCGGCTCGGACCTGGACGCCTCGACCCAGAAGATGCTGGCCCGCGGCGAACGCCTGACCGAGCTGCTGAAGCAGCCGCAGTACGCCCCGCAGTCGGTCGAAGAGCAGGTCTGCGTGATCTACGCTGGCACGCGCGGCTATCTGGACAAGATCCCGACCTCGTCGGTTCGCCGTTTCGAGACCGAGTTCCTGGCCCGTCTGCACAGCGCCCACAAGGACCTGCTGGACGGCATCCGCACCAAGAAGGCCCTCGACAAGGACCTGGAGAACACGCTGAAGAGCGCGCTCGACAGCTTCTCGTCGACCTTCGCTTAAAGTCCTCGGAACCGCTCGGAGAGAGTAGCGCCGAATGGCCAGCTTGAAGGAAATGCGCAATCGGATCTCGAGCGTCAAAGCGACGCAAAAGATCACGAAAGCGATGCAGATGGTGGCAGCCGCCAAGCTGCGCCGGAGCCAGGACGCGGCTGAAGCCGCTCGTCCGTACGCTCGGCGCCTGGCTTCGGTCATCGCCAATCTCGCGGCCGGCGTGTCGGGCGACGGGGCTCCGGCCCTGCTGACCGGCACCGGTCGTGACGATCGCCACCTGATCGTCGTCGCGGCGGCCGATCGTGGCCTCGCCGGCGGCTTCACCTCGTCGATCGTCCGGGCCGCGCGCCTGCACATCGACGGCCTGATCGCCCAGGGCAAGGACGTCAAGATCGTCTGCGTCGGCAAGAAGGTCTCGGCCCAGCTGAAGCGCCCGTACGGCGACAAGGTTGTCGAGAACTTCGACCTGTCGGCCTACCGCCAGTTCACCCTGTCGGTCGCCCAGCCGATCGCCGACGTCGTCACGCGCTTGTATGAAGCCGGCGACATCGACATCGTCACGCTGTTCTACAGCCGCTTCAAGTCGGTGGTCATCCAGACCCCGACCGCGCTGCAGCTGATCCCGGCGACCGTCGAAGGCGTGGAAGCGCCGACGGGCCCGACGGCGGTCTACGAGTACGAGCCCTCGGAAGAGGCCATCCTCGAGACCCTGCTGCCGCGCAACCTGACGGTTCAGATCCTGTCGGCCCTGCTGGACAACATGGCCGGCTTCTACGCCAGCCAGATGACCGCGATGGACAACGCCACGCGCAACGCCGGCGACATGATCAAGCGCTACACCCTCGAGTACAATCGTTCCCGCCAGGCCCAGATCACCAAAGAGCTGATCGAGATCATCTCCGGCGCAGAAGCCGTCTGATCTAGCCTAACGACACAAGCACGCAGAGACCGAAAGACCGCACGCCATGGCCAAGACCCCCGCTGCAAAGCCGGCGACCGCCGCCGCCAAGACGCCCGCCGCCCCCAAGGCCGCGGCTGCTCCGAAGGCTGCCGCCACGAAGGCTCCGGCCGCCGCTAAGGCTCCCGCCGCCAAGAAGCCGGCCGCCCCGAAGGCCGCCGCTCCCAAGGCTCCGGCCACGAACCTGGATGGCGCCACCGGCCGCCTCGTCCAGATCATCGGCGCCGTCGTCGACATCGAGTTCACCGGCGAGCTGCCGGCGATCCTGAACGCCGTCGAGACCACCAACACCGCCACCGGCCAGCGCCTGGTGTTCGAAGTCGCCCAGCACCTGGGCCAGAACACCGTCCGCGCCATCGCCATGGACGCCACCGAAGGTCTGGTCCGTGGCCAGCCCGTCCGTGACACCGGCGAGTCGATCCGCGTTCCGGTCGGTCCGGGCACCCTGGGCCGCATCATGAACGTCATCGGCGAGCCGATCGACGAGCAGGGCCCGATCCAGTCGACCCTGTCGCGCCCGATCCACCGCGACGCCCCGACCTTCGCTGAACAAACCAACACCGCTGAAGTGCTGGTCACGGGCATCAAGGTCATCGACCTGATGTGCCCCTACACCAAGGGCGGCAAGATCGGCCTGTTCGGCGGCGCCGGCGTCGGCAAGACCGTGACGATGCAGGAACTGATCAACAACATCGCCAAGGCTTACGGCGGTTACTCGGTTCTGGCCGGCGTGGGTGAACGCACCCGCGAAGGCAACGACCTGTATCACGAGATGATCGAGTCGAACGTCAACGTCGACCCGAAGGCCAACAACGGCTCGACCGAAGGCTCGCGCTGCGCGCTGGTCTACGGCCAGATGAACGAACCCCCGGGCGCCCGCGCCCGCGTCGCCCTGACCGGCCTGTCGATCGCGGAATACTTCCGTGACGAAGAAGGCAAGGACGTGCTGCTGTTCGTCGACAACATCTTCCGCTTCACCCAAGCCGGCGCCGAAGTGTCGGCTCTGCTGGGCCGCATCCCCTCGGCCGTGGGCTATCAGCCCACCCTGGCCACCGAGATGGGCAACCTGCAGGAGCGCATCACCTCGACGAACAAGGGCTCGATCACCTCGGTCCAGGCCATCTACGTCCCGGCCGATGACTTGACCGACCCGGCGCCTGCCGCCTCGTTCGCCCACTTGGACGCCACCACCGTTCTGTCGCGCGACATCGCCGCCCAGGCCATCTTCCCCGCCGTCGATCCGCTGGACTCGACCTCGCGGATCATGGACCCGCTGGTCATCGGCGAAGAGCACTACACGGTCGCCCGTCGCGTTCAGGAAGTCCTGCAGCAGTACAAGTCGCTGAAGGACATCATCGCGATCCTGGGCATGGACGAGCTGTCGGAAGACGACAAGCTGGTCGTGTCGCGCGCCCGCAAGATCTCGCGCTTCCTGTCGCAGCCGTTCCACGTCGCCGAGCAGTTCACCAACACGCCGGGCGCCTTCGTCCAGCTGAAGGACACGATCCGCTCGTTCAAGGGCATCGTGGACGGTGAGTACGACCACCTGCCGGAAGGCGCCTTCTACATGGTCGGCGCGATCGAAGAAGCCGTGGCCAAGGCCGAAAAGATGGCGGCGGAAGCCTAATGACCGAAGACGCCGATCTGGGCCAATTCTGCTGCGACGAACTGGCGGAAGCGGTGTCTCCGGACGCCAGCGCCAGCCTCATCGAGCATGACAGCGGCCTGATCCTGCTGAACCTCGGCGAACGCGAGGAAGAGGGCGAAACGGGCGTGGTGCTGGCCACCATCCGCTTCTGCCCCTTTTGCGGCACCGAGATTCAGACCGACGAAGACATCGAGGCCGCCCTGGGCGACGTCGAGGAGACCTTCAACTGATGGCCAAGCTGCACTTCTCTCTGGTCGCCCCCGAGCGTGAACTGTTCTCCGGCGACGTGGACCTGGTCCAGGCCCCGGGCTCGGAAGGCGACTTCGGCGTCCTGGCCGGCCACGCCCCGTTCATGACCACCCTGCGCGAAGGCAAGGTGACCGTGAAGGACGGCGCGACGACCAAGGTGTTCGATATCCAAGGCGGGTTCGCGGATGTGGGGCCCGACGGCCTGACCATCCTGGCCGAGCACGCCGTCGAAGCGGCCTAGATTCGGGTCGCCCGTACGCTTCTGAAACGCCCTCGTTCCACCCGGATCGGGGGCGTTTTCGTATCTCTCTCGTGCCTGTTTCGTCTCTGGCGCGAAAAAATTACACTTGTGACCCAATCTCCGCCTCAATCGGTAGCCATAAGGGTTGCGAGGGATCGTCTGTCGGTTTTAATGCCGACCTCTCGTCTTGTTGGGGATAACCAGCCTATGCGCCTTGCGCTCGTCAGCCTGATCGCCCTCGGCGCGGTCTCGACCGCCGCCGTTGCCCAGGAAACTGCTCCGGCTCCTGCCGCCGCTCCCGCCGCTGCTCCGGCTCCGGCCCAAACCGCTCCGGCAGCGCCGGCTGATCAAGCTGCTCCGCCCGTCGCCGCGCCGGCCGCTGGCGCCGCTCCGGCCGAGACCTACACCGCTCCGGTCCGTGGTCCGCGCACCACTGATCCGCTGTCGGTCCGCCTGATGGACGTGCTGGACAAGGTCTGCAAGCCGTCGGTCGCCGGCGGCGACTTCGCCCAGCTGGTCAAGGACTACGGCTTCAAGAAGAAGAAGGAACAGTGGGTCCTCGCTCTCGAGAAGCCCTACAACATCACCCTGGATAACCCGGGCTCGAACAAGAACGTCTGCACGGTCACCATCGACTACGCGCAGACCCCCGAGCAGGCCCAGGAACTGGCCAACGCCCTGCACGACTACGCCACCTGGGAAAACAGCCCGCAGCTGCGCCTGATCCGTAACGACCAGACCGTCGGCAGCGACTTCCGCCGCTTCACCGTGTCGTGGGACGACGCGTGGGCCGGCGGTCACGCCGGCCTGGTGTTCATGCGTCTGAAGAAGTTGGACGAGACCTCGGTCGGCAAGAACTTCGAGCGCGCCCAGGTCCTGTACAGCACGACCAGCCGCTAAGGCTCGCCTTGCCCCTCGTGGGCATGGGCTCTATTTAAGCGAGGCGCGGGGGACGACCCCCGCGCCTTTTGCTTTTTGCGAATGCTGATTGTCCGGGGACGACCCCACCTTTTTAGGAAAAGGGGCTCGTCATGGCCTGGATCATTCTCTTCATCGCTGGACTGTTCGAAATCGGTTGGGCCGTCGGCCTGAAATACACCGAGGGCTTCACCAAGCTCGTCCCCACGGTGCTCACGGGCATTAGCCTGGTGCTGTCCATGGGCCTGCTGGGCTGGGCCGTGAAGACCCTGCCGCTGGGCACGGCCTATGCCGTCTGGACGGGCGTGGGCGCGGTTGGCACGGCCATCGTCGGCATCGTGCTGTTCAAGGAGCCGGCGACCGCCGCGCGGCTGGTCTGCCTGGGCCTGATCGTGGCCGGCATCCTGGGACTGAAGTTCTTTAGCCCCGCAGCTTAAGCCGCGGCGCGGTCTTCGGCGCTGATGAAGTCGAGGCAGCGCTGGGCGACGTTCTCCCAGCCAGGTTCCCCGGGCAGCCAGTGGCTCATCTCGGGGAACACCTCGACGCCGCCGCCCAGGCGTGCGGCCGTCTGGCGGACCGTGGCCGGCGGGTGGATCACATCCTGGCCGCCGGCGATGGCCAGCACCGGGCAGCCGGGGGCGGAGACTGACGTCGTCATGAACGGGTCCAGCCACCAGTTCAGCGTCTCCCACAGCGCCCGGCCGCTCTCGGCCGTCATGCGGGCGAAGATCGCCTTGCGCTCGGGGCGGGCCAGCTTGTCGACGCTGTAGCGGCGCACGACGCCGTAGTCGGGCGCGATAGCCTGCAGCCAGTAGGGACCGAAGGTGTAGAGGCTGACGGCCGACACTGCCTCCTCCAGGCTGGCGCCGGAAACGCCCCAGGGCGCCGAGGGGGCCAGCAGGATCAGCTTGGAAATCTTGGCGCGCGAGGCGGCCATCTGGGCGACCAGGCCGCCCATCGAGTGGCCGATCAGGATCGGCGGCGTCTCGCAGGTCTGGGCCAGTTGAGCGATCTGGCGGGCGTAGTCGGTCATCGACACGCCGGCGGCGCTGCTGTGGCCGTCATGACCGATCAGGTCGGGCGTCAGTACGCGATGACCCGCCGCCTCGAACGGCTGGCGGAAAGCGTCGAAGGTCCAGCCGCCGCAAAAAGCGCCGTGGACCATGATCACGGGTGCGCGCATGGACGCCCTAGATAAACCCCGCCGACGAAGCAGCCGGCGGGGTTCAGCCTACACTTACTTCGCGGCCTTGGGCGAGGTTTTGGCGGGCGCCTTTGTCGCAGGCTTTTTGGCGGCCGCAGGGGCCTTGGCGGCGGCCGGCTTGGCGGCGGCCTTCGGAGCAGCAGCAGCCTTCGGAGCGGCGGCAGCCTTGGGAGCCGCGGCGGCCTTGGCCGGAGCCTCCGCAGCGGGCTTAGCAGCCGGAGCGGCCTTGGCGGGAGCCGCGGCTTTCTGAGCAGCCTTCGCGGCGGGCTTGGCGGCGGCCTTCGGAGCCGGAGCGGCCTCGGCCTTGGCTTTCGCCGGAGCCTTGGCGGCGGGCGCCTTGGCCGGAGCGGCGGCGGCCTTCTTCGGCGCCGGCGCGGCCTTCTCGGCGGCGGGCTTGGCAGCGGCTTTCGGCGCGGCCTTGGCGGCCGGAGCCTTCGCAGCAGGAGCCTTGGCCGGCGCGGCGGCCTTGGGCTTGGCTTCAGCCTTCGGCTTCGGCGCGGCCTTAGCAGCCGGCGCCGGCGTGGGGGCCGGAGTCGGAGCCGGGGCCGCCGCGACCGGGGCCGGTTCGGCCGCCTTTACGGGTTCCGGGGCGGGAGCGGGCGCGGGAGCCGGGGCCGGTTCCGGCTTCGGTGCGGGAGCGGGCGTCGGAGCCGCCGCAGCGGGAGCCGCTGGCGTCTGCTTCTTGCCGCTCAGCCAGGCGATCAGGTCGGAGAGGATGCTCATCGTGTTCGGCTCATCTATGAGGTAATGGGCGTTGTGGGGGTATTCTCGGTATTCGGCGCCGGCGTACTTCTTGCCGACGAGGCGGACGTCCTCGACGGGTGTCGTACGATCCAGCGTGCCCGCCATCACCAGCACCGGCACGGTGACCTTGCTGGCGTCGACATGGGCGGTCTTGTGGGGGTCCTTGTGCGGCCAGGCCAGGTCGGCCAGCACCTGTCCGCTGTCATAGACCATCTTGGCGTAGAGGCCGTCGTGGCGCTCGGCCGGCACGGCGTTCATGACGCCGAACTTGAAGCCCGTCTTCCACATCTTGCCCGCCTTGGTCTCGGGCTTGGATTGCAGGGCCATGTTCAAAAAGGTGAAGACCGGCGTCAGCTTCGGCTTGCCGCGCGCGTCGGCCGGCGAGCCGGGCGCGAACAGGGCGATGGCGGCGGCGTGGCCGGCCTCGGCGATCTTCTGGGCGATCAGGCCGCCCATCGAGTGGCCGATCACGATCGGTTTCTGCCCGCCATTCTCCTTGGCCAGGGTCTGGGCCAGGGCGCTCATCTCGGCGACGTAGTCGGCCAGGGTCAGGCCGGCCAGGCCCGCGCGGGGACCTTCGACCGTACGCACGGCCGAGCGGATCGTCGGAGCCACGACGCGATAGCCCTCGGCGCGCAGACGTGCGGCGACAGGGTCCCAAACGTCCCCCGCGCACCCGTAGCCGTGAATTAGCAGAACCGTATCCGCCATACCGTTCTCCCCCGCGCCACAGCGCCAGATCAGACGCCGCGCGCGTACCCCGCGAAGGCGGCGACCACTGCTTCGTAGACGCCACGCTTGAAGGGTACGATCAGTTCGGGCGTTTCGTCGAGCCTGCCCCATTTCCAGGCGTCGAACTCGATGTGTTCGTCAGCCTCGAGATCGATCTCGGACTCCTCGCCGATGAAGCGATAGGCGAACCAGACCTGCTTCTGACCAAGCCAGCCGCGCGAGTGTTTCTTGTCGGCCAGGATCTCGGGCGGGAAGTCGTAGGCGATCCAGCCTTCGGTGCGGCCCAAGAGCTCGACGGAGCTGACGCCGGTCTCCTCGGCCAGCTCGCGACGCGCGGCGGCTTCCAGGTCTTCGCCGTCATCGACCCCGCCCTGCGGGAACTGCCAATTGTACGGCGGCGCCTGTCGATAGCGCCGGCCCAGCCACACACGGCCATCCTTGTGGAACAGGACGACGCCGACATTGGGACGATGCTTGGGATACTCACGCTCGGTCATGTCGAGCGTTGTTCCACGACTTGTCGTGGTGCGCCAGTTTTACCGGTGAGCGAGGGCCGAAGCCGGCGCCAGTTGCAGGCCGCGCGCCTGCAGGCCGGCGGCCCAGATGCGCACTTGGGTGATGGTCACCGGATAGGCGAAGCCCGAGCCCAGCGATTGGCCGCGACCGGCCGCGCCGTTCTCCAGCGCCTTCAGCTGGCTGTCGATGGCGCCAGCCGACAGCTCGTCGTCGATCACTCGGTCGGCCGAGGCGCGCGGGATCGGGCCGGCGCGGCGCGCGGCCAGGCCGTCGTCGACAAAGGCCAGGCCGCGGGCCTTCAGCACGGCGTTGAAGGTGCTCATCGCCTGGTCGTTGTCGACGAAGCGCGCGCCCAGATAGTTCGACAGGCCGAAATAGCCGGTGGCGCGCGACATCAGCCATTCCAGCTTGCGCACGGTGTCTTCGGGCCGATTGGCGGCAATCAGGGTGTAGGGGCCCGGATCGTTGGCCGGATAGTCGGCCGGCTCCATCGGCGTCTCGAGCAGCACCTCGTGGCCGTGGGCGCGGGCCAGGTCGATCCAGCCTTGCAGGCCCTCGGCATAGGGCGCGAACGACAAGGTGATCTCGCCCGGCAGGGTCTCGATCGCCGCGCGGGTAGTCTGGGCGTTGAGGCCGAGGCCGCCGATGACCACCGACACCTTGGGGCGGCCATTGGGCTGGAACGGACGGGCATAGGCTTCGGCGGCGGTGCGGCCATCGGCGCCGATGATCGGCAGCGGGCCGCCGCCGGGACCGGGCGCGGTCAGGCCGGCGATCGGGGCCTGGGCCAGGCCCGGACCCTGCTGCACCGGCGGCAGATTGGCTAGGCCCTCGGCGGGCGGGGCTTCGGGCTCGGCGGCCGGCGGGGCGAACGGATTGCGCGACAGGCCCAATTGACCGGGGACAAGCTCGGCCTCGTGGGCGGGATCGCCGCCCAGCGCCTCGCGCCAGCCTTCGGGAATGTTCTTGGTCGCGCCGATCTTGGTCAGCGGCAGGCGAATCACCGGCGAGCCGGCGTGCGGGTCGCTGGTGATCAGCACCAGGGTCGCCAGCGAGGCCAGGAACAGCACGGCCGCGCCGCTGGCGGCGATGTAGGGATTGCTGACGGCCGCCATCAGCTTGGCGCGCAGGTCGCCGGTCCCGCCCGAAGCGGGCGCGGCGGCGGCATAGGCGGGCTTGCGCGAGAAGGTGACGGCCATGACCCGCTCAGGCTAGTCGGGAAGCTTCGAAGATATGGTTAACGAGATGCTGCCAAAGCGCGCTGGCGGCGCGGCGCGACGTCGCGCCCAAGGGAACGATCAGCCTATGGCTTGAACAAGGCGGCGGACCGCTTCATCGATCCGCGCGGCCTCGATCTGGCCAAAGCCGAGGACCAGCCCCGGCGGCGCCGCGCGCTCGGCGGCGTAGGTGTCCAGCGGATCGACGGCGACGCCCAGGGCCGCCGCGCGGGCGACGACGGCGCGGGCGTCGGCGGACGGGGCGAGCAGGGCGGTGACGTGCAGGCCGGCCGGGGCGGGGATCGGCTCCAGCCTGCCGCTAGCGTGGGCGGCCAGGGCCTCCAGCAGGGCCGTGCGCCGCTCGGTATAAACCCGCCGCATCCGGCGTACGTGGCGGGCCAGGTGGCCCTCGGCGATGAAGGCGGCCAGGGTGGCGTGCTCGATGGCCGGGCCATGCCAGTCGCTGCGTTCGCGGGCGGCCAGCAGGGCGGCGCGGGCGCGCGCGGGTGCGACCACGAAGCCGATGCGCAGGGCTGGCAGCAGGCTCTGGGAGAAGGTGCCGACATAGACCACCCGCCCGTCGGGGTCCTGCGCCCTCAGGGGCGGGTGGGGCGGGCTCTCGAAGCGGAACTCGCCGCCATAGTCGTCCTCGACCACCAGGGCGTCGTTGCAGACCGCCCAGGCCGCTAGGACGGCGCGGCGGGCAGGCGAGAGCGGCGGTCCCAGCGGGTACTGCTGCGAGGGCGTCAGGCAGACCAGCGCCGCCCCTTCCGGCAGGGCCTCGACGACCAGACCCTCGCGGTCGACCGGCGCGGCGGTGACCATCGCCCCGGCGGCGGCGAAGGCTTCGCGGGCGGCGGGGTAGCCGGGGTCTTCGACCACGACGGTGCGGCCCGGACCAGTCAGGGTGCGGGCCACCAGCTCGAAGGCCTGCTGGGCGCCGACCGTGACGATGACGTCCTCCGCCGCGCAGGCCAGGCCGCGCGCGAACGACAGGTGGCCGGCGATCGCCTCGCGCAGGGCCGGATGGCCGGCGGGCTCGCGATAGACCCCGCCGGCGCGACCGAACTGGCGCAGGGCGCGGCCTGTGAGGCGGCCCCAGATGTCGAACGGAAAGGCGCTGGCGTCGGGGCGTCCGGGACGCAGGTTGAAGGCCGCCTCGGGGCGCGTGGCGGGTCCCAGCGGCGACTTTGACGCCCCGCCGGCCACGAAGGTCCCCGCGCCGGGCCTTGAGACGATGTGGCCCTCGCTGAGCAGCAGGTCGTAGACGGCCATGGCGGTGTTGCGCGACAGGCCAAGCTGCTCGGCCAAGGCTCGGCTGGCGGGCAGCTGCAGGCCGGGCGCCAGGCGGCCGTCCAGGATCGCCGCCTTCAGCTGCTCGTGCAGCCGGCGGCGCACGTCGCGCGACCCGGCGGGCGGCAGCTGCAGCGGCAGTTCCAGGACGACGCTCATCGCAGCCTTTGTGCGCGTGGGCGCGCACGAGCTCAAGCACCCGCCGCGCGGCGCCCCAAGGTTCGCGGGGATTGGCTCTCGTTCCCGCCCGGCGGCGGCTCCAGAACTTCCGCCAGAGAGGAAGGACGCCATGAAGCGATCGATCGCATGGGGTTTGCTGGCGGCCTTGCTGCTGGCCGCGCCGGCCTGGGCCGACCAGGACAACGTCAAGGCCAAGCCCGCCCAGGATATGTCTGGCCTGACCGCCTTCGACCTGCGGGTCGGCAAGTGGAAGGCCACGCATCGCCGCCTGAAGGAGCGCCTGGTTGGCGACACCCGCTGGGAGACCTTCACCGGCGAGCAGGTCTGGTGGAAGACCATGAACGGCCAGGGCAACGCCGACGACAACCTGCTGCGCCTGCCCGATGGCGACTACTGGGGCCTGACGACGCGCGCCTACGACCCCGCGACCGGCGAGTGGGCCATCTGGTGGCTGGACGCCCGCCGGCCGGGGGTCATGGACACGCCGGTGAAGGGCCGGTTCGTCAATGGTGTCGGGACGTTCTACGCCGACGACACTCTGCGGGGAAAACCGATCAAGGTGCGCTTCACCTGGTCGAACATCACCGCGACCGGCGCTCACTGGGAGCAGGCCTTCTCGCCCGACGGCGGCAAGACCTGGGAGGTCAACTGGTACACCGACTTCGAGAAGATCGGCTGATGGACCTGTGCCGCCGCGACCTGATGGGGCTGGCCCTCGCCACGCCGGCCCTGATCGCCTCCCGCGTGGCCTTCGCCGGCGAGGGTAAGGGTTCGATCCGCGACTTCGACTTCTTCATCGGATCCTGGACCGTGCGCCACCGCCGCCTGCGCAAGCGGCTGGCGGGCAACACCGAGTGGGAGGAGTTCGACGGGACCACCGTGTGCCAGGCCCTGCTGGGCGGGGTGGTGAACCTCAACGAAAGCAAGGCCCTGCGGGCGACCGGTCCCACGGCGGGCATGGGCCTGCGGGCCTACGACGCCAAGACCGACACCTGGGCCGACTGGTACCTCAGCGCCGCCAATCCGCACGAGATCGGCCCGCCGGGCATCGGGCGCTTTTCGAACGGCGTCGGGACCTTCCTGTCGGACGAGACCTTCGAAGGCCGGCCGATCAAGGTGCGCGGCCAGTTCCGTTCGCTGTCGCCGACCGAGGCCCAATGGGACCAGGCCTTCTCGCCCGACGGTGGCGCGAGCTGGGAGACCAACTGGATCATGCGATATTCGAAGGTCTCTGCATGATCGTGCGGCGCGCCCTGGCGGCGGACCTGCCGGTGCTGGCTCCTTTGTTCGACAGCTATCGCCAGTTCTACGGCCAGCCAGCCGACCTTGAGCGGGCGCGAGCCTTCTTGGCCGAGCGGATCGGGCGGGACGAATCCGTAATGTTCCTGGCCTTCCACGGTGGTGAAGCGATCGGGTTCGTGCAGCTCTATCCCGGCTTCTCGTCGGTGCGGGCGGCGCGGACCTTCGTGCTCAACGATCTCTATGTCGTGGCCGATCGCCGACGCGGCGGGGTGGGCCGGACGCTGGTCGAGGCGGCGACGGCGCATGCCCGCGAGGCCGGCGCCGTCGGCCTCTCCTTGGTCACCGGCGTCGACAACCGCCGGGCCCAGGCGCTGTACGAAGGCCTGGGCTGGGCGCGGGAGACGGCCTTCGTCGAGTACGGCCTGTCCCTAGGGCGCGGGGACCTCGAAGATGTCCATCCGGCCGGGACCGATGGTCGGGCAGTAGGCTGAGTAGAACAACACATCCGGCCGGCGCGGATCGACCGCCGGGCCGTTGTTGATCTCCGCCGAGCAGTTGACCGGCGTAGGCAGCGGCTGGCGGTCGGTGAAGGCCTTGCTGGCGATGTAGAGCTTCACGCCACTCTCGGTCTTCAGATCTCCGGAGGCGAAGACCAAGCGGCCGTCGGCCAGCACCGTGGCGTCGAAGTCGTCCAGCGGGCCATTGACGCCGGGACCCAGGTTGCGGACCGGAGCCGCGCCCGCGATGTCGCCTTCGAACAGATCCTGGCCGCCTGCGCCGCCATGGCCGCTGGACGAGAAGATCAGCTTGCCGTCCTTCGTGGGGTTCGGCGCCCACTCGTCGCCGGCTGTGTTGAAGCGTGGGCCGAGATTGCGCGGCGTGCCGAAGGCCAGGGTCTTGGGATCCCGCTCCACCGCCCACAGGTCGTCGCCGCCCAGGCCGCCGGGTCGGTTGGAGAAGAAATAGACCGTGCGGCCGTCCGGCGAGAAAGCCGGGTCGAACTCGTTGGCTGGCGTCTCGAACGACACTGGTGCTGGCTGGCTCCAGCCGTCGCCCTCGCGGCAGGTCTGGAGGATCTTCCAGTCGTCCTTGGTGGTGATCGATCCCCACAGCACGCAGCGGCCGTCGGGGCTGAAGGCTGGGCGGACCTCGGTCGCGGGCGTGTCGACTACACCCGGCATGAACGGCTTCGGGGCTGCGGCCAGGGCGAAGGCGGCGAGAAGGCTCAGCATGGGCCGACCTTACTGCCGCCCCGGCCGCCGACCAGGGGACGATTGCGGAAACGAAAAACGCCGCCCCGGTCTCCCGAGGCGGCGCTGATCTTATCGAGGGCGAAGAGCCCTACTTGTTCTCGGTGACCGGCTTGCCGGCCGCGGCGGCGGCCTTGGCGGTGACCTCGGCGACCTTGGCCGCCGGCTTGGGCAGCTTGGGCGTGTTGGCGACGCCGCCCGACTGCAGCACGGCGATGGCGCGTTGCAGCTGGAAGTCGCCCTTCTTGTCGTCGAAGGCGGTCGGCGGGGCTTCGGCCGGCGCGTGCGGGGCGATGCGGGTCTTGCCCTCGTCGGCGTTCAGCGCGTTCTTGAAGCTGGCCTCGCTGAACCACACGCGGTTGGCGATGTCCTGGGCCTGGTCGCGGGTCTGGGCGACCTCGAGGTCCGGGGCGATGCCGGTCTTCTGGATCGAGCGGCCCGACGGCGTGAAGTACTTGGCCGTGGTCAGCTTCAGCGCGCCGTCGGCGCCGCCGCGCAGCGGGATCACGGTCTGCACCGAACCCTTGCCGAAGCTGGTGAGGCCGACCAGCTCGGCGCGGTGACGATCTTGGAGCGCGCCGGCGACGATTTCAGCGGCCGAGGCCGAGCCCTGGTTGATCAGCACCACCATTGGCAGGCCGTTCAGCATGTCGCCCGCGCGGGCGTTGTAGCGTTGGATGTTGCGCGGGTCGCGGCCACGCTGGCTGACCACCTCGCCGCCGTCCAGGAACACGTCGGCCACGCCGACGGCCTGGTCCAGGAGACCGCCCGGATTGTTCCGCAGGTCGAGGATCAGGCCCTTCATCTTGGGGTTCTTGGCCTTCAGGTCGCTGATCGACGACACCAGGGCGTCGGTGGCCTTCTCGTTGAAGCCGGGCAGGCGCACATAGCCGTAGTCGCCTTCCATACGGGCGATGGCGGCCTTGGGCTTGATCACTTCGCGGATCAGCTTGACGTCGAACGGATCGGTCTTGTCGCGGGCGATGGTCAGGGTGACGCCTTCGCCGGCCGTGCCGCGCATCTGCTTGACGGCCTCGGTGACCGTCAGGCCCAGAACGCTCTGGCCGTTGACCGCGGTGATGTAGTCGCCGGCCTGGATGCCCGCGCGCGAGGCCGGGGTGCCATCCATCGGCGAGATGACCTTCACGACGCCGTCTTCGCTGGTGACCTCGATACCGAGGCCGCCATACTCACCGCGCGTGGTGTCCTGCATGTCTTCGTAGCTGTCGGGCGACAGGTAACCCGAGTGCGGGTCCAGGCTGGTCAGCATGCCGTCCAGGGCCGCTTCGATCAGCTTCTTGTCGTCGACCTCGGTGACATACTGGTCCTCGACCGTGCCCAGCACGTCGCCGAACAGCTCGAGCATCTTGTAGGTCTTGGTCTTGGGGGCGTTGTTCGCCTGAGCGATCGGGCTGACATAGGCCATGGCCCCCGCACCGAGGACGAAGGCCGAAACTCCGATGAGCAGATACTTGCGCATTAAGGCCCAGAAGGCTCCCTGGCGACGCGCGGCGTCGCAAACCGTGTTTAGCCCCGTCCAACCACTGACAGAGGCCGTAGGTAGAATTACGGCCACCATTACTGAAAAAGTCGTCTATCGCGACTCTTGTTTGAGCCAGCGCTCCGGGTCCGCCGGCTCGCCGTTCTCGCGGACCTCCAGATAGAGCTCCGGATCGGAAGATACATGATCCGGCATCTTCCCGATGGGGGCGCCCGCCGCGACAGATTGTCCTTGTACCGCCGTTATCTGGTCCAGACCGGCCAGAACGAGGTGATAGGCGCCTTGCGATCGCAGGATCAGCACCGCGCCCCAGCCATTCAGCGCGCCGGCATATTCGACGGTTCCGGCGGCGGGAGCGGTGACGGTCAGGCCCTTGTCGACACGCAAGGTGAGGCCGGGCGACTTGCCGCCGGCCGGCATCTCGGCGCCGAAGCGGCGGACGATGGCTCCGGCGGCGGGACTACGCAGGTGCAGCGGCCCGGTCGCCTCGACCCGGCCCAGGCCGTCGGTCAGCACGCCCAGGGTGCGCAGCTCGTTTTCCTCGGTCAGGGCTTCCTGGGCGTAGGCGCGCTCCAGCTGGGTCTTCTCGATGATCAGGCGCTCGATCTCGCCCTTGCGGTCGGCGACCACGCTCTCGGCGGTGAACAGCTCGGCCGAGGCGGCGGCGGCCTCGCGGCGCAGGGTCCCCACAGCGGTGGCCTGGCGGGCATAGGCGTCGGCGCGGCGTTGCAGGTCGGGCGTCATGGCCCGGATCAGGATGGCGGCCCGCACCGCGTCGCGAGCGTTGTTGGGCGCCACCAGCAAGGCCGGCGGCGGATCGCGGCGGAACAGCTGCAGGGCCGAGAGCAGCAGCGACAGTCGCTGCCGATTGACGCCCAGGTCGGCCAGGATCGAGCGCTCGCGGGCGTTCAGGGCTTCCAGCCGCGCGCGCTTGGCGTCGACATCGGCGCCGGCGGTGATGCGGGCGTGGTCCAGGCGGTCCAGCTCGGTCCGCAGGTCCTGAATCTCGCGGCGGGTGTCGGCGGCCTGCTGGCGGTCCTTGGCGCGCTGGGTCTCGACGGCGCGATCGGCGCGCTGCCAGCCGACCACGACCGTGGGAACGGCGAGGGTGACGGCGATCAGACCGATGGCGATGGGGCGGCGAAGCATCGAGGCTCTTAGTGCCTCAATCGCGGTGATAGGGCGAGCCCGAGAGGATGGTGGCGGCGCGATAGATCTGCTCGGCCAGCATCGCCCGGGCCATGGCGTGCGGCCAGGTCTGGATGCCGAAGGCCATGGTCTCGTTGGCCGAGGACAGGATCGAGGCGTCCAGGCCGTCAGCCCCGCCGATCAGGAACACCACGCGGCGGTTACCGTCGTCGCGCAGGCGGGCCAGGTGGTCGGAGAAGGCGCGGCTCTTCCAAGCCTTGCCATGCTCGTCGCAGGCCACGACATAGGCGCCCTCCAGGTGCGGGCGCAGCACCTCGGCCTCGGCGGCCTTGCCGGGCTTCTTGGCCTCGACCTCGACGATCTCGACCGGACCCAGCGCCAGGGCGCGGCCGGATGCGGTGGCGCGGGACGCATAGTCCACGGCCAGCTGCGCCTCGACCATGCGGCCAAGTTTTCCGACGGTGAGGATGGTGATCTTCATGGGAAAACAGCTCTAGGCCGTCACTCCGCAAAGAGCGACGGCCGAGCGTGGAGAGATCAGTTCGCCGCGGTGCGGTGCGGGGCGTCGACGGCCCAGATCTTCTCGATGTTGTAGAAGCTGCGCACTTCGGGACGGAACAGGTGGATGACGACGTCGCCGGCGTCGATCAGCACCCAGTCGCAGTGCGGCAGGCCTTCGACCCGCGCCTTGCCGTAGCCGTTTTCCTTCAGGGCGCGCAGCAGGTGGTCGGCCAGAGCGCCGACGTGACGGTGCGAACGGCCCGACGCCACGATCAGGCTGTCGGCGACCGAGCTCTTGTCGGCCAGATCGATGTGGACGATGTCCTGCGCCTTGTCGTCGTCGAGGCGGGTCAGGATCAGGCGCTCCAGCGCCTTCAGGTCCAGGGGCAGACTCAGGCCCGGGGATTCGTTCGAGGACTCGGCGCCGGCCGGGCCTTCGTGCGCATTAAGCGCGGGGTCGCTACGCAGCGTATTGCTCCTTATGGGGTCGCTGTGGATATCCCCCATAGCACGGAATTGGGCGAAAAGTGAGAGTTCGCGTGCGGACGGTCGATTCAGCCGTCGGCTAGAGGCGTTAGAGCAACGCTGAAAAGCTTGGCCTTCAGCCCCGCTTCACGCCTTTTTGCCGCGCCCGCATCGCCGTGGACGAGGCGAAGTTCAGCGGGCCGGTCAGGTAGACCCAGGCCGGCGACTTGGCGTCCGGCAGCTTGGCCGCGGCGCTGGCGGGCCAGCGGGCGAAGGCGAAACGGCGGGCGGCGGGCGCGGTGCGGGCCTTCAGCGCGATCCAGGGACGCGAGATCACCGCCACAGGCACTTCGCGCATGATCTGGGTCCAGCCCCTCCACCGATGGAAGGTGGCCAGGCTGTCGGCGCCCATGACCCAGACGAACTTCACGCCGGGATAACGCGCCCTCAAAACACGTAGCGTGTCGATCGTGTACTGCGAGCCCAACCGCGTCTCGGCGTCGGAGACGATCATGCCCGAGCCGCGCGCCCAGCGGCGGGCATTGGCCATGCGTTCGGCCACGGGGCGGGTCTCGTGCGACGATTTCAGCGGGTTCTGCGGCGAGACCAACCAGATGACGCGGTCCAGCTCCAGGCGGCGCATGGCCGTCTCGGCCACGTGGGCGTGGCCCTCGTGCGCCGGGTTGAAGCTGCCGCCGAACAGGCCGACGCGCATCCCGGGCTCCAGGTGGAACCCGAGACGTTGCGCGCTCGGCCGACCGGCCTCAGGGACGAGTCTGGCCGGTCCCGCGAACCACATATTTGAACGTCGTCAGTTGCTCGGCCCCGACCGGGCCGCGGGCATGAAGCTTGTCGGTGGCGATGCCGATCTCGGCCCCGAAGCCGAACTCGCCGCCATCGGCGAACTGGGTCGAGGCGTTGACCAGCACGATGGCGCTGTCGACCTCATTGACGAAGGCGTCGGCGGCGCCGGCGTCCTCGGTGATGATCGCGTCGGTGTGACCCGAGCCATAGGACCGGATGTGCTGGGCCGCGCCCGCCACGCCGTCGACCACGGCCACGGCCAGGATCGGGGCCAGGTACTCGGTGACCCAGTCCTCGGTCGTCGCCTTCTTCATGGTCGGCTCGATGGCGCGGGCGGCGGCGTCGCCGCGCAGCTCGCAACCGGCCTTGATCAGGGCGTCGGCGATGGGCGGCAGAAGGGTCTCGGCGGCGGCCTTGTCGACCAGCAGGGTCTCGGCCGCGCCGCAGACCGACACCCGGCGCAGCTTGGCGTTGACGACGATGTCGACGGCCTTCTTCAGGTCGGCGCCGGCATGGACGAAGACGTGGTTCAGGCCTTCCAGATGGCCCAGCACCGGAGCGCGGGCCTCGGCCTGGACGCGGGCGACCAGGCTCTTGCCGCCGCGCGGGATGATCAGGTCGATGGCCTTGTCCAGGCCCGACAGGATGGCGCCGACGGCGGCGCGGTCCGGGGTCTTGACGATCTGGACGGCGGCGGCGGGAAGGCCCGCCTTCGCCAGGCCGCGCTCGATCGCAGCGTGGATGGCGAGGTTGGAGTGGATGCACTCCGACCCTCCGCGCAGGATCACCGCATTGCCCGAGCGCACGCACAGCGCGGCCGCGTCGGCGGTCACGTTGGGGCGGCTCTCATAGATCATGGCGATGACGCCGATCGGGGTGCGGACGCGGGCGATGTCCAGGCCGTTGGGCCGGGTCCAGCGCGAAGTGGCGACGCCAATGGGATCGGGGATCGCGGCGACCGCTTCCACACCGGCGGCCACGCCTTCCAGGCGCTTGTCGTCCAGCGCCAAGCGTTCCTGCATCGGGGCGGTCAGGCCGTTGGCGCCGGCGCGGGCCAGGTCCTTGGCGTTGGCGGCCAGGATGGCGGCGGCGTCCTCGCGGATCGCGGCGGCCATGGCCTGGATGGCGGCGGTGCGCTGCTCTGGCGTGGCGAGGCGGAGCGCGCGCGCGCCCTCACGAGCCGTCCGGCCCATCCCCGCCATCGTCGCCTGGAGGCTCGCGCCCGCGTCGTCCATCGTCCCGGTCCCTGGTAAGTTATGCTCAGGTTGAGGCTTACCTAGGCCCTTTCAGGGCAGGATGGAACGGGGTTCGTCTGAAAACGGATGGAGTTTGTCTGGGCGGTCAAGGCTTGCAGGTGAAGCGCGCATTGTATTCCGCGAGCGAGCCCATGCCCACTTCGGCCCTGAGCTGGTCGACCCTGGCGGGCTCTTCGAGCGGTTGGGTGAAGCGTTGGCCGTCCCGACAGCCACCTTGGGTGCCGTAGCGCTGGTGGCGGCCGGCGTTTGTCGCCACTCGGTCGTAAAGATAGGCGTAGCTCTTTGGATCGGTCTCACCTTTTGCCCGCAACTTGTCGAGCAAGGCCAGGACCTCAGTCTGGAAGGTGACATCATCGTCGGCATGCTGGACCAGCAGCCAGGCATCTCTCTCGGCCTCGCGCCCGTAGCGGGAGATCGCGAACCAGCCACGGTTGCGCACCTCTTGCTTAATCCAGGCCACGTTGTCCGCATCAGCCCGGCAAATGCGGGTCCAAAGCGGCCAACTCGTCAGGTCACGTGCCGAGGGCGAGAGCGCACCCAGCAGAGCATCGTTCTCGAAGGCCCTGCGCAGGGTCTGGTCCATCGCAACGCGCAGAGCAAGCTCACGCCCGCGCGTCGTCTTCTCTGTCTTGGCGCGGTGAAGAAACGGGCGGATCGCGGCATCAAGGCTTGGGTCACCGCTCGACCCGCCAGCCATCAGTGATGACAGGGCCCGGTCCCACCGGCGGACAGCGGCCGCAGCGGCGTCACGATCTTCGTGCCACTGGCGAGATGATGCGGCGTGCTGAGCGCCGTTCAGCCCGGCCAGGACCTCGGCCTCGGCATCCGTGCGGCAACGGGCCGGCAACTTGCCGTCCTTCAATCCCATGGCCGTGTTGGCCTTCTCACGGTAGGGGCTTATGGCGTCGGGGCCCTGGTCACTCCGCAGCCGCCAATAGTCGAAGGTGCGGGCCGCGTCGGGATCCTTCAGCAGCCGCTGCAGGGGAAAGTCGGCGGGGGCTGTGCCGGTCGTCATCGCAAGCGCGGCGATCAGCGCGGTTTTCATCATCCCACTTGTCCGACCCGATTTCCGTCAATCTAGGATTGATTAGCGCAGATGATGCGCGATGCAAGTTGCGACTGCTCTGGCTGCTTTCCCGACAGCGTCACCATGCCGCGCCCGCCCATAGTGGCATCTTGGTCGCAGTGGGAGCGGTATTCGTCGCCTGGTCACTTCCTCGCCTTATAGCGGGCATCGGGCGCACCTATCTGTGCGTTCCGAGGAGCCCATGGACAGTTTGCTTTCCCCCGTCAGCGCGTTTGTTTCCGAGCACCAGGCTTGGGCCGGTCCGATCCTTGGGATCCTGACCTTGCTGGAGTCGATGCTCCTGATCGGGGCGTTCGTGCCGGCGACGGCGCTGATGCTGCTGGCTGGCGGCCTGATCGCCAGCGGCGCGCTGGATCCTGTCGAGGTGTTCTTCTGGTGTGTCGCCGGCGCGGTGCTGGGCGACGCCATTTCCTTCCAGATCGGCCGTCAGCTGGGCGCCCGCGCCCTGCGCGATCCGTCGCTGCGTCCGCGTCGCCGCGCCGTGGCCCGCACGCGTCTGTTCGCCCGCCGCTATGGCGTGGTCTCGGTGTTCATCGGACGGTTCTTCGGCCCGCTGCGGGCCTTCGTGCCGGTAATGGTCGGCATGCTGCGGATGCGCAGCTGGGTCTTCCAGCTGGCCAATGTGACCTCGGCCATGCTGTGGGTCGGCGTGCTGCTGGCCCCGGGCTATCTGGCGGCGCGCGGCCTGGCGCTGCTGGAGCTGCAAGGCTGGGTGCTGTGGCTGGTCCTGGGCGGTGGCGCGGTCGTCGTGCTGGGTGGTTCGGCCTTGATCAACGCCCTGCGCCGTCCGGCTCCGCGTCGGCGTCAGCTGGCGCCGACCTTCTAGGGCGAAGAGCCGGCGGACGCACCGCCGGCCCTCGCGATCTCTCTTATTCGGCGTCCCAGGCGTAGGCCTTGTCCAGCCAGTCGCCCAGGCGGCCGTCGGGACGGGCCAGGCCGTGGATCCGCGCCATCTCGTCGGCCGACAACTCGAAGTCGAGGATGTCGAAGTTCTCCTCGATCCGCTTCGGATTGCTGGTGCGCGGGATGGCGATGATCCCCTGCTGGATGATCCAGCGCAGGGTGACCTGGCCCGGCGTCTTGCCGTGGGCCTTGCCGATCTCGACCAGCACCGGATCGTTGGCGATCTTGCCCTGAGCCAGGGGCGACCAGGCGGTGATCGAGGTTCCCAGTTCGTCGGCCTTGGCCTTCAGGGTCTTCAGCGACAGGTAGGGATGGAACTCGACCTGGTCGGTGGCGATCGGGGCTTCCGACAGCTTGCTGGCCTCTTCCAGCAGGGTCGAGGGGAAGTTCGACAGGCCGATGGCGCGGGTCAGGCCGCGCGAACGCACCTCGTTCAGGGCTTTCAGGGTCTCGGCCAGCGGCACTTCAGGCTTGGGCCAGTGCAGCAGCAAGAGGTCGACATGGCCGAGGCCCAGCTTCTCCAGGCTCTTCTCGGCCGAGCGTTGCAGGTCGCCGTCGTGGAACTGGTCGATCCAGACCTTGGTGGTCAGGAAGATGTCGTCGCGCTTGACGCCGCTGTTGCGGATCCCCGCGCCGACGTCGCGCTCGTTGCCATAGATCTGGGCGGTGTCGATGTGGCGGTAGCCGACCTCCAGCGCCTTCTCGACCAGCGGGACGGCCGTGCCGTTCTCCAGCTGCCAGGTGCCGAAACCGAGGGCGGGCATCAGGACGTCGCCCGAGCGGATGGCGGGAACGAGCTTGGACATCAGGGAACTCCGGGGAAAACGGTCAGGCGGATATAGGGGCGGGCCTCTCCAGCGACACCCTGGTGCGAACGCGTAAGAGGAACACGAAGATCAGGGCCACGGCGGCGAAGGCCAGGCTCATCTCGACCATGGTCAGCACCACCGGCGGATAGCCGCGCTTGGCGACGTTCATGAACGGGTACGGATAGAAACCCGACAACGCGCCGTGGACCAGGGTCCAGACGCCGAACAGGGCCGGGAAGGCCATGGCCTTGGCCGCCGCGATCCAGCGCGCTTCGCCGTGTCCGCCGCGCAGGGCGACATCGGCCAGATAGGCCAGCGGCGTGATCGTATGCAGGATGAGATTGGAGACGAAGCGCAGGCCTTGCGGGTTCCACTGGCTGGCCAGCATCGTGTGATAGACGACGGCGGTGATCGTCAGATAGGTCGCGATCGAAGCGCGCGGGCCGCTCTGTTCGGCCCAGACCGCGAACGGGCTGGTCGGCGCGACCAACGGCGCGGTCAGAGCGGCGGCGGCCAGCATGTTCGACAGGATCGTGAAGTAGCTGAAGAACTCGACCGACTTCACGGCCGCCGAGACCAGGGTCTCGTCATAGACCATCAGGCCGTACTGCAGGGCGGGACCGAAGCACGCGACGGCGGCGATCAGGATGCGCCAAGCTTTCATGTGTGCGTCTCGTCCCAGGCTTTCAGGATCTTCTTCGGCGCGGTGGCGCGCCACTGGCGGGTGACCAGCCGTTCGACCGTGCCCGGATGCGCGCCCGCCAGCCGGACCAGGACATAGGGGTAGTTCTTGAAGTGGTCGGTGAAGTGGAAGACGTCCGGCTCGGCCTCGATTAGCATCTCGCGCTCGTCGAACGGCACGGCGGGGCAGACCAGGCTTTCGCCGTCCTCGAACAGGCGGGTCAGGAACTTGCCGTGCGCCTTCAGGCACGGGCGGCTATAGGCGGTCCCGTCCTCGACGCCGGGCAGTTTGAACGCGAAGGCTCTCACGTCTTCGTATGTCATGGGCGTCCTCTCCAACCATGACTATATCTAGCGAATGGACACCGAGAACACCCTGAAGACGCCGGTGCTGGTGCTGGGCGCGACCAGCCTGATCGGCGATCATCTGCTGACCCTGCTCAAGGCCGAGGACCTGAACCCGACGGCGCTGAGCCGTCGGCCGCCGACGCAGGACATCTGCTGGATCGGTGGCGACCTCAAGGACGCCGACCTCGACGAGCGCCTGCCGGTCTCGGCCACGGTGTTCTCGCTGTCGCCGATCTGGCTGCTGGCGCCCGCACTGCCGGCGCTGAAGGCGCGGGGCATGGAGCGCCTGATCGCCTTCTCCTCGACCAGCCGCTTCACCAAGACCGGCTCTCCGGACGCCGGCGAGCGCGCCGTGGCCCAGCAGCTGGCGGATGCGGAAGCCGCGGTCCAGACCTGGTGCGCCGCGCACGGCGTGGCCTGGACCATCCTGCGCCCCACCTTGATCTATGACGAAGGCCACGACGAGAATGTCAGCCGCATCGCTCGCCTGGTGAAGCGCTTTGGCGTCATGCCGCTGTCGGGCAAGGGCGAGGGCCTGCGCCAGCCGGTGCACGCCGCCGACCTGGCCGCCGGCGCCCTGGCCGCGGCCCACGCGCCGGCGACCCGCGACCGCGCCTACGACTTGGTGGGCGGCGAGACGGTGACCTATCGCGTGATGGTCGACCGGGTGTTCGAGGGCCTGGGCAAGCATCCGCGCAGCCTGCCGATGCCGGTGTGGCTGTTTGGCCTGATCATGCGCCTGGCCAAGCCGTTCTATCCCGGCGCGACCACGGCCATGGGCGCGCGGATGGGCCAGGACCTGACGTTCGACAGCTCGGACGCCATGCGCGACTTTGCCTGGAGCCCGCGCAAGTTCCACCCGAAGTTCTAGCCCGCGCCTAGTCCGCGTCTGCCAGCACCATGGCGAACGGCGTCAGCGCGCCGTCCTGCTCGACATAACCGCTGACCAGCTTGCGGTCGGGCGGGATGACGCCCAGGTCGATCTCCTCGCCGGGGAAGACGACGATGCGGCGGTCGCCGATGCAGACCACCAGCTCGTAGCCGTCCAGCGCCCGGCGCGACATGTTCTTGATGTAGGAATAGTACGGCTCGCGCCGCCAGGACGCGGGCTTGCCGGCGTCGACCACCAGGTTCAGGCGCTTGCCGTCGCGGTCGGTGTACATGACGAAGCCGGCCTTGTCGGGCCGCCACTCGGGACCCAGCTTCTCGGACGTGATCCACAGGCACATGAAGCCCCGGCAGGCCGTCGGGCGCAGCTCGTAATTGCCGCAACCGCCGCCCTTCTTGAAGTGCGAGCACCAGACGCCGTCGGCCTTGTCCAGCGCCTCGATCGCCAGGACCTTGCAGCACAGCCCGCACGAGCCGCAGCTCTTGCCGGCGGCGGGTTGGGCGAATTCCAGCTCGCTCATGCCGCGAAGCTCCGCACGACGCCCAGGTCGACATCGCGGTCGGGACGGATCTCATAACCACGCTGGCCGACTAGCACGTTCAGCGTCAGGCCATCGGCGGCGCCGCGCGCGGCCCAGGCGCGCAGGGTGGCGTGGTAGGGGGCCTTGCGCCAGGCTTCGGGGCTGGCCGGATCGACCTCGACCACCATGCGCTGGCCCTGGTCCTCACGGTGCAGGATGAAGCGCGCGCGGTCCGGCCGCCATTCGTCGCCCAGGCCTTCGCTCTTGAGCCAGTAGCAGGCGAAGTCGGCGCAGGCGGTGGGGCGATCGGCATAGATCGCGCAGCCCGACCCTTTCCGGAAATGGCCGCACCAGGCGTGGGGCGGCTTGGCCAGCGCCTCCACGCCCATCAGCTTGCAGCACATGCCGCAACCGCCGCAGCTCTTGTCGCCCATGCCGCCCCTGCCAATGGGTCAATCGTCAGGAGGCGGACATTACGACGCTTGTGTGACGGTTTGATGGGGGAGCCGCGTCAGCCGCTCTTCACGGGCAGGCTGAACGGCTCAGCGCGTAGCGAGCGAACGGCGCTTCCTTGGCCCCGCTCTTGGCGACAATGGTCCAGGTCAGCCGATCGCCGTCGCGCCGCCAGCGGTTGACGAAGGTGGCGTCCGGATAGGCGTAGCTAACGTCGAACCCGCCCGGCAGCGCCGCGCCCTGGCCCACGGCGGTGAAGTCGCCGCCGAAGCTGTCGGACCAGAAGCCGGAGATCGCCGTGGGCGCGCCGTCCTTGGGCGCCGCGCCTTTGCCACCCAGCACCAGGTGGGCGGCGTAGCGGTCCTTGGGATCGGCGGTCGCGTGGCTGTCGGCGTCGACAGTCAGCAGGGTCCCGAGGGCGACCGGGTGGGCGGTGAGGGTGATCTCGACCGCCTTGCCCATCACGTCGCCCGCGCCGCGCCAGCAGCCTTCCAGCGCGCGGACCTCGGCCGGCACAGGGGCCGGCGGCGGATCATCCGCCCAGGCCGCGCCCGCCATCGCCCACGCCAGGACGCTCAACCCCAACACCCGCATGCCCTATTCCACCCCCGTCGCGCTCCAGACGCCCAGCTCATTGCCGGACGGGTCGGTGAAGTGGAAGCGGCGGCCGCCGGGGAAGCTGAAGATCGGGGCAGTGATCACGCCGCCTGCCTTGACCACCTTGTCCAGCATGGCTTCCAGGTCGTTGGCGTACAGGATGACCAGCGGGCGGTCGGTGGCGCCTTCCTGCGGCTTGGTGAAGCCGCCGTCCGCGCCTTGGCCTTCGAAGGCGACATAGTCGGGACCGTAGTCGACGAAGCTCCAGCCGAAGGCGGCCGAATAGAAGCTCTTGGTGGCCGGCAGGTCGCCGCCCGGCCACTCGATATAGTCGATCTTGCCGTCTTCACGCATGGCGCGCTCCTGAAACGATGTTCTCTAATTGTTCTAGTTTGCCGTCAGGGCAGAGTCCAGACGCTGGTGCGCTTGACGGCGAAGTCCTCGAGCTCGCGGGTGGTCTCGACCTGGTACTCGGCCAGCTTCACCAGGTCGTCCTTGCGGAAATAGGTGCGGCCTGGATCGCCGATGAACACGCTGGACCCGGCGGCCCGGCCCTGCCGCAGCCAGTCCATCACCGCCTCGGCCATGGGCTTCTCGTAGCAGATGTCGCCGGCCAGCAGCACGTCGGCGGCCGGCGGTGGAGCGTCCAGCAGGTTGACGTCGGTGAAGTCGACCGCGACGCCGTTGGCCTCGGCGTTCAGGCCCACGGCCGCCTCGCAGAACACGTCGATGTCGGCCGCCAGCACGCTGGTCGCGCCGGCCTTCATGGCCGCGATGGCGACGATGCCCGAGCCGGTGGCGAAGTCGATGACGCGCTTGCCGGCGACGGTCTCGGGATGATCGAGAATGTAGCGCGCCAGGGCCTGGCCGCCGGCCCAGGCGAAGGCCCAGAACGGCGGCGGCAGGCCGATCTCCTCCAGCGCTTCCTCGGTCAGCTTCCAGATCGGGGTGATTTCGTCGGCCAGGTGCAGCGACAGCTCCGGCGCGTGCGGCGTCGGCTGGAAACGCGTGTTGTCGCGGATGAAGGCGCGGCGGCCTTCCAGGGTCTGGACGATCATCGGCCGCTTAGAGCACGGGGCTCGTCAGGCGGCGACCGGTTTGCTCGACGCGGCCTTCAGCACGGTCAGGTAGCCCGGCGCGGTCAGCATGCCGGAGGTCAGACCCTTCTGCTCCAGCAGCCGGTGAGCCATCGGCAAGTTCCAGCACGGGGTGTGCATGAACATGTGGTGCTCGGCGTGGAAATTGACGTGGTAGGGCGCGATCAGGGCGCGCTCGAGCCAGTTGGCGTTGGTGGTGCGGGCGTGGCGGAACGGGTCGGGCTCGTCCTTGGCCACCAGGGCGTGCTCGGCGATGTTGCGCAGGCGGGTGACCAGCGGGAACCAGGTGGCCATCGGCACGATCCAGAGGGCCAGCCACGCCCACCAGAGACCGAAGGCGCTGAGCACGACGAGGATACCCAGGTTCCACAGCAGGAATGGCTTCTGCCGCGCCACCTCGCCGGCGAAGATCGCGCCTTTCGGCTGCCCAATGGACTTCGAGCCCTTCATCTTGCCGAGGAGCGGCCCGAACCGCTGCTTGAAGAAGGTCTGGCCCGTCAGGTCGCGGATGATCTTGCGCCGCAGGCTCGCCCGCGTGGTCGGGAAGGGCGCCGACAGGATCAGGTCCGGGTCTTCGGCCTGCTGGGCGAACTTGTGGTGGGTCAGGTGATAGGGGCGATAGCTGGCCAGCGAGGCCCCGGTCGGCGCGGCGCACAGCCACTCGCCCAGCCAGTCATTGACCTTGAGGTTGGGGTGCAGGCCCCCGTGCGCGGCCTCGTGCATCAGGATCGCCAGGCCCAGCTGCCGCGCGCCGATCAGCATCACGGCCAGGACATAGGTCAGCGGATTGGGGAAGAAGACGAACAGCGCGCCGGCGGCGAGGATCACGGCCCAGGCGTGGGCGACCATCGCGACGCCACGCCAGGACGAACGCGCGGAAATTCGCGTCCATTCGTCGGGCGTGAACAGGTCCTGCGGCTTGACGCGAGGGGCTACGGCCATGGAACGATCATCGCACATTCAGCTTAGGGCTGACAGGATGACCCGACGTCACATTTGGAGCCGCCCATGCGCCGACTGATCCCCGCCCTCGTTCTGACCGCCGTCTGCGCCGCTGTCGCTGCGCCCGCCGCCGCCGCCAGCTTCGACTGCCGCAAGGCCCGGACCTCGGACGAGAAGGCGATCTGCGCCAACCGCGACCTCAATGACCAGGACGTGCGGATGGACCAGCTGTACGGCATCACCCGCCACCTGGTGCCGATGGGCGGTCGCGGCGCGATCATGGACGATCAGCGGGCGTGGCTGCAGGCCCGCAAGCAGTGCGGCGCCAACCAGGCCTGCCTGAAGCGCAGCTATGACGGCCGCATCCGCCAACTGAACACGGTCATGGACCGCGTCTATAGCCAGGGTCCTTTCTAAGAGGTCCCCTTCCTCGCGAGGAAGGGGTGGCTAGAAGCTGACGCCCGGCTTCCACAGCCCCGCGACCAGGGCCGCGAAGACGATCAGGCCGGCGATGGCGTTGGACTTGAAGAGCTTCAGCGCCGCCGGGCCGTCGTCCACGCGGACGGCGGCCGCTTGGCGCGACAGGTGCAAAGCAAACAGGGCCGCCAGCGGCAGGAACAGCGGGCCGATGTTGCCGACCCAACCGGCCGCGACCAGCAGGCAGAACGAGGCCAGGTAGAAGCCGGCCACGCCGATCTGGAGGTGCTGGCCCAAACGCCGGGTCGACGACTTGATGCCGGCCAGGGCGTCGTCCTCGATGTCCTGAATGGCGTAGATCGTGTCGTAGCCCAGGGTCCAGAAGATGCCCGCCGCATAGAGCAGGGCGGCCGACCACGACAGATGATGGGTGGCGGCGGCGTAGCCCAGCAGGGCGCCCCAGTTGAAGGTCAGGCCCAGCCAGGCCTGGGGCCACCAGGTGATCCGCTTCATGAACGGATAGCCGGCCACCAGGCCCAGCGACAGCACGCCCAGCCCGATCGCCACCCAGCCCAGGGTGAGCAGGATCAAGAGGCTGACCAGGCTGCAGCCGACCAGGAACATCCAGGCCTGCTTCACCGTGATCAGTCCGGCCGGGATCGGGCGCATGGCGGTGCGGGCCACCTGGGCGTCGAAGTCGCGGTCGACGATGTCGTTGAACGCGCAGCCGGCCGCCCGCATCAGGGCCGCGCCGATAAACACCGCCAGCAGCAGCAGCGGATTGGGCCAGTGGCCCTGTTCGGCGGCGGCCAGGGCGATGCCTTGCCAGCCGGGCAGCATCAGCAGCCAGATCCCCGCCGGCCGATCGAACCGGCCCAGCTTCAGCCAGGGGCGAAGTCCCACGGGCGCGTGGCGGTCGACCCAGTTGGTGGCGGCGGCGTCGGGCAGGATGGCGGTGGTCGTCATGGGGCGAGGCTTACCGCGCGAGCCGAAAGACGTCCTATAGGGAAGATCGATCCTCTCGAGAGAAATGATCAATTGGATTTATCTCGCCTCAACGGCGAAGGTCCTCCTGCAAGCCATTCTCAGGAGCGACAGCCATGACCACCACCGCCATTCGCCTGTCCGGCTGGAGTCTGTTGATCGCGGGCGTCGGGGCCGGGATCGTCCTGCCGCATCCGGTGACCACCACCCTGTGGACCGCCGCCGCCAAGCTGTTCGCGCGCACCGGCGACCACAAGATGGTCCGCCGCCTGACCGCCGCGACCAAGTTCGGCCCGAAGATCCGCCGGGGCCTGGACGGCCGTCCCGCCCGTCGCATCGGCGGGGTGGCCGAGGCGTTCTGAGGCTTCCGGCCGCCGCGCCGAAGCGGTAGCGTCTGCGAATGAGTCTCAAGCCCCGCCGCAAGCGCCGCGACCTGACCCGCGTGGAGCGCTGGGCGCTGGACGGCCTGGGCGGCGCGCTGTTCGCCACCGGCGCGGTCGGGGCGTTCGTTCCCGGCATGCCGACCACGGTGTTCTGGATCGGCGCGGTGCTGTGCTTCCTCAAGACCCGCCCCCACGCCGTGCGCCCGATGCTGCGCGTACCGGTGATCGGGCCGGCGATCCGCTGGTTCCTGCGCTGGCGACCCTTCGGCGGCGGACGCAAGCGCAAGCGGAAGGGCTGACGGGGCGGGTGAAAATCCCTATCTAGCCGCCCATGACCGACGTGATCGAGGATGAAGACGAAACCGGCGCCCGCAAGCGCGCGCTGTCGAACCGCCAGGTGCTGGCCTTCGTGGCCCGCTTCTGGAAGCGGCGGCCGGTGCTGTTCGGCTTCGGCGTCACCCTGACCCTGGTGGCGATCGCCTTCGACCTGGCGCTGCCCTACGCCTCGGGCCACCTCGTGGACACCGTGACCAGCAAGCCGCGCGGCGACGTCGGGGCCTGGCAGGCCCTGGGCGCCTTCGTTGGCGTCTATTTCGCCTTCGCGATCATCCGCAACATCGCCCACCGGTTCTGGATCCCGCTGGCGGCTCGGAACATGGAGGAGATGACCAACGAGGGTTTCGCCAAGGTGCAGGCCTTCTCGTCGGACTGGCACGCCGACAGCTTCGCCGGCGCGACGGTGCGCAAGCTGACCCGCGCCATGTGGGGCTATGACAGCGTCACCGACGCGGTGACCATCTGGCTGGGGCCGGGCATCATCGTGCTGGTCGGCCTGTCGATCGGCATGCTGCTGCGCCAGCCGCTGGCCGGCGTGATCTCGCTGGTCGTCGTCGTGGCCTATCTGTCGGTGAACCTGTGGATCACCGAGCGTTATGTGCGGCCCAGCAACCTGCGCTCCAACGCCCTGGACTCGCAGATCGGCGGGGCCCTGGCCGACGCCGTGACCTCCAACCCGACCGTCAAGAGCTTCGGCGCCGAGCAGCGCGAGGCCGCGCGCCTGGCCGAGGTCACCGCCGCCTGGCGCGACGCGGTGATGGTCACCTGGAGCCGCTTCACCGACGTCTGGCTGGGCCAGAACCTGCTGCTGGTGGTGCTGCAAGCGGGCCTGACCGGCGCGATGGTCTGGGGCTGGGCGCAAGGCACGGCCACGCCTGGTGACGTGGCCTTCGCCATCACCGCCTTCATGCTGATGAGCGGCTACCTGCGGAACCTGGGCGAGAACATCCGCATGCTGCAGAAGGGCATCGACGACACCGAGGACGTCGCGGCCTGGACGCGCTTGCAGCCGCAGATCGCCGACGCGCCCGGCGCGCCGGACTTCAAGCCCGGTCCCGGAGCCATCGAGTTCAAGGACGTGACCTTCCGCTACAAGGCCGCCGGCGCGCCGCTGTACGACCACTTCTCCTTGAAGATCGCGCCGGGCGAGCGGGTGGCCCTGGTCGGGCCGACGGGTTCGGGCAAGTCGACCTTCGTCAAGCTGGTCCAGCGCCTGCACGACCTGCAGGACGGGGCGATCGTCATCGACGGCCAGGACGTCTCGGCCGTGGCCCAGGCGTCCCTGCGCCGCGCCATCGCGGTGGTGCCGCAGGACCCGGCGCTGTTCCACCGGTCCCTGCTCGAGAACATCGCCTATGGACGCCCTGGCGCGACCCGCGAGGAGGTTGAAGCCGCCGCCAGGAAGGCCAAGGCCCACGAGTTCATCCTGCGCCTGCCCCAGGGCTACGACACCCTGGTCGGCGAGCGGGGCGTCAAGCTGTCGGGCGGCGAGCGCCAGCGCGTGGCCATCGCCCGCGCCTTCCTGGCCGACGCGCCGATCCTGGTGCTGGACGAGGCCACCTCGTCGCTGGACGTCGAGACCGAGGGCCAGGTCCAGGCCGCCGCCGAGGCGCTGATGGAGGGCCGGACCACGATCGTCATCGCTCACCGCCTGTCGACCGTGCGTGGCGCCGACCGCATCCTGGTCTTCCAGGGCGGCCGCGTTGTCGAGGAAGGCCGCCATGCCGACCTCGCGGCCGGCGGCGGGGTCTATGCCCGGCTGAACGCGATCAGCGCGGGGGTGGCTTAGAAACTTCCAGCGTGACCAGCGCGTCCTTGAGCGGCGGCGCGGGCGCCGCGCAGCCGTCGCCAGCCGGGACCACGGCCAGCCGCTGGTCGCCGACGATGAGGTCCTGCCGAGGCCTGGGCTCGGCCAGGCTCACCGTTCCGGCCTTCAGGGCCGCGTCGATGTCGACGCCGGGGCAGATCCCGTTGGCTTGGGCCATCCGCCGCCAGCCGCGGTCGCCGGACTTGAAGATGTCGAGCACCGAACCGCTGGCCAGCAGCACCTCCTCGGCTCCGTCGCCGTCGATGTCCATCATCAGGGCCGAGCAGCGCATGCCGGCGAACAGGCAGGTCGAATCCGAGCCGGCGGCGGTCCAGTCCTGGTCGCGGAAGCTGGCGGGCAGGGTCTTGCCGGCGGGATAGACCGTCATGTTGGCGAAGTCGGGCCCGCGCTTGGTCGGCGCGTAGGTCTTTTCCTTCTGGGCCAGGGCCTCGCTGGCGCGCTTGGCGATTTCGGCCTTGGGGCTGGCCTTCAGCCGCTCCAGCGCATCGCGCCCGTAGCGACCGCTCTCGAAGCGGAGGAACTGGAAGTCGAACTTCTCCGCCGAGACCTTGTCCGCCGCCAATCGCTTGACCTGGCTGGCGACCGACAGGCGCGCCGGATCGGCGATCGGGGTGAACAGGGCGATCAGCAGCAGCACCGAGACGACGGCCATGATCAGGTTGGTCGGCTCCAGCGGCTTCATCCAGGGCGCAGGCCGCAGGGCGGCCAGGGTGTAGCCGGCGGTGAAGCCGACCGCGACCACCAGATAGGCGGCGGCGAAGACCCGGTCGGGCGTCAGCCCATACTGCTCGATGCGCAGCCACAGGGCGTACGCGGCCAGGACGACGATCGGGATCAGCAGCAGGCTGGCGGCGCGTGCGGCCCAGCGCAGGATCGCGTGCGGCGGCTCGCCCCCGTCCTGGTAGGCAGCGTTGATCAGGATGATCAGAGCGGCGGCGGCGGCCAGCAGCAGGGCGGCGGCGGCCTTGGTGCCCCACAGCGGGGCCAGGCCGGTGAAGGGCAGGGTGGCCAGGAAGCCGCCGGCGATCACCACCATCAGGGGCAGCAGCCAGGCCAGCAGGACCAGGGCGACGGTCCGCACGCCGCGCACCAGGCCGGCGCGCGCCTCGGTCAGCTGCACGGCCATGTGGACGGCGGCGGCGAACATCAGGCCGGTGGCCGGGAAGGCGAAGGCCGTCTCGCCGATCAGCTTCTGGATGGCCTCGATGCCGATCAGCTTGAACAGGGCGGCGGCCAGGAACAGCAGCAGCCAGAAGGCGCCGGTGAAGGCCAGCGACAGGAACAGCCGCACGGCGTTGGTGCACGCCAGGTCGAAATAGTCCGCGTACGGGGCTACCGGCTTGCGGACGGCCTCGGCGGGCTGGACCAAGTGGTGGGCGATGAACAGCAGGGCGGCCACGGCGATGAACAGCGGCGGCGACAGCGGTCCCGCGCCCAGGCGATCGGGACCCGCGCCGGTCCAAGCGGCATGGACGGCCAGGATCGTCGCCAGCGCGGCGGCGATCAGGCTCCAGGCGATCAGCGCCGGCCGCCGCATGGCCGACAGCGCCGCCAGCGGGATCATCGGGACCATCAGGGCGCAGATCAGCAGCGGCGCGTACAGCATCGGCTGGGTCGCCGGCCAGGCCTTCGACTCGTCGGCCTTCTGCAGCAGGAACAGCACGATCCCCTGGGCGAGGCCGATCGCCAGCCGCGTGGCGGCGGCGGTGCGAACCTGTTTAGCGTCGTCCATGGAGCCTCCCGTTTGCCGGCACAGCATCACGGTAACGCGCGGTTGTGAAGCTGAGTGTCGGGAAGGGGCCTTTTCGAACGTCCTTGGTCGCGGTCAGATGACCGCGTCCTGCGAGGATCCCGCGATGATGAAACCGCCCGCCGCCTCGATCGACGACTATCTGGAGAAGCTGCCGCCTGATCAGCGCCAGGCGCTGGAGACCCTGCGCGGCCAGATCCGCGCGCTGGCGCCAGAGGCCGAGGAAGCGATCAGCTACGGCCTGCCGACCTTCAAGCTGAAGGGAAACCTGGTGCACTTCGGCGCGGCGGCCAAGCACTGCGCCTTCTATCCGGGCGCGCTGATCGCTGAGTTCGCCGATCGGCTGGAAGGCTTCGAGACCGCCAAGGGCACGATCCGCTTCCAGCCCGAGACGCCGCTGCCGCCGGACCTGATCGCCGACATCGTCCGGCATCGCATCGCCCAGAACGAAGCGATCGCGGCGGAGAGGGCGGCGAAGAAGAAGCGCTAGCGGGCCAGCCGCCCGTCCTCCAGCGCCGCCGGTTCGAACGAGAAGATGACGCTGGGGTCGGGCTTGGCCACGCCCTTGACCAGCTTCTTGTCGCCGGCCGCGTGCAGCAGCCAGCGGATGACGTTGAGGCGGGCGGCCTTCTTGTGGTCGGCGCGGACGCAGATCCACGGCGAGACATCGCTGTGGGTGCGCATGAACATCTCGTCGCGGGCCTTGGTGTAGTCGTCCCACTTGTCCTGGGCGACCTTGTCCAGGTCACTGGTCTTGAAGGCCTTCAGCGGATCCTCGCGGCGGGCCTTCAGGCGCTCGGCCTGCTCCTCGCGGCCGATGTCGAGCCAGAATTTCACATACCGCAGGCCGTTCTCGACCAGCATCCGTTCGAAGGCCGGCACATCGCGCAGGAACTGCTCCTGCTGCTCAGGCGTGGAGAAGCCCATGACCCGCTCGACCCCGGCGCGGTTGTACCAGGAGCGGTTGAAGATCACCGCCTCGCCGCAGGCCGGCAGGTAGTCGACATAGCGCTGGAAGTACCACTCGCTGCGTTCGCGCTCGGTGGGTTTGGGCAGGGCGACGACGGTGGTGGCGCGCTTGGACAGGTGCTCGGTGACCCGGGCGATCGTGCCGTCCTTGCCGGCCGAGTCGCGGCCTTCGAAGATCACCAGGATCTTGTCGCCGTCCTTGATGGCCTTCTTCTGCAGGGCGATCAGGGCCAACTGCAGCTGCATCAGCTCGTTTTCGTAGTCGTCGGACTTGCTCATAATCCGACCCTACCCCCGGAAAGTCGAGTTGCGCTAGAAGGACGAAATGATCCGTCTTTTCGTTCCCAACGATCTCTCCGCCGGGGCCGGCGTCGTCCCGTCCGTCGACCAGTCGCGCTACCTGACCTCGGTCATGCGCCAGGTGGTCGGCGATGAAGTCCTGCTGTTCAACGGCCGTGACGGCGAGTGGCGGGCGACCATCATCGAGTCGACCAAGCGCGGCTGCCTGCTCAAGGCCGAGGAGCAGACCCGGCCGATGGAGCTCGGTCCGGACCTCGACTTGATCATCGCCATGGTCAAGCGCAGCCGAGTCGAGACCATCGTCGAGAAGGCCGCCGAGCTGGGCGCGCGCCGGGTGCGGCTGACCACGACGCGACGCACCAATGTCGACTTCGTCAAGCTGGGTCGCCTCGACGCCATCGCCATGGAGGCCGCCGAGCAGACCGGCCGCCTGGACGTGCCCGAGGTCGCCGATCCCGAGAAGCTGGACAAGATCCTCGACGCCTGGGACCCGGCCCGCCGCCTGGTCTTCTGCGACGAGGGCGGCGACGCCAAGCCCGCCATCGAAGCCCTGGCCGGAACCGGCGCGCCGGCGGCCATCCTGATCGGTCCCGAAGGCGGGTTCGCGCCCGAGGAACGCGAGCGGCTGCGGGCGCTTTCCTTCGTCACGCCGGTGTCTCTGGGCCCGCGCATCCTGCGCGCTGACACGGCCGCCATCTCCGCGATGACGCTGTGGCAGGCTGCGGCCGGCGACTGGCGTTAGCATTTAAGGCGAAGGTCGCCTCTTGAGGTTCGCAAAGAAAACGCCCAACTGGGGCGTCACCGAGTATCGCCGTCGGCGGAGAGCATGGGCCCTCTCCACCCTCAGCATCGCAACCCCTGGGGAGGGACGGCTTGCATGGCCGACACCGCTAGCGTCCAAGAGCGTCAACTGACGCTCGCCGATCTGACCGACTATTTCGCCCGCGGGTCCAAGCCCAAGGAGGCCTTCCGCGTGGGGGCCGAGCACGAGAAGTTCGGCTTCTACCTGGGCTCGCACGACCCTGTTCCGTACGAAGGCGACAAGGGCGTCCACGCCCTGCTGACCGGGCTGCAGCGCTTCGGCTGGAAGCCCGTCATGGAAGGCGAGGTCATCATCGGCCTGGAGCGCAACGGCGCCAATGTCAGCCTGGAGCCGGGCGGCCAGTTCGAGCTGTCGGGCGCGCCGCTGGCGACCATGCACGACATCTGCGAGGAGACCGGCCAGCATCTGGACGAGGTCAAGACCGTCGCCGACGAACTGGGCCTGGGCTTCACGGGCCTGGGCTTCTCGCCCGTGTGGACACGCGCGCAAGTGCCGATCATGCCCAAGGGCCGGTACGTGATCATGCGCAACTACATGCCCAAGGTCGGCAACCTGGGCCTGGACATGATGCTGCGCACCTGCACGGTGCAGGCCAATCTCGACTTCTCCAGCGAAGCCGACATGGTCGCCAAGTTCCGCATGAGCCTGGCCCTGCAGCCGATCGCCACGGCGCTGTTCGCCAATTCTCCGTTCACGGAAGGCAAGCCGAACGGCTTCCTCTCGGCCCGCGCCAACGTCTGGACCGACACCGACCCGAACCGCACGGGCCTGCTGGACTTCGTGTTCGAGGACGGCTTCGATTTCGAGCGTTACGCCCGCTATGCCCTCGACGTGCCGATGTATTTCGTCAAGCGCGGCGACAAGTATATCGACGTCGCCGGCCGCTCGTTCCGCGACTTCATCGAGGGCAAGCTGCCCGAGCTGCCGGGCGAGATCGCCACGATGAAGGACTTCGCCGACCACACGACGACGGCGTTCCCGGAAGTGCGCCTGAAGACCTATCTGGAAATGCGCGGCGCCGACGCCGGCCCGTGGAGCCGTCTGTGCGCCCTGCCAGCGCTGTGGACCGGCGTGTTCTATGACGACGCCGCGCTCGCGGCGGCCTGGGACCTCTGCAAGGACTGGTCGCGGGAGGACCGCGAAGGCCTGCGCCGCGATGTGCCGAAGCTGGGCCTGAAGGCTCAGGTCGCCGGCCGCACCGCGCAGGACGTGGCCAAGGACTTCGTCGCCATCGCCAAGTCCGGCCTGAAGAACCGCGCCCACATCAACGGCGGTTTCCTGGACGAGACCATCTATCTGGGCGAGCTGGAACAGATCGCCGACAGCGGGATCACCCCGGCTGAGAAGCTGCTGTCGCTGTACAACGGTGAATGGCAGGGCGACATCAGCCGCGTCTTTACCGACTGCGCCTACTAGGCGAGCGTTTCAACTTAAGGGCCGGGAAAAACCTCGCCCTGGTCGACCCACCCCGTTATGTAGCTGACATACATAACGGGGTTTCGAATGCTGTTCCGATCCATGCTGCTGGCCGGTTCTCTCCTGGCTGGCGTCGCTCACGCCCAAACCGCGACCACTGACGACGTCTACGCCCTGGGCGAGGTCCGGGTGACCGCGCGGGGCAGCGATGGCGGGCTGATCGGCGGCTCGGTGATCAAGGGCGAGGATCTTCGCAAGTTCGACAAGATCAGCGTCGACCAGGCGCTGGACCTGATCCCCGGCGCCTCGGCGGGCAACAGTGGCGGTTCGCGCAATGAGCGGCTGGTGTTCATTCGGGGCTTCGACCGCTTCCAGACCACCCTGTCGATTGATGGCGTGCGGGTGTTCCTGCCGGCCGACAACCGCATCGACTTCGCGCGTTTCCTCACCGCCGACCTCTCGGAAGTGCAGGTGTCGAAGGGCTATGTCTCGGTCCTCGACGGTCCCGGCGGGATCGGCGGCGCGATCAATCTGGTGACCCGCACGCCCCAGGCCCCGTTCGAAGGCGAAATCCGCCTCGGCGCGGGCTTCGACGCCGACGGCTCGCTGAACAGCAACGCGATCTCGGGCCGGGTCGGCGGCCGCACTGAGCACTTCTACGCCCAGTTGAGCGGCGCGCGGAACGAGCGCACCCACTGGGCCCTGCCGGACGGCTATCGCCCCACCACCCTGGAGAACGGCGGCTATCGCGACCACTCCGACAGCGAGGACTGGCGGGTCAACGCCAAGGTCGGCTTCACCCCGCGCGAAGGCGACGACTACTCGCTGACCTTCACCCGCCAGGAGGGCTCGAAGAACGCGCCGTTCCACGTCACCGACACGGCCAGCACCCGCTACTGGACCTGGCCCTACTGGAACATCGACAGCCTGGCCCTGCTGACCCGCACCCAGATCGCCGAGCACGCCTGGCTGAAGACCCGCTTCTATCGCAACACCTTCGAGAACGGCCTGTTCTCGTACGACAACGCCCGCCAGAACACCCAGACCCTGGGGCGGTCGTTCCGGTCCTACTACGATGACGTCGCCTATGGCGGGAACGTCGAGCTGGGCGTCCAGCTGACCCCCAGCAACACCCTGAAGGCCGCCGCCTTCTATCGCCGCGACGAGCATGTCGAGTGGCAGACCAGCTACGCGCCGCCGCTGACCGAGCCGCGCCAGACCACGACCGAGGACACCACCTCGATCGCTCTGGAAGACACCCAGAGCTTCGGCAAGGACGTCGACCTGGTGGTGGGCGTCTCGCGCGACCATCGCGATCTGTCGATGGCCCAGGACTTCAATACCAATGTGCTGGTGGCCTATCCGTTGACCAGCGACAGCGCCTGGAACGGCCAGGCGGCGCTGGTCTGGCGTCCGACCGACACCGCCCAGCTGCACGCCAGCGTCTCATCGCGCACCCGCTTCCCGACCCTGTTCGAGCGGTTCAGCTCGCGCTTCGGCACGGCGATCCCCAATCCGAACATCAAGGCCGAGCGGGCGGTGAACTACGAGGTCGGCGCGCGCGGCGACATCACGCCGTTCATCACGGTCGAGGGGGCGGTGTTCTACAGCGACGTCCGCGACGCTCTGATCGCGATTCCGGTCGCCCTGGGCGCGCCGTTCGGCACGGTCAGCCAGACCCGCAATGTCGGCGACGGCGAATATTACGGCGCTGAGGCCTCGGTGACCGCGCGCGTGACGCCCAAGCTGACCCTGGGCGGCAACTACACCTATCTGCACCGTGACTTCACCGACCCGACCAACGCCGCGTTCCGGCCGCAGGGCGTGCCGACCCACAAGCTCTTTGCCTACGCCGACTGGCAGGTCGCCGAGCGCCTGACCCTGACCCCCAGCGTCGAGGCCGCCTCCAAGCGCTGGACGGTGACGTCCAGCAGCCTGATCACGCCGGTCCGCTACTACCGCACCGGGGCCTATGTGCTGGCGGCCCTGACGGCGCGGGTGCAGGTGACGCAGAAGATCGACGTCCAACTGTCGGCCCGCAATCTGCTGGACCAGAAGTACCAGCTGGTCGACGGTTTCCCCGAGGAAGGCCGCAACTTCCGCGCCGACCTGCGGGTCAAGTTCTAGGAGAGATCCCGATGCGCCTGACCGTTCTCGCTGCTCTGGCTATTCTGGCCACGCCGTTCGCCGCCTCGGCCCAGATGGCGCCCGCGGCGCCTGCCGCCGCCTGCGCCGCCATGGACAAGGAGCTGCCGGCCGAACTGACCGCCTGGACTGCCAAGAAGGACCTGACCGCCGCCAAGGGCGTGGCGGATCTCGACAAGGCCGTGCTGACGCCGGGCCAGGCCTTCGTCGCCACGCTCGCCCCGACGCCGGACGTGACCTACATCGTCCAGCCGGAAAAGCCGGGCGGCACGGTCAGCAAGGGCGGGCTGTTCGCGATCGATATCGCGACGGCGGGGACCTACACCATCGCGCTGGGCACGGGCGCCTGGATCGATGTGCTGAAGGGCGACTCTGCTCAGCGCTCGACGGGCCACGGTCGCGGTCCGGCCTGCACCACCCTGCGCAAGATGGTCAGCTTCGACCTGCAGCCGGGGCGTTATGTCGTGCAGATCTCGGCCAATGCCGAGGCCGCTCTGCCGATCATGGTCGCGGCCAAGCCCTGACATGAAACTGGGGGCGGTCAGCACGGCGCTGGGGCTGATCGGCGCCCTGTGCCTGCTGGCCGCCTTCACGCCAGGTCTGGCCCAGAAACCGGCCTCGGAGGTACGGGTCGAGTTGGGCCGGCGACTGTTCTACGACGCCGACCTGTCGATCGACGGCACCATGGCTTGCGCCACCTGCCACGAGCAGCACCACGGCTTCACCGACGGCAACGTCACCCGTCCGGGCGTCCATGGCGATCCGGGGCGGCGTAACATCCAGACCCTGGCCAATGTCGGGACCTTCGCCAGCCTGACCTGGGGCGACCCGCGCATGACCCGGCTGGAGGACCAGGCCCTGATCCCGATCGCCGGGACCACGCCGGTCGAGATGGGCTTCCACGGCCAGGAGAAGGTGCTGGAAGACCGTATCGGCGGCCAGGCCTGCTATCGCAAGCTGTTCGCCGCCGCGTTTCCGGGCCAGGCGGTGAACATGGGAACGATCACCAAGGCCCTGGCGGCGTTCCAGCGGACGATGGTGTCCAGAGACGCGCCCTACGACCGCAAGAAACGCGGCGAGGCGGTCGATACGTCGATCGAGGCCGTGCGGGGCGAGAAACTGTTCTTCGGCAAGGCCGGCTGTGCGGCTTGCCACGCTGCGCCGGACTTCACCGACGCGACCGGCCCCAATGCCTTCCACCGCATCGACCTGCCGTTCTCCGGCGACCAGGGGCTGGGCGAGATCACCGGCAAGGCCGCCGACAACGGCAAGTTCCGCACGCCGTCGCTGCGCAATATCGGGATCAGCGGCCCCTACCTACACGACGGCTCGGCCCGCACCCTGGCGGGCGCGATCCGGCGGCATCGGATGGCGACGGGTCTGAAGGACGGCGAGGTCGAGGACCTCTCCGCATTCCTGCGCACGCTGACCGACGACCGCTTCGTCGCCGATCCGCGCTTTTCGCTGCCGAAGACCTCGTGCGAGGCCGATGCGGCGAAGCTCTAGAAGAGCGCCCGCACGCCGGCGATGACGCCGACCCACAGGGTGATGGTCGCCGCCAGGGCGAACAGTCGGCCCCAGGCGAGCTTGCGCTGAGGTTGGGTGGTCGTCGCGTGAACAGCGTCCGTCCGATAGGAGACGTAGGCCATGGTTTCCTCCGCGCCCCTCTGATGGGAGCTAGACCGGTATGGTCACGCTCCCAGCGGTTAACGCGGGCTTAAGCCCGGTTTTGCGGCTCGGTCGGCGGCCAGTGCTCGGCCTGGCTGGAGCCCGAACCGCTGTCGGTGTGCTGGATCACGGTGTCCACGTTCAGCGCGGCCTTGGTCTCGGCGGCGGTCAGTTCGCCGAGCTGGAACTCGACATGCTCGGGATAGAAGGCCACGCGATTGGCGATACTGCCGACCGCCGCGTAGGGGTCCTCGTAGGACCACACCGCGTTCTCGATCAGCTGGGCGTCGCGATAGATGGTGAAGTAGCTGGCGTCGCCCTTGTAGGGGCAGTGGGTGACCTTGTCGGTCCGCCGCAGGAAGGCCATGCGCACGTCGTCGCGCGGGAAGTAGTAGACGGCCGGATAGCTGGCTTCTTTCAAGACCAGCACGTCGTCGCTGTCGGCGATCTCGTGACCCTCGAACAGCACCCGCACCGTGTTGGGCGATTGGGTGATGGTGATGGGGTGGCTCTCGTCGGGGATCTTCATCGGGGGCTCCCGCCTGAATGGGTTCCTGATGCAAACGCATAGGTAGACCGCCAAGCTTCAAGTCCTAGATCGGAACGCCAAACCCGTCCGGCAAGCCGTTGCTTGTGAAACGGTCGAGCGCGTGATCTTCTCCCCGCCAAATTGGGGCAGGCGGGATGATTTGGCCGACGGGGGTCGGTTTCTCGCCACTCGTCACGTTTCAAGGCTAGCGTATGAACATCGTTATCGCCGGCGGTATCCTGGTCACGCTCGTGACCGGCATCCCCGTCCTGCTCCAACTTCTGAAGGGCCATCCGCGCGGCCTGATCATCTGCTTCCTGGCCGAGATGTGGGAGCGCTTCTCCTACTACGGCATGCGCGGCCTGCTGATCTTCTACCTGACCCAGCACTTCCTGTTCGACCCCAAGGTCGCCAGCGGCCACTACGGCTCCTACACCTCGCTGGTCTATATCGTGCCCCTGCTGGGCGGCTTCCTGGCGGACCGCTATCTGGGCACCCGCAAGGCGGTGGCGTTCGGCGCGATCCTGCTGGTGGCCGGCCACCTGGCCATGGCCGTCGAAGGCCAGCCGGCCGTCCAGACCCTGACCTATGCCGGCCAGACCTACGAGTTCAAGGCCGACGGCCGGGGCGAGGAGCGGGTGGCCAAGATGATCGTGGCGGGCAAGCCCTACGACGTCACGGCGACCGAGGCAGGCGACTTCACGATCAAGAACCTGCCGGCCGACGCGGGCCTGCCCGCCGTACTGCCCAAGGGCGCGTACAAGCTGGACGTCAAAGACCGCGACCCGATGTACCTGAACATCTTCTGGCTGGCCCTGTCGCTGATCATCGTCGGCGTGGGCTTCATGAAGTCGAACGTCGCGGCCCTGGTCGGGCAGCTCTATCCGCAGGGCGATCCGCGCCGGGATCCGGGCTTCACCCTCTACTATTTCGGCATCAACCTGGGCTCGTTCTGGGCCTCGATCCTGTGCGGCATCCTGGGCGTCAATGTCGGCTGGTGGGCAGGCTTCGGCGCCGCTGGCCTCGGCATGCTGGCCGGCTTCGTGATCTTCGTGCTGGGCAAGCCCTGGCTGCTGGGCCGCGGCGAGCCGCCGGAAGGCGCGAAGCTTAAGGAGAAGGTCGCCGGCCCCATCACCCGCGAGGTGGTGATCTACGGCGTCTCGCTGCTGGCCGTGGCGGCGGTGTTCCTGGTCGTCCAGCGCACCCCGGTGGTCAACGTCACCCTGCTGGCCGGCATGTTCGGCTCGCTGGGCTACATCCTGTGGTTCGCCTTCGCCAAGTGCGAGAAGGTCGAGCGTGAGCGCCTCTTGCTGGCCACGGTGCTGGTGCTGGGCGCGGTGGTGTTCTGGACCCTGTTCGAACAGGCCGGCTCGTCGCTGAACCTGTTCGCGGCCACCAACGTCAACCTGACCCTGATCTCCAAGCCGGTCGAGTGGTTCGGCGGCTCGGTGGTGCTGGGCTCGCCGGCCCAGCTGACCGCCGCCGGCATCTCGACGGTCGGCAAGTTCTGGGTCAACACCGACTTCAACGCCGCCCAGACCCAGGCCATCAACGCCGGCTGGATCCTGATCTTCGCCCCGGTCTTCGCCGCCTTGTGGACGGTGCTGACCGCGCGCGGGATGAACCCCAACCCGATGATCAAGTTCGGCCTGTCGCTGATCCAGGTCGGGGCGGGTTTCCTGATCCTGCTGGTCGGCGCCCAGTTCGCCGACGGCGCCTTCAAGATGCCGCTGATCTTCCTGGTGCTGATGTACATGCTGCACACCGGCGGCGAGATGTGCATGTCGCCGGTCGGCCTGTCGCAGATGACCAAGCTGTCGCCGCTGCACATGGTCTCGTTCGTGATGGCCGTCTGGTACATGGCTCTGGCCATGGCCAACCTGTTCGGCGGCTGGATCGCCGCCATCGCCGCGACCGAGACCATCGGCGGTCAGGTCCTGAACCCCGCCGCCGCCATGGCCCAGTCGCTGCTGGTCTTCAAGGTCATCGGCCTGGCCGCCATCGGCCTGGGCGTGCTGTTCCTGATCCTGTCGCCGTTCCTCAAGAAGTGGTCGCACGGCGCCGACGAGACTGATCCGCAGCCCATCGCGGACTCGACCGTTACGGGCCAAGCCTAGGCCCACATGAAAGAAGGGCCCCGGCGGCTTGCCCGGGGCCCTTCACGAGGCGTGGAGGGGCCACGCCTCACCTTCGGGTGGGACGGTCTCGGGGGTGGCTCAAACCGCCCGAGACCGTTTCCGCTCCCTACCCAAAGCTCTTGCGCACCTTGACGAACAGGTACGGCTCGAACGGAAGCTCGCGGTGCTCGACCTGGGTGACGACGCCCGTCCCCCGGCCGCCGGCATAGATCTCCCGGTCGCGGATCTTGTGACGGCTGGTCCAGTTGGCCAGCTCGGTGCGGATGGTCAGGTCCTTGCGCGGCCGCCACTCGAAGAAGCCTTCGATCCACTGTTCGAACCTGAACGTGCGGACCTCGCCGACCCGGTAGTAGCGCTGCTCATTCGGGCAGAAGGTGATCACCCCCCAGCTCCACTTGCCGCCCGGCATGTCGCGCGTGAAGCGCACGTCGCAGGTGAACGGCGTCTGGGCCGAGATGCGGCGCTTGCCCAGGGTGACAGGGTCGGTGACCTCGCTCTCCGCCCACGAGGCCCGCATCTTCAGCTGGCCGCCGCTGACGCCCAGCTTGTCGGTCGGCAGGGTCAGGTTGACCTGGTAGAAGTCGCTGGTCCCGTCGCCGATATTGCCCGGCGCCTCGAACACCTTGTTGATCGGGATGACGTCGACCACGTCCTGGATCTCGGCGTGGCGCCACAGCAGCACCAGGGCGCCGCCGCCCCAGAAACGCTTCTCCCAGGCCGTCTCCAGCACCCACTTGCGCTCGGGCACCAGGTCGGGATTGCCGGCGTCGACCGTACCGGTCTCGGTGCCGGCAGACGAGACGAAGTCGCCGAAGTCCAGCTGGCCGACCTCGCGCTCGATCCGCACCCGCAGTTGGTCCGTCGAGGTCGGCGACCAGGTCGCGAGCACCCGGGGCTTGGGATAGAAGAACTTCTTCGAGAGGTCGGTGTCGCCGCTCTGGCTGATCTTCGAGACCTCCAGGCGCGCCCCGGCCTCGACGTTCAGCTTGGGACTGGCTCGCCAGATCGCCTTGCCCGACAGCTCGCCGCGCAGCTCCTCGACCTTGACCTGGGCGGCCGGCAGCGGGATGGCGACGCTGTTCTCGAAATAGCGCGTGTCGCCGTCCAGGACGTTGTAGGCGCCCTCCAGCCCAGCCTCGAACGACAGGCTGTCGCTGCGGCGGTGGCGCAGTTCGGAGCGCAGGATGGTCTCGCCGGTGTCGGTGCGCGACTTGTAGTCCACGAACAGCCGAGGGTCCTCGAAGGTCGAGCCGTAGATCTCGCGATTGAGGTTTTGCAGGACGACCAGCTGCAGGTCCGAACGGGCCGATAGGGCGCGGTCAAAGCGGCCCCCGAACTCGCCCGTCCAACTGTGCAGCTTCTCGCCGGTGACCTCGCGGCCCGGGGTCGGGAAGACCCGCGTGGCGGTCACGTCGCGGTCGTAGCCGAAATATTCGAGCTTGGCGTTGACCCGCGCCTTGCCGCCCAGCGTTGGCCGCTGCACCGCGCCGCGCAGCACGTAGTTGTAGATGGTGTCATAGCCCTTCAGGGCGTCCTTGGCGGTGGGGACGCCCCTGCCGTCGGAGCGCAGGCGCACACCGCCGTCAAAGGTGTTGTCGGTGCGATCCTGGGTGGCCTTCAGCGAGCCTTCCAGGGCGTAATCGCCCTCGCGACGCGAGCCCTCCAGCTCGACGATCGGACCGAACAGGCCGTCCGGATAGACATAGGTCTGGACGTTGACGACCTTCTGCACCTGGACCGTGCGCTTGAGCACGATGTTGGCCATCACCGTGCGGCCCTGCATGTCGATGCCCGGCGCCCCGCCGCGGATCAGGTCGATGCGCTCGACGGTGGTGGCCGCGATCCGGCGCAGCATGTCGTCCAGCGATTCGTTCTTGGTCGTCGGACGCTCGCCGTTGATCAGCACATTGCCGGCCGCGCCGGCGAAGCCCCGGACGTTGTCGCCCTGCTCCAGGTTGAAGCCGGGCAGGCGGGTGATCATGTCCAGCGCCGTGCTGGGCTGGGCGGTGGCGAAGAATTCGGGCGGGTAGGGGATGACGCCGCGCTGGGACGGCTCGACGTCCTGGGCGGCCGGGGCAGGGGCCAGGGCGGCGGTGGAGAGGGGTGGGTCGGCGTCGAGCGGAGCAACCCCCGCCATGGCCATCAGCAGCACGCTTGCCAGCATCCGTCCGTTCCCCTTTTGAAGGCCCTCCCCAGGGACTTCGTTCTGCGGGGGCAACGTGGCCGGGGGCGCGGTGCGTTGAAAGTTACAAGCGTGAAATGTGGATTAAACTTCCGACACGTTGCCAGTGATCACTGTCGCGGAGCCGCTTGCGGCAAGGCTTTGCCGGCCCTAGGTGCTCGGGCTCGAAGGAGCCTCTGATGACCGACGCCGTGACCCCGCTGACGACGAACAACCTGGCCGGCAGCGACGGCGAGGCCTTGCTGGCGCTGAACAACGCCCATGCGGTGGAGCTGTCATGGCTGGAGCCGGAGCGCCTGGCGCACCTGGTGAGCGAGGCCTTCGTCGCGCGACGCGTCGGGGTGGCGGACGCCCTGCTGCTGACCTTCGACCAGGCGGCCGACTATGACAGCGTGAATTACCTGTGGTTCCGCGAGCGGTATCCGGCCTTCGTCTATGTCGACCGGGTGGTGGTGGCCGACAGCGCGCGCGGCAGAGGCTTGGCGCGGGCGCTGTATGACGACCTGTTCGCGGCGGCTCGGGCGGCCGGGCATCAGCGGATCGTGTGCGAGGTCAATTCCGATCCGCCCAACCCAGCGTCGGACAAGTTCCACGCGGCGCTGGGGTTTGTGCCGGTGGGGACGGCGGCGATCCACGGGGGGAAGAAGACGGTGACGTATCTGGAGCGGGTGCTTGCCTAAAAACCGCTCATCCCCGCGAAAGCGGGGACCCAAGCGGCAGTGGAGCGTAGGGCGCAACGGCTAGAATGTCAGACTCGGCTTGGGTCCCCGCTTTCGCGGGGATGAGCGGTGGGGTGGTTAAACCGCCGTCCCACCCACCGTCAGGCCTGTGATCTTCAAGCTCGGCTGGCCCACGCCCACCGGCACGCCCTGGCCCGACTTGCCGCACACCCCGATGCCGGGGTCGAAGTCGAAATCATTGCCGATCATCGTCACGCGCGTCAGCGCGCTCGGCCCGTCGCCGATCAGGGTCGCCCCCTTCACGGGCGCGGTGATCTTGCCGTCCTCGACCAGATAGGCCTCGGTGCACTGGAAGACGAACTTGCCGTTGGTGATGTCGACCTGGCCGCCGCCGAAATTGGCGCAGTACAGGCCGCGCTTCAGCGAGGCGATCATCTCCTGCGGATCGTCATTGCCGGCCAGCATGCCGGTGTTGGTCATGCGCGGCATCGGCATGTGGGCGTAGGACTGGCGGCGACCGTTGCCGGTGGCCTTCATGCCCATCAGGCGCGCGCTCATGCGGTCGTGCATGTAGCCCACGAGAATACCGTCCTCGATCAGGATGGTGCGTTCGGTGGGCGTGCCTTCGTCGTCGACGGTCAGCGAGCCCCGGCGGCCGGCCAGCGAGCCGTCGTCGAAGACCGTGACGCCCTTGGCGGCCACGCGCTCGCCGATGCGGCCCGAGAAGGCGCTGATGCCCTTGCGGTTGAAGTCGCCTTCCAGGCCGTGGCCGACGGCCTCGTGCAGCAGCACGCCGTTCCAGCCCGGACCCAGGACCACGTCCATTTCACCGGCCGGGCAGGCGATGGCGTCGAGATTGACCAGCGCCATGCGCAGGGCCTCGTCGACCTGGCCCTGCCACTTGTCTGGGCTGATCCAGGCCGAGAAGCCGGCGCGGCCGCCGGCGCCGGAGCTGCCGGTTTCGCGACGGCCGTCCTTCTCGACGGTGACCTGGACGTTGACCCGCACCAGCGGGCGCACATCGCGGATCAGCTTGCCGTCGGCGCGGAGGATCTCGACCACGCGGCGCTCGCCGGCCATCGAGGCCATCACCTGCACGACGCGCGGGTCGCGGGCGCGGGCGAAGGCGTCGATCTCCTGAAGCAAGGACACCTTGTCGGAGAAGTCGGGCGCGCTGACGGGGTTGTCTTCGCCGTACAGCTTTTCATTCGTGGAGCGCGGGCCTTCGGCGCTGACGCCGGCATAGCCGCGCTTGGCCAGCTTGGCCGAATCGGCGGCGCGGCCGATGGCGGCTTCGGAAATCTCGGCGGCGTGGGCATAGCCGGCTGTCTCGCCGGCCACCACGCGCAGGCCAAAGCCTTCGCCGGAATCGTAGGAGGCGCTCTTGAGGCGTCCGTCGTCGAAGACGAAGGCCTCGCTCTCGGAGCGTTCGAGGAACAGCTCGCCGTCGTCGGCGCCGGCTAGAGCCTCGCCGAGGATCGACTGGGCGCGGTCACGATCGACGCCGGCGGCGTCCAGCAGGGAAGGGGCGGAGATGGGAGCGTTCATGCCTTACAGGTAAGACTTCCGAGCGCATCCGTCACCCCGCCCCTTTTGTCGCAAGGCGGATCAGTACTCCCGGCGGACCTCGCCGGAGCCGGTGATCTCGCTGCTGACCGACTTGGGTTCGGTGCGCAGTTCGACGTCGCCGCTGCCGGAGATGTCGATCTTGGCCTTGCCCGTGGCGAAGATCGCGCCGCCGCCGCTGCCCGAGACCGCCACGACGGCGTCCTTGGCCTTCAGGTCGGTCAGGTTGGCGTAGCCCGAGCCCGAATTGTCGACCGTGGCCACCTCGACCCGGCCCGTCGCATTGACATCACCGCTGCCGCTGACCGTGACGCCGATGGCCGGATGGTCGTAGCGGCGGATGTCCAGGTCGCCCGAGCCGCGGATGTCGAAGCGGGTGACGTCCGGAGCGATGACCGTGATCTTCACCCGTTCGGAGTCGCTTTCGATCCGCAGGCCCTGGACGTCGATGGTCACGCGGTCGTGGTCGACCCCGTCGCCGCCGTCCAGGAAGATGCGGCCGCCGTCGACGCGCAGGCGGTTGACGTAGTCCTTGGGGCCGGACGCCACGACCTTGGCCTCGGCGCCCTGGACGAAGACCACGTCGACCGGCAGGTCGATAGTCAGCTGGTCCTTGCCCGTCCACGGCAGGGTGCGGTCGATGCGCGGCGAGGTCGCCTGGCCGGTGACCGTGACCTTGCGGGTCGAGCGGATCACCTTGCCGTCTTCGCGGACGATGACGGTCTCGCCATTGTCGTCGAAGGGCAGGGTCCAGCCATTCTTGATGATTTCCGGGCCGGCGATGGCCGCCACCGCGGCGAAGCAGCCGACGGACAGCGCGAAGCTGGCCCCGGCGACGATGAGCGTATTGCGGATCAACATGGTCCCCTCCTCTTCCGCTCAGGCTTGTTCGATGGCCGGCTTCAGCAGCCGGTAGTGAAGGCGGGCGTACCAGACGACCGCGTTGAAGACCCCGATGGTCACCAGCGTCAGCAGGGCGCCGAAGCAGGTGGCCAGGCCCATCAGGCCCAGGCCCGCCAGGAAGGCGGTGATCGGGCCGCCGGGCGGGGCGGTAAGCGGGCCGGCCGCGAACACGAAGCCGCCGGCGACGAACATGGTCACCACGGCGACCAGGAAGCCGAACAGGACGCCCAGCACGCCCATCAGCAGGGGCAGCAGGAACATCACGTCCAGCGCGCCCAGGCCGATCAGCGCGATGATCGCGCCCATGGCGTTGGACGGCGTCTTCTTCTCTTCCCAGGACTTCAGCCCGGCCTCGGCGCGCATCTCGCGGGCCAGGCGGTCGGGATCCCCTAAGGCGGCGGCGACCTCGGCCTCGGTGCGGCCGGCGGCCTGGCCGTCGGCGAAGTGGGCCTCGTGGTCGGCGACGATGTCGGCGATCGTGGTGACCGGCAGGCCGGCCAGGCCGCGACGCAGACGGGTGATGAACTCGGCGCGGGTCATGCGGAAGCTCCCACGATGTCGTTGACCGCGGTCGAGAAGGCGGTCCATTCGGCCTTCTGCTGTTCCAGGCTCTGACGCCCGGTCTGCGTCAGGCGATAGTATTTGCGCGGCGGACCGCTCTGGCTTTCCACCAGATAGGTCTCGACCAGCCCATCCGACTGCATGCGGCGCATCAGCGGATAGATCGTCCCTTCCCCCATATCGATGTCCTTCGTGAGCCTGCTGGCGATCTCGTAGGCGTAGCTGTCGGCGTGCGAGAGCAGGGCCAGCACGCACAGCGCCAGCACGCCTTTCTTCAGTTGGATCTCAATCGTTTCCGGCACGGCGTCCTTGGCCTCCGTTGATGGCTACCATTTACCGCCTGGTACTGGGCATCGCAAGGTACCTATCAATGAACAATGCGTAATGATCCTTGGCGCTTTGAAGGGGTGGTCCGACGCCGCTTTCGGGGTGGTGTTGAGAGGGGTTCGCAACTAGCTCCGCCCTTGTGACACAAAGCGAGCAATCCCATGTCGCGCACGTGGTCTCTGGCGCTTGGCAACCGCTAGCGATGCGCGTATGCAGCCTCCGGACCGACCATCGAGCGGACTGGGCGTCGACGCGCGACTCACCTGTGAGCAGCATCGATTGCAGAGGGCCGGCCCGGGGGTCGTAATACGCAGAATCGGCGCGGCGCGGCCTTGGGTATTCCTGGGTCAACTCGCCGCCGAAACGGGCCGTGAGGGATATGAAGGCGCATTTTTCGGGGATTCGGCGGGTTTTGACGGGCGCGTCCGCCCTCGCCGCTACGATGATGTTCGCGGGGAATGCCCTCGCTGAAGATCTGCTGGGCCAGCCGACGCCGGGGGCGATCGACCTTCAGCCGGCCGCTTCCGAGCTGAAGCACCACGCGATCCAGTTCCACAACCTGGTCCTGATGCCGATCATCACGGCCATCACCTTGCTGGTGCTGGGCCTGCTGATCTGGATCGTGGTGCGCTACAACAAGAAAGCGAACCCGGTTCCGGCCAAGTTCAGCCACAACACCACGGTCGAGATCATCTGGACCCTGGTCCCGGTGCTGATCCTGATGGTCATCGCCATCTTCTCGTTCCGCCTGCTGTTCCACTACAACGACATGCCCAAGCCCTACATGACCGTGAAGGCCACGGGCTATCAGTGGTACTGGGGCTACGAGTATCCGGACCAGAAGATCAGCGAGATCGTGTCGCTGCCCCTGACCAAGGAACAGGCCGACGCCAAGAAGGTCCCGTACCTGCTGGCCGCCGACAAGGCGATGGTCGTCCCGGTCAACCAGGTGGTCCGCGTGCAGGTCACCGGCGCCGACGTGATCCACGCCTTCGCGCTTCCGGCCTTCGGCCTGAAGATCGACGCCATCCCCGGCCGCCTGAACGAAACCTGGTTCAAGGCCGAAAAGGTCGGCGTCTATTACGGCCAGTGCTCGGAACTGTGCGGCGTCGATCACTCGAACATGCCGATCGAGATCCAGGTCGTGACCCAGGCCCAGTTCGACGCGTGGGTTAAGGAAAAGGTCGCTCCGCCGGCTCCGGCCGCCGCGCCGGCCGCTCCGGCCGAAGGCGCTGCGCCTGCCGCCGCCGCCGCGACCCCCGCCTCGGCTCCGGCCGCCGCCCCCGCTTCCGCTCCGGCCGCGGCTCCCGCCGCGCCGGCGGCCTAAGACTACGTAGGATAGAAGTCCGATGGCTCACGCCGCAGACACTCACGGCCACGGCGGTCACGACGACGCCGACCACAAGCCGCCCTTCATCGCCCGCTGGTTCTTCTCGACGAACCACAAGGACATCGGCACGCTGTACATCCTGTTCGCCATCATGGCGGGCCTGGTCGGCGGCCTCCTGTCGGGTCTGATCCGCTGGGAGCTGATGCACCCGGGCATCCAGGTGTTCACCGACAACGGCCTGCTGGCCCAGCTCGGCGTCTTCAAGGGCAAGCACGGCTTCAACGCCGTGGTCACCGCCCACGCCCTGATCATGATCTTCTTCATGGTCATGCCCGCCATGATCGGCGGCTATGGCAACTGGTTCGTGCCGATCATGATCGGCGCGCCGGACATGGCCTTCCCGCGCATGAACAACATCTCGTTCTGGCTGCTGGTCGCCGCCTGGATCCTGCTGGTCAGCTCGATGTTCGTCGACGGCGGCCCGGGCCACGGCTTCGGTGGCGGCTGGACGATCTATCCGCCCCTGTCGACCATCGGTCACAAGGGTCCGGCCATGGACCTGGCGATCCTGTCGCTCCACCTGGCCGGCGCTAGCTCGATCCTGGGCGCGATCAACTTCATCACCACGATCTTCAACATGCGCGCGCCGGGCATGACCCTGCACCGCATGCCGCTGTTCGCCTGGTCGGTGCTGATCACCGCCTTCCTGCTGCTGCTGTCGCTGCCCGTCCTGGCCGGCGCCATCACCATGCTGCTGACCGACCGTAACTTCGGCACCCACTTCTTCGACCCGGCCGCCGGCGGCGACCCCGTCATGTTCCAGCACCTGTTCTGGTTCTTCGGTCACCCGGAAGTGTACATCCTGATCCTGCCCGGGTTCGGCATCATCAGCCACATCGTCTCGACCTTCTCCAAGAAGCCGGTCTTCGGCTACCTGGCGATGGCCTACGCGATGGTCGCCATCGGCTTCGTCGGCTTCGTCGTGTGGGCGCACCACATGTACACCGTCGGCATGAGCATCAACCTGCGCGCCTACTTCGTGGCCGCCACGATGATCATCGCCGTCCCGACGGGCGTGAAGATCTTCAGCTGGATCGCCACGATGTGGGGCGGCTCGCTGGAGTTCAAGACGCCCATGCTGTGGGCGATCGGCTTCATCTTCCTGTTCACCGTCGGTGGCGTGACGGGCGTCGTCCTGTCGAACGCCGGCATCGACTACAGCCTGCACGACACCTACTACGTCGTCGCCCACTTCCACTACGTGCTGTCGCTGGGCGCCGTGTTCGCCATCTTCGCCGGCTTCTTCTACTGGTTCGAGAAGATGTGGGGCGTGAAGTACAACGAGTTCCTGGGCTGCCTGCAGTTCTGGATCATGTTCGTCGGCGTGAACCTGGTGTTCTTCCCGCAGCACTTCCTGGGCCTGCAAGGCATGCCGCGTCGCTACGTCGACTATCCGGAAGCCTTCGCGAAGTGGAACTACGTGTCGTCGGTCGGCTACATGATCACCGCCGCTGGCGTGGGTGTGTTCCTGATCCTGCTGCTGGAAGCCGCGATCCGTCGTCGCCCGGCCGTCGCCAACCCGTGGGGCGAAGGCGCCACGACGCTGGAATGGACGCTGTCGTCGCCGCCGCCGTTCCACCAGTTCAGCGAACCGCCGGTGATCAAGGAAGACAGCCACCACTAGGCTGACTTCCGGCTCAATCCGGACCTAAAGCGGGGGCGCGGCGGGGATCCTTAAGGGTCCAGGCCGCGCCCTTCGCCCATTCAGACCGATATATTCCCCTCGATGTCGAAGACCCTCGCCATGACCTCGGAGACCGCTGCGCCCGACACCACGCAGACCGCCAGCTGGAAGGACTACTTCCAGCTGATGAAGCCGCGCGTCATGTCGCTGGTGGTGTTCACGGGCCTGACGGGCCTGCTGGCCGCCCGCGCGCCGATCCATCCCGTGCTGGGCGCCATCGCGGTGCTGTGCATCGCCGTCGGGGCCGGGGCCTCGGGCGCGCTGAACATGTGGTACGACGCCGACATCGACCAGCAGATGCGCCGCACGCGCGGCCGCCCGGTGCCCGCCGGCAAGGTCAAGGGCGAGGAAGCCGCCTCGCTGGGCGTCGTCCTGTCGATCCTGTCGGTGATGTTCCTGGGGTTTGCGATCAACTGGTTCGCGGCCGCCCTCTTGGCCTTCACCATCGTCTTCTACGCCGTCGTCTACACGATGTGGCTCAAGCGCTGGACGGCGCAGAACATCGTCATCGGCGGCCTGGCCGGCGCCTTGCCGCCCGCCATCGGCTGGGCCGCGGCCACGGGCCACGCGCCGCTGAACGCCTGGCTGATGGTCGCCATCATCTTCTTCTGGACCCCGCCGCACTTCTGGGCTCTGTCGCTGTACGTCACCACCGACTACGCCAAGGCCGGCGTGCCGATGCTGCCGGTGGTCAAGGGCGCCAAGGAGACCCGCAAGCAGATCCTGCTCTACAGCCTGCTGCTGATCCCGATCTGCCTGTCGCCGGTGCTGACCGGCCTGGGCGGCCCGATCTATCTGGCGGTCGCGGCTCTGGGCGGCGCGGTGTTCCTGATCCTGGCCTGGCGGGTGTTCGCCAGCAAGGCCGGCGACGCGGCCGATCCGCGCGTGGCCGACCGGGCTTTGTATGAAGTCACCGAAGACGAGAAGGCCGCCGGCTCGAAAGCCGCCCGCAACCTGTTCGCCTTCTCGATCCTGTATCTCTTCGCCCTGTTCGCCGCCCTGCTGGGCGAGGCCGTGGCCAACGTGCACGCCCTGGAGCTGCTCAAGTGAATCAACCGGTCGACAACAACGAAGCCGCCAAGAAGGCGCGGAACGGGCGCAACATCGCGCTCGCCCTGGGCCTGGTGGCTTTCGTCCTGCTGGTGTTCGTGGTCACCCTCGTGAGGCTCGGCGGCAATGTCGCGCACCCGCACTAAGAAGCCCGATTCGGAACTGACCCCGCAGGAGCTGGCCGCCCGCCGCAACGGCAAGGTGGCCCTGATCTGCGCGGCGGCGTTCTTCGGCATGATTGGCGCGGCCTATGCCGCCGTGCCGCTTTACAAGCTGTTCTGCCAGGCCACCGGCTTCGACGGTACGGTGCGCAAGGCGCAGGCCGCCCCGACCAAGATCCTGGACCGCAAGGTCACGATCCGCTTCGACGCCAACATTCGCGAGCTGCCCTGGCAGTTCCAGACCCTGCAGGCCAGCCAGGACATCCGCATCGGCGACACGGGCCTGGCCTTCTTCAAGGTCACCAACCCCACCGACAAGCCGCAGACCGGCCGGGCGCTGTACAATGTGGTGCCGGAATCGGCGGGTCCGTACTTCCAGAAGCTGGAGTGCTTCTGCTTCTCCAGCCAGACGATCCAGCCCCACCAGACGGTGGAATTTCCGGTCGTCTATTTCGTGGATCCCCAATTCGCGGACGATCCCGAGACCAAGGGCAAGAACGAGATCACGCTCAGCTACACGTTCTTCCCGGCCGTCGAGGACGATAAGAACAAAAAAGTCGCCGCCACGGCGACGCCTCGTATCGTGGAACCCCTTGGCGGCGCACCGTCGAGAGGGCTATAGCGTTCACAACGACCATGTCGCGGGGGGAACCGGCGACGTGATCAGAGGGATATAAGGGTTAGCAGCAACATGGCCGGCGCCGTCAAACACGACTACCACATCCTTCCGCCCAGCCCGTGGCCGTTCGTCGGCTCGATGGCCGCGACCGTCATGGCGATTGGCCTTATCGGCTGGATCAAGGGCGGCGTGTTCGGCATCGAGAAGGGCAACTGGGCCATCTTCGCGGCCGGCTTCGCGGGCGTGCTCTACACCATGTTCGGCTGGTGGTCGGACGTGGCCAAGGAAGCCAAGGCCGGCGACCACACCCCGGTCGTCTCGATCGGCCTTCGCTACGGCATGATCCTGTTCATCGCTTCGGAAGTGATGTTCTTCGTGGCGTGGTTCTGGATGTTCTTCGAGATGGCGCTGTTCCATCACCACCGCACCCTGTCGGGCATCGAAGAAGTCCGCACCGCCTGGGCCACCTGGCCGCCCGCCGGCGTCGAGACCGTCTCGCCCTGGCACCTGCCGCTGGTCAACACCCTGACCCTGCTGCTCTCGGGCACCACCGTCACCTGGGCGCACCACGCTCTGCAGGTCGGCGACCGCAAGGGCGCCAAGTGGGGCCTGATCCTGACCATCCTGCTGGGCGCGCTGTTCACCTGCATCCAGGTCTATGAATACGCCCACATCAACCACGAGCAGCTGTTCTACTCGGAAGCCGCGGCGAACTCGGGCCTGTACGGTTCGACCTTCTTCCTGGCCACCGGCTTCCACGGTTTCCACGTGTTCGTCGGCACCCTGTTCCTGATCGTGTGCCTGATCCGCCTGCTGAACGGCGCCTTCACGCCCAAGCAGCACTTCGGCTTCGAAGCGGCGGCCTGGTACTGGCACTTCGTGGACGTGGTCTGGCTGTTCCTGTTCGCGTTCATCTACGTGATCTTCGGGGCCTCGGCCCACTAGATCCAAAGATCCAGAGGGGCCCGGAACGCAGACCAGCGTTCCGGGCCTTTTTCGTTTCAAGGCCCTGCTTGTCGATGACCAAGACCAACCCCTACGCCGCCGGCGCGCGCGGCCTGTGCCCCCACTGCGGCGAGGGCTATCTGTTCGAGGGCTTCCTGAAGGTGGCCCCGACCTGCGAGGCCTGCGGTTTCGAGCTGGGCAAGTTCGAGACCGGCGACGGCGCGGCGACCTTCGTGATCCTGATCGCCGGCACGGTCTGCGCGTTCGGGGCGCTGTTTTCGATGTTCGCCTGGAACTGGCCGGTGTGGCTGCTGCTGATCGTCTGGCTGCCGGCGGTGCTGGTCATCACCCTGGGCCTGATGCGACCCGCCAAGGGGCTGATGGTCGCTGCTCAGATCGCTCAGAAGGCTTCGGAAGCGGGGCGCGCCGATGTCTGAGCCTACCCCGAAGAAACCCGGCTTCCCGATCGGCCTGACGATCGCCACGGGCGTCTCGTTCGCCATCCTGTGCGGCCTGGGCGGCTGGCAGATGCAGCGCCTGCACTGGAAGGAAGACCTGCTGGCCCGGGTCGAGAAGCTGAAGACCGCGCCCGCCGTGCCGTTGGCCAGCGTGCTGACGGCGACCGCCAAGCCCGAGGACCTGGCCTGGGAGAGGGTCAGCGTCGACTGCGCCGACGTGCCGGGCGAGGCTCTGCCCCTGGCTTATGGCGTGCGCGACGGCGACATGGTCTGGCGGGCCCAGGCGGCCTGCGGGATCCAGGCGGGCGGCTATGACCTGATCCTGGTCGATCGTGGCGTCGTGCCCGGCCTGACCGGCCAGGTCCAGGCGCCGGCCAAGGCCTTCGCCGGCCCGCGCCAGGTCATCGGCGTGCTGACGCCGATCAAGCAGATGGGGGGCGACCGCGCCCAGGTGTTCGCCCGCTACCCTGGCCGCAAGCCCGCGCCGCTGGTGCTGATGGCCGAGCGCGAGACCCCGGCGCCGGCGGAAATCACCCCCGCGCCGTTGCCGGCAGAAATTTCCAATCGGCACCTGGAATACGCTCTGACGTGGTTCGGTCTTGCCGTAACCCTGCTGTTTATCTATGCCGCCATGCTCTGGCGGAGATTGAGACCCTGATGCGCTACGTGTCGACCCGCGGCCAGTCCGCGTCCATCGGCTTCCTGGATGCGGTGCTGGCCGGCCTGGCCCCCGACGGCGGCCTGTACGTGCCCTCCGAGTGGCCCAGCTTCACGAAGGCCGAGATCGCCGGCTTCGCGGGCAAGCCCTACGCCCAGGTGGCCGCCGCCGTGGTCGGCAAGTTCGTGGGCGACGACATCCCCAAGGACGACCTCGCCCACATGTGCGAGGAGGCCTATGCCAGCTTCGCCCACACGGCCGTCGTCCCGGTCAAGCAGCTGGCGGCCAACCGCTACCTGCTGGAGCTGTTCCACGGCCCGACCCTGGCGTTCAAGGACGTCGCCATGCAGCTGCTGGGTCGCCTGTACGACTACGTGCTGGAGCGCCAGTCGCGGAAGATGACCATCATCTGCGCCACCTCGGGCGACACCGGCGGCGCGGCTGTCGAGGCGTTCCGGGGCCGCAAGAACGCCCGCATCGTCGCCCTCTTCCCGGAAGGCCGCATCAGCGAGGTGCAGCGCCGGTTCATGACCACGGCCGTCGACGGCAACGTGGCCTGCATCTCAGTGCTGGGCTCGTTCGACGACTGCCAGGCGATCGTCAAGCAGGCCTTCCAGGACGACCAGTTCCGCCACGCGGTGGACCTGTCGGGCGTCAACTCGATCAACTGGGCGCGGATCGCGGCCCAGAGCGTCTATTACTTCACCTCGGCCGTCGCCTTGGGCGCGCCCGAGCGGGAAGTGGCCTTCGTGGTCCCCACCGGCAACTTCGGCGACGCCTATGCCGCCTTCGTGGCCAAGAAGCTGGGCCTGCCGATCCACTCGGTGACCGCCGCCACCAACTCCAACGACATCCTGGCCCGCGCCATGGAGACGGGCCGTTATTCGCGCGGCGCCGTGGCCGCGACCCAGAGCCCGGCCATGGACATCCAGGTCGCCAGCAACTTCGAGCGCCTGTACTTCGAGGCCGTGCGCCGCGACGGCACTGAAACGGGCCGCGCCTTCCGCGCCTTCGCCGACACGGGCCTGCTGGACATCCCGCCGGGCGCCCACGCCTGGATGCGCGAGCTGTTCCGCGGCGCCTCGGTCAGCGAGGCCGACACCGCCAAGACCATGCTCTCGACCCTGAACGAGACCGGCGAGGTCATCGATCCGCACACCGCCGTCGGCCTGGCCGCCGCGCAAGGGCTGGACGTCCCCGCCCACGTCCCGGTCGTGGTGCTGTCGACCGCCCACCCGGCCAAGTTCCCCGAAGCCGTCCAGGCCGCCACGGGCCTGCTGCCGTCGACCCCACGCGCGACGCCGGACCTCTCCAAGAAGCCGGAGAAGTTCGAGCGCCTGCCCGCCGACGGCTCGTCGATCAAGGCGTTCGTGCGGACCTTCGCGGCCAATACTTGAGGCGCCACTGGTGTTTAGGCGCGCGAGCGCCTAGATACCCCGCCACATGACGACCACTCTCCGCACCCTCCCCAACGGCGTCCGCGTCGTCTGTGACCCGATGCCGGGCCTTGAAACCTTGGCCCTGACGGTCGTGGCGGGACGCGGAGCGGCCTACGAGGATCCGGCGCGGTCGGGCTGGTCGCACCTGCTCGAGCACATGGTGTTCAAGGGCGCGGGCGGCCGTTCGGCCCGCGACATCGTCGAGGTCATCGAGAACCAGGGCGGCTCGATCAACGCCGCCACGGGTTATGAACGCACCAGCTTCCAGGTCCGCGCCCTCAAGGGCGGCCTGAACCTGGGCATGGACGTCATCGCCGACCTGCTGCGTCGCCCGACCTTCGACCCGGCCGACCTGACCCGCGAAAAGCAGGTGGTGAAGCAGGAGATCGCCGAGGCCGCGGACGCGCCCGACGACTATGTCTTCGACCTGATCCAGCGCGCCAGCTGGGGCGACCACCCGGTGGGCCGTCCGATCCTGGGCAGCGACGAGACCGTCGACGCGGCCAGCATCGAGGCCCTGTCCGACTGGCGCGCCCAGCTCTACGCCGCCGACCGCCTGGTGGTCAGCGCCACGGGCGCAGTCAATGAGGCCGAGCTGATGGCCGCCGCCGAGCGTGCCTTCGGCGACCTGCCGGCGACGGCTGGTGCGACCGTCCCGCAGCCGGCGACCTTCATCGGCGGTCTGCAGGCCGAAACCCGCAAGCTGGAGCAGGCGCACCTGGTGTTCATGCTGCCGGCCTGCGGTTCGCGCGACGACGACTATTTCGCCCTGCGCATCTTCGCCGAGACGCTGGGCGGCGGCATGTCCTCGCGGCTGTTCCAGGAGGCGCGCGAGAAGCGCGGTCTGGCCTACAATATCGACGCCTATGCCGACACCTATGCCGACCATGGCGCGCTGGGCATCTATGCCGGCTGCGCGGCCGGCGACGCGGTCGAGACCGCCAAGGTCTGCGCCGAGGAGCTGGTCAAGCTGGCCGCCAAGATCGATGACGCCGAGCTGGCCCGCGCCAAGGCCCAGCTGAAGGCCCACATGTTCATGGCCCGCGAGCAGCCCCTGGCCCGCGCCGAGCAGGGGGCCGGGCAGGTCCTGCTGTTCGACCGCCTGTATCCGCCGTCGGAACTGGCCGCCGAGGTCGATGCGGTCACCCCCGCCGACGTCGCCCGCCTGGGCCAGCGCCTGCTCTCCGGCCAGGCCGCCACCGCCGTGCTGGGCGCCAAGTCGGCCTTGAAGGCCGGTGAGGCGTTCTCCAAGGCTCTGGCCTAGGGATCGAGGGTGCGGCCGTGAATGCCTTGCTGCCGTTCCTGAAGACCCGCCCCCGTCTGCAGCTGGAGGGCAACGCCGTCTATCTGCGGCCGCCGCGTCCGGGCGACCATCGGGCTTGGGCGGCCCTGCGCGCCAAGTCCCGGCCGTTCCTGGAGCCCTGGGAGCCGACCTGGCCCGAGCACGACCTGACCCCCGCCGCCTTCCGCGCCCGCCTGTCGGCCTATGCCCGCGAGCTGGAGTTGGGCGAGGCCTATCCGTTCTTCATTTTCCGCCGCGAAGACCACGCCCTGGTCGGCGCCCTGCGGCTTTTCCACGTGCGGCGTGGTGTCGCCCAGACCGGATCGGTCGGCTACTGGATCGGCCAGCCCTTTACCCGCCAAGGTCACATGCGCGACGCCGTGCAGACCTTGATCCGCTTTGCTTTCACCGGTCTGGGTCTCCATAGACTTGAGGCCGCATGCATGCCGGAAAACCACGCTTCGGCCGCGCTTTTGCTGAAATGTGGCTTTTCCGAAGAGGGATATGCGCCCGCTTATTTGAAAATTAACGGCGGTTGGCGAGATCATCGTCTGTTCGGCATGGTCGCGCCCGAGTAGCGGGTGGCCCCGGCCGAGAGTTTGGGACGGGCATGTCTTTTCGTACCGGTGAGCGACGCATCTGGGACACCACCGCCACGCTGGAAGCGTTGGGCGGGGCCGATGTCGCGCTGTGGATCTGGGAGCCCGAAGCCGACCGCCTGCGCCTGAACGGCGCGGCTCGTGCTCTGGGCCTGGGGCCGCTGGCTCCGGAATGTTCGTCGGCCGCCTTCCGCGCTCTGGCTTTGCCGCAGGACCGCGCCCAGGCCGAAGAAGTTCTCAAGGTTCGTGAGCCCGGCTGTGAAGTGGTCGCCCGCTTCCGCGTGCGCGGCGGCGAGACCTGCCTCTGGCGGGGCGTATGGCTGGAAGAGGGCGTTCGCGCCGCCGGCGTCGTCGCCCCCGAAACGAAATTCACCGCCTCCGAGCGCGACGAGCTCACCGGCCTGCTCGACCGCCGCAGCTTCGTCGCCCGCGCCCGCGAGCGCCTGGGCCAGGACGGCATGCACGAGCTGGTCGTCGCCGACCTGGACCGCCTGCGCCGCCTGAACGAGGCCCTGGGCCACGAGCGCGCCGACCTGGTGCTGGCCGCCCTGGGCTCGCGTCTGGCCGCCGCCTTCCCGTCCGACGCCCTGCTGGGCCGCATCGGCGAGGACGAATTCGCCGTGCTGTGTGAACCGCAGGGCTACGAGCCGGCGGACATGCTGCGCTCGGCCCTGGAGCAGCCGCTGCGCGTGGCCGGCTTCGACATCCACCCGACGCTGTCGATCGGCGCGGTCTCGGCCGAGGGCGGCCTGGACGCGCCGGACGCCTGTGAACTGATCCGTCGCGCCGAACTGGCCGTCGAGGCCGCCGCCTCCGCTGGCCGTGGCGGGGCCGCGGCCTACGGCCGCTCGATGGAGACCGACGGCCTCTCGCGCCTGGCCCTGGAGGCCGACCTGCGCGGCGCCATCGCCCGTGGCGAGATCATGCCCTACTTCCAGCCCGTGGTGCGCCTGTCGACCGGCGCGCTCTCGGGCTTCGAGGCCCTGGCCCGCTGGATCCACCCGCGCCGGGGCATGCTGCCGCCCGACGAGTTCCTCCCCCTGATCGAAGAGATGGGGCTGATGAGCGAGCTGGGCGCGCACATGATGCACACCGCCGCCAAGCAATTGGCCGCCTGGCGCGACGCGCACCCGGCGATGGGCGCCCTGACCGTCAGCGTGAATCTGTCGACCGGCGAGATCGATCGTCCGGGCCTGGTGGCCGACGTGGCCGAGACCCTGCGCGTCAACCGCCTGCCGCGCGGCGCCCTGAAGCTGGAAGTCACCGAAAGCGACATCATGCGCGATCCCGAGCGGGCCGCCGTGATCCTGAAGACCCTGCGCGACGCGGGCGCCGGCCTGGCGCTGGACGACTTCGGCACCGGCTTCTCGTCGCTGTCGTATCTGACGCGCCTGCCGTTCGACACGCTGAAGATCGACCGCTACTTCGTCCGGACCATGGGCGGCAACGCCGGCTCGGCCAAGATCGTCCGCTCGGTCGTCAAGCTGGGCCAGGACCTGGACCTGGAAGTCGTCGCCGAAGGCGTCGAGAACGCCGAGATGGCCCGCGCCCTGCAGTCGCTGGGCTGCGACTACGGCCAGGGCTTCGGCTACGCGCCGGCCCTATCGCCGCAGGAAGCCGAGGTCTATCTGAACGAGGCCTATGTGGACGGCGCCGCGCCGGTGAAGGCGCGGGGCTAATTCCAGACCCTCCCCCCAGCGGGGGAGGCGGCCGAAGGCCGGAGGGGGAAGTGCTGCTGGGCCGGCCTCTTCCCTCTCCGTCGGCTGCGCCGACACCTCTCCCTCGGGGAGAGGGTCTCTAAGCCCGGCCCGCTGTCGCCGAAAGATGATCCGCCGTGATCCCCAGCTTGGCCAGGGCGCGGGTCCATTTGTGCTCGTGGTCCTCGTCGAACAGGATGCCCTCGTCGGCGTCGCAGATCAGCCAGATGTTGTCGCGCAGCTCCTGCTCCAGTTGGCCCGGACCCCAGCCGGCGTAACCCAGGGCCAGGATCGCCTTGCGCGGCCGGCGCATGCGGCTGGCCATGGCGTCCAGCACGTCGCGGGTGGCGGTCAGGCCCAGGCCGTCGGCCACCGGCACGGTCGACTCCGGCGAGTTGAAGTCGTCGGTGTGCAGGACAAAGCCCCGCTCGCGCTCGATCGGCCCGCCTAGCAAAACCAGGTCGCCCGGCGCCTGGATGTCGGACTTCACGCCCAGCCGGTCCAAGAGTTCGTAGACGGTCAGGCCATCGACAGGCCGGTTCACGGCCAGGCCCATGGCCTGTTCTTCGTCATGGGCGCACAGATAGAGCACCGTGCGCTCGAAGCGCGGATCCTCGATCCCAGGCATCGCCACGAGCAAGCGTCCGGTCAGGAAGTCGGCGTCGTCGTCTTCTTCGTCGATGAAGCTGGCCATGAAGAGAGCATTGGCTTTCGGTGTGACGGTTTCAAGTCGCAGACGTTATGAATGCGTGCTTGGCGGCGCCCTCGGCGAGGGATATGCGATCAAGCGCAATTCAATCGCACACACGAGGAAACACGGCCCATGGCGATCCAGGTTGGCGACACGCTGCCCGCGGCGACTTTCATGACCAGCACGGCCGAAGGGCCGGCCCCGCTGACCACCGACGACATCTTCAAGGGCAAGACCGTCGCCCTGTTCGCTGTCCCCGGCGCCTTCACCCCGACCTGCTCGGCCAAGCACCTGCCGGGCTTCAAGGAGAAGGCCGCCGAACTGAAGGCCAAGGGCGTCGACACCATCGCCTGCGTCTCGGTCAACGACGTCTTCGTGATGAAGGCCTGGGGCAAGGATCAGGGCATCGACGGCGAAGTCCTGCTGCTGGCCGACGGCAACGGCGATTTCACCCGCACCATCGGCCTGGACTTCGACGGTTCGAAGTTCGGCATGGGCGGTCGCTCGCAGCGTTATTCGCTGATCGCCAAGGACGGCGTCGTCACCCAGCTGAACATCGAGGAAGCCGGCCAGTTCAAGGTCTCGTCGGCCGAGTACCTGCTGGAACAGCTGTAAGATCCAAGGGCGCGGCGGCTGCCGCCGCGCCTTTACCCCTGCACGATCGCTTCGTGCAGCGCCTGGATCCGCTTGTTGAGCGCCCCCAGGTCCTCGCCTTCCATGCCGGACCGCTCCAGCAGCGTGTCGTTCAGGCATCCCGACTGGCCCAGCAGAGCCCGTCCAGCCTCCGTCATCGTCACCTCGACCCGCCGCTCGTCCTCGAGCCCGCGCCGCCGCGCGACTAGGCCGGCGGCTTCCAGGCGTTTGACCAGGGGGGTCACGGTGCTGGACTCCAGGTCCAGCCGTTCGGCGATGCCGCCGATGGTGACGCCCCCGTCTTTGCTTTCAGGGGCCTCGCCCAGCACGTTCAGCACCAGGTACTGCGGATAGGTCAGGCCCAGCGCGTCCAGCAGGGGCTTGTAGGCGCGGGTGATGGCCATGCTGGTCGCATACAGCGTGAAGCAGATCTGCTGATCCAGCGGGCGCGGGGGTGGGGTCTTCGTCGTCATGGATCCTTCTTACCACGAAAAAGGATATCGCGATAAAGAAAATGGTGGACACGCTGTCGCGGTCGGCCTATGACGCTTTTCGTTATCGCGATAACAATTATCGCAGACAAGAGATGAGGGTTGATCCATGAGCCAGTCGAACCAAGCTTCCCGTCGCGGCGTGATGACTGCCGGCTTCGGTCTCGCCGCCGTGGCGGCCGCCTCGCTGGGCCAGAGCGCCCAGGCTGCGACCCCGAAGGCTGCCAGCACTCCGCACGCCGCGAACCGCGCCGAGAGCGGCTTCGTCACCGCGAAAGACGGCGTCCAGATCTTCTACAAGGACTGGGGTCCCAAGGACGCCCAGCCGATCGTGTTCCACCACGGCTGGCCGCTCAGCGCCGACGACTGGGACGCCCAGATGATGTTCTTCCTGCTGAAGGGCTATCGGGTCATCGCCCATGACCGTCGTGGCCACGGCCGCTCGACCCAGACCGACAGCGGCAACGAGATGGACACCTATGCCGCCGACGTCATCGCCCTGGCCGACCACCTGGATCTGAAGAACGCCTTCCACGTCGGCCACTCGACCGGCGGCGGCGAGGCCATCCACTACGCCGCCCGCGCCAAGCCGGGCCGGGTGGGCAAGGTGGTGCTGATCGGCGCGGTGCCGCCGGTGATGCTGAAGTCGGCCAAGAACCCGGGCGGCCTGCCGATCGAGGTGTTCGACGGCTTCCGCTCGGCCCTGGTCGCCAACCGCGCCCAGTTCTTCCGCGACATCCCCGAAGGTCCGTTCTTCGGCTTCAACCGTCCGGGCGCCAAGGTCAGCCAGGGCCTGATCGACAACTGGTGGCGCCAGGGCATGACCGGCGGCGCCAAGGCCCACTACGACTGCATCAAGGCGTTCTCGGAGACCGACTTCACCGACGACCTGAAGAAGGTCGATGTCCCGGTCTTCATCATGCACGGCGAAGACGACCAGATCGTCCCGATCGCCGACAGCGCTCACCTGGCCATCAAGCTGGTCAAGAAAGGCACGCTGAAGACCTATCCGGGCCTGCCGCACGGCATGGCGTCGACGCATCCCGAGGTGATCAACGCCGACCTGCTGGCGTTCTTCAAGGCGTAGGCTGAGCCAAGCGGAACCTCGTCCTTCGACAAGCTCAGGATGAGGTTCCTACTGCGCTGACATTCGAAGTCGTCCTCACCCTGAGCTTGTCGAAGGGCGAGGGCGGCTTCGTGGCGTTTAGGCCCCCAGAACCTCCGGCGTCATCGCCGCGAAGTCCTCGGCGCCGATCATCACCCCGGCCGCCGCGCCCGGTACCTGGGCCAGCACCGCCTCGGCGAACACCCGCGCCAGCGCCCGCTTGCTCTCCGCCCACGCCGCGTCCGCCTCGCCATCAGCCGCCAGGGCGCCCTTGGCCAGCATCCAGCCGCCCACGACATCACCCAGCAGTTTCTGATAGGCCGTCGCGCCGGACAGCGCGTCCGGCATCGAATTGGCGCGGCGCTCGATCAGCCAGGCGGTGGCCGAAGCCGCCGCGTTCAGGGCCGCTTCCAGGCGCAGGCCGACGGCCTTCAGCGGGCCGGCATTCAGCAGTTCGATGGTGTCGCGGATGTCGTCCATCAGGTCGGCCATGGCCTGGCCTTCGCCCAGCATCAGCTTGCGGCCGACCAGGTCGATGGCCTGGATGCCGTTGGTGCCCTCGTAGATCGGGGCGATGCGGGCGTCGCGATAGTGCTGGGCCGCGCCGGTCTCTTCGATGAAGCCCATGCCGCCGTGGATCTGCACGCCCAGCGAGGCGACCTGGACGCCGACATCGGTCGACCAGGCCTTGGCGATCGGGGTCAGCAGTTCCTCGCGCAGCTTGGCGGCCGTGCGGGTGGCTTCATCCGAGGCGGCGCGCGAGAGGTCGGCGGCGACGGCGGTCGACAGGCAGATGCCGCGCGCGGCTTCGATGTGGGCCTTCATCAGGACGAGCGTGCGGCGGATGTCGGGGTGGTCGAACAGGCGCGAGGGATAGGCGCCGGTCCAGGCTGAGCGACCTTGGACGCGCTCCTGCGAGAACGCCAGCGCCTGCTGATAGGCGCGCTCGGCGATGGCCGTGCCCTGCGTCCCGACCTGCAGGCGCGCGGCGTTCATCATCGTGAACATGTTGGGCAGGCCTTGGCCCAGGCCGCCGACCAGTTCGGCCTTGGCGCCCTCGAACAGCATCACGCAGGTGGGCGAGCCGTGGATGCCCAGCTTGTGCTCCAGCCCGCCGACGCGCACGCCGTTGGCCTCGCCCAGCGCGCCGTCTTCGCCCACCAGCACCTTGGGGGCCAGGAACAACGAGATGCCCTTCACGCCTGGAGGCGCGTCGGGCGTGCGGGCCAAGACCAGGTGGATGATGTTGTCGGCGGCGTCGTGGTCGCCCCAGGTGATGAAGATCTTCTGGCCGGTGATCTTCCAGCCGCCGTCGCCATCTGGAGTCGCCACCGTGGTCAGGGCCGCCAGGTCCGAGCCGGCCTGGGGCTCGGTCAGGTTCATCGTGCCGGTCCACTCACCCGAGACCAGGCGCGGCAGGTAGAGATGCTTTTGGCTGTCGGAGCCGTGGTGCTCCAGCGCCTCGATCGCGCCCAGGCTCAGCATGGGGCACAGGCCGAAGGCCATGTTGGCGGCCTGGACCATTTCCAGCACGGCCACTTCCAGCGTCTTGGGCAGGCCCTGGCCGCCGTGCTCGACCGGCGCGGCCAGGCTGGCCCAGCCGCCTTCGGCGAATTGTTTGTAGGCGTCGGCGAAGCCGGGGGCGCAGCGGACCACGCCGTTCTCGAGTTTCGCGCCCACCAGGTCGCCCTGGCGGTTCAGCGGGGCCAGCACGTCGGCGGCGAAGGCGCCGGCCGCTTCCAGCACCGCCGCCACCGTATCGGCGTCGGCTTCGGGAAAGGCGTCGGCCAGCCGCCCGAAATCCGCCGCATGTCGCAGCGAGAAGGCAAGGTCACGAACGGGCGCGCGGTAGGTCATGCCGAAAAACTCCAGACGGTCGCGGCCTGTTTAGGGAGGGTGACGTTACGTCGCCAAGCCGCTCGCGGCTTTCTGTGCAAGATCACGGTCTCGTGATCGCGTGGCGGGCGCCGGGCCCTTCCATCCCACGGTGGAGTTCCTAATTCGGGGAAACAGTAACTGCTGCTGTTTTAGTTTTAACTGGAGCTTCCTCCCCGATGATCCGTCCCTACGCCTATGCGGCGCTCGCCGTTGCCCTCTTCACGGCCCCCGCCGCGCTGGCCGCGCCGGGCGTCTCCTCGACCAAGCCGGCCGATCTGCCGGCCGGCCACTACGTGCTGGACAAGACCCACGCCGTGCTGACCGCCAAGCTCAAGCACATGGGCTTCTCGAACTACACCCTGCGCTTCACCAAGCTGGACGCCGACTTCCACTATGATCCCAAGGCGCCGGAAGCCTCGAAGATCAACGTGACGATCGACCCGGCTTCGCTGGACACCGCCACGGGCGCCGACGCCTTCGGCCTGAAGTTCAACAAGGAGCTGACCGGCGACGGCTGGCTGGAAGCGGCCAAGTATCCGACCATCACCTTCGTCTCGACCGCCATCAATGTCGGTGACGGCCAGCACGGCTCGGTGACCGGCGACCTGACCTTCCACGGCGTGACCAAGCCCGTGACCCTGGACGTCATTTTCAACGGCGTCGGTTCGGGCATGATCCCGCTGCAGACCCGCACGGGTTTCTCGGCCTCGACGACGATCAAGCGTTCGGAATTCGGCGTCGGCAAGTACGCCCCGCTGATCGGCGACGACGTCACGCTGAACATCGAAGTCGAGTTCGAAAAGAAGTAAGCGTTACCCAAGCGTGACAGCCGAAAGTGGATGCCGGTTTCGGCGCCCGTCACGCGCCAAGTAAGAGTCCAGGGATCTGGGAGACCTGCATGGCCGAGAGCCGTACGCGCTACACGACGGTGGCGATCGTCATTCACTGGCTGATCGCCGCGGCCATCATCTTCCAGATCATCCTGGGCTGGCGGATGGGGGACGGTCCCAAGGGGCCGACCACCTACGCCCTGTTCCAGCTGCACAAGTCGATCGGCATCACCATCCTGCTGCTCAGCCTGGCGCGGCTGGCCTGGCGGCTGTTCAACAAGCCGCCGGCCCCGCCCGAGGGCCAGCCGAAGTGGGAGAAGATCGCCTCGCACGTCGTGCACTGGGGCTTCTACGTGATCATGATCGGCCTGCCGGTGACGGGCTGGATCATCGTCTCGACCAGCCGGGTGCCGATCCCCACCTTGCTCTACGGGACCGTGCCGTGGCCGCACATCCCGGGCCTGCCCGAGCTGGCGGCCGGGGCCAAGCACGCCTGGCACCAGGCCGGCGAGCTGGGTCACGGCGTGTTGGTCAAGACCACCTACCTGCTGCTGCTCCTGCACCTGGGCGCGGTGGCCAAGCACCAGATCCTCGACCGCGACGCGGTGTTCGGCCACATGGCCGCCGGCGCCAAGCCGGGGATCAAGGAGCCGCGCCTGTGGCTGGCCGCCGCCGGCCTGGCCGCTGTCGTCGCCGCCGGCTACCTCTACATGCCGGCCGTGAAGGCCCCGGCTCCCGCGCCCGCGCCAGTCGAGGAACCCGCTCCCGTCGCCGCGCCGGCGCCGGCTGACACTGCAGCGCCCGTCGCCGAGGCACCCGCGCCGGCCGAATCCGCTCTGAAGGACCCGGTCGCCTGGGCCGTGCAGAAGAGCTCGACCCTGACCTTCACCGCCACCTGGTCGGGCAGCGGCATCGACGGCCGGTTCAAGACCTGGAGCGCCGACATCCTGTTCTCGCCGGAAGCCCTGGACCGCTCGAAGGTCACGGTGAGCATCGACATGGCCTCGGCCGCCACCGGCGACGACCAGCGCGACCAGAGCCTGCCCAGCGGCGACTTCTTCGACACCGCCGAGCATCCGAAGGCGACCTTCACCGCGACCAAGTTCCGCAAGACCGGCGAGGGCAAGTTCGTCGCCGAAGGGACCCTGGACCTGCGCGGCGTGAAAAAGCCGCTCAGCCTGCCCTTCACCCTGAAGATCGACGGCGACACGGCGACCGCGCGGGGTGTAACCACCCTGGACCGGACGACATTCGGAGTTGGACAGGGCGAATGGGCGTCGACGGACGAAATCGCGGCGAAGGTGAAGGTCAGCTTCGCGATCACCGCCAAGAAGAAATAGCGGCGGCCGCTAGCGCCTTGCGCGCCGGCGGGCTGGTCCTGCTGCCGACCGAGACGGTCTACGGGCTGGGGGCCGACGCCTCGAACCCGGCGGCCGTGGCGGCGATCTTCGAGGCCAAGGGCCGCCCGCGTTTCAACCCGCTGATCGCCCACGTCGCCGACCTGGAGACCGCCGCGCGGATCGCCGATCTCGACGACCGCGCCTACGCCCTGGCCCGCGAGTTCTGGCCGGGCCCGCTGACCATCGTCGCGCCGATCAAGGACACGAGCGCGGTGTGCGACCTGGCGCGCGCGGGCCTCGACACCGTCGCCATTCGCGTGCCGGGCCATCCGGTCTCGCATGCGGTGCTGGAGGCGTTCGGCGGGGCCGTGGTCGCACCCTCGGCCAACCGCTCAGGCCGGCCCAGCCCCACCACCTATGCCGACGCCGTGGCCGAGACCGGCGACAAGGCCGCCGCCGCCCTGGATGGCGGACCGTGCGCCGTGGGTCTGGAGTCCACCGTCGTCTCGGTGCTGGACGGCTATCCGCGCCTGCTGCGCCCCGGCGCCGTCACCCGCGTCCAGCTGCAACAGATCGTCGGCCCGCTGGCCGAAGCCGACGACGACGCCAAGCGCTCGCCGGGCCGCCTGGCTTTGCACTACGCCCCCGACGCGCCGGTGCGGATCAACGCCAAGGCCCCCGAGGCCGGCGAGGCCTATCTGGCGTTCGGCGACTGGCCGGAAAGCCCGCGCGTGTTCAATCTCAGCCCGGCTGGCGATCTCGCCGAAGCCGCCGCCAACCTTTTCGCGTACCTGCGCGCCGCCGACCGTCTGCGCCCCTCGGCCATCGCCGTCGCGCCGATCCCGGAAGATGGCCTGGGCGAAGCGATCAATGACCGGCTGCGCCGCGCCGCCGGCTTCGTAGGATAAGCCGATGAAGAGCAAGACCCGGATCATGTACGTCGAGGACAAGTCCAAGGGCGTCAACGGGCCGGCGCGGATCGGACGGGTCGTCTCGTCCAAGAGCGGCGAGACCCTGCACTATGCCGGCCAGACGTTCTTCGCGCTGCGCCACTCGGGCTTGAAGGCCAACTTCCAGGACAGCGTGACCGGCTATCCGTACTGGATCGCCCGGGCGCGCAAGGACGGCGCCGACCGGCTCTTCAAGGGGGCGGGCGATCCGGCCGTGATCGACGACAATGTGCGCGAGGAATACTGGCGCGACATCCGCGGCCTGCCCGACCCGGCCTTGGGCTAGGCCCGCGAGACGCCTATACTGCGCGCCATGACCAAGCCCGTTCCCGCAGATGTCGTCTCCCGCCTGAAAGCCGTGCTCGGCGAAGGCGGCTGGAGCCAGGATCCCGACGTGATCGCGCCCAAGCTGGTCGAGTGGCGCGGCCGCTGGAAAGGCGAGACGCCGCTGCTGGTCACCCCGCGCTCGACCGCCGAGGTCGCCGCCGTGGTCGGCATCTGCGCGGCCGAGGGCGTGGCGATCACCCCTCAAGGCGGCAATACCGGGCTGGTCGCCGGCCAGATCCCGCACGGCGAGATCCTGCTGTCGACCCAGAAGCTGACGGCGATCCGCGACGTCGACCCGATCGACGACGCCATGGTGCTGGAGGCCGGGGTCACCCTGTACGAAGCCCACCAGCAGGCCGCCAAGGTCGGCCGCCGCTTTACGGTCGGCGTGGCCTCGGAAGGCTCGTGCACGATCGGCGGCCTGATCTCGACCAATGCCGGCGGCACCGCCGTCCTGCGCTACGGCATGATGCGCGAGCAGGTGCTGGGCATCGAGGCCGTCCTGCCCAATGGCGAGATCTGGAAGGGCCTCAAACGCCTGCGCAAGGACAATACCGGCTACGACCTCAAGCAGCTGCTGATCGGCGCCGAGGGCACGCTGGGCGTCGTCACCGCCGCCAGCCTGAAGCTGCACGCGCTGCTGGCCTCGCGGGCCGTGGCGATCGTGGGCCTGGCCTCGCCGGCCGACGCCATCCAGCTCCTAGCGCGGGCAAAAGACGAGACCGGCGGCGCGGTCGAGGCCTTCGAGCTGATGGGGCGCCTCGGCTTCGAGCTGACCGTCCGCAACGTGCCGGGCCTGCGCGACCCGCTGCCGACCCCGCATCCCTGGTACGTGCTGATCGAGATCGCCAGCGGCGAGCCCGGCGTGGCCGAGGCGGCGCTGGAAAGGCTATTGGCCGGCGCCCTGGAGCGCGGCCTGATCGCCGACGCGGCCGTGGCCCAGACCGAGACCCAGATGAAGGCCTTCTGGCATATCCGTGAAGGCCACTCGGCCGGCCAGAAGCCGGAAGGCGCGGTGTGGAAGCACGACGTCTCGGTGCCGGTCTCCAAGATCCCCGACTTCATCGGCCAGGCCAACGCCGCGATCGAAAAGAGCTTCCCCGGTACGCGCATCGTCGCCTTCGGCCATGTCGGCGACGGCAATGTCCACTACGACGTGCTGCAGCCGGTCGGCGGCGACGGCGACGCGCATGAGGCCCAGCGCGAGGCCGGGGCCAAGATCGTCCACGACATCACCGCCACCTTCTCGGGCTCGATCAGCGCCGAGCATGGCCTGGGGGCGATGAAGACGGCCGAGGCCCTGACCTACAAGGACCCGATCGAGGTCGCGGCGCTGCGGGCGATCCGCGGGGCGCTGGACCCCAAGCGGATCATGAATCCGAGGGTTTTGTTTTAGCGACGGCCGCGCGCTTGCGGGCGCGCAGGAACAGCACGCCCAGCACGGCGAACGCGCCAGCGGGGATCGTGGCCTTGTAGAAGCCCGGCTGCATGCTGGGCATCAGGCTGATCGCCATCGGGACGAAGCCCCACCTGCCGCTCGACTGCTCCATCCAGAATGCCCCGACGCCGACGAACGACACCACCGCGAACACGATGCGGTGCTTCAGCGTCCTGTCACGCAGGACGAAGAACACGGCCACGAACATCGGAAGCGGCCAGAGAAGGGCGGCCAGCAGGCCCAGGGTGTTGCTCATCCCCCGCTGATAGCCGGGACGCGGGCGTTGCGCCAACCTATCTAAGCCGACATCGTGCCGCCAAGGAGATCGCCATGACCATCGAGAACGAAGACCAGCTGGAGAAGCTGCGCGTCGTCGGCAACCTGGTGGCCCGCACCCTGGCGGCGATGGGCGAGGCCCTGGAGCCCGGCATGACCACCCGGGAACTGGACGATATCGGCCGCGCCTTGCTGGAGAAGGAAGGCGCGCGCTCTGCGCCGGAGCTGACCTACAACTTCCCGGGCGCGACCTGCATCTCGGTGGGGCCGGACTGCGCGCATGGCATTCCGGGCGACACGGTGGTCAAGGCCGGCGACCTGATCAATATCGACGTCTCGGCCGAGCTGAATGGCTATTTCGGCGACACCGGCGCCAGCTTCGCGGTGCCGCCGGTCACCAAGCGCGTCGAGCGCCTGTGCCGCGACGGCCGCCGGGCGATGTGGGCTGGCATCAAGGCGGTGCAGCCCGGCGCGCGGCTGAACGAGATCGGGCGCTCGATCGAGACCTTCGCCGACAAGAACGGCTACAGCCTGGTCCGCAACCTGGCCAGCCACGGCGTCGGCCGCTCGCTGCACGACGATCCGCGCGAGATCCCCACCTGGTATGAGCCGCGCGACCGCCGCACCATTCCCGAAGGCCTGGTCTTCACCATCGAGCCCTTCCTGTCGCTGGGCGCCGACTGGGTCGAGGAGCTGGACGACGGCTGGACCCTGCGCCCGCCCCAGCGCCAGGCGACGGTGCAGTACGAACACACGCTGGTGGCGACACGGAACGGGCCGCTGGTGCTGACGCTGGTTTAGCGACCGCGCCCATAGATCCTCCCCCTAGCGGGGGAGGTGGCGCGGAGCGCCGGAGGGGGTCGTTGTCCTGGCCCGGTTTCTTCCCCCTCCGTCGTCGCTACGCGCCGACACCTCCCCCGCTAAGGGGGAGGATCTATGAGCGTTGACCGGCCTCTATCCTCGGCGTTCGCGAGATCGACTTGAGCGAAATCAATCGCTTGTCGATTTTACGCGCCTTCGAATGATCCGCGCTCAGAACCGCTGGACAATGATCCCACCTCGTCGCGAGGAAAGGGCGCACGGCCAGCGACCGTTGTGGCGGCGGGGTGTGATCGAGCGGTGAAGGTCCGAGGGGGATACTCGGACGGTCCGGGGCTTCAGCGTGCTGGCTGAACCCGCCCGCCGCTGGCGTGGTCGAAGGCAAAGGGGTGTGTCTTAGCCATTTTTGGCTCGCCTTCTTCGATCGCCGGGCTTCAGCGGAAACGCGAAAGCCTGGCTCCCGGTAAGGCCTGAACAGGGCCACCTGACGGGACGCTGGCGGATAACGATCGCGCGGAGCGTCGGACTACGTCGAAACGGTATCAAACTACTCACACTCCGGACGTCGTCCGGCGCTCCGCATCCCTTTCCATCTTCAGCGGTCTGCCGCGTGAAGCGGCGCCGTCATGTCCACCTCCGTACGCGCCCGGCTAGCGAAGCCGCCTGGAACCCTCTATCTCCCCGCCCATGCTGATGGTCATCTCGCCCGCCAAGTCGCTGGACTTCACCGCGCCCGCCCAGGCCCTGCCTTTGACGACGCCGGAGCTCAAGCCCCAGATCGCCGAACTGGCCAAGGTCACGCGCAAGCTGACGGCCGCCGACCTGAAGCGGCTGATGCACATCTCCGACGCCCTGGCCAAGCTGAACCGCGAGCGGTTCCAGGCTTTCGATTCCGAGGTCGAGGAAGGCCTGCAGGCCGTGATCGCGTTCAATGGCGACGTCTATGGCGGCCTGGCCGCCCGCGAGCTGGATCGTCCGGCCCTGGAATGGACGCAGGACCACCTGCGGATCCTGTCGGGCCTGTACGGTGTGCTGCGCCCGTTCGACGCCTTGCAGCCCTATCGCCTGGAGATGGGCACGCGGCTGAAGACCAAGAAGGGTTCGAACCTCTACGACTTCTGGGGCGAGACGATCTCCAAGACCCTGAACGCCGCCGCCGAGGGCCAGGCCGATCCGACCCTGGTGAACCTGGCCAGCCAGGAATATTTCGGCGCCGTCGACGCCAAGGCCCTGAAGCTGCCGGTCGTCACCTGCCACTTCAAGGAAGAGAAGGGCAACGAGCTGCGGGTGCTGGGCTTCTTCGCCAAGAAGGCGCGCGGCCGCATGGCGCGCTACGCCATCGACAACCGTATCGACCGGGCCGAGGGGCTGAAAAGCTTCAACCTGGACGGCTACGGCTTCCGCGCCGATCTCTCGACCGAGGCCGACTGGGTTTTCGCTCGCTTGCAGCCATAATTTCATCTATCGATGAATTTAATAAAGGCTCGCCTCTCGCAATGGCGAGCTATATGTTGCGTTGCAATATCATTGGGGCGTTGCCTTAGGAGCGCGTGAATGGCCGTCGATTTCGGTTTGCAGGGTCAAGTCGCCATCGTCACCGGGTCCACCAGCGGCATCGGTCACGCCTTGGCCGACGCGCTCGCCGCCCAGGGCTGCAACATCGTCATGAACGGCCTGGGCGAGATGAACGCCATCGAGCGGGCCCGCGCCGAGATGGCTGAAAAGCACGGCGTCGAGGTGCTGTACCACGGCGCCGACATGACCAAGCCGATCGAGATCGCCGACATGGTCCGCGCGGCCAAGGCCGAGTTCGGCGAACTGGATATTCTCGTGAACAACGCTGGCGTCCAGCACGTGGCCCCGATCGAGGAGTTCCCGGACGACAAGTGGGACCTGATCATCGCCATCAACCTGTCCTCGGCCTTCCATGCCACCAAGGCGGCGGTGCCGATCATGAAGGAGCAGGGGCGCGGGCGGATCATCAACATCGCCTCGGCCCACGCCCTGGTCGCCTCGCCGTTCAAGTCGGCCTATGTGGCGGCCAAGCACGGCATCATGGGCCTGACCAAGACGGTCGCCCTCGAGGTCGCCCAGGACGGCATCACCTGCAATGCCATCTGCCCGGGCTTCGTGAAGACCCCGCTGGTCGAGGCCCAGATCGCCGACCAGGCCAAGGCGCGCGGCATCTCGGAAGAGGCCGTGATGAAGGACGTGATCCTGGCGGCCCAGCCGACCAAGCAGTTCGTCACCTTCGACCAGCTGGCCGGCATGCTGCTGTATCTGGTCTCCGACGCCGGGGCCTCGGCCAATGGCGCCGCCTTCCAGGTCGACGGCGGCTGGGTGGCGCAATAGGCTGGGCCCCGTGCCCATCCCGCCCTTCAAGAAGAAACCCGCCGGTCCCCGGCTGCTGAGCCTGGCCCTGCAGGGCGGCGGTTCGCACGGGGCGTTCGAATGGGGCGTCCTCGACCGCCTGCTCGAGGAAGACGATCTGGAGATTCGCGCCGTCACCGCCGCCTCGGCCGGGGCGATGAACGCGGTCTGCCTGGCGCAGGGCCTCATCGATGACGGCAAGGCGGGCGCCCGCAAGCGGCTGGACTCGTTCTGGCGGCAGGTGAATCGCCAGGGTGGCCGCAATGTCTTTGGCGACACCTCGATCTGGACCAGTGCGTTCGGCGGCGCCTTCGGCAGCGGGGCCGACTGGCTGAAGAACACGCCCGGCTGGCGGATGGCCGAGACCTTCGCCCTGTCGCTCAGCCCCTACGAGTTCAACCCGTTCAACCTGAACCCGCTGCACGACACGCTGGAAGCCGAGATCACCTTCAAGCAGATCCGCGAGAAGAGCCCGATCAAGCTGTATGTCGCCGCCACGGCGGTGCGGACCAGCAAGTCGGTGATCTTCCGCGAGACCGAGCTGACGTCCCGCCACATCATGGCCAGCGCCTGCCTGCCCCAGGTGTTCCAGGCCGTGGAGATCGACGGCGAGCCCTACTGGGACGGCGGGTTCCTGGCCAATCCGCCGCTGTGGCCGCTGTTTTACGACGACACGCCCGACGACATCCTGATCGTCAGCCTCAATCCCTTCGTCCGCGACGAGACGCCCAAGACGCCGAGCGAGATCATGGACCGGCTGAACGAGATCACCTTCAACGCCTCGCTGGCCTCGGAGCTGCGGGCCATCGGCTTCGTGCAGAAGCTGCTGGACGAGGGGCTCTTGAAGGACAACGCCCGGGGCCGCTATCGCCGGATGCTGGTCCACGCCATCACCGCCGACAAGCCGCTGGCGGACCTGTCGCTGTCGACCAAGTTCGACACCGAATGGAGCTTCCTGACCGACCTGAAGGAACGCGGCCGCAAGGCGGCGGAAGCTTGGCTGGCCGACTGCGGCAACTGCATCGGGGTGAAGTCCTCGGTCGATCTGAAGGTCGGTTTTCCATGAGCGGCAACCCCGTCCCGACCGTCGGCGTCGTCTGCCTGAAGGGCGACCAGGTGCTGCTGATCCGGCGCGGCCAGCCGCCCCGCCTGAACCAGTGGAGCCTGCCCGGCGGTCGCCTGGAATGGGGCGAGACCCTGCAGGTCGCCGCCTTGCGCGAGCTGAAGGAAGAGACCGGTGTCGAGGCTGAGTTGCTGGGCCTGCTCGACGTGGTCGACGGCGTGTTTCCGGCTCGTCCCGGGGGTGAGATCACCCGCCACTACGTGATGATCGACTACGCCGCCCGCTGGACCGCCGGCGAGCCGGTGGCCGGCGACGACGCGGCGGAAGCGAAGTTCGTGACCTTGGACGAGGCCATGGCCCTGGTCGAATGGGACGAGACCCGGCGGGTGATCGCGGAGACCTACCAAAAGTACGGGACGCTTGCGCTTCCGGCCTAGCCGTCCGACATCCTGCTTCATGACCGTCATCGAAGCCCGCGCGCCGCGCACCCCGATTAGTCCCAACGCCTTGATCCTGGTCGCCGCCTGTGTGGGCCTGGGCTGGGCGGTGGCGGCTGAGCTGCAGCCGGTCGGCGTCCTGACCTTCGCCTTCGTCGTGGCGGCCTGGATCCTCAGCGTCGGCATCCACGAGTTCGGCCACGCCTTCGCCGCCCACAAGGCCGGCGACACGACCATTGTCGAGAAGGGTTATCTGACCCTCGACCCGCTGAAATATTCCGACCTGGTCACCACCATCATCTTCCCGCTGATCGCCCTGGCCCTGGGCGGCATCGGTTTTCCGGGCGGTGCGGTCTATCTGCGCGAGGACCTGATGCGGTCCAGGGGCTGGCGGTCGCTGGCCTCGCTGGCCGGACCGCTGGGGACGCTGCTGGTGCTGATCGTGCTGGCGGCCGCCTCGCAGTTCGTCGCGTCAGAGCCGCTGTACAACGCGCTCTCGATGCTGGCCTTCCTGCAAGCCAGCGCGCTGGTGCTGAACCTGCTGCCGATCCCCGGCCTGGACGGCTACGGCGTGATCCGGCCGTTCCTGCCCGACGGCGTCCGCGAGAAGATGGTCAAGATCGAGCGGGTCGGCTTCCTGCTGCTGTTCGCCCTGATCTTCTGGGTCCCCGGCGCCAGCCGTTTCATCTTCGGCGCGGCCCTGGCGATCACCGACCTGCTGGCCGTGCCGCGCGGGGCGATCGCCAGCGGCTGGCAGGCCTTCCACTTCTGGGGCTCTTGACCGCGACGGCCTGACCGCTTCTTCTTCAAACAAGCGTTTCAAGAAGAATGAGGGAGGGTTCGCCATGGCCTACGCGCCGTTCAACCTGTCGGGCAAGGTGGCCCTGGTCACCGGCGGCAATCGCGGCATCGGCCTAGGGATGGCCAAGGCGATGGCGCAGGCCGGCGCCGACATCGTCATCTGGGGCTCAAACCCCGAGCGCAATCTCGAGGCCGAAAAGCAGCTGACCACCCTGGGCGTGCGGGTGAAGGCCCAGACCGTCGACGTCTCCGACGAAGCCCAGGTCCGCGAAGGCATGGAAGAGGCCGTGGCCGCCATGGGCCGGGTCGACAGCGTCTTCGCCAATGCCGGCATCGGCTACGGCTCGCCCTCGTTCGTCGAGATGAAGACCGAGACCTATCGCAAGGTGCTGTCGGTCAATCTGGACGGGGTGTTCTTCACCCTGCGAGAGGCCTGCCGCCACATGGTCGAGCGGGCCAAGACCGGCGACGCCGGCGGCTCGCTGGTTGGCATCGCCTCGCTGGCCGCCATCGAGGGCGCGGCCCGCAACGAGGCCTATGCCGCCACCAAGGGCGCGGTGATCTCGATGATCAAGTCGGTGGCCGTCGAGCACGCGCGCTACGGGGTGCGCGCCAACGCCATCCTGCCGGGCTGGATTGCCACCGACATGACGGCCGGGGCGCAAGGCAACGCCGCCTTCGCCGAGAAGGTCATCCCCCGCGTGCCGGCCCGTCGCTGGGGCGAGCCCGAGGACTTCGGCGGCATGGCCGTCTACCTGGCTTCGGACGCGTCCAGCTACCAGTCGGGTACGACCATCGTCATCGACGGCGGATACTCGATCTTCTAGGGCGGCTAACCTCGCGGCACGCTTGCCGCGCTGGGCGGAGGCCGAAATCCTCCCTGGAAACATGGGAGGAATGATCATGGGCCTGCGCACGCCGCTCTGCGATCTTCTGGATATCCAGCATCCGATCCTGCTGGCCGGCATGGGCGGGGTCTCCTACGCGCCCCTGGCGGCGGCGGTGTCGAACGCCGGCGGTTACGGCGTGCTGGGCATGGCCGGGACGTCACCGGACTTCATCCGCAGCCAGATGCGGGAAGTCCGCCAACTGAGCGACAAGCCGTTCGGCGTCGATCTCCTGGCCGCCACGCCCGACGCCCTGACAGCCAGCGTCGAGGTCATCATCGAGGAGGGCGCCAGCGCCTTTATCGCCGGCCTGGGCGTGCCGCTGCCGATCATCGAACGGCTCAAGAAAGCCGGCCTGAAGGTCATGGTCGTCTGCGGGGCGGTGAAACACGCCGTCAAAGCCGAGCAGGCCGGCTGTGACGCCGTCATCTGCCAGGGCGGCGAGGGCGGCGGCCATACGGGTCTGGTCGGGACCTTGCCGCTGGTCGCCCAGGCGGTCGAGGTCGTGAAGATTCCCGTGATCGCGGCAGGCGGCTTGCATGACGGCCGAGGCTTGGCCGCGTCCCTGACGCTGGGCGCTCAGGGCGTCTGGATGGGCACCCGCTTCATCGCCTCGACCGAAGCCCACGCCGGCGACCTCTATCGCCAGGCGATCCTCGAGGCCGCCGACGAGGACACCGTCCGCACCCGTTGCTACTCGGGCAAGCCGATGCGGGTGCGCAAGAACCCCTATGTCGACGACTGGGAGGCGCGGCCGGCCGACATCCAGCCGTTCCCGCAGCAGGCCATGGTCTCGATCCGCAATGGCGCGATGGGCGGCATCGGCGGCCAGGTCGAGGGCCTGGATCCGGAAAAGTCCTGCTTCGCCATGGGTCAGAGCGCTGGCGGCGTGCGGGAGGTGCTGCCGGCCGGCGAGATCGTCGCGCGGCTGGTCAGCGAGGCGCAAGACGCGCTGGACCGGGCCAGCGCCTTCCGGACCTAGAGGGTCTCGAACTTCGGCAGGATCCGCTTGAAGTGGGTCTCGACCGCGTCGTGGCACTCGCAGGCGCGTTTCTCGAGGGCCGGGCGGTCCAGGATCTCGACCCGGCCGCGGCCGATGTGGATGATCCCGTTGTCCTGCAGCACGCGGGCGACGGCGCTGATCGTCGTGCGCTGCACGCCCAGCATCTGGGCCAGGGTCTCCTGGGTCAGGCGGATCGGCTCGTCGCCCGAACGGTCGTGCGCGAACAGCAGCCAGCGGCAGGCGCGCTGCTCGATCGGGTGCAGGGCGTTGCAGGCCGCCACCTGCATCATCTGGGCGATGAAGACGTCGGCGGCGCGATCAAAGAGGTCGGCCACGACCGGGTGCTGGGTCTTGATCTCCTCCAGCCGCGCGGTCGGGATGCAGAAGGCGCGGCCCTGAACGCGGACCACGGCGCGGCCGTAGGCAGGCTTGAAGCCAGCGCTGACCACGCCGCCGATCGCACCTTCGAAGCCGATGCTGGCGGCCTCGATCTCCTGGCCGTCCGAGGTGACGACCAGCAGCGAGACCTGGGTCGGGCCGCAGGGCATATAGGTGTGCTCGACGTCGTCGCCGGCGTCGAACAGCACCGCGTCGGCGGGCAGGTCGACCAGCACCAGATAGGGCGCGAGCGCGGTCAGCGCCTCGGCGCGCAGAGCGGCCAGCAGGCGGTTGGAGGCATAGGGCGGCGCGGCGTCGCCTTCGACGGTGCTGCGGACGATGCGGGCGAGGGCGGACATGCTGATCTCCCGTGAAGCTCGACGGGTAAAGCGCGCAGCACACAGCTTAGTTTCCCGTGGACGGCGAGACTCTTCCGAAGCACCCTTCCGCCGACCGGGAGGCGGCGATGATCGCGAAACGACATCTGAGGCGGCGGCTCAGCCAGTACGGCGCCCTGTGGCTGGGGGCGTTCGTCGTCACCCTGCTGGTGATGGCGGTGATGGTCTTCGCCGTCGGCATGCCAGTGGCGGACACCGCCGACCTGACCCTGCCGGTCGCCTTCGCGCTGCTGGGCCTGGCGGTGATCGCCGGTGTCGGGATCACCGTCGTAAAGGACCTGGGCCTGACCACCAAGTCGCTGATCACGGCCCTGGCGTTGCTGCTGATCCTGCCGCTGCTCTGGGCGCCGGTGCTGGCCGTCGTGGTCACGGCCGCGATCGCCGGGGCGTCGGTGGAGTATTCAGAGGCCTATGCCCAGTTCCGGATCACGGTCAGCCACCTGATCTACCCGCTGGTCGCCATGCTGGGCGAGGACCCGTTGATCAGCTTCGTCTGGAATGCGTTCCAGGTGGTCGCCTCGATCGTCGGCGCGGTCGCCTCGGCCCTGCAGGTGTGGCGCGTGCTTAAGCCGTTGCTTTATGGCGAGGACGAGGAAGCGGCCGAGGCCTAGCTCAGCTGCGTCGGACGGGGCAGCACCCAGTCCTCTTCCTGCACGTGCAGCATCACAGGCAGGCCTAGACCGGCCGGATGTTCGGCCAGGCGGCGAGCCGCGTCGCGGGCTTCGCCGCGCGTCTCGTAGGCGCCGAAACGCAGATTGTCTCCGATGATCGACCAGCGGTCACCGACGCGCACGACACCGTAATGCACCTCAGTCATGGGCTTGACCTCCTTGCAGTATCCACAGGAAAGACCCGATCTGTGGCGATCGCAAGGCCTTTATCGCCAAAGCTTTTTTGACACCGGGGGACATTTATCCCCAGGCTTGCCCCCAAGCTTCGGCGTCCCGTTTCTCGCCTTTTGGGCGCGGGCTGATGACAGGTGAGGGGGCTTTGATGATAACTGACGGCATGTCGCGTCCGTTCCTCATCGGCGCCGTTCTGGCCGCCCTCGTCGTCACGCCCCTCCTGGCTCAGGAGCGGGATGCGAAGGACCGTCAGCGCCTCCTGGACCTGGCCTATACGCTGGGCGAGAGCCACGCCTTGCGCCAGGTCTGCCAGGGCGAGACCGACCAGTACTGGCGCTCGCGCATGGTGCGGCTGACCGAGGTCGAGCAGGCCGACCAGGCCTTCGACGCCCAGATGCGGGAGCGGTTCAACACCGGCTTCGCCTCGCGCCGCAGCGAGTATCCGACCTGCGACGACGCCAGCCGGAAGGCCGAGCAGCAGGTCTCGCGCAAGGGCCAGTCCCAGGCCCAGAAGATGTCGCAGTCGGTCCGCCAGGCGCACCGCGAACCGGATTCCATGGCGGACGACGAAGGGCCGCGCTAAGCTCCACCCAAAGTAGGTTGGGAGCAAAGTCTTGGGCAGCGTCGTCGTTCTGATTTTCCTGGGCTTTGCGTTCGTGCTGCTGTTCAGCGCGATCAAGATCGTGCCGCAGGGCCGCGAGTTCACCGTCGAGCGCTTCGGCCGCTACACCCGGACCCTCAAGCCCGGCATCACCATCCTGACCCCGTTCTTCGAGTCCATCGGCCGCAAGGTCAATGTGATGGAACAGGTCCTGGAGGTGCCCCAACAGGAGGTCATCACCAAGGACAACGTGTCGGTGAAGGTCGACGCTATCGTCTTCATCCAGGTGATGGACGCCGCGGCCGCCGCCTATCGCGTCGACAACCTGATCTACGCCATCACCCAGCTGGCCCAGACCAACCTGCGCACCGTGGTCGGGTCGCTGGAGCTGGACGAGGTGCTGAGCCAGCGCGATCAGATCAACACCCGCCTGCTCTCGACCATCGATCACGCCACCGGCCCCTGGGGCGTGAAGGTGGCGCGGATTGAGATCAAGGACCTGACGCCGCCGTCCGACATCACCAACGCCATGGCCCGCCAGATGAAGGCCGAGCGCGAGCGCCGCGCGGTGATCACCGAGGCCGAGGGCGAGAAGCAGTCCCAGATCGCTCGCGCCGAGGGCCAGAAGCAGTCGGCCATCCTGCAGGCCGAGGGCCGCCGCGAGGCCGCCTTCCGCGACGCCGAGGCCCGCGAGCGCGAAGCCGAGGCCGAAGCCAAGGCGACGGCCTTCGTCTCGGAGGCCATCTCCAAGGGCGACGTCAACGCGATCAACTACTTCATCGCCCAGAAATATGTCGAAGCGTTCGGCGAGCTGGCTCGCAGCCCGCAGCAGAAGACGGTCATCGTGCCGGCCGACTTCTCCGGCCTGACCGGGACCGTCGCGGGCGTCAGCGAGCTGATCAAGAGCCTGGGTGCGGATTCGCCGCGCCCAGCCCCGACGCCGCGCCCGGCATCGACCGGCGGCGCCAGCACGCCCACGGGCGGCAAGCGCGGAGCCTGACACCATGGACGGCTTGGGAAGCTTCTACGCGCTGCATCCGTTCTGGGTCTGGCTGGCGGTCGCCGCCGCCATCCTGGCCGTCGAGGTCTCGACCGGCACCGGCTGGCTCTTGTGGCCGGCCGCAAGCGCCTTCGTGGTTGGGGCCATCGCCCAGTTCACGCATCTGGGCCTGCTGGTCGATGTCGGCCTGTTCGCGGCCCTGACCATCGCCACGACTCTGCTGGCCCGACGCTATCTGCGGCCGGTGCTGGAGCCCAAGAGTCCGGATCTGAACGATCCCACCCAGCGGCTGGTCGGCCAGCGCGGTCAGGTGCTGTCGACCTTCGAGCAGGGCCGTGGCCGGGTGTTCGTCGACGGCAAGGACTGGGCGGCCGAGACCGACGAGCCGATCCCCGCGATCAGCCAGGAGGTCGTGGTCATCGGCATCGACGGCGCGGTGCTGAAGGTCCGCAAGATCCCAACCTGACGACACCTGCTGACAGAAGACGGTCGCTGCCCCTGTTATCCGACGTCAACGACACCATTTAGGCCCGCATCAGCCACCTGCAGGGCACGCGCGACGCTGCACCGTCGCGTTTAGGGGAGACGGCGTGACTTCAATCATATCGGTAAAGGGTCTGAACAAGACCTATGCGTCGGGCCATCAGGCCCTCAAGACGATCGACCTGGACATCCGGCAAGGCGAGATCTTCGCCCTGCTGGGTCCCAACGGGGCGGGCAAGACCACCCTGATCAGCATCATCTGCGGGATCGTGAACCCCAGCCAGGGCGTCGTCCTGGCCGACGGCCATGACGTGGTGAAGGACTACCGCGCCGCCCGCACCAAGATCGGCCTGGTGCCGCAGGAGCTGAACACCGACGCCTTCGAGACGGTGTGGGCCACGGTCACCTTCTCGCGCGGCCTGTTCGGCAAGCCGCGCAACGACGCCCTGATCGAGAAGATCCTTCGCGACCTGTCCTTGTGGGACAAGAAGGACAGCAAGATCATGGCGCTGTCGGGCGGCATGAAGCGCCGGGTGATGATCGCCAAGGCGCTGAGCCACGAGCCGACCATCCTGTTCCTGGACGAGCCCACCGCCGGCGTCGACGTCGAGCTGCGCCGCGACATGTGGGAGATGGTCCGCCAGCTGCGCGAGAACGGCGTCACCATCATCCTGACCACCCACTATATCGAGGAGGCCGAGGAGATGGCCGACCGGATCGGGGTGATCAACAAGGGCGAGATCATCCTGGTCGAGGACAAGACCGTGCTGATGCGCAAACTGGGCAAGAAGCAGCTGACCGTGCACCTGCGCGAGCCGCTGACCGCCCTGCCGGCCGGGCTGGCGGGCGATGCGTCGCTGAGCCTGATCAATGACGGCGCCGACCTCGTCTACACCTTCGACACCCAGGCCGACGACACCGGCATCGCCGACCTGCTCAAGCGCCTCTCCGAGAACGGCGTCGACTTCAAGGACCTGCAGACCGACCAGAGCTCTCTGGAAGACATCTTCGTCAGCCTGGTGAGGGCGCCGCAATGAACATCCACGCGATCAAGGCCATCTACCGCTTCGAGATGGCGCGGTGGTTCCGCACCCTGCTGCAGAGCATCCTGGCGCCGGTCATCTCGACCTCGCTGTATTTCGTGGTGTTCGGTTCGGCGATCGGCTCGCGCATGCAGGCCATCGACGGCGTCAGCTATGGCGCCTTCATCATTCCGGGCCTGATCATGCTGTCGCTGCTCAGCGAAAGCATCTCCAACGCCTCGTTCGGCATCTACATGCCCAAATGGGCCGGCACGATCTACGAGCTGCTGAGCGCCCCCGTGTCGTGGGTCGAGACGGTGATGGGTTATGTCGGGGCGGCGGCGACCAAGTCGATCTGCCTGGGCCTGCTGATCCTGGCCACGGCCCGGCTCTTCGTGCCGTTCGAGATCGCCCACCCGTTCGTGATGCTGCTGTTCCTGGTGCTGACGGCGGTGACCTTCAGCCTGTTCGGCTTCGTGATCGGCGTCTGGGCCGACAACTTCCAGAAACTGCAGATTGTGCCGGCGCTGATCATCACGCCGCTGACCTTCCTGGGCGGCAGCTTCTACTCGATCAAGATGCTGCCGGAGATCTGGCAGAAGATCACCCTGTTCAACCCGGTGGTCTATCTGGTCAGCGGCTTCCGCTGGGCCTTCTACGGCCAGTCGGATGTGGGCGTCGGCGTCAGCCTGGGCATGACCGCCGTGTTCCTGATCGTGTGCCTGACGGCCGTCTGGTGGATCTTCAAGACCGGCTATCGCCTGAAGGTCTAGTCCTCGGAAGGAGGCGGGGTGTCTTCGGCTTCAGCCGTGACCTCCGCCTTCAATCCCTTCATGCCGCCGGCCTTGCCGCCCTTGGCGATCAGGGCCGTCTCGGCGGCGCGGACCATCGGCCGTTCGCGGCTGAAGCCCATCAGCATCTCGCAGGTCTCGAAGAAGCCGGCATCGGTCCGGGTGTCGACCTGCGGCTGCTGCACGACCAGATGCAGGCCGCGCGCCTTCAGCTTCAGCACCGCGTCGACCAGGCCGGCCATGTCGCCGCCCAGGGCGTGGAAACTGGGCACGGCCAGCGCGCCGCCGTCGCCCAGCGCCTCGACGGCGCGCGCCAGGCCCGGCCGCACGACGCCGGAGGCCAGGCACCGGTCGCTGAACACCTCCTCGCAGCCCAAGAGCAGCAGGCGTTCCTCCTGGGCCGGGCTGAAGAAGATCCCGCGCACGGGCGGCACGCGGTAGTAGCCGACGAGTTTCATCACCGGTGCTTGGCAAACCGGCCGGCCGTTGGCGAGGACTTTCCGCCGCCGCCGGCCAGCCGCCCACAGCTTCCTAGCCGGCCGCCTTCAGGGCCTGCGCGACCGCGTCGGCCAGCGACGTCGTCGGACGGCCGATCAGGCCCGACAGCGCGTGGCCGTCGTCGAACAGCCCGCCTTGGCCCGCGCCGACGTCCGACTGCGCCAGGATCGCCGCGAACGGCGCTGGCAGGCCGAAGCTCTCCAGGATCCCGGCATAGGTCGCCTCGGGCAGGTCGTTGTAGGCGATGGCCTTGCCGGTCTGGCGCGAGACCTCGGCGGCGAGGTCGGCGCGGGTGAAGGCGGTGTCGCCGGCCAGTTCATAGACCCGGTTCTCGGTGTCGGGCGTAGCGACCACGACGGCGGCGGCCTGCGCGTAGTCGCGGCGCGCGGCGGCCGAGATCTTGCCCTCGCCCGAGGCGCCGATGACAGCCCCCGCCGCGATCGCGCCGGCCAGGCTGCCGGTGTAGTTCTCGAAATACCAGCCGTTGCGCAGCAGGGCGTAGGTCAGGCCCGAGGCCTTGATCAGCGCCTCGGTGGCGATGTGCTCTTGCGCCAGGGCGATCGGGGTCGTGTCGGCGCGCAGGATGCTGGTGTAGGCGATCCGCTTCACGCCGGCGGCCTTGGCGACCTTGATGACGTTGCGGTGCTGGGCCACGCGCTGGCCGACCGCGTCGCTGGAGATCAGCAGCAGGGTGTCGACGCCGGCAAGGGCGGCGCTGAGCGTCTCGGGCTGGGCGTAGTCGGCGGCGCGGACCGCGACGCCCAGGTCGGCCGCCTTGGCCGAATCGCGAGCCAGGGCGACGATCCCGCCGGCCGGGACGCGGGTCTTAAGGTCTTCGATGACGAGGCGGCCCAGCTGGCCGGTGGCTCCGGTGACGGCGATGGTCATGATCGTTCTCCGTTGATGACGGAAGCGATCTGGGCGCCTTGCTTACTTTCCGTAAGTACATACATGAATGTAAGTATGAAAGAAAAAACCACCCTCTCCGAAAGACTGGCGCGCGGCGACTTGATGGAGCCCGACTGCCCGTCGCGCGGCGTGCTGATGCATGTCACCAGCCGCTGGGGCGTGCTGGTGCTGATAGCCCTGGAGACCGGCACGCGGCGCTTCAGCGAGCTGCGGCGAGGCATCGGCGGCGTCAGCGAGCGGATGCTGGCCCAGACCCTGCAGCAGCTGGAAGGCGACGGCTTCGTGCGCCGCGTGGCCTATCAGGTCGTGCCGCCGCACGTGGAATACAGCCTCACGCCCATGGGCCTGGAGGTCGCCGAGAAGGTGCGGGGCCTGGCCGATTGGATCGAGCTCAATATCGAGCGGATCGTGGCGCGGGAGCCCGCCTGAACCGCGCCCGATAGGCCCCCGGCGTCGTCGAGAACTGGCGGCGGAAGTGGTGCCGCAAAGCCGGCGCGCCCAAGCCGACCGCCTCGGCGATCTGCTCGATGCCGGCGGGCGAGGTCTCCAGCAGGTCGCGCGCTCGGTTCATCCGCTCGGCCAGCAGCCAGCGCGCGGGCGTGTCGCCGGTGGCCGCCTCGAACCGCCGCAGGAAGGTCCGCTCGCTCATCCCGGCCGCGTCGGCCAGCGCCTTGATCGTGTGCGCCCGCGAGAGGTCGCCGCGCATGCGGTCCAGGATCGGTCCCAGCCGCGAGGCTTCGTGCGCTACGGGCACTGGCCGCTGGACGAACTGGGCCTGGCCGCCGTCCCGGTGCGGCGGCACGACCAACCGGCGGGCGACGGTGTTGGCCGCCTCGGGGCCGAAGTCGCGACGGATCAGGTGCAAACCGAGGTCGATGCCCGCCGCGCTGCCGGCCGAGGTCAGCAGGTCGCCCTCGTCGACATACAGCACGTCCGGCTGGACCTGGATGGCCGGATAGCGCTCGCGCAGGGCGTGGGCATAACGCCAGTGGGTCGTGGCCCGCCGGCCGTCCAGCAGGCCCGTGGCCGCCAGCACGAAGACGCCCGAACAGATCGACATCAGCCGCGCGCCGTCGGCGTGAGCTTTCCGCAGCGCCTCGATCAGCGGCGCCGGCACAGGCTGGTCCATGCCCCGCCAGCCGGGCGCGACGATGACGCTGGCCTGCGAGAGCAGTTCGAGTCCGCCATCACCGACGATCCGCACGCCACCCAGGCCTTTCAGGTCGCCCGGCTCCACGGCCGCGGTGGCGAAGCGATACCAGTCCGGCCCCATCTCCGGCCGGGGCAGGGCGAAGAGCTCGACCGTCACCCCGTACTCGAAGGTGCAGAGGCCGTCATAGGCAAGGGCGACGACAAGACGGTTTGGCATGATCTTTACGCTCAGTGTCGATCTCGCCAGCTAACGCGACTAGGCAGCATGCGGCAAGTCTCAGCTCATCAACTGCTGGAGAGCGCCATGAGCTACGTGTCCGAGATCCCCGCCGCGTCCTTCCGCGACGCCGCCGCCCACTTCGCCGCCCGCCTGTCGCTGGAGACCGACTGCGCCGACGTCGCCGCCTCCATGAAGGCCGGCCAGGTCGACTTCGTCCTGCTGCACGTCGTCGGCTCGCCCCAGGCCTATGCCCGCCGCCACGTGCCCGGCGCGATCCACCTGCGCCATGCCGACATGACCTTCGAGCGCATGGCCGAGTGGCCCGCCAGCACCCTGTTCGTCGTCTATTGCGCCGGGCCGCACTGCAACGGCGCTGACCGCGCCGCGCTGAAGCTGGCCCAGCTGGGCCGATCGGTGAAGCTGATGATCGGCGGCATTACCGGCTGGGAGGACGAAGGCCTGGCCTTCGCCACCGGTTCAGAGCCTGGCAGTCTCGCGGCCTAAACGAACCGCGGATTGGCCTTGCGCAGGCCTTCATTGGCCAGGGCGTCGGCGCGTTCGTTCAGCGGATGGCCGGCGTGACCCTTGACCCAGCGCCAGTCGACGTCGTGCCGCGCGCGCGCGGCGTCGAGGCGCTTCCACAGGTCATCGTTCTTCACGGGGCTCTTGTCGGCCGTCTTCCAGCCGCGGGCCTTCCAGCCCTTGATCCACTCCTGGATGCCCTTCATCACGTACTGGCTGTCGGTATGCAGCTCGACCTTGCAGGGGCGGTTCAAGAGCTCCAGCGCCGAGATCGCGCCCATCAACTCCATGCGGTTGTTGGTGGTCGCCGGCTCGCCGCCGCAGATTTCTTTCTTCTTGTCGCCATAGAACAGGATGGCGCCCCAGCCGCCCGGGCCGGGATTCCCCTTGCAGGCGCCGTCGGTATAGATCGTGACCTTGGGCGTCATCAGAACAGCACCAGGCCCTCGCGGTGGACGGCCAGCTTGCGCTCGTACTCCAGCGGATCCTTGGGCCGCACCAGCGCGCCGGCGGGCGTCGCGCCCCAGTCGGCCAGACGGGTCAGGAAGAAGCGCATGGCCGCCCCGCGCGCCAGGATCGGCAGGGCTTCCTTCTCGGCCGGGCTCAAGGGCCGGCGGCGCTCATAGCCGTTCAGCAGCGCCTTGGCGGCGGTGATGTTGAAGCTGCCGTCGGCCTCGAAGCACCAGGCGTTCAGGGTCACCGCGACGTCGTAGGCGTAGCTGTCGTCGCAGGCGAAATAGAAGTCGATCGCGGCGGCGAACTTGCCGTTCGGCTGGAAGAAGACATTGTCCGGGAAATAGTCGGCGTGGATCGTGCCCGACGGCAGGTTACGCGGCCACATCAAGGACAGCTGCGCCAGGTCGTTGTCGATGGTCGCCGACAGGCCCGGCTTGAGGTCTCCGGCCGCCTTGCGGTGCTTGGAAAACAGCGGGGCCCAGGCGCTCTGGCCCAGGTCATTGGCGCGGCGGGCCGGATAACCCTCGCCGGCCAGGTGCAGCCAGGCCAGGCCTTCGCCCGCTTCGCGGCAGTGGGCGGCGGTCGGCTTGCGCACCGACAGCCCGGGCAGGAACTCGACGATCGCGGCGGCCTTGCCGCGCAGGGTCGACAGCGTCGCGCCCTTGCGATCGGCGACCGGCCGGGCGCTGGGATAACCCTTGTCGGCCAGCCAGGTCAGCATGTTGAGGAAGTAGGGCAGCTCCTCGGCCTTCACCCGCCGCTCGTAGACGGTCAGGATGTAGCGGCCCTTCTCCGTCTCCAGCAGGAAGTTGGAGTTCTCCACGCCCTCGGCGATGCCCTTGAACGCCAGCGCGGCGCCCAGGTCGTAGCCTTCCAGGAAGGTCGCGAGTTCTTGGTCGGTGATGTCGGTATAGACGGCCATGGCGCCGGATTGCTCGACGCGAGGCCTCCGGTCAAGCCGCCCTTATGCGGTGAGCAGGCGCGGCAGCTTGAACGTGATGGTCTCGCGGGCCTCGACCAGTTCCTCGACCGTGGTGTCGAAGCGGGCCGAGATGGCGTCGATCACGCCCTGCACCAGGTCTTCCGGAGCCGAGGCGCCGGCGGTCAGGCCCACGCGGGTGACGCCATCGAACCAGGCCCAGTCGATGCCGCTGGCGTCGTCGATCAGGTGGGCGGCGGTGGCGCCGGCCTTCAGGCCGACCTCCATCAGGCGCACCGAGTTGGATGAGTTCTTCGAGCCGACCACCAGCACCAGCTCGGCCTGTTCGGCCAGGTGCTTGACCGCGTCCTGGCGGTTGGTGGTGGCGTAGCAGATGTCTTCCTTGTGCGGGGCGGCGATATCGGGGAAGCGCTCGCGCAGCAGGGCGATCATGTCGGCGGTGTCGTCGACCGACAGGGTGGTCTGGGTCAGGAAGGCGACGTTGGACACGTCCTTGGGCTGCCAGGCGGCGGCGTCCTTGATGTCCTCGATCAGGGTCACCGAGCCCTCGGGCAGCTGGCCCATGGTGCCGATCACCTCGGGGTGGCCGGCATGGCCGATCAGCACGATCTCGCGGCCGGCGTCGAAATGCTTCTGGGCTTCGACATGGACCTTGGAGACCAGCGGGCAGGTGGCGTCCAGATAGATCATCTGCCGCGACTGGGCCTCGGCCGGCACCGACTTGGGCACGCCGTGGGCCGAGAACACCACCGGGCGGTCGTCGGGGGCCTCGGACAGCTCCTCGATGAACACCGCGCCCAGGGCTTTCAGGCGATCGACCACGTGGCGGTTGTGCACGATCTCGTGACGCACATAGACCGGCGCGCCGAACTTCTCGACGGCGCGCTCGACGATCTGGATGGCGCGATCCACCCCGGCGCAGAAGCCGCGCGGGCTGGCCAGCACGAGCGAGATCGGGCGACGGATCGGGGTCTGGGCGTTCATGGCGCGGAAACTAGTCTCTCAAGAGGCCCGGCGCCAGGAGTCTGCGTCGTTGCGACGTCACGCATATGCCTTTATCAGGCTGCATGACGCCGAAGGGGCTCCATGGCCCCGCTTGGCTCTTCTTGTCCGGAACCGACGTTTCATGCGCCGCACCTTTTCGCTCGCCCTCAGCGCTTTGATGGCCGTCTCGATCGCCGCGACCACGGCGACGATCGCTCACGCCCAAGGCCCCGGCGGCGGTGGTGGCGGTCAGGACGACGGCGATCAGGCCGCCAAGAAGAAGAAGCGCGACGAGGAGTGGAACCAGCCCAAGGCCCCGCTGCCGCAGCTGCGCAATGCTGGTCCGTGCCCCTATGTGAAGGTGCTGTACGACGCCAGCCGCTATGTCGAGTTCAAGGACGCCAAGGAATCGGCCGCCCAGGCCGGCTTCACCGGCGAGATCCAGAGCCTGAGCTCGGGCTGCGCCTACAAGAGCGACGAGCCGATCAAGATCCGCGCCGAGGTCCTGTTCCAGCTGGGCAAGGGCCCGCAGGCCCAGGGCGACAAGCATGTCTACCGCTACTGGATCGCCGTGACCGAGCGGAACCAGTCGGTCATCGCCAAGGAATATTTCGACCTGCCGGTGACCTTCGCCGCCGGCCAGGACCGCGCCTATGCGCGTGAGACCATCGAGCAGATCACCATTCCGCGCGCCGACGCCAAGGTCAGCGGCGGGAACTTCGAGGTGCTGATCGGCTTCGACGTGACGCCGGAAATGGCGGCCTTCAACCGTGAGGGCAAGCGCTTCCGGGTCAATGCCGGCCAGACCGCCCAAGCAGGGACGACCACTAAGCAATGAACGATTTGAAGCGGTCCTTGAGCGAGGCGGCCGCGGCCGCTTTCCAGGCCGCCGGACTTCCTCCCGAGTTCGGACGCGTCACCGCCTCCGACCGACCCGACCTGGCCGATTTCCAGTGCAACGGCGCCCTCGCGGCGGCCAAGAGCGCCAAGCGTAATCCGCGCGAGATCGCGGTGCAGGTCGTCGATATCCTCAAGGGCGACCCGCGCCTGGCCTCGGTGGAGATCGCCGGGGTCGGCTTCATCAACATGCGCGTCAGCGACGAGGCCCTGTCGGCCCGCGTCCGCGAGATCGCCGGGGATGACCGCGTCGGCGCCCAGCTGCTGGAAGCGCCGCGCCGCGTCCTGATCGACTATGCCGGCCCCAACGTCGCCAAGCCGATGCACGTGGGCCACCTGCGCGCCTCGATCATCGGCGAGTCGGTCAAGCGCCTGTACCGCTTCCGCGGCGACGACGTGGTGGGCGACGCCCACTTCGGCGACTGGGGCTTCCAGATGGGCCTGCTCATCTCGGCCATCGTCGACGAGGACGCCTTCATCCGCGCCCTGATGGACAAGCTGCCGGAAGCGCCGCGCGGCTTCAGCGCCGCCGACGAAGCCAAGGTGATGGCCGAGTTCGAGAGTCGCATCACCCTAGCCGACCTCGACCGCATCTATCCGGCCGCTTCGGTGCGCCAGAAGGAAGATCCAGCCTTCAAGGAGCGCGCCCGCAAGGCGACCGCCGAACTGCAGAACGGCCGCTTCGGCTACCGCCTGCTGTGGCGCCACTTCGTCAATGTCAGCCGCGTGGCCCTGGAGCGCGAGTTCCACGCCCTGGGCGTCGATTTCGACCTGTGGAAGGGCGAGAGCGACGTCAACGACCTGATCGAGCCGATGGTCAACCAGCTGGAGCACAAGGGCCTGCTGGTCGAGGACCAGGGCGCCCGCATCGTCCGCGTGGCCCGCGAGGGCGACAAGCAGGACGTGCCGCCGCTGCTGGTCGTCTCGTCGGAAGGCTCGGCCATGTACGGCACGACCGATCTGGCCACGATCCTGGATCGTCGCAAGTCGTTCGACCCGCACCTGATCCTCTACTGCGTGGACCAGCGCCAGGCCCTGCACTTCGAGACCGTGTTCCGCGCCGCCTATCTGGCCGACTACGCCACCGAGGGCTCGCTGGAGCATATCGGCTTCGGCACCATGAACGGCACGGACGGCAAGCCCTTCAAGACCCGCGCCGGCGGCGTCCTGAAGCTGCATGACCTGATCGAGATGGCCCGCGAAAAGGCCCGTGAGCGCCTGCGCGAAGCCGGCCTGGGCGCCGAGCTGTCGGAAGCCCAGTTCGAAGACACCGCCCACAAGGTTGGCGTGGCGGCCCTGAAGTTCGCCGACCTGCAGAACTTCCGCGGCACCTCGTACGTCTTCGACCTCGACCGCTTCACCAGCTTCGAGGGCAAGACCGGCCCGTACCTGCTGTACCAGTCGGTGCGCATCAAGAGCGTGCTGCGCAAGGCCGCCGAAGCCGGCGCGACCGCCGGCCGGATCGTGATCCACGAACCGGCCGAGCGCGACCTGGCCATGCTGCTGGACGCCTTCGAGGGCGCCCTGCAGGAAGCCTACGACAAGAAGGCCCCCAACTTCGTGGCCGAGCACGCCTACAAGCTGGCCCAGACCTTCTCGAAGTTCTACGCCGCCTGCCCGATCATGAGCGCCGACACCGAAGAGCTGCGGGCCTCGCGCCTGTCGCTGGCCGAGACGACGCTACGGCAGCTAGAGCTGACGCTCGACCTGCTGGGTATCGAAGCGCCCGAGCGGATGTAGCTCTCTCCGCGCCCTCCGGCGGTTGCAATCGCCGCGAGGGCGCAGGACAGTCCCGGCGCTTTTATGCGTTCGGGAGGGGTTATGAAGTCGTCCGTGGTCGCCATGTTGATGGCGAGCGTCTGCGTGAGTGCGATCGCCGCGCCGGCCTTGGCCGCCGACAAATCCAAGCCCACCGACAAGTTCTCCGAAGCCACCGCTGGGCTCGAGCGCAAGGACGGGTTGGTCCCGGTCTTCGTCGACAAGAAGGACGGCAAGGTCTTGCTGCTGCTGCCCAAGCCGGGCGCGGACGGGATCGCGGGGCGGTATCTCTACCAGACCTATCTGCGCGCGGGCCTGGGTTCGAACCCGACCGGCCTGGATCGCTCGGCGCCGGGCGACACCCAGATCATCGCCTTCCGCAAGGTGGGCGGGAAGGTCATCGCTCAGTTCGAGAACTGGGGGTTCCTGGCTCCCCGCGGCTCGGTCGACGAGCAGGCGGCGGTGAAGGACTCGTTCCCGGTCTCCAGCGTCTGGTCCAACGCCATCGAGGCCGAGGGGGCGGACGGTCGCCTGCTGGTCGATGTCACCAGCTTCCTGGTCCGTGACGCTCAAGGCGTGGCCAAGACCCTGAAGCGCAGCAAGCAGGGCGACTTCCGGCTGAACGACGGCCTGTCCTATGCCGACACCGGCGAGGTCAACGTCTTCCCGCTGAACGTCGAGCTGGAGGCGGTCGAGACCTTCGTCGGCGACGACCCGGGATCGGAGGTGCGCGGCATCGTCCCGGATCCGCGCAACGTCACCCTGGTGCTGCACCACTCGTTCGTGGCCCTGCCCGAGCCGGGCTACGTCCCGCGCCAGAACGACCCGCGTGTCGGCGTCATCGACCACACCGTGGCGGACTATTCCGCGCCGCTGAACGAGCCGGTGGTCTATCGCCTGGCGCACCGCTTCCGCCTGGAGAAGACCGATCCCGCCGCCGCCCGTTCGCCGGTCAAGAAGCCGATCGTCTTCTATGTCGACCGCGCCGCGCCCGAGCCGGTGCGCTCGGCCCTGGTCGAGGGCGGCCGCTGGTGGAACCAGGCGTTCGAGGCGGCCGGCTTCATCGACGCCTTCAAGGTCGAGGTGCTGCCCGATGGGGTCAGCCCGCTGGACGCCCGTTACAACGTCGTCAACTGGGTCCACCGCCAGACGCGCGGCTGGTCGTACGGCCACGCGGTGGTCGATCCGCGCACGGGCGAGATCATCAAGGGCGACGTCCTGCTGGGCTCGGACCGCATCCGCCAGGATCGGCTGATCTTCGAGGGCCTGCTGGGCGCCGACAAGACCGGCACGGGCGGGCCGAATGATCCGATCGAGATCTCGCTGGCCCGCATCCGCCAGCTGTCGCCGCACGAGATCGGCCACTCGATCGGCCTGCAGCACAATTTCGCGGCCAGCACCTATGCCGGCCGCGCCTCGGTCATGGACTATCCAGGGCCGAAGGTCGCCATCAAGGACGGCCAGCTGGACTTCTCCGACGCCTATGGGCGCGGGATCGGGGCCTGGGACAGGTTCGTCATCGACTGGCTGTACGGCGTCGCGCCGGCGGGCGTCGACGAGAAGGCCTGGCTGAAGGCGAAGGCCGACAAGAGCCAGGCCGAGGGCTTGCGCTATGTCTCCGACGAGGACGCGCGCGCTGCGGACACGCCGCATCCGTTAGGCGCGGTGTGGGACAACGGCGCCGATCCTGTCGCCGAGCTCGACCAGATCATGGCTGTGCGCAAGATCGCCCTGGACCGCTTCGGCCTGGGCAACCTGCCCAAGGGCGCGTCGGTGGCGGACCTGCGCCGCATCGTCGTGCCGATCTACATCTTCCACCGCTACCAGGTCGACGCGACGGCCAAGCTGGTCGGCGGGGTCGACTTCACCTATGGCGCGCAGGGCGACGGCCACGAGGCCAGCAAGCCGGTCCCGGCCGCCCGCCAGGCTGCGGCCATCGACGCCCTGCTCAAGACGGTGACGCCGGTCGCGCTGGACCTCTCCGACAAGACCCTGGACGTCCTGACCTCGGGCCAGTCGCAGGGGACTGACCACGCCTACGAGATCGAGACCTTCCAACAGGGGCCGGTGTTCGACCTGCCCGCCACAGCCGAGGTCGCGGCCGACATGGTCTGGAGCGATCTCTTCGCGCCGGCGCGCCTGAACCGCCTAGTCGAGGCCAAGCGTCGTGACGCCGCCCAGCCGGGCGTGGAAGGCCTGCTGGACAAGGCCCTGGCCTTCGCCGCCTTCGACGGCAAGGCGACCGGTCGTCAGGTGGAGCTGGCCCGCCGCGTTCGCCAGCGGATGGTGGTCAGCCTGGCCGATGCGCTCAACGACAAGAGCTTGTCGCCGACGGCCGCCGCCGTGATCCGCGCGCGGCTGGCCGACTGGGGCAAGGGGCTGACGGCAGCCGCGACCGGCGGCACGGCCGACCGCGCCCAGGCTCGCGCCCTGGCCGGGATCGTCGCCGACGAGAGCGGCGGCCGCCTGGCCGCCCTGGTCGAGGACGGCAAGGCCAAGGTCGTCACGCCGCCCGGTCCGCCGATCGGCGAGGATGACTGGTTCGGGGATCTCTAGGCCGCGCTTGACTCAGGGGCAGCCCTCCCGCATTGACCCCGACGACCCTCGCGGGAGACATCGGGATTCGCTCCCGAGGCCGAAGGCGCAACCGCCCCGGAAACGCTCAGGCAAAAGGACCGCGCGGGTTTAGAAACGCTGGAAAGCAGCCTCCGGAAAGGGGGCTCGCCGAAGGAGCAAGGCCGACCCCAAACAGTAGAGGGGGAAGGCCGGAATCTCTCAGGCACAAGGGACAGCGGGGGCGCGACCAACCGGCGGACGCCGGTCGTCTCGCCGACCCCGCTAGGAGCCTGCCCAGTGTCCGATCAAGACCTCAAGAAGACCCCCTTGTTCGACGCCCACGTGGCGCTGGGCGCGCGCATGGTGCCGTTCGCCGGCTATTCCATGCCGGTGCAGTACAAGGACGGGGTGCTGAAGGAGCACCTCTGGACCCGCGAGCACGCCGGCCTGTTCGACGTCTCGCACATGGGCCAGGCCCGGCTGCGTGGTGATAACCCGGCCAAGAGCTTCGAGAAGGTGGTCTCGGCCGACTATCAGGGCCTGAAGGCCGGCAAGCAGCGCTATGGCGTGCTGCTGAATGCCGAGGGCGGCATCATCGACGACCTGATGACCGCGCGTCCGGACGACGATGGCCTGTTCGTGGTGGTCAACGGCGCCTGCAAGGACAACGACTACAAGATCATCGCCGACGCCCTGGCCGGCGAGGCCACGGTGACGCGCATGGAAGATCGCGCGCTTCTGGCGCTGCAAGGTCCCGAGGCCGCCGCCGTCCTGGCCGCTCATGTGCCGCAAGCCGCCGGCATGGTGTTCATGGACACCGTCGCCCTGACCGCCTTTGGCGTCGACGCGATCATCTCGCGCTCGGGCTATACCGGCGAGGACGGCTACGAGATTTCGGTCCCGGCCGACGCCGCCGAGCGCATCTGGAATACCCTACTGGCCGACGAACGCGTCAAGCCGATCGGCCTGGGCGCCCGCGACAGCCTGCGCCTGGAGGCCGGCCTGCCGCTGTACGGCCACGACCTGGACGAGACCGTCTCGCCGATCGAGGGCGGGCTGAACTTCGCCGTCGGCAAGTCGCGCCGCGAGGCCGGCGACTATCTGGGCGCGGCCCGGATCGGCAAGGAGCTGGCCGGTGAGCTGTCGCGCGTCCGCGTCAATCTGAAGGTGCTGGAAGGCGCCCCGGCCCGTGAAGGCGCCGAGATCGCCGACGAAGCAGGCAATGTCATCGGCAAGGTGACCAGCGGCGGCTTCGCCCCCAGCCTGGGCTTCCCCATCGCCATCGGTTTCGCCCCGCCGGCCTATGCGGCCGTGGGCACGAAGCTCAAGGTCATCGTTCGTGGCAAGCAGGCGGCCGCCGAGGTCGTGGCTACCCCGTTCGTCGCCAACCGTTACGTCCGCAAACTCTAATCAAGGGCCGACAGAGATGCGTTTCACCAAAGATCATGAATGGGTCGTCGTCCAGGACGGTATCGCCACCGTGGGCGTCACCGCCTACGCCGCCGAGCAACTGGGCGACGTGGTGTTCGTGGAAGTGCCGGAAGCCGGCAAGACCGTGAAGCAGGGCGAGAACCTGGCTGTCGTCGAAAGCGTCAAGGCCGCCTCGGACGTCTACGCCCCGGTGTCGGGTGAAGTCGTCGAAGGCAATGCCGAGCTGGGCGACGCGCCGGAAACCGTCAACGCCCTGCCGGAAAGCGGCGGCTGGTTCGCCAAGATCAAGCTGTCGAACCCGGCCGAGGTCGACGCCCTGATGGACCGCGACGCGTACGAAGCGTTCCTCGCCACCCTCTAATTCCGTTCTCGCGAAAGCAGACCATGCGTTACCTCCCCCTGACCCCCGAAGACCGCGTCGAGATGCTCGGCGCGATCGGCGTGAAGTCGATCGACGACCTGTTCGTCGACGTGCCGGCCTCGGCCCGCCGCGACGGAACCGTCGACCTGCCGCTGCATGCCGGCGAAATCGAAGTCGAGCGCGAGATGGCGAGCCTGGCCCGTCGCAACCGTTCGGCGGGGGAGGGACCGTTCTTCTGCGGGGCCGGCGCCTATCGCCACCACGTGCCGGCCACGGTCGACCACATCATCCAGCGGTCGGAGTTCCTGACCAGCTACACGCCCTACCAGCCGGAAATCGCCCAGGGTACGCTGCAGGTCCTGTTCGAGTTCCAGACCCAGGTCGCGGCCCTGACCGGCATGGAGGTGGCCAACGCCTCGCTCTATGACGGCTCGACCGGCGCGGCCGAGGCCGTGATGATGGCCCAGCGCGTCACCCGCCGGAACAAGGCGGTGATGTCGGGCGGCGTCCACCCGCACTATATCGAGACCATCGAGACCCTGGCCCACGCGGCCGGTGTTTCGACCCAGGCCATGCCGGCGGCCGTCGACGCCGAGGACGCGGTGATCGCCGCCATCGACGCCGACACCGCCTGCGTCGTCGTCCAGACCCCGAACGTGTTCGGTACCGTCACCGACGTCACCAAGATCGCCGAGGCCGCCCACGCCGCCGGCGCGCTGCTGATCGTGGTCACCACCGAAGCCGTCTCGTACGGCCTGCTGAAGTCGCCCGGCGAGATGGGCGCGGATATCGCCGTGGCCGAGGGCCAGTCGATCGGCAACGGCCTGAACTTCGGCGGTCCTTATGTCGGCCTCTTCGCCTGCAAGGAAAAGTTCGTCCGCCAGATGCCGGGTCGCCTGTGCGGCGAGACCGTCGACGCCGATGGCAAGCGCGGTTTCGTGCTGACCCTGTCGACCCGCGAGCAGCACATCCGCCGCGACAAGGCGACGTCGAACATCTGCACCAACAGCGGCCTGTGCGCCCTGGCGTTTAGCATCCACATGAGCCTGCTGGGTGAGACCGGCCTGCGCCAGCTGGCCGCCCTGAACCACCAGAAAGCGGTCGCCCTGCGCGACGCCCTGAAGGCGGTGCCGGGCGTCGAGGTCCTGACCCCGCGCTTCTTCAACGAGTTCGCCATCCGTCTGCCGAAGAACGCCGCCGATGTGGTCGAGACCCTGGCCGGCCATGGCGTCATCGCCGGCGTGCCGTTCTCGCGCCTCGACGCGGGCGCGGGCCTGGACGACGTGCTGCTGGTCGCGGCTACCGAGACCACGCTGGACATCGACATCACTTTCTTCGCCAAGATCCTGACCAAGGCGGTGGGCCAATGAGCATGAACAACGTCGGCCGCCCCACGCGCCCCGAAACCGCCAACGATGCCGGCGGTCACGAGACCCTGACGGGCAATCGCGGCCTGCTGCAGAACGAAGCCCTGATCTTCGAACTGGACGGCTGGAACAAGACCGGTGTCGACCTGCCGCAAGCCGCCGCCCCGTCGAGCGACCTGGCCGGCCTGCTGCGCGACGCGCCGATCGGCCTGCCGGGTCTGTCCGAGCCCGAAGCTGTCCGCCACTACGTCCGCCTGAGCCAGAAGAACCACGCCATCGACCTGGCGCTGTATCCGCTGGGCTCGTGCACGATGAAGCACAATCCGCGCCTGAACGAGAAGATGGCGCGCCTGCCGGGCTTCTCGGACATCCACCCGCTGCAGCCGCAGTCGACCGTGCAGGGCGCCCTGCAGCTGATGGACCGCCTGGCCCACTGGCTGAAGACCCTGACCGGCATGCCCGCCGTCGCGCTCAGCCCCAAGGCCGGCGCCCACGGCGAGCTGTGCGGCCTGCTGGCCATCCGCGCCGCCCACGAGGCGGCCGGCAACGGCCATCGCAAGACCGTCCTGGCCCCGACCAGCGCCCACGGCACCAACCCGGCCACGGCGGCCTTCGTCGGCTACACCGTCGTCGAGATCGCCCAGACCGATGACGGCCGCGTCGACCTGGCCGACCTGGAGTCCAAGCTGGGCGACCATGTGGCCGCCATCATGGTCACCAACCCCAACACCTGCGGCCTGTTCGAGCGCGACGTCGTCGAGATCGCCCGCCTGACCCACGCGGCGGGCGCGTACTTCTACTGCGACGGCGCCAACTTCAACGCCATCGTCGGCCGGGTGCGTCCGGGCGACCTGGGCGTCGACGCCATGCACATCAACCTGCACAAGACCTTCTCGACGCCCCACGGCGGCGGCGGTCCGGGCGCGGGTCCGGTGGTGCTGAGCGAGGCCCTGGCGGCTTTCGCCCCGACCCCCTGGCTGACCCACGGCGATGACGGCTTCTCAATGGTCGAGCACGCGGGCGAGGAGGGGGCCAAGACCGCCTTTGGCCGCATGAGCGCCTTCCATGGCCAGATGGGCATGTACGTCCGCGCCTACGCCTACATGCTGAGCCACGGGGCCGACGGCCTGCGTCAGGTGGCCGAGGACGCTGTCCTCAACGCCAACTACATCAAGGCCCAGCTGAAGGGCGTGATGAGCCCGGCCTTCCCCGAAGGTCCGTGCATGCACGAGGCCCTGTTCGACGACAGCTGGCTGGAAGGCACCGGCGTGACCACGCTCGACTTCGCCAAGGCGATGATCGACGAGGGCTTCCACCCGATGACCATGTACTTCCCGCTGGTCGTCCACGGCGCGATGCTGATCGAGCCGACGGAAACCGAGAGCAAGCAGGAGCTGGATCGCTTCATCGAAGCGCTTCGTCTGCTGGCCGGCGCGGCCAAGGCGGGCGAGGTCGAGCGCTTCAAGGGCGCCCCATTCCACGCGCCGCTCCGGCGCCTGGACGAGACCCAAGCGGCCCGCAAGCCCCGGTTGAGGTGGAAACCTGTGGCAGAAGCGCCACTGGCGGCTGAATAGCAAACACCATACCCCTGTTGCGACCAGAGGGCGCCTTTACGGCGCCCTCATCGGTCCACATATCGGGGGTGCGCGTCGGGGCGCTCTGGCTTTTCCAGGGAGCAAGCGGAGCGCAAGCCCGTTTAGTCCTCCCAATGACTGCTATCGCCCTCGCCATGCCGCGCGCCCGCCGCACCGCCGATGATCTCGCCCGTGAGCTCATCGCGCGATTCCTGCGCGTGATCCTGGTGACGCTGGGCGTGCTGCTGGTCATCGGCGGCATCGTCATCGCGCCGCTGCCGGGCCCCATGGGCCTGCCGCTGACCGTGGTCGGCCTGATGCTGGTGCTGCGCAACTCGTTCAAGGCGCGCAAGCAGTTCGTCCGCTTCCAGCACGCCCATCCCAAGTTGATCTTCCCGCTGCGTCGCCTTCTGCGTCGCGAGCCCGAGGTCGTGCTGGTGGCCTGGCAACAGGCCCTGCGCGTCGAGCGCCTGATCGTGCCGCGCAAGTGGCGCATGGCCGCCCGCTGGCGCAAGTCGTTCAAGCGTCGCGCCGCCGCGAAGCAAGCCGGACGGTGACAGCCACCGCCTCCACGATCGACATCAAGCACAGGGTCCGGCGCCGCGCGCGGTTGGCCTTGCTGCTGCGCGAGTCCGCGGCCCGCGCTTTCCGCTGGATCGCCATCGGCTTCGGCACGCTGGTGATCATCGCCGGGGCGGTGCTGACACCGCTGCCGGGGCATGTGGGCCTGCCGCTGCTGGTCATCGGCCTGATGATCGTGCTGCGCTACTCGTTCCAGGCGCGGAAGACCTTCATCCGCTGGCAGAAGCGCCACCCCAAGCTGGTCTTCCCGATCCGCCGCCTGATGCGCCGCGAGCCCGAGGTGCTGCTGGTCGTCTGGCAGCAGATGCTCCGCACCGAGAAACTGGTCCTGCGCCGGGCCCGCTGGCGGCTGCTGAAGAAGACCCGCAAGCGCGTGAAGAAGTACGTGGCGCGGAAGATGGCCAAGCCGGCCTGACCGCCAAGATCGTCCTGAACCCATCAGGTCCATGGGAATTGTAGCAGGCGCGCCGCCGCCATCGCCCCCAGGACACCTCATGCGTTTCGACGTCGAAGCCTCGCTGACCTACGACTTCGCCACCCCGTGCGAGGTGCTGCTGCTGATCGAGGCGGCGCATGGGCCAGACCAGATGGTCCATTCCGAGGCCCTGACCTTCTGGCCCAATGTCGACGCCGTGCGGGTCGACGATCCCGTCACCCACGAACGGCGTACGGTGTTCACGGCGTCGGGCCGGGTGAACGCGCTCTACCGGGCCCAGGTCGAGGTGATGCACCGCGACCATGACCTGGCCGACGCCCCGGCCATGGCGATCCGCGACCTGCCCAGCGAGGTGCTGCCCTTCCTGCGCGCCAGCCGCTATGCGCCGTCCGACCGGCTGGAGCGGTTCTGCGAGCGCGAGTTCGGCGACCTGAAGGGCGGGCGCAAGGTCATGGCCATCCTGGATTGGATCGCCAAGCACGTGGACTATTGCTTCGGGGTCAGCGACGCGGCCACGACGGCCGTCGACACCCTGGTCGACCGCGCCGGCGTCTGCCGCGACTTCACCCATCTGGCGATCAGCCTGTGCCGCGCCGCCGACATCCCGGCCCGCGCGGTCAGCGCCTATGCCTGGCGGCTGGAGCCGCCGGACCTGCACGCCATCGCCGAGGTCTATCTGGGCGGACGCTGGCGGCTGATCGACGCCACGGGCCTGGCGCCGATCGAGGGCATGGTCCGCGTCGCCACCGGGCGCGACGCCGCCGACATCGCCTTCATGACCATCTTCGGCCAGGCCACGCTGATCGAGCAGAGCTTCTCGATTCAGGCTGTGTAGCGGTAGCCGTCGACGCCGACATGCTCGGCATTGCGTTCCCGCACCTGGGCGCCCGCCTCGTCGTACAGGAACGGCAGGAAGGCGTAGCGCTTGCCCCGGGTCACCGGCAGCGCCTCGTGCAGCAGCGAGCATGAGAACACGACCGCGCCGCCCGTCGGGGCGCGATAGGTGCGGGGACCAAACTCCGGAAAGCGCAGGTCGCCGCCCTCGTAGTCCTCGGCGTTCAGGTTGATCGTCACGGCGAAGCGGCGATGGGCGGTGCCCTTGGTGGTGTTGTCCCGGTGCGCCCGGAAGAAGCCATGGTCGGCCGCGTCGTAGCAGGCGACCAGGTCGCGCTCCATGCGCGTGGCGGCGAACTGGAAGGCCTTGGCGATCTGCGGGGCCAGGCGGCGCTGGATCCGGGCCCGGACAGCGTCGCGCAGCTCGCCCGGCGGCAGGATCAGGTCGCGGCGGATCTTGTGGTTGGGATCGCGGATCTCGACGGTCCGGCCCTCCACCTCGCGCATGAAGCCCGACGCCTCGCCGCCATCGGCCTCATAGGCCGCGATCAGGATCTGGCACAGCTCGGGCTCGAACAGGCGTGGGACGACTAGCACGGGCGCGTGGAGCTCGACGCCGGCATGGGTCGCCACCGGAGGCAGCCCGGGCAGGCTGCGGGCCAGGCGTTCGGTCTGGTCGGCGGGCAGGGTCGCGAGAATCCGGAAGTTCGGGTCGACCAGGATCCAGCCCGACCAGCGCGGGTCGTCGGCCGTTCCAAGGGCGGTGAAGGCCGCGCCGGCCTCGTCCAGCAGCCAGCGGGCGCCGGGCAGGCGGTCCTCGCGGCGGTTCCAGCGCTCGGTGTCACGCAACAGGCCGAAGAAGGCCAGGCTTTCGCCGTCGAAGCGCTCGGCCTGTTCGTTCAGCACCTGCTCCACCAGATCGGCGAAGGCCTCGTCGCCGTCGCCGACCAGGGCCAGCAGCAGATAGCGCCCGGCCGCGACATCGAACGCATAGCGGGGATTGCCGTGGCTGACGGCGAAGAACGACGGCGCGGGATCGCCGGGCAGCAGCTTGGTCATCGTCCTTCCGTTCTACACTTCAGGTTACGGATGCTGCCAAAAAAAGAGGGGCAAAAGAAAAGGCGTAATGCCCGTTGGCGTACCCAAGCGGCCTTAGGGGGCCTTGGCTAGATTGTCAGCCAGTTTCTGGAGCCAGGTCTTCGGGACGTCGAAGTTCACAGGAATGGTGACTTGGCCTCCGTCTGACGGTTGCCCATCAACGAGCATGGGGGTCATGCGGAAGATCCTGGACATAGCCACCGAGGCACCCCCAAAGCCGTATCCTGATGGCGTCTCGGAAACGACACCACAGTCGTAGACGGTCCCCTTAGCGGAGACCTTGCAATCGATGACGGCTTGCCCTGTGACGCGAGCCTTGGCTGCATCATGCGGGTAGTACCGCATAACGTCCTTGTCCGTTGGCTGCTTGAGCCAAGTCGGCTTCACGATCTCTTGGGCATGGGTCGAGGACGCAGCGACGCAGATCGTCGCTGCCAGCAGGCAGGCACGCATGAACAACCCCTGTGTTCGCCCGACCGCAAGCCGGGACGGTTGGTCACGCGCGAACACAGGGAAGCGCGTCCTGCGTATTCCCTGAGACAGGTATTTTATTGAGCAGGCCGCCCGACAAAATGCCGGAGACCTGTGTTCACGCGCGATTGCGCGTCGCGACTCAGTGACCAAACCTCGTGCGCGACAGCGGCGACTATGCGTCTATGGCGCGTGCTTGTCACCTGAGGAGGTTTCTATGGATAGTGAGCCTGGGGCTGATGGATACGGACTCGCGGCGTTTGCGCTGTCGCACGCAATTCTCACTCACCTGATCACATCAGGGACGTGGAGCCCACAGCAGGGTTTAAACGCCGCTGAGACTGCCCTGGAGATGGTAGATGCCCTGCCACTGCTTGGTGTCGATAGGGTAGCTGCCAACGACGCAGTGGGAGCATTGCAGGGGCTAATCGGCCCGCTTCGGTTGTTTGCTCAAGGCGCGCTCTAGCATCCTGCGGCTGAATTCAGCCGTTTGCTTCTCAATGATGGCAGCTCTTGAACCAGGCTCAGGGTCTACGCGGCTGGCACCGACGGTGGCCTCGAACCTGGCGCGCGATTCTTCCACCGAGAGGGCTTCGTTCTCCACCTGCTCCTGTGCCGCGTCGAGGAACCGTCGGCTTTGGTCTGGGTCGTCGAATGTGTTCCGCGGCATGAGCCTTCGACCATCTGGCGATAGGTGAGCCGTCGGCCCACAACGCCCATCAAGAGAGCTTCGGATCGGCCAGCATCATCGATGCCCTTGGCCGTACGGTGATTATACCTGAAATCGAACTCGTTGCAGTACCGCTGAAGATGGATCTTCTGGCAGTGCTGATATATGCCGCGCATCCCGCGTTTAAAGATCGAATAGAACCCCTCCACCGTTTCGGTGTGGATGTAGGGATCATCCGCGTTGACGTACTCCTTGCGGCCATGGTGCACGACGCCATGAGCGGCAAACTTAGGACCCAGTGTCTTGTAGGCGTTCCCTTCGTCACTCATCAGGTGAGCATTCCGAGAAACGTGCTCGTCCAAAATGGCGCCGATGGTGGTGGGAGAGACGTCATTCACGACGGTGCTGATAACCGTTTTGGCCTCTCGGTCCAAAACACTCACCACCTTCATCTTGTGGTGGAAGGATCGTTTCACTGGGGCCCCAGGCTCGACGCCAAGGAAGGTCTCGTCCACCTCCACGGCTCCGCCGTTGACACCGAACATGGGAAGAGATGCGGCGCTCATGGCCTCTCTGATCCGATGGCTCATGAACCAGGCCGTCTTCAGCGTGACGCCCAGAACCCGAGACAGCTGATTTGAGCTGAACCCCTTCTTCGATGAGCTGATCAGCCAGATAGCCTGAAGCCAGTACCGCATCGGAACGTGGCTGCTCTCGAACACAGTGCCCACCTTCACGGTGAACGGCTTTCGGCACTGGTAGCACTTGTGGACACCGATCCTGGTGCTGGATCCCTTCAGCTTCCCAATGCGCTCAACGCCACCGCAGTGGGGACAAACCGGGCCCTCAGGCCACAGCTTGCTCTCCACGTACTCATAGGCGGCTTCCTCGTTGTGGAAGAAGGGCTGAGACAGGAAGGACATTGACGCTACCCCACCAAAAGCAACGCTTAGGTGGTACCCGGTTTGGGTTATTCAAGACGGGTGGGTACGCGAAGGGGTATTACGCCAAAGAAAAGGGCGCGGACCTTGCGATCCGCGCCCTCTGTCTTGTTCGCCTAAGCCCGCTGCTATTGCAGCTTGGAGCCCAGCTGGCTGATCGCGGCGTCGGCGAGCGGGTCGCTCTTGGCGCCGGCCAGACGGGCCGTCAGCACCGCTTCGGCGGCCTGGGCGGCGAGATCCACCGCGGCGGCCTTCACGTCGGCGGCGGCTTGCGCCTCGGCCTGAGCGATCTTGCGTTCGGCCATCTCGGCGCGGCGCTTGATCTGCTCCTCGAGCTTTTCCTTGGCTTCCTCGGCCAGACGCTTGGCGTCGGCCTTGGCGGCTTCCAGCATGCCCGTGGCCTGGCGCTCGGCTTCTTCGCGCTGGGCCTTCACGTCCGCGAGCAGGGCCTGGGCCTCTTCACGCAGTTGCTGGGCTTCGTCGAGCTCGGCCTTGATCTTGGCGGCATAGCCGTCCAGCGCGCCGAACAGCGCGCCCGGCAGGACCTTCAGCACGACCAGCAGGCCGAAGAAGATCACCAGAGCGACCAGAACCCAGAATTCCGGGTTCGAGAAGCTGAACAGGGATTCGTGTTCCATCGTCAGCTCCTTAAGCCAGAGCCGACTTGAGTTCAGCGGCCGTGGCCGCCTTGCCCGTCAGCTTCTCGACGATCGCGCCGGCCGTCTCTTCGGCGACCACGCGGACCTGGCTCATGGCCTGGTCGCGGGCGGCCTGGATCGAAGCTTCGGCCGCGGCCAGCTTCTCGGCCAGGGCGGCCTCTTCCTTGGCCTGACGCTCGGCGGCTTCGGCCGTGGCCTTGGCCTTGGCGTCCGCGGCGGTCTTCTGGGCCTTGGCGCGCGCCTCGGCCACTTCCGCGGCGGCGGCGCGAGCCTGGGCTTCGGCCTCGTCCTTCATGCGACGGGCGTCGGCGATGTCGCCGGCGATCTTGCCGCCGCGCTCGTCGATCGCGCCGCTGACGCGGGGCAGGAGCACCTTCGACAGCACGACATAGAGAACGGCGAAGATGAGCAGCAGCCAAACGATCTGGCCACCCCAGTGCTCGAACTGCAGCTGCGGAAGGCCGCCGCTTTCGTGCTTGGGGGTTTCAGTCGTCTCGACCGTGCCGTGATGTTCCGTCGCCATGGGCGAAGGCGCCTCTCAGCTAGAGCGTCCGCGAACAGGCCGGAAACCGGCCCGCATCAAGAGGACGCAAAAAAATAAGACAAGGAGCGCGGCGCTTCCGAACGAAGCGTCCGCGCTCCCCAGGATCCGATTACGAGAACAGGATCAGGAAGGCGATGACCAGGGCGAAGATGCCCAGGGCTTCCGTCAGAGCCATGCCCAGGAACAGCATCGGGCGCTCTTGAGCGGCGGCGGTCGGGTTACGCAGGGCGCCTTGGAAGTAGTTGCCGAACATCACGCCCAGGCCAACGCCCGCGCCGATCATGCCGAGCATGGCCAGGCCAGCGCCGATGTACTTAGCTGCAGCAGCGTCCATGATAGAGACTCCTTGGAAGGGTATTTGTTGGAAAGACTAAAGGTTGATCAGTGGCTGTCGAGGTGCACGACGTCGTTGATGTAGACGCATGCGAGCACCGCGAACACGAAGGCCTGCAGGAAGGCCACCATGAACTCGAGGGCCGTCAGGGCGACGACCGAGGTCAGGGCCAGGGCCGAACCGGCCCAGCCCAGGACGCCGAGACCGCCCAGGGCGATCACGAAACCGGCGAAGATCTTCAGCACGACGTGGCCGCCCAGCATGTTGCCGAACAGACGAAGGCCCAGGGTGATCGGGCGGATCAGGAACGACAGGATCTCGATCGGCACCAGCAGGATGTACAGCACCGGGGGAACGCCCGACGGCGCGAACAGCTTGAAGAACTTCAGGCCGTTCTTGGCGAAGCCGACGGCGACCACGGTCAGGATGACCATCAGGCCCAGCGTCAGGGTCACGGCCAGCTGCGACGTGGCGGTAAACACCAGGAACATGCCCTGGATGTTCATGAACAGCACGAAGGCAAACAGCGTGAAGACGAAGGGCATGAACTTCTTGCCTTCGTGGCCGATGATCGACTCCGCGAGCCCATCGACCAGTCCGTAGAGCATCTCGCCCACCGCCTGCAGGCGGCCCGGGATGACGGCCTTGCGCGCGGCCAGGCTGTAGAACGTGATGACCAGCAGCGCCGCCAGCATCATCGCGGCCACGGAGTTCGTGATCGACAGGTCGATCGCGCCGAGGCCGGGAACGGTCACGGTGGGCAGTTCCACGATCTTCGCGATCTGGAACTGGTGCATCGGATCGGCCATTGGCCCTAGTCTCTCTTCTGCTTGGGGACGGTAGACCCGTCTCCCGTGTGTCCGTCGGCATTCCCTTGTGGGGACGGCGCCGACGCCTGCGCGCTTAGTTTCATCGCCTTGCGGACGATGGAGAATATCGCGAGCCCCAGACCGATCAGCAGACCGCCGACCATGCCCCAGGGGCTCGTGTGGACGTAGTGATCGAGCAACCAGCCGAAGCCGAGACCCACCAATACGCCCCCGATCAAATCCGCCAACAGACGGTAACCGTCCTGGTTGGCCTTTTCGGTCGCCGCTTTCGCGGGCTTTTCCGCCGCCTTCTTCGCCTCAAATGCGTCGAGCCGAGCGTCGAGGCTTGCGAGGGCCTTGTCGTTCGGTTCGTCGGCCTTGGGCATGGGAAGCGGCAGGTCCGAAAACGCCGCGGACGCGCCAAAACAAGGCGCAATTCCGGCCGGCTTGATCGGCGCGGAACCTATAGACCTCGCTGCGGTGCGTCAAGGCGAGCGGTTCGCGGGCCAAGTGACGGGAATACTTAAGGATTTAGCCTTCGGCTTCGGGCGGGGGCAAAACGATCCCCAATCGGGACCGGTTAACGGGTCTACCAAAGCGCGGAACCGTTCCTATATGGAGCGTGCTCTTTCGGCGTCACCCCCAATAGGCAAGGGGCGACGGACCCGATGACGCATTGATTTTTGCGTAAATCTGGGCTTTAGAGCCGCCGCCTCCAAACAACACGAAGATTCATGTCGCACCTGAAGAACACCGGATTCGCCGATCGTATTTCCTCGCAGCAGGAAGCCAAGAAGGCCATGCTGGCCAAGTTCAAGGCCAAGCCGACCGTGCAGGATCCCGATTTCGACAAGCGTGAAGAGCTTCGCGCCGCCGAACTCGAAGCCGTCCGCGCCGCCCGCGCCGAAGCCAAGGAAGTCGCCCGCCTCGAAGCCGTGGCTCGCCAAGAGGCGATCATGGCCGTCAAGCGCGCCGAGCGTAAGGAACGCAAGACGCAGGAAGCTGCCGAGATGCGCGTCCGCAAGGAAGAGAAGGCCAAGGAGCGCGACGAGCTGCGCGCCTTGGGCAAGACGACCAACAGCAAGCAATCGCGGGCCCAGCAATGGGGCCACCTGCTGGGTTAAAGATCAGGGGTCCTTCGGGGCCCCTTTTTCTTGACCTGTTATGCTGATGGCGCATCTCGACGTCCTCGCCAGCCTGTTCGTGGTTGCCGCCTTGGCGGGGGCGCTCGACGCCATCGCCGGCGGCGGTGGCCTGGTGACCCTGCCGGCCCTGCTGCTGGCGGGTCTGTCGCCGGTCCAGGCCCTGGGCACCAACAAGCTTCAGGGCGCCGTCAGCGCCCTGTCCTCGACCACGGCCTTCGCCCGGCGCGGCCTGATCGAGTGGAAGACCGCCCTGCCGGTCGCCGGCGCGGCCGCGATCGCGGGCCTTTGCGGCGCCCTGTGCGCCAGCCTGCTGTCGCCGCAGCTGCTGCGGGCCATCGTGCCGCTGCTGCTGATCGCAATCGCCCTCTATTTCGGCTTCTCGCGCGCCCTCAAGGCCGAGGACGTGGCGCCGCGCATGGCGCTGATCCCGTTCGCCTGTTTCGTCACGCCGCTGGTCGGCTTCTACGACGGCATCTTCGGACCCGGCGCGGGGGCCTTCTACATGGTCGCGATCGTGACCCTGCTGGGCTACGGCGTGCTCAAGGCCACCGCCCACACCAAGCTGGCCAACGCCGCCAGCAACCTGGGCAGTCTGACCCTGTTCATCATCAAGGGCGCGGTCGTCTGGCCGGTGGGCTTGGCCATGGCCGCAGGGGCGTTCATCGGCGCCCAGGTCGGCTCGCGCCTGGCCATGCGCTTCGGACCAAAGCTGATCCGGCCGCTGCTGGTGGTGATCTCGTGCGCCATGGCCATCAAGCTGCTGGCCGATCCCGCCAACCCCATCCGCCAGGCGATCGGCTTCTAGCTACGCCACCAGCTTTTCAGCCGTGCTCAGATCCACGCTGACCAGCTGGCTGACGCCGCGCTCGGCCATGGTCACGCCGAACAGGCGGTCCATCCGGCTCATGGTCACCGGATTGTGGGTGATGGCGATGAAGCGCGTCTGGGTGCGCCGGCGCATCTCGTCCAGCATGTTGCAGTAGCGGTCGACATTGGCGTCATCCAGCGGCGCGTCGACTTCGTCCAGCACGCAGATCGGGGCCGGATTGGCCAGGAACACGCCGAAGATCAGGGCGCTGGCGGTCAGGGCCTGCTCGCCGCCGCTCATCAGGCTCATGCTGGCCATGCGCTTGCCGGGCGGGCAGGCGAAGATCTCCAGACCAGCTTCCAGCGGGTCATCGCTCTCGATCAGCTTCAGCTCGGCCTGGCCGCCGCCGAACAGGGCCTGGAAGAGGGTCTGGAAATTGGCGTTGATCACGTCGAAGGCGGCCAGCAGGCGTTCACGCCCCTCAGCGTTCAGCTCCTCGATGCCGGCCCGCAGCTTGGTCACCGCGCCCGACAGGTCGGCCCGCTCGACGCGCATGATCTCCAGGCGGCCGGCATATTCCTGGGCCTCTTCCTCGGCGCGCAGGTTCACGGGGCCGATGGCGTCGCGCTCGCGTTCCAGCGCGAACAGGTGGGCCTCGACCCCGGCGGCGTCCTTCGGCACGGCCACCGCCTCGCCGGCGACGTGGCGGCCCAGCTCCTCGGGCTCCATGCGGGCCTGCTCGCGGATGGCCGAGGCGACCTCGCCAAAGCGCTGGCGAGCGCCGTCCAGGTGGGCGACCAGCGAGGCGCGTTTCTCGCGGGCTTCGCCGGCGGCCTGCTCGGCGGCGCGGGCGGTGCGGTCGTTGTTGAGGCGCAGGGTCTCGGCGGCCTCCAGGGCGTCGCTGGCCTTGGCGCGGCGAGCCTCTGCGGCGCCGAACTCGTCCAGCAGGGCGACCAGCTTTTCCTGCAAGGCCGCAGGGGCCTCGCGGGCGCCCTCCAGGGCGGCGGCGGCCTTCACGCGGTCGGCTTCCAGGGACTCGGTGCGCTTGCCGGCGGTCTCGGCGCGCTTGGCCCAGTCGGCGCGGTCACGCTCCAGGCTCTCCAGGCGGCGCTGGCGCCCGGCGCGTTCGCGGGTCTCGACGTCCAGGGCGGTGCGGGCGGCGCTGGCCGCTTCACGAGCCTGGGCCGAGGTCTGGCGGGCTTCGGCGAGTTGCGGTTGAAGATCGCCCGAGGTCTGGGCGGCGGCGTGGGCTTCGCGGGCTGAGGCCAATGCCGCATCGGACTCGACCTTCTCGGCTTCGAAGCGGGCGATGGTGTCGTCCAGCGACTGGGCGCGGGCCGCGCGCATGGCCTGCTCGCGTTCGAACTTGGCGACCTGCTCGCGGGCGCTGGTCAGCAGGCGCTCGGCGTCGGGCGGGCCGCGGCGCTTGTCGCGTAACAGGTCCTCGACGGCGCGCATGCGGTCGGCGGCGGTTTTCAGGGCGGCGGCGGTGGCTTCGGCGCGGGGGGCCAGGACGTCGATCTCGGTCTCGACCTCGGCCAGGCGGGTGCGCTGCTCCAGGCGAACGGCGGCGGGCTTGGGCGCGTCGGCGCGGGCCACGAAGCCGTCCCAGCGCCATAGGTCGCCTTCCTTGGACACCAGGCGCGCGCCGGGCTTGAGGTCCTTCTGCAGGCGATCCCCGTCGGCGCGGGCCACGACGGCCACGTGCGAGAGGCGGGCGGCCAGGGCGGGCGGCGCCTTGACCAGCGGCGCCAGCGGCTGGGCGCCCTCCGGCCAGGTCGGGGCAGCGGCTTCCGCGCCGCCCCAGTACGAGGGCGCTTTGGCGTCCAGGGCCGCGTCCAGGTCATCGCCCAGCGCCGCCGCCAGGGCCGCGCCGTAGCCCTTGTCGGGCGCGACGCTGTCCAAGGCCGGGGCGTGGCCGCTCTTGCTGCGCGGAGCCGTGAGCTGGGCCAGGCCCCGAGCCTCGGTGCGCAGGCGGCCCAACTGGTCCTCGACATTGCGAGCCAGCTGGCGGGCCTGGGCCTCCTGCTCAGCGGCCTTCACCCGTTCGTTCTCGGCCTCTTCCAGCGCCGCGCGGGCGGCGGCCAGCGCGGCCTCGGCATTGGCGAAGCGCTGGCGGGCGTCGGCGGCGGCCGGGTCGATCTCGGGACCGACGGCGGCGCGCTCGGCCTTGGCCTGGTCGAGGGCGCGGTTGGTGCGGTTGGCGCGAGCCTCGGCTTCGGACAGGCGCGCGGCGGCGGCGCGGCCTTGCGCCTCCTCGGCGGCGACGCGAGCGGCCAGCTGCTCGACCTGGGTCTCGGCGGCGGCCCGTGCGGTCTCGGCGGCCTTGGCGGCGGCTTCCAGCTCGGGACCCCGCTCCGGCGCGGCGGCGACCAGGGCGCGGACCTCGGCCAGCTCGGCGTCGATGCGGGCCAGGGCGGCGGCGGCGTCGTCCTTGGCCTGGCTCTCGCGGGCGCGGTCGTCGTCGATGCGAGCCAGATCGTTCTTGAGCCGCTCGAACTCGGCCGAAGCAGCTTCGGCCTCGCGCTCGGCGCGATCCTTCTGGATGGCCAGCTGGCCCAGGATCGCCTGGGCGATGGTCGCCTCTTCCCGCAGCGGCGGCATGGCGGCCTCGGCTTCGGTGATGGCCACCTGGGCTGCGGCGCTGGCGCGAGCGGTTTCCTCGACAGTGCGGGCGGCTTCTGTGGCCTCGCGCTGGGTGCGCTCCAGGGTGTCACGGGCCTCGGTCCAGCGAGCGTAGAGCACCGCGCCCTGCACGGCGCGGATCTCGGACGACAGGCGCTTGTACTTCTCGGCCTGGCGGGCCTCGCGCTTGAGGCGGTTCAGGGCCGTCTCAAGCTCGCGGGCCACGTCCTCCAGGCGCGAGAGGTTGCTCTCGGCCGCCCGCAGCCGCAGCTCGGCCTCGTGGCGGCGGGTGTGAAGGCCTGAGACCCCGGCGGCCTCTTCCAGGATGCGGCGGCGGTTCTGCGGCTTGGCGCCGATCAGCTCGCTGATCTGGCCCTGGCGCACCAGGGCCGGCGAGTTTGCGCCGGTCGAGGCGTCGGCGAACAGCAGCTGGACGTCGCGGGCCCGCACCTCACGTCCGTTGATCTTGTAGGTCGAGCCGGCCCCGCGATCGATGCGGCGCACGACCTCCAGCACCGGATCGTCGTTGAACTGGGCCGGGGCTGTGCGGTCGGCGTTGTCGATGGTCAGGGCCACATCGGCGTGGTTGCGCGGCGGGCGGGCGCCGCTGCCGGCGAAGATGACGTCGTCCATGCCGCCGGCCCGCATGGCCTTGGCCGAGTTGGCGCCCATCACCCAGCGCAGGGCTTCCAGCAAGTTCGACTTGCCGCAGCCGTTCGGGCCGACAATGCCCGTCAGCCCGGGCTCGATCCGAAACTCGGTCGGCTCGACGAAGGACTTGAAGCCCGAGAGGCGGAGACGCTGGAACTGCACGGAGGCGGTCCCTTAGAGGCTCAGCGCTTCGCCGCCGAGGCGAAGGCCTTGGAGAGCACCGCGAAGTCGGCGCTGTGGTCGTAGGGCGCGCCGTTGACGAAGAAGGTCGGCGTGCCCTCGATGCCGTCGTCGATCGCTTTGGCGAAGCGGTCATTGACCGCCTTCAGCGCCGCGTCGTCGCTCAGGGCCGCCTTGAACTGGTCGTCGGTCAGGCCGTACTGCTTGCCGATGGCTTGCAGGCCCTCGAACAGCCGCTCGCTGCGATAGATCTCTTCCTGCTTCTGGAAGACGGTGGTCAGCACCTCGAAATACTTCCCCGGAATCCGACGGCACAGCATGAAGCCTGCCGCCGCGAACTCGTTGGGCGGGGTCAGGAATTCGCGGAACACCAGGCGCACCTTGCCGGTGTCGATGAAGCTCTTGCGCACCTGCGGCTGGACCGTCGTCCACCAGTGGGCGCAGTGCGGGCAACTCGCCGAGGCGTAGACCACCAGCTGGATCGGCGCCTTGGCCGAGCCCAGCACCATGTCGCCCGAAAGCGCCGGCAGCGGCGCGGCGCGCGCGGCCGAGGCGCTCGCGGTCACCGCCAGGCCGGAAACGAGCAGGGCGCGCCGGTCCAGAGCCATTACTTGGAGGCTTCCGCGATGGCGGCGTCCAGCTGGGCCAGGGTGGCTTCGCCGCCCTCTTCGCCGCCGACCTTCTTGCCGTTGACGATGAAGGTCGGGGTGCCTTGGATCTTGTCGGCCTTCATCTGCTTGTCGAGACGCTCGGCCGACTTGGCCGCGTTCTCGTCGCTGAGGCAGCTGTTGAACTGCGCTTCGCTCATGCCGGCGGCGCGGGCGATGGTCAGCAGTTCGCCGCGGATGTCGCCGGTTTGGAAGATGCTGGCCTGGGCGTGGTACAGGGCGTCGGTCACCTGGAAGTACTTATCCTTGCCGGCGCAGCGGGCCAGCATGGCGCCGGCGTTGGCCAGGGTCGGCTCGCCGGTCAGGGCCTCGCGGGCCACGTAGTTGACCTTGCCGGTGTCGATGTACTTGGCCTTGAAGGCCGGGAAGACTTCCTCGTTCCACTTGGCGCAGTGCGGGCAGGCGACCGAGGCGTATTCGACGACCGTGACCTTGGCGTTCGGATTGCCCAGGGTCATGTCCTCGGCCGTGACCTTGGTCCCCTTGGGGCCGCAGGCGGCGAGACTGGCCGCGAGAGCGGCGATGAGGGTGACGCGGGTGATCAGCGAACGCATGAAAAGGCCCTTCGGCGGTCGATTGGGAAGTTAAACGCGATTCTCGCTAGCGAGCGAAAAAGGCGCAACCGTGACTGGCTCAAGAGCTTGAGCGAGCAGCGCTTGTCAACCGGCTCAGCGCTGCGATTGCAGCACGCCGCGACCCAGCTTCAAGAGGGCCTGTTTCAGCTCGCCGTCCGGCTGGTCGGCCAGGCTGTCGGTCAGCTCTTTTTCCTGGGCGGCGTCCAGAGGCGGCTTGCGGCGGCGGACCTGGGTCGCGGGCGCGGCGGGGGCCTTGACCGGACCCTGGACGATGCGCAGGCGCGTGACCACGCCCTTGCCCAGCAGCATGTCCAGGCGGGCGGTGATCTGCGGGGCCTGGTGCTGGATCAGCGAGGCCACGGGGCCATCGACGCGCAGCTCCAGCGCGCCGCCTTCGCCGTTGCGACCCTTGATGATGCGGACCGGCTCCGTCCGACGCGCGAGAGTGTCGCCGACGATCTCGCGCCAGCGGGCCTGCAGCACGGCGGGGCCTTGGCCAAACTGGGTCTCCAGCGCCTTGAGCAGCGGCGCGAGGTTCTTGCCGGCGGGCGGCGGGGTGCGGAACTGCGGCTTGGTGCGCTTGCTCCGCAGGATCGCGAGCGCTTCTTCGGCGGTGGGCAGGGGGCGGCGCATGCGGGAAGGCTAGCACGCGGCGGGCCGTTCGCGGTAGGCGAGGGGAGATGAAACACCGCGATCAGATCCGCTCGGCCCTCTTGGCCTGGTACGACGCCCAGGCCCGCGACCTAGCCTGGCGCACCTCGCCCGGCGACCGGCGCGCGGGGGTGCGCAGCGATCCCTACCGCGTCTGGCTGTCGGAGGTGATGCTGCAGCAGACCACCGTGCCGCACGCCACGCCGTATTTCCTGAGCTTCACCCAGCGCTGGCCGACCGTCTCGGACCTGGCGGCGGTGGAGGACGGTGACCTGATGGCCGCCTGGGCGGGGCTGGGCTACTACGCCCGCGCCCGCAACCTTCTGGCCTGTGCTCGCGCGGTGGCCAGCCAGCATGGTGGCGTCTTCCCGGACACCGAAGAGGGCCTGCGCGCCCTGCCCGGCGTGGGCGCCTATACCGCCGCCGCCGTGGCCGCGATCGCCTTCGACCGCGCCGCCAATGTCGTCGACGGCAATGTCGAGCGGGTGATGTCGCGGCTGTTCGCCGTCGAGACACCGCTGCCGGACGCCAAGCCCGAGCTCAAGGCCCTGGCCGGCGAGCTGGTCACCGACGACCGCCCCGGCGACTGGGCGCAGGCGCTGATGGATCTGGGGGCCACGGTCTGCAAGCCGAAGTCGCCGCTGTGCGACCGCTGCCCGATCTCGACCTGGTGCGCGGCGTTCCAAGGCGGCGCGCCCGAGACCTATCCCCGCAAGACCAAGAAGGCCGACCGTCCGCGCCGCCACGGCGTCGCCTATGTCCTGACGCGCGGCGACGAGATGGCCCTGGTCCGCCGCCCGCCGAAAGGCCTGCTGGGCGGCATGCTGGGCCTGCCCACCAGCGATTGGCGGGCGAGCCCGTTCACCGACGCCGAGGCCATTGCCGCCACGCCCGTCGCCGCCGCCTGGCGCGACCTGGGCGCGGTCGAGCACGTCTTCACCCACTTCTCGCTGACCTTGCGGGTGTTCACGGCAACGGGCGCGAACGACGGCGACTTCGTCTGGACTCCGCGCGAAGGATTGAGCGCGCTGCCCAGCGTGTTCCTGAAGGCGGCGCTGGTCGGGGAGCGACTGATCTGACCATGCCCAGCATTCACCACGTCGCCGTCATCTGCTCGGACTACGGCCGGTCCCGGCGCTTCTATGTCGAGGTGCTGGGCTTTGCGGTGATCCGCGAGGTCTTCCGCGAGGCGCGGAACTCGTGGAAGTGCGACCTGGACACCGGCAACGCCCAGATCGAGCTCTTCTCGTTCCCCTCGCCGCCGCCCCGGCCCAGCTATCCGGAAGCCTGCGGCCTGCGCCACCTGGCCTTCGTCACGCCGGATCTGGAGGCCGAGGTCGCGCGGCTGACCGCGTTGGGCGTCGTGTGCGAGCCGGTGCGGATCGACGAATATACCGACCGCAAGTTCACCTTCTTCGCCGACCCCGACGGGCTGCCGCTGGAGCTCTACGAGGTCTAGTGGGCCGCCTGATGAGCGGACTGCGTGGAGTTCCGCTAAGGGTGGGAAGCGGCCCCACCTGTTGGTGCTCGACATCATCTCATTGACGACGAGAACTACAAATGTAATTCATGCGGTCCAGGCGAGCTCTAGCTTGGGGACCATGCAGCCTTGGGAAAATTTATCGCAAGGCCTCTGCGCCGTAAACACTTGGCCTGGATCGGCGCGGCTCTAGCCTTAGGCGCAGCGCAAATGTGTGTTGCGGGGCCTGTGACCGGGCCTCTGGACTATACGCAGCCTGGCCAACTCGTCCCTGTATCCGGTGGAAGACTGCTGAATCTACGCTGCGTTGGAGAAGGGCCGACGACGGTCATTCTCGACGCTGGCGGTGGTCGCTTCAGCACCGCCTGGCGGAAGGTGCAGGGCGAAATCGCCAAGTTCGCGCGCGTCTGTTCCTACGACCGGGCCGGGTACGGCTTTAGCAGTCCCAACGACCGTCCTTCGACGGCGACCAATATCGTGGATGATCTACATCAGGCCCTTGGTCGGGCGGAGATCCGCTCGCCGCTGGTTCTGGTCGGACATTCAGCAGGGGGTCTTTATGCGACGCTCTATGCCGACCTCTATCCCTCCGAGGTCGCAGGGCTTGTTCTCGTGGATCCCGGATTCGCCAGTCAGAGCCACGACAACGTCCTGGCTGCCTGGTCAGGTTATCCCGATATCCTCGCCGAGCAGCGCGCCAAGCAGGTTGAAGGCGGGAAGCTCATGCGAAAATGCGCCGATCTTGCGCGAGCAGGACGACTGAAGACCAGCCTGGGCTCGTGCCCCTGCATCACCACGCCCAAGGATCAGCCTGAACTGGCCAGCTACATTGCGGACTACTGCAGTGGACCTAAACAGTACGAGGGCATGTTGGCCGAAGAGGCCGCGCTGACCGGCATCATCGGCGAACCGACATCGATTTCCAACGAACAGGAGGCCGCCGCCGCTCGCGCGTTCGGAAGCATGCCTCTGACGGTTCTGACCAATGCCTCTGGCTGGAGCTATACGAGGAACGCGGATCTCAACGCGCGGCTGACGATGGTTTGGCGGGCCGGTCACGTGGGCCTGGCGGCCAGGTCCACAAGAGGCAAGGTCATTGTCGTTCCGCGATCTGGCCACACCATCCAGGGGGATCAACCGGGCGCGGTAATCGACGCCATCCGGGAAGTCGTCGGGGATGTTCAGGCTTCACGCCACGAATGATCGCGCCTCACATTCGAAACCCGCCAGGACGTCAACCGTGCGAACGTCCCACTAGGGTCGAACGTCGACCTCCAACCTTTCGGCAGCGGCCGGGCTACGAGCGCCAGGCCTACGAGGCCTAGTTCATGCCCGCGCGCACCTGCGCCCGCAGCACGTCGATGGGGGCCAGGCCGGCGTCGGTCTTGAAGTGCCAGTAGGTCCAGCCGTTGCAGGCCGGGGCCGATTGGACCAGGGCGCCGATCTTGTGGATCGAGCCTGACAGGTCGCCGACCGTGATCGAGCCGTCCGGACGCACCTTGGCGGCGTGGTTGCCCTTGCTGCAGTACAGCGTGTCACCAGGCGACAGCAGGCCGGTCTCGACGATGGTGCCGAAAGGCACGCGCGGCTCGGCGCGCTTGCTGCCCATGACCTCGAGGTCTTCCGGCGCGATCGGCACGACCTTGGCGATGCGGGCCTTGGCGTGTTCCAGATATTCGGCCTCGCGCTCGATGCCGATGAACTTGCGGCCCAGGCGCTTGGCGGCCGCGCCCGTGGTGCCGACGCCGAAGAACGGATCCAGGATCACGTCGCCCGGCTTGGTCGTCGACATGATGACCCGGTACAGCAGCGCTTCCGGCTTCTGGGTCGGGTGCGCCTTCTGGCCGTCGGCGCCCTTGATGCGCTCCTCGCCGGTGCACAGCGGGATGGTCCAGTCCGAGCGCATCTGCACCTCGTCATTGGCCATCTTCAGGGCGTCATAGTTGAAGGTGTAGCGCTTGGCGTTCTGGCTCTTGGAGGCCCAGATCAGGGTCTCGTGAGCGTTGGCGAAGCGGGTGCCCTTGAAGTTGGGCATCGGGTTGGACTTGCGCCAGACGATGTCGTTGAGGATCCAGAAGCCCAGGTCCTGCACGGCCACGCCGACGCGGAAGATGTTGTGATAGCTGCCGATCACCCAGATCGCGCCGTCGTCCTTCAGGACTCGACGGGCGGCCTTCAGCCACGCGCGGGTGAACTGGTCGTAGGCGGCGAAGCTCTCGAACTGGTCCCAGTGGTCGTCGACCGCGTCGACCTTGGAATTGTCGGGACGCAGCAGGTCGCCGCCCAGCTGAAGATTGTAGGGCGGGTCGGCGAAGATCAGGTCGACCGACTTCTCCGGCAGGGCGTTCATCTGCTCGATGCAGTCGCCCAGAATGATGGTTTCCGGCCCGAACTTCATGGTCCCGTTCCTTTAGAAAGCGAACGGAATCATGAGTCTTGCTGGTAAATGCGACGTGTGCAGACGTGGTTAGCGGGGCGTTAACTCTACCCGAAAGCGACCTTTTGAGTCTGATCAGACTCAAAACCTCTTTGTGATCAGAGGGCTAGGTCTTCGGGCGCGGCAAGCTCGCCGGCCAGGGCGGCCTTCACCGGCGCCCAGCCCAGCCGGTGGATCGGCGAAGGGCCAAGCTTGCGCAAGCCTTCGACGTGGATCGGGGCGTGGTAGCCCTTGTGGCCGGCGAAGCCGTAGCCGGGATAGACCGCGTCCATCTCGACCATGATCCGGTCGCGGGCTTCCTTGGCCAGGATCGAGGCGGCGGCGATCGAGCATGACAGGCTGTCGCCCTTGACCACGGTCTTGATCGGGCAGGGTAGCTTGAAGGCGTAGTTGCCGTCGACCAGCGCGATGGCCGGGGTCACCGACAGGCCCTCGATGGCGCGGCACATGGCCAGGCCGGCGGCGTGCAGGATGTTGAGCTGCGCGATCTCGTCGATCGAGGCCATGCCGACGCACCACGAGATGGCGACGGCCTTGATCTCTTCCTCCAGGGCCGCGCGGGCCTTGGCGGTGAGTTTCTTGGAGTCGTTCAGGCCCTTGGGGATGCGGTCGGGATCCAGGATCACCGCGCCGGCGCTGACCGGCCCGGCCCAGGGACCGCGCCCGGCCTCGTCCACCCCGCAGACAGGGCCCTGTCCGCAGGCCAGTTCCAGCATCATGTCGGGTCCGGTGCGCATGGATCGGTGTTTAGGCCGGTTCGCGAGAGCGGAAAAGAAGTTTACGGATGTAATTATTTCTCTTGACGATGAGGCTTGGTCTCGCTCACGTGATTACGGCTGTAGTTTCGGGGGCGAGCATGGGTCTGGACTATCGACGCGACATCGACGGGCTGCGGGCCGTCGCGGTGGGGGCCATCGTCATCCATCACGCCTTTCCCACCCTGTTGCCCGGCGGCTTCGTCGGGGTGGACGTGTTTTTCGTCATCTCGGGCTACCTGATCACCCGGATCATCGCCGAGGCCCGCGAAGCCGGGAGCTTCTCGTGGGGCGGGTTCTATCTGCGCCGAGCGCGGCGGATCGTGCCGGCCTATCTGCTGGTGGTGCTGGTCACGGCGGCGCTGGCGGTCTGGATCGAGATGCCGCGCCTCCTGGCCATGACCGGCGCGGCGACGGCGGCTTCGGGCCTGTTCGTCGCCAACATCCTGTTCACCCAGACCGCCGGCTATTTCGCGCCGGGCGCCCAGCAGAACCCTCTGCTGCACCTGTGGTCGCTGGGTGTGGAGGAGCAGTTCTACCTGCTCTGGCCGGCCCTGATCGCGCTGCTGTCGCTGAAGCCGCTGCGAGGGATGCGGGCGACCCTGGCGCTGGTGTTGCTGGTCGGCTCGCTGGTGCTGGCCCAGGCGACGGTGACTACCAACTGGGCGTTCTTCGGCCTGCCGATGCGGGCGTGGGAGTTCCTGGCTGGCGGGGTGCTGGCCCTGGGTCTGGTCAAGCCTCCAGAGGACCGGACGACGGCCAAGCTGGCGGGGATTCTCGGCGGGCTGGCGATCGCCGGCAGCCTCATCTGGCTGAACGAGGCCAGCGCCTTTCCGGGGCTGTCGGCGGTTCCGGTCTGCCTGGGGACGGCGCTGCTGGTCTGGAGCGGCTCGGGCGCTTTCCGGGGCCTGGCCCCGCTGCGCTGGGCGCCGGTCGTCGGGCTGGGGAAGATCTCGTACTCGTTCTATCTGTGGCACTGGCCGTTGCTGGTCTTGGCCGCCGATGTCGCCCAGCAGCCGCTGACCGCGCCGCAACGCCTGGGCCTGGTCGGGCTGGCGCTGGTCCTGGCGATCCTCAGCTGGCGCTTCGTCGAGCAGCCTTTCCGACGGGGGGCGACCGACCGGCCTTGGCGGCGCCTGGGCCTGATGCTGCTGCCGCTGCTGGCCCCGATCGCCGTGGGCGCGCTGCTGTTCTTCACCCATGGCCTGCCCGGCCGCCTGTTACCCGAGGCCAAGGCCCTGGCCGACCTGGAGGACACCGACGTCAATCCGGCCCGCCAGGCCTGTTTCGAGAACGCCCGCAAGGCCAAGCTCGAGGACTGCCGGTTCGGCGCGACATCGGGTGTGGCGGGCGACGACGTCCTGGTCTGGGGCGACTCCCACGCGGATGCGGTGACTCCCGGCGTCGTGGACTGGGCCATGGCGCGCGGCTGGAGCGTCCGCGAGGTGGCCCGAGGCGGCTGCCCGCCGCTGGTCGGCGTCAGTGTCCGGACGATGTACCGCTTCAAGCTGGAATGCGGGGCGGCTGCCGACCAGGTCCTGGACCGGATCACCGCCGACAAGCGGCTGAAGCTGGTGGTGCTGGCCGCTCGCTGGCCGCTCTATCGCGACGCGCCGCCGTTCTACGACGTCAACTCGCCGCGCGTGACCATGCAGGCCGGCGGCAAGCGCACGGGCTTGGCCGCGCCGCTGGGCCGCACGCTGCGGGCCATCGCCCAGCGCCGTCCCGATCTGCGGGTGCTGATCATCGGTCCGGTCCCGGAGCTGACCCTGGGCGCGCCGGAATGCCTGGGGCAGTCCGCCCAGTTGGGCCTGAAGCCTGGGCGGTGCGCCAGCGTCGACGCCGAATTGCCCCTCTCGCGCGCCGGTCCAGCCGAGGACGCCATCCGCGCGGCCATCCAGGATCGGCGCGGCGTCGCGGCGGTTTTCCCGTCGCAGACCCTGTGCGTCAACGGCCGCTGCCAGGCGATGATGGACGGCGAGCCGATCTATTTCGACGACGACCACCTCAGCGCCTCGGGCGCGCGGCGGCTGGTCCCGGCCTGGCTTGACGTGGGGTGGCAGGCGCTTGAGCATCCCAGGCCATGAGCCTCAAGTCGATCGTCGCCGCCCTCGCCCTGTTGTCCGCCGCCGCGCCCGTCGCCCACGCCGAGGAAGGCTGGAAACTGGTCTGGTCCGACGAGTTCGACGGCGACCGGCTGGATCAGAGCAAATGGAACTACGCCGCCGACTGCGGCGGCGGGGGCAATGACGAGCGCCAGTGCTACGAGCTCAGTCCCGAGACGGTGTCGGTCAAGGACGGCCTGCTGCGGCTGACCACGATCAAGCGCAAGACGCGGGGCCTGGCCAATCCGTGGGCTGGTCCGACCGGGCCGATGAAGACCGGCGACTACGCCTCGGGCAAGATCCTGACCCAGGGCCTGGCCAGCTGGCGCTACGGCCGGTTCGAGGCGCGGGCGCGGGTTCCGGGCGGCCAGGGCGTGTGGCCGGCGATCTGGATGATGCCCGAGCTGTCGACCTATGGCGGCTGGCCCAAGTCCGGCGAGATCGACATCCTGGAGACGGTGAACCTGGGCGCACCCTGTGCGCCCGAGGTCTGTCAGGGTGGGCGCGAGAACCGGATCTTCGGCACCATCCACTTCGCGGGCGACGCGGCCGGGACGCACAAGCAGGTCAGCACCGGCGCGTCGATGCCGGCCTCGCCGGACGGCTTCCACGTCTATGGGGTGGAGTGGACGCCCGAGGCGATCACTTGGTTCGTGGACGGACAACAATACGCCCAGGCCAAGGCCGCCGACTGGAAGCGTGACGACAAGGACGTCAGTGCCGCGCCGTTCGACCAGCCTTTCCACCTGATCCTGAACCTGGCCTTCGGCGGTCGCTGGCCCGAGGGCGCCAATGCCAAGGGCGTCGACGAGGCGGTTCTGCCGGCGACCATGGAGGTCGACTGGGTGCGGGTCAGCCAGCGGCCCTAGTGCGCGGCGTCGCCTCGCTCTAGAAGCGGGGCCGGGGGACCCTTGATGACGCTGCTGACCTACGCCGTGCCGCTGCTGTGGCTGATCGCTTCGGCCGGGACGTTCTTCCTGGTGTTCAAGCCCCAGCCGCGCTGGCCGCTGGTTGGCACGCCCGCGCGGGCCCTGGTCGCGTTCATCGTGGTGTTCCTGGCTGGCGGCGCCCTGACCGCCGTGACCCGTCCGGACGACACGCCCGCGCCCAAGCTCGTCATCCCGGCGCGTCCGGCGACCTTGCCCCTGCCGGCGCTGGTTCGCGCCCATCCCGAGACCTACCTGACCCTGGGCAAGGTGACGTTCATCCGGAGCAAGACCGGTTCGTTGCTGGCCACCGGGCGGGCCAACAACATCTCGGGCCTGCCGCTGAAGGACCCGACGATCCGCTGCCGGATGCTGAGCGGCGACGTCTCGCCGGGAACAATCTCGGCCACGGTCCGCACGACCGTGCCGGCCGGCGGCAGCCTGATCTTCGCGGCGGTCGACATGGGCCGGGTCGACGGTCCCTGGGACCACGCCGACTGCGACGTCACCAAGGCCCAGGTCGCCGGCTAGCGCGGCGTGCGCCTTGCGGAGGCCACAACCGCCCGTATGGTGTCGCTTCCGGCTTTTGGGAGCAGCTGATGCGTAGTGTGAAGATCGCGGTCGCCGCGTTGATGGCTTTGGCCCTGGCGGCATGCGGCCAGCAGAAGGCCTACCAGGCGCTGCCGGACGACATGGATATGGGCAACAAGGACGCCAAGATCACGGTCGTCGAATACGCCTCGGTCGGCTGCCCGATCTGCGCCAAGTGGCAGAAGGACGTCTATCCGGCCTTCAAGGCCAAGTATGTCGACACCGGCAAGGTCCACTACGTGTTCCGCGAGATGCTGGTCGGCGGCAGCGAAGAGGTGACCGTGGCCGCGGGCGGCTTCCTGCTGGCGCGCTGCGCGGGCAAGGACAAATACTTCGCCGTCAACGACGCGATCTTCGCCGCCCAGCCGGGCATCTTCTACTCGCCGCGCGAAACCCTGTCGGACATCGCCAAGTCGGTGGGCATGAGCGAGGACCAGTTCCAGAAGTGCGTCAGCGACGAGGCCCAGATGGCGGCCCTGAACACGCGCGTGCAGAACAACGCCAAGGCCCACGACGTCAACGCCACCCCGACCTTCGAGGTCAACGGTCGCAAGATGGAGCCGGGCTACCACTCCCTGGCCGAGATCGACGCGGCGATCGAGAATGCGGGCAAATAACGAACGGCGTTCGGCGGGGCGTTGCGCCCCGCCTTGAGCCCTGGCACGGTCCGCCTCGGCGGGGCCGCCGTGTCGCGAGGAGCCTTTCGTGACTCCATTTCATCATCTGCTGGCCAACAACCTCGTGGCCAACATCACCAACTTCACGGTCTGGTTCGCCCTGACCTTCTACGTCTATCTGGAGACCCGTTCGGTCTTCGCCACCGGCATGATCGCCGGCGTCTATCTGGTGCTGACCGCCGTATCGGGCATCTGGTTCGGCAGCCTGGTCGATCATCATCGCAAGAAGACGGCGATGGCCGGGTCCAGCGTCGTGTCGCTGGGCTTCTACGCCCTGTCCCTGGCCTTGCTGGCGGCGGCCCCGAAGGGCGCGATCGCCGATGTCGGCCGGCCGTGGTTGTGGAGCCTGATCGGCCTGACCATGCTGGGCGTGATCGCCGGCAATGTCCGCGGCATCGCCCTGCCGACCCTGGTGACGATCCTGGTGCCCGAGGACCGGCGCGACAAGGCCAATGGCCTGGTGGGCATGGTCACGGGCATCGGCTTTTTGACCACCTCGGTGATCAGCGGCTTCCTGGTGGCCTGGGGCGGCATGACCGCCACGTTGCTGTTCGCGGCGGGATTCACCGTCTTGGCCCTGCTGCATCTGTTGCCGATCAAGGTGGATGAGCCCCGTCCGCATCCGGACGCGCCGACCGAGCCGCGCAAGGTCGACCTGCCGGGCACGATCAAGGTCATCGCCGCCGTGCCGGGCCTGTTCGCCCTGATCTTCTTCGCGACCTTCAACAACTTCCTGGGCGGCATCTTCATGGCGCTGCTGGACGCCTATGGCCTGTCGCTGGTCTCGGTGCAGACCTGGGGCCTGCTGTTTGGCGTGCTGTCGGTGGCCTTCATCGTCAGCGGCGTCGCCATCAGCCGCACGGGCCTGGGACCCAGTCCCCTGCGCACCCTGCTGCTGGTCAACCTGATCACCTGGTCGGTGTGCTGCGTCTTCACCCTGAAGTCGTCGATCATCCTGCTGGCGATCGGCTGCTTCATCTGGATGGCGCTGGGCCCCTATGCCGAGGCGGCCGAGCAGACCACCTTGCAGAAGGTGGTGCCGTTGGAGCGCCAGGGCCGAGTGTTCGGCTTCGCCCAGTCGGTCGAGCAGGCGGCCTCGCCGCTGACGGCCTTCCTGATCGGACCGCTGACCCAGTTCATCGTCATTCCGTTCATGACCAACGGCGCGGGGGCGACAGCGATCGGCGATTGGTTCGGACGCGGCGCCGACCGGGGCATCGCCCTGGTCTTCACCGTGGCCGGCGTGATCGGGGTCATCGCGACCGTGCTGGCCTTCAACTCCCGCCCTTACAAGCGGCTGTCGGCGGTCTATGCCCGCGGCGAGGCGACCTAGACCCGCTTCGCCATCGCCTTGCATTCCTCATGGCGGAAGCAGGTCGTCAGATGGTCATTGACCAGGCCGGTGGCTTCCATGAAGGCGTAGACGATCACCGGGCCGCAGAACTTGAAGCCCTTGGCCTTCAGGGCCTTGGACATCTCGACGGCCAACGGGGTCTGGGTCGGCACCTCGCCGGCCTGCCACTGGTTCTGGATCGGCGCGCCGCCGACCATGTCCCACAGGAACTGGCCGAAGTCCTCGCCGCGCTCGCGCATGTCCAGATAGATCCGCGCGCCCGAGATGGCCGCGTCGATCTTGCCGTTCGAGCGGATGATGCCGGCGTCGGCCATCAGCCGGGCGCGGTCGGTTTCGTCGAAGCGGGCGACCTTCTCGGGATCGAAGTTGGCGAAGGCGGCGCGGAAGGCCTCGCGCTTGCGCAGGATGGTGATCCACGACAGCCCGGCCTGGAAACCGTCCAAGACGAGCTTCTCCCACAGGGCGCGGCTGTCCCACTCGGGCACGCCCCATTCGTGGTCGTGATAGGCCTCGTAGAACGGGTCGCCGTTCATGCCTTTCCAGGTACAGCGTGTGGGCTCGGTCATGCGGCGAAGCTAGCAGAAGATCACCGGCTGACTAGAACTTTTGGGGAACATTGGTTCACGAGCGACTGAATTGTCCGTCTCGCGCGTTGGAAGGCCAGAGGGATCGAACCAACGGAGGAAAGACGCTGATGAAGCGCCTCAAGACCTTGGCCATGCTGGCCCTGGCGACCACGGCCATGACCGCCACGCCGGTGCTGGCCCAGCGCCACCACGACCGCGACAACAATCCGCCCGGCCCGCGCGGCGGCCCCGGCACCAACTGGGAGAACCCGCCCGGCTGGCGCGGCGGTCCCGGCGCCTCGCCCGACCGTCGCTACTATCGCTGGAAGGGCCAGCGGGTCGAGTTCCGCTATCGCGACGGCTACTACTACAACCGCGCCTACGGCTATTATCACCCGCGCTTCGGCTGGTGGAATCCGCGCGCCAAGTGCTGGTTCGACAACGACAACAACCCGCCCGGTCCGCGCGGCGGTCCCGGCACCAACTGGGAAAACCCGCCCGGTTGGCGGGGTGGTCCGGGCGCCTCGCCCGATCGCTACGGCAGCTGCCGCTAGATGAGCCAGGCCGGCCGGTCCACCGTGACCGGCCGGCCTTCGACTGTCAGGTCGGCGCCTTCGATCCGGTCCAGTCGCAGGATGGCCATCGCCCGGCCATCGGCGCCGCTCAGCACCTCGCCCGCCCGCAGGCTGCCGCCGGCCAGCACTTCGGTCCCGAAGGCCGGAGCAGGGCCGTCGAAGGTGATCGGCAGCATGCGGTTCTTGATCGTCCCGCGCCGCTTCATGCGGCTGGTGGTCTCCTGGCCGACGAAGCAGCCCTTCTTGAAGTCGATGCCGGCCAAGAGGTCGAAGTCGGCCTCGATCGGATAGTTCGCCTCGCTGCCCCAGTCGGCCGGGCCGGGCACGCCCAGGGACAGGCGCCAGGCGTCGTAGTCGGCCTCGGTGCTCTCGGCCTCGCAGTGGCCATAGGCGCGCGCGCCCAGGGCCGGCAGGCGCGGGTCGGCGTAACCGCCGTCCATAGGCTCGCCGAACGCGGCGATGACTTTGAAGTCGCTGGGCTCCAGCGTCACCTTGGCCCGCAGGCGGTACATGGAAAGACGCGTCAGGATCGCGTCGCGGTGCTCGGCCGCCACGTCGAGCAGAGCTCCGTCGCCCATCTCCTCCGGGTTTGCCGCCACGAACACGTCGTAGAGCAGCTTGCCTTGCGGGGTCAGCAAGGCCGCGAAGCGCAGCTCGCCCGGCTGGATGGTCTCGACGTCCTGGGTCAGCAAGCCTTGCAGGAAGCTCTTCCAGTCCGGACCGGACACGGCGATGACGGCGCGGGACGTCAGATGGGCGGTGCGAAGCGAGCTCATGACCGCGATATAGGCCTGCCCTCGCCGGACCGCCAATGCGGTCGCGCGACGTTCGGTCGCAGGAAGGTAAAAGCTTAACCGCTATAGCGGGATGCGCCGACTCAACGACCGGCCTATAGATGGTCCGATGACACAGCGGGCCTTCCCGATTCTTTTCATCACGGCCACACGCATCGGTGATGCGGTGCTGTCGTCCGGCCTGATCAAAATGCTGGCCGACCAGATCCCCAACGCTCGCTTCACCATCGTCGCCGGCCCTCTGGCCGCGCCGCTGTTCGCCCATGTGCCGGGCCTGGACCGCGTGATCGTGATGGAAAAGGCCAAGGGGAAGGGCAAGAGCCACTGGTTCAAGCTCTGGAACCAGGTGCGCCACAAGAAGTGGAGCCTGGTCGTCGACCTGCGCGGCAGCGCCACGGCCCTCTTCCTGCGCCGCGACAAACGGGCGATCTGGAAGAAGCTGCCCGGCGACGTGGTGCACAAGGTGGTCGACGCCGCCCGCACGCTGAAGCTGGAGGGCGATCCGCCCGCGCCGCACCTCTACATCTCGCCCGACGTCCAGGCCCTGGCCGACGAGCTGCTGGGCGAAGGCGGGCCGATCCTGGCCATGGGTCCGGCCTCGAACTGGATCGGCAAGGTCTGGCCGATCGAACGCTTCACCCAGACGGCGGCCCAGTTGCTGGACAAGGACGGCCCGATGGCCGGCGGCCGGCTGCTGATCCTGGGCGGTCCGGAAGACACCCGCATGGTCGAGGAGCTGCGCATGGCCTCGGCCCGCGGCCGGACCATCGACCTGACCGGCAAGGTGGATTTGCTGACCGCCTATGCCTGCCTGAAGCGCGCGCGGCTGTTCATCGGCAATGACTCGGGCCTGATGCACATCGCCGCCGCCGCCGGCGCGCCGACCATCGGCCTATTCGGTCCCTCGGACGAGCGCCGCTACGGCCCCTGGGGCGACCGCGCCGAAGCCGTGCGCGGCCCGCGCAGCTTCGACCAGTTCATGGCCATCGACCCGGACCTCTCCCAGGCCATCCGCCACATGAGCGACCTGCCGGTGGCGACGGTGCTCAAGGCCGCCAAGGCCTTGCTGGCCCGCACCGAACCCGAGGCCGAGCTCTCGCCGCAGGAAGCGGTGGTCGAGGAAGCGATCGCGGAAGAGGTCGCTGAGGCTGAAGCCGCTTCGGAACCGGTCGCTGAAGAAGCGGCTGAGTACCTCGAACTCGAAGCCGCCGCCGCCCATTCCCGCGAAGGCGATGATCCAGCCGAGCGAGACAAGACGGTGCGCGACTAGGCCGCCCGTCCGCATGGATCCCGGCTTTCGCGGGGATGAGCGGATATTTTGTTGATCGGGGCGTGAGGCGGACCTAGACCCGCTGAAATCCATTCGCAGGAGCCGTCCCCATGACCCAGACCTTCGACCTGATCGTGCGTGGGGGCGAGGTGGTGAACCACGCGGGGCGCGGGATCACCGACATCGGCGTGCGGAACGGCAAGATCGTCGCGATCGGCGACCTGTCCCAGGCCTCGGCCGGCGAGATTTTTGACGCCGGCGGCCTGACTGTCCTGCCGGGCGTGATCGACAGCCAGGTGCATTTCCGCGAGCCGGGCCTGGAGTGGAAGGAAGATCTCGAGAGCGGCTCGCGCGGCGCGGCCCTGGGCGGCGTGGTCGCCGTCTTCGAGATGCCCAACACCGAGCCGACCACCACCGACCCGGACGCCTTGGCCGACAAGCTGTCGCGGGCCAAGAACCGCATGCACACCGACCACGCCTTCTATGTCGGCGGCACGCATGAGAACGCCAACTTCCTGGGTGAACTGGAGCGCCTGCCGGGCTGCTGCGGCATCAAGGTGTTCATGGGCGCCTCGACGGGCAGCCTGCTGGTCCAGGACGATGAAGGCGTCGAGAATGTGCTGCGCCACGTGAACCGTCGCGCCGCTTTCCACTCCGAGGACGAATACCGCCTGGCCGAGCGCCGCCACCTGGCCCGCCCCGGCGACTGGACCAGCCACCCCGAGGTGCGCGACGCCCAGGCCGCCCTGCAGTCGACCCACCGCCTGGTCCGCATCGCCAAGAACCTTGGCAAGCGCATCCACGTGCTGCACGTCACGACCAAGGAAGAGATCGACTTCCTGGCCCAGAACAAGGACGTCGCCAGCGTCGAGGTCACGCCCCAGCACCTGACCCTGGTCGCGCCCGAGGCCTATGAGCGCCTGAAGGGCTTTGCCCAGATGAACCCGCCGATCCGCTCGGCCGACCACGTGGCCGGCGTCTGGCGCGGCATCGAGGCCGGCATCGCCGACGTGCTGGGTTCGGATCACGCCCCCCACACCCGCGAGGAGAAGGCCCGGCCCTATCCGGCCTCGCCCTCGGGCATGCCGGGCGTCCAGACCCTGGTGCCGGTCATGCTGACCCACGTGGTCGACGGCAAGCTGAGCCTGGAGCGCTTCGTCGACCTGACCAGCCACGGCGTCAACCGCGTGTTCGGCCTGGCCGACAAGGGCCGCCTGGCCGAAGGCTTCGACGCCGACTTCACCATCGTCGACATGAAGGCTCGCAAGGTCATCACCCACGAGCAGATGGCCAACCGCGCCGGCTGGACCCCGTTCGACGGCTTCGAGGCCAAGGCCTGGCCGGTGGCGACCATCGTGCGCGGTATCGTGGTCATGCGCGACGACGAGATCGTCGCCGAGGGCCGTGGCGAGCCGGTGCGGTTCCTGGAAACCCTTGCCCGCTAGAGGTCGCTCCGTCGGCGGAGTAGCCACAGGCGTTCCGCCGGTCCCGGCGCCAGGTCGATCGCCCGGTCATAGGCGGCCAGCGCCTCGTCGCGCCGGCCCAGCCGGGCCAGCAGATCAGCGCGCACCGCATGGAACGGCTGGAAGTCCGCCAGCCGGGCCGCGTCCAGCGCCTCGATCTCCGCCAGAGCCACGGCCGGCCCGCCCAGCTCGGCCAGGACCACGGCGCGGTTGATTCGCACGAACGGATCATCCCGGTCGGCCAGATCATACAGCGCCAGCACGGCCGACCACGGCGGCGGCTCGGCCAGCGAACGGCGCACGCACCAGACCCCGTGCAGGGCCGCCCGCAGCTGGCGCGGTCCGGGCCGGTTCAGCCGCGCGGCGCGGCGCAGCAGGGCGTCGGCTTCGTGGATCAGCGGCCGGCTCCATAGCCTCGGATCCTGCTCCGACAGCGGGACCATCGCCCCGTCCGCGTCCAGTCGCGCCGGCCGCCGGGCCTCGGCGAACCGCACCGTGGCGGCGAAGGCCAGGCACTCGGGCTCGTCGGGCAAGAGCTCGCCCAGGACGGCGGTCAGGGTCAGCATCTCGCGGGCGTAGCCGGCATGCTGCCCGGCTCCAGCGGCGTCCTCGTGGGCGCGGGCATAGGCGACTTCCAGGGTCGAGAGCACCGCCGCCAGGCGCTCGGGCCAGGCTTCGGGTCCCGGGACCTCGAACGACACCCCGGCCTGGGCGATCTTCTTCTTGGCGCGGGTCAGGCGCTGGAACATGGCGGGTTCGGCGACCAGGAAGGCGCGAGCGATCTCCTGCACGGTCAGGCCGCAGACCAGCCGCAGGGTCAGGGCCGCGCGGGCCTCGGGCGCGACGGCCGGGTGGCAGCAGACGAAGATCAGCCGCAGCCGCTCGTCCGGGATCAGGCGGGCGTCGGAGGCCAGGATGTCCTCCGCCGTGGCCTCGGGCTCGGGCGCGTCCGGCGCCAGGCGGGTGCGGACGTTCCGCTTGCGGATCATATCCAGCGCGCATCGCCGCGCCGTGGCGTAAAGCCAGGCCGCCGGGTCCAGGGGCGGAGCCGCCGGCCAGACGGCGGCGGCCCGCGCGCAGGCCTCGGCATAGGCCTCCTCGGCCAGGTCCAGGTCGCGGAAGGTCGCGGCCAGGGCGGCGACAATCCGCCCCCCGGCCTCCCGCGCGGTCTGGTCGAGGGTGACCAACTAGCAGTCCGTGGTCGGGCGCACCTCGACCGAGCCATCGCCGGCCAGCGGGATGCGTTTGGCGACCGCCATGGCCGCGTCCAGGTCGGGAACCTCGACCAGATAGAACCCGCCCAGCTGCTCGCGCGCCTCGGCGAACGGACCGTCATGCAGCGCGTATTGGCCCCCGCTCTTGCGCAGGGTGGTGGCCGTGTCGCCGGTGTTCAGGCCCGAGCCGCCCCGCAGGATGCCCTCTTCCTCCAGCGCCTTGGCCAGGGCCATGTGGGCGGTGATGATCTCGTCCAGCGCGCGGCCGTTGTCGCCGCGATAGAGCTCTTCGTTCTCGTAGATCAGCAGGGCGTATTGCATCTTTGGTCTCCCATGAGCGCGCGGCGATCGCGACGCTTCGACCTGAGAGACGCGCGGGTTCGGTGGGATTCGACAGGTCTTGGAAAAAATGTCGAGGGGGGCGCATAACAGGCCATGGACGGATCAGCCTCTAACACCGCCCCCTTTCGCGACGCTCGTTACGCGCCCCGCGCGCTGGAAGTTGAGCGGCTGGGAGAGACGCTGATCCTGCGCAATCCCATGCCCTATTCGGACGCGGTCCAGACCACGACGCAGCCGCTGGCCCGCTGGGCGATCGAGGCGGCGGATAGGATCTGGCTGGCTGAACGCGACGGTGATGACTGGCGGACGGTGACCTACGCCCAGGCCAAGGACCGGGTGGCCGCCCTGACCGGTGGTCTCCAGGGTCTGGGTCTCTCGCGCGGCCAACCGCTGCTGATCCTGGCGCGCAACGGGATCGACCACGCCCTGATCGCCTATGCCGCCATGAGCCTGGGCGCGCCGGCCGCGCCGGTCTCGCCGCAGTACGGGCTGAAGGGCGCGGACCTCACCCGCCTGCAGCACGCCGTCGAGCGCCTGAAGCCCGCCGCCGTCTATGCCGACGACGCCGAGGCCTTCGGCGACGCCCTGGCCGCGCCGTTCCTGGCCGGCCTGCCGGTCGTCGTCAGTCGCAATGCGCGACCCGGCGACGTGGTCTTCGACGATTTACTGAAGAGCGAACCGGTCGAACCCGTCGCCCGTCCGGACGACGTCGCCAAGCTGCTGCTGACCTCCGGCTCGACGGGGCGGCCCAAGGCGGTGGTCTGCACCCACGCCAACATCGCGCTGAACGCGGCCCAGATCCAAGGCTGCTACGCCGACCCCGAGCCGCCGGTGCTGGTCAATTCCGCGCCCTGGAGCCACAGCCTGGGCGCCAACGCCATCCTGCACATGGTGCTGCACCGGGGCGGGACGCTGTACGTCGACGCCGGCCAGCCCGTGCCCGGCAAGTTCGCCGAGACTGTCCGCAACCTCTCCGAGGTGGCGACGACCTATCACAACATGGTCCCGGCTGGCTGGGGGCTGTTCGTCGGCGAGCTGGAGCGCGACGAGGCCCTGGCGACCAAGTTCTTCGAGAAGGTCCGGGTGATCCAGTACGGCGGCGCCTCGATGGCCCAGTCGATCCTGGACCGCGTTCAGGCCGTGGCGGTGCGCACCGTCGGTGAGCGGATCACCTTCGCGGCCGGCTATGGCGCGACCGAGACCGGGCCGACGGCCTGCAACATCCATTGGCTGAACGCCCGCTCAGGCATGGTCGGCCTGCCGACTCCGGGCACGGCGGTGAAGCTGGTCCCGGCCGGCGACGGGGGCAAGTTCGAGATCAGGGTCAAGGGGCCGCAGGTCTCGCCGGGGTATCTGGATCAGCCGGAAGCCACGGCGCAGGCCTTCGACGAGGATGGCTTCTATCGCCTGGGCGACGCGGCGCGGCTGGCCGATCCGGAGGATCCGGCGGCGGGCTTGGTGTTCGACGGGCGGCTTGTGGAGAACTTCAAGCTGGCCAGCGGGACGTTCGTGGCGGCCGGGGCGCTGCGAGTGGCGGCGGTGTCGGCGATCGGCGGCGTGGTGTCCGACGCGGTGGTCTGCGGCGAGGGGCAGGACGGGGTTGGCCTGATGCTGTTCCTGGACGCCAAGGCGTGCGAGCGGCTCGGGGACACAGACGCCGTCCGTGGTCAGATCTTCGAAGGCCTTTCGCGGATGAATGCGGCGGCCAAGGGCGGCGGCGGCAAGATCGCCCGCGCCTTGATCTTGGACGGCGCGCCCGACGCGGCCAGCGGCGAGCTGACCGACAAGGGCTATATCAACCAGGCCATGGCGAGGGACCGGCGGCCGAAAGAGCTCGAGCGGCTGTTTTCGGCGACGCCGGATGCCGGGGTCATGCGGTTCTAGACTGCAGCGTACGCGCGACGCCGACGCAGATCAGCATCTGGCCGAAATAGTACAGACCCCACACCGCCAGCCCGGTCGCCAGATTGTCCGGCAGCGGACCCAGGCGGGCGAAGATCAGCAGGTCCGACAGCACGAACATCAACGCCCCGCGCCCGACACTCTTGTGCGGGAAGTGGCTGCCCAGGGCCGTGGCGGCCATCACCGACAGGAAGACGCTGTAGAGGGCGATGCCCGGCGCGGCGGCGCGGTCGGCGGGCAGCATCCAGGCGATGGCCGTGACCGCCGGGATCAGGACCAGCGGCGCCAGGGCGGCGCTTCGCCGATGGCGCAGATAAAGACCGCTGGCGACGAGGTGGCCCAGCAGGAAGGCGATGGCCCCGACGGTCAGGCCGTGGGTCTCCAGCAAGACGTCACCGGCCGCGCCCAGAGCCATGACCCCGACCAGTAGCCAGCCGTCCAGGGATCGTGCTCGCAGCGCCGCATGCAGCGCCAGCAGGGCGACGCCGGCCCCTTTCCAGGCGGTCTCGGCCAGCGGCGGCAGCTCGACGACCCAGGTCGCGACATAGCTGACGCCGGCGATGACGGACGCGACCAGCGTCCAGCGCGCGGCCGGGCTCATGGCCTTCATGGCAAATTTTCCCCCCGTTTTGTCGGCCAGACTGCAATAGCTGCCATCGGGAGCGCAACCGGGTTGGCGGCCTTGCCGAAATGTCGGAGACAGGAGGCATAAGTTCGGAGGAACGCATGAACGGCGCGGACGCCCTGATCACCACCCTGGCCGACAACGGGGTCACCGCCTGCTTCGCCAATCCCGGCACCAGCGAGATGCAGTTCGTCTCGGCCCTGGACCGCGAGCCGCGCATGCGCTCGGTTTTGTGCTTGTTCGAAGGCGTGGCGACCGGGGCCGCCGATGGCTATGGCCGCATGGCCGGCAAACCCGCCTGCACCCTGCTGCACCTGGGGCCCGGCTACGCCAACGGCGCGGCCAACCTGCACAACGCCCGCAGAGCGTACACGTCCATCGTCAACGTCATCGGCGACCACGCCACCTATCACCGGGGCTTCGACGCGCCGCTGAACAGCGACATCGCCGCCCTGGCCGCGCCCAACTCGCTGTGGGTCAAGTCGGCCGAGAGCGCCGACAGCGTCGGACCGCTGACCGCCGAGGCCATCGTCGCCAGCTACGGGACGCCCGGCGGCAATGCCTGCCTGGTGCTGCCCGCCGACGCGGCCTGGAACGAGGCGACCGTGAAGGGGCCGGTGGTGACGCCGCCGAGCTTCGCCAAGCCCGATAAAGCCGCCGTCGACTCCGTCGCCAAGGCGCTGTCCTTGGCCAAGAAGCCGGTGCTGCTGCTGGGCTCGGGCGCTTGCGGCGAAGTCGCCCTGGCCGCCGCTGGGCGTCTCGCGGCGCATGGCGTGCGCGTTCTGACCGACACCTTCACCGCCCGCCAGGCGCGGGGCGAAGGCCGCTTCCGTCCCGACAAGCTGCCCTATTTCGGCGAGCAGGCCCTGAAGGACCTGGACGGCGTCGACCTGATGATTCTGGTCTCGACCGCCCGGCCGGTGGCCTTCTTCGCCTATCCCGACCGGCCCAGTGTGCTCGTGCCGGAAGGCTGCTCGGTGGAGACCCTGTGCGGCCGCGAGATCGATGCGGCGGCGGCGCTGAACGCCCTGGCCGATGCGGTCGGCGCGCCGGCGTCAGGCCCCGTCGAGACCTATGCCGCGCCCGAAGCGCCGGCCGGCCGCTTCGACGCCTGGGCCATCGGCGCATCGATCGCCAAGCACATGCCGACGGGCGCGGTGATCTCTGACGACGCGGTGACCGCCGGCCTGCCGATCTTCACCCAGACCAAGGCGGCCCGCGCTCACGAGTGGCTGTCGCTGACCGGCGGCGCGATCGGGCAGGGTATCCCGTTGGCGCTGGGCGCGGCGGTGGCCTGTCCCGACCGCAAGGTGCTGGCCCTGACCGGCGACGGCGCGGGCATGTACACGGTGCAGGGCCTGTGGACGATCGTCCGCGAGCAGCTGGACGTCACGGTCGTGGTCTTCGCCAACCACGCCTATCGGATCCTCGGCATCGAGCTGGGCCGCACCGGCGCCGGCAATCCGGGACCGGCGGCCTCGCGGCTGCTGGATCTGGGTGATCCGCGCATCGACTGGGTGCAGATGGCTCAGGGTATGGGCATGGCCGCCGAGCGCGCGGCGACGGCCGAGGCCTTCGACGACGCCTTCGCCCGCGCCATGGCGACGCCCGGCCCACGGCTGATCGAGGCAGCGCTCTAGCGGAGGGCGGCGTCCAAAGCTTCGGCGATGGCGGTCATGGCCGCCAGGTTCGGGTGATAGGGCGCGGCGCCCGGAGCCGGGTAGCCGTTCATCCACGGCTGCGCCGCGCAGGCGTCGTGGTTGCGACTGAACTCCGAGGTGGTGATCACCCAGGCGTCGCTGGCGGCCGCCGCCTCTCGCGTGATCGCCAGCAGCCGCGCGGCCTTGGCCCGCGCCGCGTCGGCGTCCGCATCGCTCAGCGGCGTGGCGGCGCAGGATCCCTGTGGCGGCAGGATCGTCGGATACTCGACCAGCACGATCTTGGCCTTCGGCGCCTGCTCGCGGATCGCCGCGACCATGCCGGTCATGGCCGTCTTCAGAGCGGCGTAGTCCGCCTCGCTGGCTGTCGTCGCCGGCGCACAATTGGCCTCGCCCAGCTTGCGGCACGAGGCGCCATAGAGCCCGCCGACCAGGCCGATGTCGTTGCCGCCGATGGTGACGGTGACCAGGGCTGTGTCGGCCGTCACGGCATCGATCTGGGCCGGTAGCTCGCCCCAGGGCTGGAGGATCGCCGAGGTCTTGGCCCCGCTGCAGCCGACATCGACCAGAGTCAGGCCGCGCTTGGCCGCCAGCTGGCTGGCGTAGTTCCGCGTCGACCGCGCGCAGCGGGCCGGCGCGCCTTCCTGGTAGGGCGCGACGCCCAGTCCGGCGGCGTAGGAGCTGCCCATCGAGACGTAGCGCTCACCCGCCTGGGCAGCGGTGGCGAGCAGGGCGAAGGCGAGGGTCAGGGCGCGGAGCATGATCCAGCCTAGCCAGCCCTTAGGCCAAAAAGAAAGCCCGCCCGGATCGCTCCGGGCGGGCTGACTTGTTCAAGCTCTAGGCTGGGATCAGCCCTTGACCTTGTTGGTCGGCAGCTTGCAGCCGCCGCCGATGCCCTTGGCCTGGACGCAGGAGAGGAACTCCTTGGCGGCCGGCTTGGCGACGCCGGTCGGATAGCCCAGCACCCAGCCCGGCAGACCGTCCGAGCAGGCGACTTCGACGAAGCCTTCGGTTTCGGTCGAGCCGATCACGCGGGCGTCAGACACCTTGCACGAGGCCTTGTTGAAGCCGACCAGGTCCTGGCTCAGACGCGCGAACTGCGTGTCCTTCTTGGTGAAGCTGCAGCGATAGCCGTTGAACTCGGCCGTCAGGCAGTCGAACACCGTGCCGCCGGTGGCGGTGAACACGGCGATGCCGCCCACTTCGCTGCCCTTGCACTTCAGCTCGACGATTTCCTTCTTCGGGTCGTTGGTCGGCAGCATGCCGTACTTCTCGACGTCGCAGGGGAAACCGGCCTTGGTGGCCAGCTTGCTGTAGAAGCCGGCTTGCTCGGTCTGCGCCGCGACCGCGTCGGTCATGGTGCAGCCGCCGCCGACGAAGCCGGCCTGGGCGCAGGGGATGGCCCGAGCGAAGGCGCCGTTGGCCGCCGTCTGCTGGTACATGTAGCCCTTGCCGTCCTGGCACGAGACTTCGAAATAGTTGTCGGTCTTGGTGCTGAGGACGTAGCGCTTGTCCTTGATGGCGCAGGTCGTGCCCGCGGCCGCGGCGCCGGTGTTCAGCGTGTTGACGACGGCCAGCTGGGTCTCACGGTTGGTGAGCTTGCAGCTGACATTGCCGCCTTCTTCGTACAGCAGGCAGCTGTTGACGGTGACTTCGCCGTTGATGTTCAGCGGCGAGACCGTCTGGACGATGTAGCCGGCGCCGCCCTTACAGGCGACTTCGAAGTACGAGTTCTTGGCGCCCGAGCCGATGGCGCGGGTGTTTTCGATGTCGCAGGTCGCGCCGCCCTTCTTGACGAACGGGGCCAGGCCCGCGCCGGGGTTGGCGTTGCCGGGCAGCACGCAGGCCAGGCCGCCGGTCTTGCCGTCCGGACCCGGCTGGCTCGATTCCAGGCAGGTGTAGATCTGCGGCGCGACGTCCTTCTTGGCGATCAGCGCGAAGCCCATGCCTTCGTTACAGGCGACTTCGTAGTACTTGGAGCCGGCCTTCTTGTCCTCGCCGATGAAGCGGGCGTCCGAAACCGTGCAGCCCGCGCCGGTGGCCTGGATCAGGGCCGGGGCGTCCTTCATGCCCGCTTCACGCGATTTCGCGTCGACAGCGGCGGGCTTGCCCTTCTCTTCCTTCTGCGCCGAAATAACGACTGCAGGGGTCAGAATGGCGACCGCGAGGGCGGCCGTCAGGCCGATCGCGAAACGCTTCATGGGAAATGTCTCCTGGGTGGATTCCTCGCGCGGACATAAGCGCGTGCGGGTACTAGGGGTCAAGATACCGTCCGACCTGGGCATGATGATGACTGGGTTCGGAGGCAAAAAATGGGTCAAATCAAGGGTGAGCGCCGGTTGAACGGCGTCTGAAGGGAACGGAATGCGCGACGGATTCGAAGATGGCGAAGCGCCGGAAGAGACTCAGGAGCCCCGGAAGGGCCGCCTGGTCTATCCGTTCGAGACCGCGCCCGAGCAGGGCTCGGGCCAGGCGGTCGAGGTCGCGCCGGGCGTCCTGTGGCTGCGCATGCCGCTGGGCGGCTCGCTGCAGTTCATCAATGTCTGGGCCATTGCCGACGGGGAAGGCTGGGCGGTGGTCGACACCGGCGTCCAGACCAAGGAGACCAGCCAGGCCTGGCGCGCGGCCTTCGCCGAGGCCCTGGGCGGCAAGCCGGTCACGCGGGTGATCTGCACCCACCTGCATCCCGACCATGTCGGCCTGGCCGGCTGGATGACCCGCAAGTTTGACTGCCGGCTGTGGATGACCCGCCTGGAATATTTCCAGTGCCGCATGCTGGTGGCCGACACCGGCCGCGCGGCGCCTGAGGACGGGGTGAAGTTCTTCCACGCCGCCGGCTGGGACGAGGACGCCATCGAGAACTACAAGGCCCGCTTCGGCGGCTTCGGCAAGGCGATCTACGCCCTGCCCGACAGCTATCGCCGGCTGTCGGACGGCGAGGACTTCGACATCGGCGGCAAGACCTGGCGGGTGGTGACGGGGCAGGGGCACTCGCCCGACCACGCCTGCCTGTGGTGCCCCGAGCTGAACGTGCTGATCTCGGGCGACCAGGTGCTGCCGCGCATTTCGTCCAACGTCTCGGTGTTCCCGACCGAGCCGGACGCCGATCCCTTGAGCGACTGGCTGCGGTCGCTGGCCAAGGTGAAGGCGGCCGTGCCGGACGAGGTGATCGTGCTGCCGGCCCACAACGATCCGTTCGAGGGATTGCACACCCGGATCGACGGCTTGATCTCCGGCCACGAGCGGGGCCTCTCGCGCTTGGAAAAGAAGCTGGCCGAGCCCAAGCGGGTGGTCGACACCTTCGGCGCCCTGTTCGCGCGGCCGATCGGGCCGGACCTGCTGGGCATGGCGACCGGCGAGGCGCTAGCGCACCTGAACTGCCTGATCGGCCGGGGACGCATCCGGCGCGACGTCGATGCGGAGGGTGTCGCCTGGTATTCGGCGATTTCTAGCGAAGCCTAAAAACGTCCGTTTGACATTTCGCATACGAAACATAATCTGGCGCGCATGCCCGTGCCCGCCGACCGCCGCCTGATCTTCCTGCTCAACGCCGGCCATCGGCGCGTGCAGCGCTGGATCGAGGGCAAGATGGCGGCCAAGGGCGTCACGACCGCCGCCCAGTCGGGGGTGCTGTTCTATCTCGGCGAACAGGACGGGGCGCTGATCGGCGAGGCCGCCGACGCCCTGGACCTGGCACCCTCGGCCATGACCGGCCTGATCGACCGCATGACCAAGGCCGAGCTGGTCGAGCGCCGCGCCGACCCCAAGGACGGCCGGGCCATGCGCCTGCATCTGACCGACAAGGGCCGCGCCGCCCGCGAGGCCGCGAAAGCGGGCCTGGACGGCATCAACGCCCACCTGACCGAAGGCTTCACGGACGAGGAGATCGGCGTCGTCGCGCGCTGGCTCTCCAGCCTCCAGACCAAGTTCCCCAAGGGAGATCCCCAATGACCGATCACGTGAAAGTCGAGATCGACGCCGGCGTGATGACGCTGACCCTGGCTCGTCCGGAAAAGAAGAACGCCCTGTCCAACGACATGTACGGCGTGCTGGCCGACAGCCTGGAGGCCGCCGAGAAGGATCCGGCCGTGCGGGTCGTGATCTTCCAGGCCGACGGCGACAGCTTCACGGCCGGCAATGACCTGCAGGATTTCGCCGCCCAGGCCACGGGCGCCGCGACGGGCGAGCGCCATGTGATCCGTTTCCTGAAGGCCCTGGCCAACGCCACCCGGCCGCTGGTCGCCGCCGTCCATGGCCAGGCCGTGGGCGTGGGCACGACCATGCTGCTGCACTGCGACCTCGTCTATGTCACGCCCGATGCGCGCCTGACCGTGCCGTTCGTGAACTTGGCCCTGGTGCCGGAAGCCGCCTCCAGCTGGCTGCTGCCGGCCCGCATCGGTCATGCCCGCGCCTACGCCATGTTCGCCCTGGGCGAGGCGATCGACGGCGGCACGGCGGTGGCCTGGGGCATCGCCAACGGCTCGGCCGAGCTTGCCGACCTGCGGGCCCGCGCCCGCGCCGCCGCCGACCAGCTGGCGACCCGTCCGCTGGGCGCCCTGACCACGACCAAGCGTCTGATGCGCGACGCCGAGAAGATCGCCGAGCTGATGGACACCGAAGGCGCGCTGTTTGGCGAACGCCTCAAGACCGCCGAAGCCCGCGAGGCCTTCATGGCCTTCATGGAACGGCGGGCGCCCGACTTCTCCAAGGTTGGCTAGGCCGTGCTGCTGGCCGCGCTGGTCGCCGGCGTCCTGTTTCTGCTGGCGGCCATCCACCTCTATTGGGGTTTTGGTGGGCGCTGGCCCGGCCACGACGAGGCTTCGATGGTCGAGCATGTCGTGGGCCGCACGCGCGGCATGAAGGCGCCCGGCTTGGTCGCCAGCGCGGCGGTCGCTCTGGCGCTCGCGATCGGCGGCGGACTGGTCCTGGCCAGCGCCTTTCCACCGACGTCGTTCGAGCCGTGGCTACAGGCAGCGCGCTGGGCTCTCTTCCTGGTGTTCGCTGGCCGAGGCCTGGCGACCTATGTCCCGCCGGTGTTCCGCTATGCCGAGGGCACGCCGTTCTGGCGCCTCAACCGCCGCGCCTATGGCCCGTTGTGCCTGGCGATCGCCCTGGGGATCTGCGCCATCCAGATGTAGCGTTCCACACAAAGCAAAATACGAGGGAGGAACATCATGAGCGATCGCATCACCTCGCCCTTCGGGGCGAAGTCGACGGCGCGCGAGGTCGTCGCGGACCATGACCTGTCGGGGCGGACAGCCATCGTCACCGGCGCGGCCACCGGCATCGGCGTCGAGACGGCGCGAGCCCTGGCGCTGGCCGGCGCGGAAGTGATCATCGCCGCCCGCAAGCCGGACTTGGGCGAAGAGGTCGCCAATGCAATCAACGAGGAGGTCGGTTCCAAGCGCGCCAGCTTCGGCATGGTCGATCTGGCCAGCCTGGCGTCCATCCGCCACTTCGCCAACGTCTGGGGCGACCGGCCGATCGATCTGCTGATCAACAACGCCGGCGTCATGGCCAGCCCGCTGATGCGCACCGCCGACGGCTTCGAGATGCAGTTCGGCACCAATCACCTGGGCCACTTCCTGCTGTCGGTGCTTCTGGCCCCGAACCTGGTGGCCGGCGCCAAGGCCAGCGGCAAGCGCTCGCGGCTGGTGTCGCTGTCGTCGATCGGCCACCGCCGTGCGGGGGTGAACTTCGACGACCCGAACTACGAGCACCGGGGCTACGACAAGTGGGAAGCCTACGGCCAGGCCAAGACCGCCAACAGCCTGTTCGCGGTCGGCTTCGACACGCGGTTCAAGGACCAGGGCGTCAACGCCAACGCCGTCATGCCCGGCGGCATCATGACCCCTCTGCAGCGGCACATGTCGATCGAGGAACAGCGCGCCATGGGCTGGCTGGACGAGAACGACAAGCCGCGCGAGGGTTTCAAGACCACCGAGCAGGGCGCGGCGACCAGCGTCTGGGCGGCGGTCGGCGATGAGCTGGACGGCGTCGGCGGGCTCTATCTGGAGGACTGCAACCAGGCGGTCCCGTGGAGCCAGGAGCGTCCCTGGAACGGTGTCATGCCGCACGCCCTGGACCCCGAGGCGGCCGACCGCCTGTGGGACCTGTCGGTGAAGACCGTCGGAGCCGGCGCCTGATGGACAACCGGACTGTCCTGCGCCTGGCCGGCGTCGCCACGATCGTCGGGTCGGCCATTGATGTCGTCGCGCCGTTCCTGATCTATCCGCGCCTGGTCGATCCGCAGCCGCACCTCGTTTACGTGACCATCGACCTCCTGCTGATGATCGGCATGCTGGGCGTGTGGTCGGCGAGCAAGCGCTCGGCCAGCGTCCTGGGCCTGGTCGGCTTCGTCCTGGGCCTGTTGGGCGTGATGCTGGTGCGAACCTCGGCGGCGCAGATCTTCGGCGAGGCGTCGTACATGATCGCCTCCAGCCTGTGGTCGATCGGCATGGTGATCTGGGCGGTCGATATGCTGCGGGCCAAGGTGTTCCGCATCCCAGCCGGCCTCTGGATCGCCGCGCTCGTCATCGGCCTTGCGGGGCTCGCTATGAAGGATCACGGTCCGATCGCGCACGTGGCGAAGATGAGCTTCATCGTGGGCTTCATCATCGCCGGCATCGACCTCGTCCGAACTCGGGAAGCACGCTCATGAGCCTCAAGGGCAAGACCCTCTTCGTCACCGGCGCCTCGCGCGGCATCGGCCTGGCCATCGCCCTGCGCGCGGCGCGGGACGGGGCCAATATCGTCATCGCCGCCAAGACGGCCGAGGCCCATCCCAAGCTGCCGGGCACCATCTACACCGCCGCGAAAGAGATCGAGGCGGCCGGCGGCCAGGCCCTGCCGCTGGTGGTCGACGTGCGCGAGGAAGCCAATGTCCAGGAGGCGGTCGAGAAGGCCGTCGCCCAGTTCGGTGGTGTCGACATCTGCGTCAACAACGCCTCGGCCATCTCGCTGACCGGCACCTTGTCGACCGACATGAAGCGCTACGACCTGATGCATCAGATCAATACGCGCGGCACGTTCCTGACGTCGAAGACCTGCATCCCGCACCTGAAGAAGTCGGCCAATCCGCACGTCCTGATGCTGTCGCCGCCGCTGGACATGTCGCCGCGTTGGTTCGGCTCGCACGTGGCCTACACCATGGCCAAGTTCGGCATGTCGATGTGCGTGCTGGGCATGGCCGAGGAGTTCAAGAGCGACGGCATCGCCTTCAACGCCCTGTGGCCGCGCACCGGCATCGCCACCGCCGCCATCCAGTTCGCCCTGACCGGCGAGGAAGGCCTGCGCCACTGCCGCACGCCCGAGATCATGGCCGACGCGGCCTATGCGATCTTCAACAAGCCCTCGCGTGAGCTGACCGGCCAGTTCCTGATCGACGACACGTTCCTGTATGGCGAGGGCGTGCGCGACTTCGACCAGTACAAGGTCGACCCGGCCGCGACCCTGATGCCGGACTTCTTCGTGCCCGAGAGCAGCGAGCCGCCGCCGGGGGTGAAGATCGGCTAGCGCTTCTTCTTGGAGGTCGCTGCTCGCGCGGCCACCTCCAGCGACTTCCTCGACCATTCCAGCAGGACGTCCTGGTCATCCAACGCCTCGGCCGGGGCGGTCCAGTAGGCCATCGGCTTGTCGTGGCCGAACGGCGCGAAGGCGTGGGAGCCGGCGGCCTCGAACTCGACCTTCAGGGCGTCGTCGCCCTTGAGGTACAGGGTGTCGTCGTCGATCAGCGCGAAGAACAGGCCGTTCGCATAGACGCCGACTCCGCCGAACATGGAGCGCGAGGTGATGTGGCCCAGCGGGGCCAGTTGCTCCAGAACGAAGTCCCGATAGTCCGCAGAGACCGCCATGCCTGTTTCCGTCCGCACCGCCACGCCCGCCGACGCCGCTTTGATCCACCAGTTCATCCTCGATCTGGCGGACTATGAAAAGCTGCTCGACACGGTGACGGCGACGGAAGCCGATACGGCTGCGGCCCTGTTCGGCGAGAACCCCCGCGCGTTCGCCGACATCGCCGAGCTGGACGGTCAGCCGGTCGGGTTCTCGCTGTGGTTCTACAACTACTCGACCTTTGTCGGCCGGCACGGGATCTGGCTGGAGGACCTGTTCGTGCGGCCTTCGGCGCGGGGCTCGGGGGCGGGCAAGGCGCTGCTGGTCAACCTGGCCAAGCGCTGCGTCGCCGAGGGGCTGGGGCGCTTCGAATGGTCGGTGCTGGACTGGAATGCGCCGTCGATCGCCTTCTATGACAGCCTGGGGGCGGCCACGATGGACGAGTGGCTGATCCGCCGCCTGACGGGCGACGGGATCCGCAAGCTGGCTGGACTACTCTAGGCGATCTGCCTTGCGCAGGTCGGGGAACAGCCAGGCCCAGGCGGCCGTCACCGCCATGGCCCCGACGCCGCCGAACACCGCCGCGCCGATCGGACCCAGCAGCCAGGCCGCCGCGCCACTCTCGACCTCGCCCAGCTCGTTGGAGGCGCTGATGAACACGCCCGAGACGGCGGCGACGCGGCCGCGCATGTGGTCGGGGGTGACGATCTGGACCAGGGTCTGGCGGACATAGACGCTGAGCATGTCGGCCCCGCCCAGCACGGCCAGGGCGGCCACCGACAGCCAGACCAGCTTGGACAGGCCAAACACCACCGTGGCCAGGCCGAAGACCGCGACACCCGCGAACATGATCCGGCCGGCGTGACGGCGGATCGGCTGGCTGGCCAGATAGACGCCGACCAGCGAGGCGCCGATGGCCGGGGCCGCGCGCAGCAGGCCGAAGCCGCCGGGCCCGATATGCAGCACGTCCTTGGCGAACACCGGCAGCAGGGCCGTGGCCCCGCCCAGGATCACCGCGAACAGGTCCAGCGAGATCGAGCCGAAGACGATCTTGTTGTTCCAGACATAGGCCAGGCCTTCCTTGATCAGGTCGACGCGCGAGCCGGGCTGGGTCTCGGGCTTGGTGTTCTTGCGGATCGACAGGGCCAACAAGGCGGCGACCAGGTAGAGGACCAGCGAAACGCCAAAGGCCAGGGCCGGCGAGTGGATCAGCAGCAGGCCGCCCAGGGCCGGACCGGCGATCGAGCCGCCCTGCCAGGACAGCGAGTTCCAGGCGATGGCGCGCGGCAGCAGCGGGCGCGGCACCAGCATCGGTCCCATGGCGCTGCTGGCGGGCGACAGGAAGGCGCGGCTGGCCCCGAACAGCACCGAGATGGCGAAGATCGGCCACAGCTGGTGCGAGCCCATCAGGGCCAGGGTCAGCAGCACGCCGGCGCTGACGGCGTCCAGGGCCAGGGTGGTCGCGACGATCAGCTTGCGGGTCCGGCGGTCGGCGTTCTCGCCGGCGACCAGGGTCAGCAGGAACAGCGGCACGAACTGGGCCAGGCCGATCATGCTGACCATGAAGGCCGACTCGCCGACCGAGTGGGTCAGGCGGGCGATGGCGTAGACCTGCCAGCCCAGGGCCACCGACTGGATCTGCACGCCCAGGGTGGAGACGAAACGCGCCACCCAGAACAGAAGGAAGTCACGCTCCCGCAACAGGGCGCGGGTAGAGGTGTCAGGGGCGGGCTCTGCGGCCGGGGACGCTGGGTCGGACATGGCGCCGAACATAGGGCCAAGCTGTCGCACCGCAACGTTATTGACCTGAGAAAGCCTTGGCCCTACAGCGCGCGCATCTTTTGGGAGCCTCGGAGCGTGGCGTTGCCACGATCCGATCTCTTTTGGAGGAGTGGGGGCATGCGACGCCTGCGACGAATTCAGCGCGAACGCGCCACGACCTGAAGCCCTCCCGGTCGCGCCTTCGCGTCGGGAGCCCCCGACGCCCTTTCGCATTTCCCGAAGGCCGATGACCTCCGTTCAAAAGACTATTTCTCCCGCGCCCTATCCGCCGCTGGTCCATGAGACCCCGGCGATGGAGGCCGCTGTCACTCACCTGATCGACCGGGTCTTTGGCCCCGGCCGTTTCGCCAAGTCGTCCGAGCGCCTGCGCGAGGGCAACACCCTGCTGAGCGACTGCTCGTTCGTGGCCATCCGCGACGGGGCGCCGGTCGGCTGCTGCCGCATGTGGCCGGTGACGATCGGCAGTGAGCCGGTCGCGTTCCTGGGTCCGCTGGCCGTCGATCCCGACGAGCGCAGCGCGGGCCTGGGCCAGGCCTTGGTCGAGAGCGCCGTCGAGGCCGCCCGCGCCGCTGGCTGGCGGGCCGTGCTGCTGGTTGGCGACGGTCCTTATTTCGGCCGGGTGGGTTTCACCAACGCCCACACCGCCGGCGTCGTCATGCCCGGCCCCGTGGACCAGCGCCGCGTGCTGCTGTTGCCGCTACGGCAAGGTGGCGACGAGGGTCTGTCGGGTCTCGTCGCCATCGATCCGCGCGCTTGAGTGCCGGGCTGGTACGGCCTAACTGATCAGTGATGACCGATACGCCGAAAGCTGGACTGGACGGCGTCGCCCAAGCTGCGAAGGCGGCCGGCGTGCGCGGCCTGCCGCCGGTGCATCTGTGGAACCCGCCCCATTGCGGCGAGATCGACATTCGCATCCGCAAGGATGGGGTGTGGTTCCACGAAGGCACGCCGATCGGCCGCGAGGCTCTGGTGCGGCTGTTCTCAACCGTGCTGCGGCTCGATCCGGACGGCTATCACCTGGTCACGCCAGTGGAGAAGATGAAGATCACGGTCGAGGATGCACCGTTCATCGCCACGCGGGTCGACCGCGTGGGCGAGGCGCTCGTCTTCCAGACCAATGTCGGCGACGAGGTCGAGGCTGGTCCCGACAACGTCGTCCGTGTCGAGATCGACGCCGCGACTGGCGAGCCGCGACCCTACGTCCACGTCCGTCGCGGCCTGGAGGCCCTGATCGCCCGCCCGGTGTTCTACGAGCTGGCCGAGATGGCGAGCCTCAACGGCGACACCTGGGGCGTGACCTCGAACGGGGCCTTCTTCCCGATCGCCCCGCCCGGATCGGCGCCGGCATGACGAGAGATGAACGCCGCGCCTGGATCACCAGCCGCCTGCATCCGATCGCGGACTATGATCCGAGCCTCGCCAACCCCATGCGGTCCGACTACGACCTCAATCCGGGGCTGAAGGTCGACAATCCGCACGCCTTGCGCCCCGCCGCCGTGCTGGTGGGTCTGATCGAGCACGAGGAGGGCCTGACGGTGCTCCTGACGCGCCGGTCCGACACCATGCGCAGCCATACCGGCCAGATCGCCTTCCCCGGCGGTCGTTGCGACCCTGGCGAGCTGCCCTGGGAGACGGCCCTGCGCGAGGCGCAGGAAGAGGTGGCGCTGGACCCGGCCCGCGTGACCCTGGCCGGCCTGCTGCACGGCTATCAGACGGTGACCGGCTTCTACGTCACGCCGGTGGTCGGTTTCGTCGATCCGAAGGCGACTTTCACGGCCAGTCCGGAAGAAGTGGCCGACGTCTTCGAGACGCCGTTCGAGTTCCTGATGGATCCGGCCAACCACCAGCGCCAGCACCGCGAGGCGCCGGATGGCGCGCGCCGTCACTTTTACGCCATGCCGTGGAACGATCGGTTCATCTGGGGCGCGACGGCGGGCATGCTTCGGTCGCTGTACGAGGCGCTTTACGACGAAAACGGTCGTCACCCCTCCGAACAGGGCGTTTGACGGCTGGCGAAAACAGGGCCTCCTGGCCTAACAATGTCGCCCCCTAGACGGGCGCAACGCATGAGTGGGAACAGGCGTGAGCACTGAAACGATCGGCCCCGCGCCGTGGATAACCTCGCCGGAGACGAAGGCGGTGATCGCCGCCCTGGAGGCGCGCGGCTATCCGGGCTGCGCGCGGTTCGTCGGCGGCTGCGTGCGCAACACCATCATGGGCAAGCCGGTCGACGATATCGACATCGCCACGACCCTGACGCCGGACCTGGTCATCGACGCCCTGGAGCAGGCGGGCCTGCGCGCCATTCCGACCGGCGTCGACCATGGCACGATCACGGCGCTGTCGGGCGGCCAGCCCTACGAGATCACCACCCTGCGCAAGGACGTCTCGACCGACGGCCGCCGGGCGGTGGTGGCCTTCACCCAGGACTGGGGCCAGGACGCCGAGCGGCGCGACTTCCGCTTCAACGCCATCTATGCCGATGTCGAGGGTCACCTGTTCGACCCGACCGGTCACGGCATCGCCGATGCGCGCGAGGGCAAGGTGGTGTTCGTCGGCGATCCGATGACCCGCATCCGCGAAGACTATCTGCGCATCCTGCGCTTCTTCCGGTTCCAGGCCTGGTACGGCAAGGGCGAGGCCGACCAGAAGGGCCTGGCCGCCTGCAAGGCGCTGAAGGGCATGGTCTCGGGCCGCGCCGCCGAGCGCACCCAGAAGGAACTGATGAAGATGCTGGCCGCGGAAGATCCGCGCCCGGCCTTCCGCCTGATGGCCGCCACGGCGGTGCTGGGCTCGATCCTGCCGTCGGTGAAGTCGCTGGCCCGCTTCGAGGCCCTGGTCGCCATCGAGACCGAGCAATTGTTCGAGAACGATCCCGACCTGCGCCTGGCCGCCCTGATCCCGGACGACGCCAAGGTCGCCGAGCAGGTGGCCGAGCGCCTGCGCCTGCCCAACAATGTCCGTGACCGCCTGGTCGACGCCGTGGGTAAGAACCCACGCGTGGTCTCGTGGATGAGCCCCCGCGAAGCCCGCCGCGCCGTCTACGGCCTGGGCGTGCGCGCCTTCAGTGACCGGATCAAGCTGGCCTGGGCCGGCTCGGGCCGCGACTCCACCGCCCCGCAATGGCGCGCCCTGTTGGCCCTGGCCGAGACCTGGACCCCGCCGACCTTCCCGCTGTCGGGCGACGAGATCATGATGGCCGGCGTGCCCAAGGGCCCGATGGTCGGCGAGGTGATGCGCGAGATCGAGATCTGGTGGATCGACCAGGACTTCATCGAGGACAAGTTCAGCGCGATCGAGCGGCTCAAGGCCGTGGCTCAGGGGATGGTCTACTAGAATGAAGATCGGCCTGCTTCAGACCGGCCATCCGCCGGGCGACCTGGCGGAGACCTACGGCAGCTATTCGGCGATGTTCGAGACGCTGCTGGGCGATGGCCACAGCTACCAGGTCTACGACGTCGAGGCGGGCGAGCTGCCGGCCGATCCGGCCGAGAACGACGCCTATGTCATCACCGGCTCGGCGGCCGGGGTCTATGACCCGCTGCCGTGGATCGAGCCGTTGAAGGCTTTCCTGCGCCAGGCCAAGGGCGAGCAGCCGCTGGTCGGTGTGTGCTTTGGTCACCAGATCATGGCCGAGGCGTTCGGCGGCAAGGCCGAGAAGTCCGACAGGGGCTGGGGCGTGGGTCTGCAGGCCTACGAGGTCTCGGCGCACGAACCCTGGATGGACGATGCGGCCCATGTCTCCGTGCCCGGCTCCCACCAGGATCAGGTGACCGCCCTGCCGCCGGGCGCGCGGGTGCTGGGTGGCAGTGCATTCACGCCCTATGGCATCCTGGCCTATGACGACGCCAAGGCGATCTCGATGCAGTTCCACCCGGAATTCACGCCGGCCTATGCCAAGGCGTTGATCGAGGCCCGACGCGGGACGCGCTTCACCGACGAGCAGGCCGACGCGGCGATCGCCAGCCTGAGCGCCACGAACGACCGCGTGCGGATGGCCCAGTGGATCGGCCGGTTCCTGGCCCAGGAAACTCAAGGGTAAGCTGAAGCGTTCGAGTCCGGACCCTTCCGGAGAGAACGCCTATGCGCGCCGCTACCGTCGTCATGCTTGCCGGGGCCGTCGCGCTCGCCGGCGCCGTTGTCGCGGGCGCCCAGACCGCGCCCGAAACGCCGGCCAAGCCCGCGCCGGTCGCGCTGAAGACCGCCGCCAGCTTCCAGTCGATCAAGGATCCGGGCGCGCGTTCGGTCGCCCTGTTCCAGGAAGCCGGCAAGGTGATCCAGAGCCCGCGCTGCCTGAACTGTCACCCGGTCCAGCGTGCTCCGACCCAGGGCGACGACCTGCATCCGCACAATCCGCCGATGGTCGCCGGCGACAGCGGCCACGGTCCGGCCGGCCTGGCTTGCTTCTCATGCCATACGGCAAAGAACGTCCCGACCTGGGGTCAGGACATCAAGAGCATTCCCGGCGATCCCAAATGGGCGTTGGCGCCGGCCGAGATGGCCTGGCAGGGCAAGTCGCTGGCGCAGATCTGCGCCCAGATCAAGAATCCGGCGACCAATGGCGGCAAGTCGATGGCGCAGCTGCACGACCACATGGCCCGGGACCACCTGGTCGGCTGGGCCTGGAACCCCGGCGCGGGCCGCGTCCCGGCCCCCGGGACCCAGGCTCAGTTCGGCGAGCTGATCAAGGCTTGGATCGACACGGGGGCCAAGTGCCCCCAATCCCCCAAGGCCTAGGGCCACTTCACCGTCGGCGGCATCGAGCTGAGGATCGATTCGACATTGCCGCCGGTCTTCAGGCCGAACATCGTGCCGCGGTCATACAGCAGGTTGAACTCGACGTAGCGGCCGCGCTGGACCAGCTGCTGCTCGCGCTCGTCCGCCGTCCAGGCCTCGCCCATGCGGCGACGGACCAGCTCGGGATAGATCTCAAGGAACGCCCGGCCGACGTCCTGGGTGAAGGCGAAGTCCTTGGACCAGCTGCCGCTATCGTGGTGGTCGTAGAAGATGCCGCCAATGCCGCGCGGTTCGTTGCGGTGGGGCAGGAAGAAGTACTCGTCGCACCAGGCCTTGTACTTGGCGTACCAGTCCGGATCGTACTTGTCGCAGGCCCGCTGATAGGCGGCGTGGAAGTCGATGGCGTCCGGGAAGTCCTGCTGACGCTGGTAGCCGAGCAGGGGCGTCAGGTCGCCGCCGCCGCCGAACCAGCTCTTGGTCGTGGCGATGAAGCGGGTGTTCATGTGCACGGCCGGCACGCGCGGGCTGACCATGTGGGCGATCAGGCTGATGCCGGTGGCGAAGAAGCGGGGATCCTCAGCCGCGCCGGGCACGGTCTTGGCCATTTCGGGGGTGAAGGTCCCGTGCACCGTCGAGACGTGGACGCCGACCTTCTCGAACAGCCGCCCGTGCATCATGCCCATGACGCCGCCGCCGCCGGCCGCGCGGTCCCAGGGCTTCTTCTCGAAGCGGCCGGGTTCGCCGGGATAGAGGTCGGCCGGAGCTTCGTCTTCCAGCTGTTCGAACGCGGCGCAGATCTGGTCGCGCAGGCTTTCGAACCACGCCTTGGCGCGGGCCTTCTTTGTGTCGAGGTCCAGAGTGTCGAGGTCTTGATCGGTGCTCATGCCGTCGGATTAAGCCGCTCGGCGTCGCTGCGCAAATAGGGCGCCGCGCCTAAGGGGCGAACCGGAGCCTGAAATTGCGATGGCTCATGGCGTCGGCGGAAGCGGTCCCCGTCTTTCTACAAAAGAAATGATCATTCTAGATTGTTTAAATGAAAATGCAGCCTTCAATTGTTTTGCGCATTCGCGCGACATGGAGGGTTGGATGAAGCTGAAGACCATCATGAAAGCCGCCGCGGCCGCGACGCTGCTGGGGCTGAGCCTGTCGCTACCCGCTTCGGCGGCGCTGCAAAACGGCTGGGACCGAGTCTACTACTCCGACGAAACGCACGCCGAGATCGTTGGTGAGCGCACGCTGTACTGCTCCGGCCAGCAGTACCAATGGTGGGGAACGACATCTCCCTACTTCGAGCAGGATACGTTCGAGTGCCAGACTGACCCGCCGCCGACGCCAATCCCGGGGCCGAAAAACCCTTAGACGTCGATATTCGACAAGAGGCGGCGGGCGCGGTTCTGATCTACTACCTATAGCGAAGTCATTCCGCTTGGGGATCGAACCATGCCCGCCGCCAAATCCGCCTCGAATGTCTGGATCGCCCAGGGCGTCCGCACCCCCTTCGCCAAGGTCGATGGGCCGCTGGCTTCGTACGACGCGATCGAGCTGTCGGTGCCGGTGGTCAAGGCCATGCTGGCCCAGGGCGTGAAGCCCGACTTCGCGGTCTGGGGCACGGTCATTCCGAACCTGACCTGGAGCAACCTGGCGCGCGAGGTGCTGCTGGACGCCGGCGGCGATCCGACCATCCCGGCCTTCTCGACGATCATGGCCTGCTCGACCAGCATGATCGGCGCGATCGAGGCGGCCGGCATGGTCGACGGGCGCGGCCGCGACCTGGCCCTGGTCGGCGGCGTCGAGAGCATGAGTCGGGTGCAGATCGGCCTGTCGGTCGCCCTGTCGGACTGGATCCGCAAGTTCCAGGGCGCCAAGACCGGCGGACAACGGCTGCAGGCCTTGGGCGCGCTGAACCTGAAGGACGTCAAGCTCTTCATCCCCAAGGTCGCCAACCGGGTCACCGGCCTGTCGATGGGCGAGCACACCGAGATCACGGCCAAGGAATGGGGCCTGTCGCGCGCCGACCAGGACGCCATCGCCTTCGCCAGCCACCAGGGCGCGGTGAAGGGCTGGGAAGAGGGCTTCTTCGACGACCTGGTCATTCCGATCGGCGGCGCGAAGCGCGACACGATCCCGCGCAAGGACTCGACGCTGGAGAAGCTGGCCAAGCTGGGTCCGGCCTTCGACAAGACCAGCGGCAAGGGCACGCTGACGGCCGGCAACTCCTCACCCCTGACCGACGGGGCGGCGGCGATCTGGGTCGGCTCCGAAGCGGGTATGGGTCGTCTGCCGAGCGAGACGCCGAAGGTGAAGATCGTCGACTACGAGGTCACCTCGATCGACCTGCGCCACGAGGGCCTGCTGATGGCGCCGGCCTATGGCGTGCCGCGCATGCTGGCGCGCAACGGCATGACCTATGCCGATGTCCGCCTGTGGGAGATCCACGAGGCCTTCGCGGCCCAGGTGCTGTCGCACATCGCCGCCTGGGAGAGCGCCAAGTTCTTGTCGGAGAAAGCGGGTGTCACGGCGCCGATGGGCGCGTTCCCGCGCGAGCGTATGAACCCGTACGGCGGGTCGCTGGCGCTGGGTCACCCGTTCGGGGCCACCGGGGCGCGGATCCTGAGCCAGGCGGTGAAGGAGCTGGCCGCCCGTCCAAAGGGCGAACGCGCCATCGTCAGCATCTGCGCCGACGGCGGGCAGGGGACGATGATGCTGCTGGAGAGCGCTTGAAACGCCGAGGAGCCGAAACCTCGTCCTTCGACAGGCTCAGGATGAGGTTTCTACTGAAGCGACGTCAAAAGTAGCCCTCATCCTGAGCTTGTCGAAGGACAAGGGCAGACCCCTCAGGTCAGCGCCGTGAAGATCAGGGCCACGACGGCGACGTCGAAGATGCGGATGGCGACGGACAGCATGGCGGGCTCGCGGCGTTGATATCGTCAACGTCCAAGCAAGTTCCGCGCCAGCCCGGCGGTTCCCGTTTCGGGACCCGGGTGGGGCTTTAAATGTTGGTCTTCTTCAGCAGGCCTGTTGGCGGACGGCGATCGGCCGGGCCGGAATATTCCGTCCCGAGATAGGTCGATCTGGCCGTATCGAGCACTTCCTGCCCACCGCGCAGGCCGCGCTTCTGACCCGACTGGCCCATGACATGGGCGGCGAAGGCGGCGAAGCCTTCGCGACGCGGTGGGTCCTGGCGCGGTGGGGGGGCGTCTTCCTCCACGACGAAGACGGCCTCTTGCTGGTCCTCAGGACGTCGGTCATCGCGCGGCGCCGGCAAGGCGCGGCGTGCGGGACCTGGGCGTCGAAGAGGATCGATCGGGCCGTTCATACCCGAATTCGTAGAGCCGAGACGGTTAAGATCGCCTGGACTGTTGTGGTTAAGACTTGTTGGCGAGCTTCGCGAGTTGCTCCTGCATCGCTTCCATCTGGCGCTTCAGCTCGGCCAGAGAGTCGTCGCCGGCCGGGGCGGCGGCGGGAGCCGGAGCGGCTTCGGCCGGGGCGGCGCCGGCGTCCTCGGGACGGACATAGGCGAACGGCGAGAACATCTTCATGGCGCGGTCGAACAGGGCCATGTTCTGGCGGATCTGTTCTTCGTAGACGCCCATGCCGGGGATTTTGCCGGGCGCGAGGCCGGCGAACTGGCCGCGCATGCGTTCCTGCTGCTTGGAGAAGCTCTCCAGCGACATTTCCAGGTACGACGGCAGGAAGGCCTGCATCGAATTGCCGTAGAAGCCGATCAGCTGACGGAGGAACTGGATGGGCAGCAGGTTCTGGCCGCCGCCGCGGTTTTCTTCTTCGAAGATGATCTGGGTCAGGACCGAGCGGGTGATGTCGTCATTGGACTTGGCGTCATAGACCACGAAGTCGACGCCCTCTTTCACCATGTCCGACAGGTGTTCGAGGGTCACGTAGGACGAGGACGCCGTGTTGTAGAGGCGACGGTTGGCGTATTTCTTGATGATCACGCGCTGACCGGCGGCTTTTTCGGCGCCGGTGGTCGCTTCGCCTTTTTCAGGGTTCTCGGACATTTCGTTCCCTAGGGCAGCGGTTACATCCGCTTCTCGCACCGCACTATCGCTAATGCAAAGGCATGGCGCCAGTGGTCTGATGACTTGGAGCTGTCGCGAAGGCATGAAAATGTGGTCGTGACGCACGCGGCCGGATGTGCACTTTTGGCGCCGCACTGCAAAAACGGTGACGCTGCAACCGCGAAGGCGTCACGTCAGAACGTCACGGGAGCTATCCAATGAGCGACATCGTCATCGTCTCCGCCGCCCGCACCCCGGTCGGCTCGTTCAACGGGGCGCTCGCCAGCCTGCCCGCCTCCGACCTCGGCAAGATCGCCATCGAGGCGGCCGTGTCCCGCGCCGGCATCGCGCCCGCCGACGTCGACGAAGTGATCCTGGGCCAGGTGCTGCAGGCCGCCGCCGGCCAGGGCCCGGCCCGCCAGGCTTCGGTCAAGGCCGGCGTCCCGGTCGAGAGCCCGGCCTGGAGCCTGAACCAGCTGTGCGGCTCGGGCCTGCGCGCGGTCGCGCTGGGCGCTCAACAGATCGCCGACGGCTCGGCCAATATCGTCGTCGCCGGCGGCCAGGAGAGCATGAGCCAGGCGCCGCACGCCCAGAACCTGCGGGGCGGCCAGAAGATGGGCGACCTGCAGTTCGTCGACACCATGATCAAGGACGGCCTGTGGGACGCCTTCCACGGCTACCACATGGGCCAGACCGCCGAGAACATCGCCAGCCGCTGGCAGATCACCCGCGAAGATCAGGACAAGTTCGCCGTCGCCTCGCAGAACAAGGCCGAGGCCGCGCAGAAGGGAGGCAAGTTCGACGACGAGATCGTCGCGGTCACCATCAAGGGCCGCAAGGGCGACACCATCGTCGACAAGGACGAGTTCATCCGCCACGGCGCGACGCTGGAAAGCGTCCAGGGCCTGAAGCCGGTGTTCAACAAGGAAGGCTCGGTCACCGCCGCCAACGCCTCGGGCCTGAATGACGGCGCCGCCGCACTCGTCCTGATGAGCGCCGACGAAGCCGCCAAGCGCGGTCTCAAGCCCCTGGCCAAGATCGTCTCGTGGGCCAATGCCGGCGTCGAGCCCGAGATCATGGGCACCGGCCCGATCCCGGCCTCGAAGAAGGCGCTGGAAAAGGCCGGCTGGTCGGTTTCGGACCTGGATCTGGTCGAGAGCAACGAAGCCTTCGCCGCCCAGTCGCTGTGCGTGGTCCGCGAGCTCGGCCTCGACCCGGCCAAGGTCAATGTCAACGGCGGCGCCATCGCCATCGGTCACCCGATCGGCGCTTCGGGCGCGCGGATCCTGACTACCCTGGTGCACGAGCTGAAGCGCTCGGGCGGCAAGAAGGGCTTGGCCACCCTGTGCGTCGGCGGTGGCATGGGTGTCGCCATGTGCATCGAGGCGCTCTGAGACAAAAACGTCGCGCAACCTTAGCCGTGGCCGCGCGCTTCCTCTTGCTGGGGCGCGCGGATCACGTGAACCATAAGAAAAATCGCGATCGGGAGAGATCAGATGACGAGAGTTGCGTTCGTGACCGGCGGCACCCGCGGTATCGGTCGGGCCATCTGTGAACGGCTGATCGCCGACGGCCACAAGGTGGCGGCGGGCTATTCCGGCAACGAAGAAGCGGCCGCCGCCTGCGCCAAGGAACTGGGCGTCATGGTCGTGAAGGGCAATGTCGGCCACTTCGAGGACTGCCAGGCGGCCGTGAAGAAGGTCGAGGCCGAGCTGGGCCCGGTCGACATTCTGGTCAACAACGCCGGCATCACCCGTGACGGCATGCTGCACAAGATGACCTACGAGCAGTGGTCCGAAGTGATCCGGGTCAACATGGACTCGGCCTTCAACATGACCCGCCCGGTGATCGAGGGCATGCGCGATCGCGGCTGGGGCCGGATCGTCAACATCAGCTCGATCAACGGCCAGAAGGGCCAGATGGGCCAGACCAACTATTCGGCCGCCAAGGCTGGCCTGATCGGCTTCACCAAGGCGCTCGCGCTCGAGAACGCCAAGAAGGGCGTGACGGTCAACGTGATCTGCCCCGGCTATATCGACACCGAAATGGTGGCGGCGGTGCCGGAAAACGTTCTGGCCCAGATCGTCGCCGGCATCCCGGTCGGCCGCCTGGGCAAGGGCGAGGAGATCGCCGACATGGTCTCGTTCCTGTCGGGCGAGCGGGCCGGTTTCGTGACCGGCGCGACGCTGAGCCTGAACGGCGGCCAGTACATGGCGTAAGCCAGGTCCTGACGACCTCCCCCGAAGCCTGGACTTGACGCCTGCTGTTGCAGTTTGGCCTCATGCGCGTGGCTTCGGGGTTTGGACGTTAACGCGTCCAAGATTCGCCCCAGTCGGCGGGCAGTACGGATCGCATGAAATTCTGTAAGGCGGAGCTTGGCGATTGGGGTGCGCGTGCGTCCCTGACCATCGCGGCTCTGATGGTCATGGCGGCGTCCGCGAACGCCCAGCAGCTGCCGCACGCGTTGCGGGACGCTCTGCTCGGCCACAAGGGCCCGGCGGAGGCCCGTCGAGTCACAGCCCCGCCCGTGGCCCGCTATGTCTCCGAAGCCGGCGGCGGTTTCATCTTCGACCAGGCCGCGCCCCGCCCCCTGATGAAGTTCGACAACAGCGCCGAGGTCTGGGTGCTGTCGCCGCAAGCCGCCTCGCGTGGCGACGTCATCTATCGCAACGACCTGGGCGAGCCCGTGCTGCGGGTGACCAAGCTGGGCGGGATGATCCTGTTCACCGACGACGCCCCGATGGGCGCGGCGGCCGCCCTGTCGGGCCGGGCCACCTCGATCCAGCCGCCGTCGATCCTGTCGTTCAGCGTCTTTGTCCAGCGGGTGCGCATCGCCACCGCCCGCGCCAGCCGCGCGGCCCAGCGCGACATCGAGTTCTCGACCGTCGAGGACGTGCGGCCCGAGACCTCGGTCCTGGCCGCCGACTCCGCCACCGTGGTCGCCGAGGCTTTCGAGCGCATGGCCCGCAAGGGCGACCGTTCGCTGATCTCACGCATCGCCCGGGTGCTGCTGGCCGAGGGCCACAAGCCCGCCGCCAGCCTCAAGGATGGTTCGCTGACCATCACCTATTCGCCCGACCAGGGTGTGGCTGGTCGCCCTTCCTCCAAGCGCATCATCAAGGTGATCAACCGCTGACAGAGCGCGTCAGGCGAGGTGTGAGCGGTTCGCCGCCCGGACGCACTCCCGTCTCAAGGGTATCGCTTTGCAAATCTTGCAAGCGTAACCATAAGCGCTCAGTCGTCGTTTACCGGCCTCGAATAGCAGTGTTCGCTGTTCACGGCCTCCTGGCGCCGCTGCCCGCGCACAACCGCGCGTAATGCGACGCTAGCGAGGCTTTTCGCGCGTACGCAAGGTTCTATTGTCTCCCTATGGATAGCCCCGACATCGCCGAGGCGCCCGAACGTGGCCGCCTGAAGATGGCCGACATCGCTCGCATGGCGGGCGTGTCGATCTCGACGGTGTCCCGCGCCCTGGCCGGCAATCCGCTGATCCCCAAGACCCTGCGCGACCAGATCGTCGAGATCGCCCAGACCCACGGCTATGTCGTCAACCAGTCGGCGCGGTCCCTGCGCCTGCGCAAGACCGACACCATCGGAGTCGTCATTCCGCTGGCGCACGAAACCGGGCAGCTGATCTCGGATCCGTTCTTCCTGGAGATGCTGGGCCGCCTGGCCGACGAGATCACCCGCCGCAACTATTCCGTCCTGCTGAACAAGGTGATCGTCACCGAGACGGGCTGGCTGGACCGGATCATCCAGTCGCACCGCGCCGACGGCCTGGTCCTGATCGGCCAGAGCACCCAGCACGACGCCCTGAACGCCGTCGCCGACAACTACAAGCCGATGGTCGTCTGGGGCGCCCAGCTGCCGGGCCAGCGCTACTGCGCGGTGGGCAGCGACAATGTCGAGGGCGGCCGCCTGGCCGTCGCCCACCTGGCCGCCAGCGGCCGCAAGCGCATCGCCTTCTTCGGCGCGGTCGACGCGCCCGAGGCGGCGCTGCGGTTCGAAGGCTACAAGAAGGGCCTGGCCGAGGCCGGCCTGCCGTTCGATCCGGCCCTGGTCGTCTCCACGCCCTACACGATGGAAGAAGCGCAGGAAGCCGCGACCGCCTTCCTGAAGACGGGCGTGCCGTTCGACGGGATCTTCGCTTTCTCGGACGTCATCGCCCTGGCTGCCGTCGGCGCGCTGCATGCGGCCGGCAAGACCGTGCCTGGCGACGTGGGTGTGGTCGGCTTCGACGACATCGTCCTGGCGCGCCACAGCAACCCGCCCCTGACCACCGTGCGCCAGGACCTGGCGTTCGGGGCGCGGGCGATGGTCGACCTGCTGTTCCGCCGCATGGCCGGCGAGGATGCGCGCTCGACCCTGGCGCCGGTCGAACTGGTGGTGCGCGGCTCCAGCGTCTAGGCGCGAGCCTTCGCGGCGTTGAAGACCAGGGCGCCGGCCAGGGCCAGCGCCATGCCGGTCGCCAGAGCAAAGCCCGCGCGGGGACCGCCGAACGCATCGCTGGCCGCGCCGATCGCCAGCGGCGACAAGACGGCCGACAAGCACGTCACGAACAGGATGAAGCCCGCCGCGGCGCCGTGCCGCTGGGCCGGGAAGCCGCTGATCGCCCGCGAGTTCAGGGTCGGATAGAGCACTGACATGAACAGGCCTGACAGCGGCAGCAGCGTCGCCGCCGCCTGGTGTCCTCCCGCAAGGGCGCCCGCGAAACAGGCCAGCACCGCCACGCCGCAGACCGCCAGGGTCCGCGCCCAGCCCAGCCGCTCCAGCGTCCAGGCGCCGGCGAAGCGGCCTACGGCGCGCAGCACGAAGAAGGTCGATAGAGCCCAGGCGCCTGGCAGCAGGGTCTTGGCGCCCTCGGCCGCCAGCAGGGCGGGCATCCAGACATAGACGGCCGTCTCGACGCCGACATAGAGGAAGATGCAGGCGCCATACCCCAGGGCGGTTCGATCGCGGGCGATGGCCAGGGTGGCGATCATGCCGGCGCGCTCGGGCTCTGCCGACGGTCGGGCCGGAGGGAAGCGGACGATCAGGGCCAGCGCCAGCAGGCCCAGAGTCAGAGCGCCGCCCAGGCCGTAAAGCGCCGTCCAGGGCAGGCCCTCTGCCAGCAGCCGCGCCACGATCGGAGGCCCGGCGATGGCGCCGAGGGCGAAGAAACCCTCGACGATGTTCATCTCGCGGGTGTGCTGCGCCGGCGTACGGGCCAGGTCGCCGATCAGGGCGATCGCCCCGGTCTTGAAGATCCCGATGGCCAGGCCGCTGGCGAACAACAGCACCAGCAACGGCGCCAGGGCGCGATTGAAGGCGATGAGGACGCTGGCCAGCGCGAACAGCGCCAGGCCCAGGATCACCGTGGTCCGGTGACCGCGCCGGTCGGCCATGCCCCCCAGGAACAGGCCGGCCAGGGCGATGCCGGCCATGGTGGCGTACTGCAGGCCGCCGGCCTCTGTCAGGTTCAGGCCGTAGGCCCTGGCGACTTCCGGGATCAGCACGCCCACGACGTTGGTCGTCATGGCCGTGACCAGGAACATCAGCCAGGCAAGGCCCCGCAGGGCGCGGTCGGCGGCGGGCACGAGGGGGCCTTAGGCCGCCTCGACGCCGATCGTCTTCAGTTCCTTGAGGAAGCGGGTCAGGCTGACGTGCGAGCGCTTCAGGCCCTGCACGACTTCGGGGCGGGCCAGGGCCGAGGACGGGACGATGAAGCCCTCGCGGCCGACGCGTTGCGCCATGCCCTTTTCCAGCATCTCGACGAAGCGGCGGCGCACGGTCTCGTAGGGCAGGCCCAGGGAGTCGGCGACCTGGCGCACGGTCAGCGGACGGCGCTCGTGATCGGGCGGAATGTCGTCGACCTCGGCATAGACGCCGCCGCGGATGTGCGAGCAGTTGCCGGCCCACAGGGTGGTGAAAACCAGGGCGTACAAAAGGTCGGATCCGTGGACCTCATTGGCGATTTCGACCCAGCGCAGGATGTAATCCGTCGCGTAGCGGGTGGCTGCGCGAGCGTTCATGTACTCTTCGGACATCTGTTACTTGGTTCCCCTGGGCCCACGCTATTAACGCGACCAGAAAAGGATTGCATGGCTCAGATACCGACGCCATGCGACCAAGTTACCCACTATGGGGACCCTGTTTGGGGACCCGCGACAGGTTGACGCGGGGGCTGGGGGAGCGCGATTTCGGCGGCCGCTCACCCTTTCGACGGGCTCCAGTCGGGGGCGGCCATCTCGAAGCCTTCGAAACGGAAGCCGGGCGCGACCGTGCAGCCGACCAGGGTCCAGGCGCCCAGGCTGACGGCGGTCTGCCACCAGTCCTTCGGCACCACCACCTGAGGCCGGCAGCCGGCCCGCAGGTCGGGACCCAGCACATAGGCCGTGACGCCGTTGGCGTCGGGCGGCGACAGGCTGATCGAGATCGGCGCGCCGGCGTACCAGTGCCAGGTCTCGACCGCGTCGACCCGGTGCCAGACCGAGACCTGCTCGGCCTCCAGCAGGAAATAGATGCAGGTCGACTGGGCGCGGCCGTCGGGACCCGCTTCGTCCTCGAAGGTCCGCTTGTACCAGCCGCCTTCGGGATGCGGCGCCAGGTCCAGCATCCGGATGATTTCCTTGGCGCCCAGGTCGCCGGAGATGGCCTTCTCAGTCACGCTTTTACTCACCCCTTGAAGCTGTCCTTGGCGGCGCGGATCTCGGCGAAGGCCTGGGCCGGCGAGGCGGCGTCAGGTCGCAGCAGCGGCGCGCGCAGGAACGGATTGGTGGCCTTCTCGGCCTTGATCGTGGTCGGCACCGTCGGCTCGCCGCGCTCGCGGGCGGCGAAGATCTGCTCGGCGCGGGCCTTCAGGGCCGGGTCATCATCGACCGACAGGGCGAAGCGCGCGTTCGCGGCGGTGTATTCGTGGGCGCAATAGACGGTGGTGTCGTCGGGCAGGCCGGCGACGCGCGAAAGCGAATCCCACATTTGCTCGGGCGTGCCCTCGAACAGCCGCCCGCAACCCAGGGCGAACAGGGTGTCGCCGACAAAGGCGATGCCGTCCGCCGCGTCGTGATAGGCGATGTGACCCAGGGTGTGGCCGCCGCTGTCGATCACCTCGAACTGCGTCTCGCCCAGCGCGATCGTGTCGCCGCCACGCAGCACCCGGTCCAGCGGCGCGATGCGGGTCACCTCCGCCGGGCCGGCGATGGTCGCGCCGGTGGCCGTCTTCAACGCCTCGTTGCCGCCGGCGTGGTCGGGGTGCCAGTGGGTGTTGAGGATCAGGTCCAGGCTCCAGCCCAGTTTGTCGAGTTCGGCCTGGATCGCTTCGGCGTCGGGCGTGTCGATCGTGGCGACCTTGCCCGTGGCCTCGTCGCGGATGAGGAAGCCGTAGTTGTCGGACAGGCAGGGGAACTGATGAACGGTCAGGGGCATGTCGGTGCTCTGGTACGAGGGCGCGGGCGCGCCTACAAGGATGGGGCTTCGGCTCGGGAGACTCAATGCGCCGCGACGTGCTGGACCTGCGCGCCTTCTACGCCGCCCCCCTGGGGCGCGCGGCGCGGACCATGCTCACTCGCAAGGTCGAGGAGGCCTGGGGCGACACGCGGGATCTCGACATCCTGGGCGTGGGCTACGCCACCCCGTTCCTGGACGCCGCCCGCGCCCGGGCGCGCCGCGTGGTCGCGGCCATGCCCGCACAGCAGGGCGTCGAGGTCTGGCCGAACGGCGGCCGCAACCAGGCCTGCCTGGTCGAAGAGACCGCCCTGCCGCTGCCCAACGCCATGTTCGACCGCGTCCTGGCCGTCCACGCCCTGGAGGAGGCCGACGACCCGGCCGCCCTGCTGGCCGAGATCGGCCGGGTGATGGCTCCGACCGGCCGGCTGATCGTGGCCGCCTCGTCGCGCGACGGCGTCTGGACCGGCGCCGAGACCACGCCCTTCGGCCACGGCCGACCCTACAGCCGCAGCCAGCTGGAAAGCCTGATCCGCGAGGCGGGCCTGGAACCGGCCGGCTGGACCCGCGCTCTCTATGTCCCGCCGTTCGGGGCCATGTCCGGATGGGCCGAGGGTTTCGAGCAGGTGGGCGCGCGGCTGTGGCCGCGGTTCGCCGGCGTGATCCTGATGGAGGCGATCAAGCAGACCTTCGCGGTCAAGCCGCGGGGGCATCGGGCCCGGGCGAGGGTGTTCGCGCCTGGCGTTTTGCTGCCCAGTCCGGCGGGACCGACACCCGCGCGCCACACCGAAGGGCGTCCCATGCCTGTCAATCAGGCGCCAGGCCCTCGTGAAGTCTGATCTTACTTGGAGCGAAGCGCTCGGACGCCTAGCTTGGAGTCGTAACAACCGTTCGCTCCTGGGAGCCGCGCCATGAAGATGATCGTCGCCGTGATTAAGCCGAGCCGCCTGGACGCGGTGCTCGAGGCCGTCACCGAGGCGGGGGCGTCGGGGCTGACGGTCACCGAGGTGCGCGGCTATGGCCGACAGAAGGGCAAGACCGAGGTCTATCGCGGCGCCGAGTACGAGGTGAAGCTGCTGCCCAAGGTCAAGCTGGAGATCGCCGTGCCGACCGACGTGCTCGAGCCCGTCATCGAGGCCCTGCAGCGCACCGCCAACACCGGCAAGATCGGCGACGGCAAGGTCTTCGTCATGGACCTGGAACAGGCCCTGCGCATCCGCACCGGCGAACGCGACGCGGCCGCCATCGCGGGCTGAGGATTTCACGCGACGCCGTGAACAAGCGCAGCCATAAACGGCCCCGCGCGTTCTCGTAGCTCACGGCGTTTGGGGCGACATGGATCCGGGGTCTTCAGTCTTCCAACCGGGATACAACTGCTGGCGGGTCGAGCCCGCCGATCGCGTGGCCCTGTTCATCGACAACGACGAGGCGTTTGACTCGCTCAAGCCCCTGATCCTGTCGGCCAAGAAGTCGATCTGGATCCTGGCCTGGGTGTTCGATCCGCTGACGCGGCTGGATCCCGACCGCGTCCGCAAGAGCCGCGATCCTACTCACGCCGATCGCATCGGCCTGATCCTGCGGCGGCAGGCGGCGCTGAACCCGGCCTTGGACGTGCGAGTGCTGACCTGGGACATGCCGTTCCCGATCGCCGCCTCGCAGCTGTTCGGCCCCCACCGCGGCGCGGCCTTCTTCGCCGGCTCGCGGGTCAAGTACCGCCTGGACGCCACCCTGCCGGCCAGCGCCTGCCATCACCAGAAGGCGGTGATCATCGACGGCGTCACGGCCCTGATCAGCGGCGGCGACATCAGCGTCGATCGCTGGGACGACACTCGGCACCTGGACAACAATCCGCTGCGTCGCCTGCCGACGGGCCGCCACTATCCGGCCCGCCACGAGGTCTCGATGCTGGTCGACGGCCGGGCGGGCGAGGCGATGGCCGACCTGTTCATGGACCGTTGGAAGGCCTCGGGCGGCGACCACGTCGAGCGACCAGAGCGCCCGGACGAGACCCCCTGGCCGGAGAACCTGTTTCCTGACCTGCGCCGCATGCCGATCGCCGTGGCCCGCACCTCGGCCGCCTGGCAGGGCCGGCCCGAGGTCATCGAGAGCCTGTTGTTGCACCTCTCCGCCATCCGCCGCGCCAAGCGGCTGATCTATCTGGAGAACCAGTATCTGACCTCGCCGATCATCGTCGAAGCCCTGGCCGAGCGCCTGGCCGAGCCGGACGGCCCCGAGGTGGTGACGATCGGCCCGGCCCGCAGTCCCAGCTATTTCGACCAGATGACCATGGACAGCGCCCGCACGGCGGCGATCAACCGCCTGCGCGAATGTGACATCCATAAGCGCTTTTCGGCCTTCTCGGCCCACACACCCAAGGGCGCGCCGATCATCGTCCACTCCAAGGTGGCGATCATGGACGATTGGATGCTGCGGATCGGCAGCGCCAACCTCAACAATCGTTCGATCGGCCTGGACAGCGAGTGCGACCTGGCGTTCGAGGCCCGGTCAGACCTGGAGCGCGAGACGGTGCGCGCCTTCCTCGGAAGGCTGGTCGGCCATTTCATCGACCGCGACACCGAGACCGTGCTGGAGACGATGGAGCGGGAAGGCGGCCTGGGCGCGGCCATCAACGCTCTGGACGTCCGGGGTGGTCCGCCGCGCCGGCTGCAGCCCGTGCCGACCCGTCGCCTGACCGGTGTTCAGCAGTTCATCGCTGACTGGAGCCTGGGCGACGCCATCGCGCCCGACGACGCCTGGCGGCCCTGGGGTCGGCGCAAGCGCCTGAAGCGCGACATCGCCCGGCTTACCGAGCCGCCGCCGCTGCCGCCGGACCACCTTCAGCCGTGATCTCCAGATCGACCACCAGCGGCAGGTGGTCGGACGCGACACGGGCCATCGGGCTGAACGGCGAGCTGACGCCGCGCGTCTCCAGGCCCTTGGTCAGGAATACGTGGTCGATCCGCATGAACGGAAAGCTGGACGGAAAGGTCGCCGTGGCCGGGCGCGGCCAGGTTGGCGTTGGCGCCTGGGCATCGCGCAGGGCGGTCCGCAGCATCCGATAGGTGGCCGAATAGGGCGTGGCGTTGAAGTCGCCCAGCACCACGCCGGGGGCCAGCCACCTGTCGTCGCCCATCCAGTCGGGACCCAGAAGGGCGGCGGCCTGGCGCTTCTGCTCCTGCGGCACCAGGCCAAGGTGCGTGTTGATGATCTGGACCTTGGTTCCGCCCACATCGACCTCGACCCACAGGGCGCCGCGCGGTTCCAGGCCCGGCACGCGCTTGTAGAGCGGCAGGCCCTTGGCCTTGATCCGCGTCTCGGGCAGGGCGGTCAGGATGGCGTCGCCGTAGAGTTCTTCTTCCACGGTCATGGCTGGGTGGAAGTGGAAGCTCATCTTCAGGAGTTCTGCGAGGCGATGGGCCTGGTCGACGCCCTTGGTGCGGGCGCGCAGGACGTCCAGCTCCTGCAAGGCCACGACGTCCGGGCGTTCAGCCGCGATCACCTCCGCCACACGCTCGACGTCGAGCTTGCGGTCGGTGCCCACGCAACGGTGGACATTGTAGGTCATGAGACGAAGTGTCTTCATCCGTCGAAGAGATCGCCCGAGCCGGGCAGAGGTTCCCTGGTTGGGGCCACACCGTTGCGGCTGAGCATGAAGAGGCAGGTCTCGGTCCGCCAATTTTCCAGCGCGCTGACGGGGTTCATGGCCCGCGCCGCGCCCGCTCCGGCGGAGGCGGCGCTGGCGTCGACCCGCAGATTGAGGTCGTCGGTCAGGGCCATGAAGTCGGCCAACGTGCACAGGTGGATGTTCGGCGTCGACCACCAGGGCATCGGCAGGGCCTTGGTCTCGGGCATCCGACCCCGGCTCAAGAGCGACCAGCGCACCCGCCAGTGGCCGAAATTGGGGAACGAGACGATGGCCCGGTCGGCGATGCGCAGCAGCTCGTCCAGCACGTGGCGCGGATTGCGCGTCGCCTGCAGGGTCTGGGACAGCACGGCGTAGTCGAACGAGCGGTCGGGGAAGTGATCCAGGTCCTGGTCGGCGTCGCCCTGCACCACCGACAGGCCGCGCGCCATGCAGGCGGCCACGCCGCTGGCGCTGATCTCCAGCCCCCGGCCGTCGACCTGCTTCTCCTGGGTCAGCAGGTCCAGCAGCGCGCCCTCGCCGCAGCCGACGTCCAGCACGCGCGAGCCCGGGCGCACCAGGCGCAGGATCTCGCGGAAGTCCTCACGGATAGCGATGTCGGTCAAGTCAGCCCCCGGTCGCGTTCGGCCGAGCTTAGGAAACCCGCCAGGGCCGCGTCCATCACCGGTTCGTCCAGCAGGAAGGCGTCGTGGCCTTTGTCGCTCTCGATCTCGGCGAAGGCGGCGCGTGCTCCCGCGGCGGTCAGGGCGCGCACCAGGTGGCGGCTCTCGGCGGTGGGGTACAGCCAGTCGCTGGTGAAGCTGAGCACGCAGAATCGCACGTCGCGGGCGGCGGTGAAGGCCTTGGCCAGCACCCCGCCATGGCCGGCGGCGATGTCGAAATAGTCGGTGGCCCGCGTGATGTAGAGATAACTGTTGGCGTCGAAGCGATCGACGAAACTGGCCCCCTGGTGGCGCAGGTAGCTCTCGACCTGGAAGTCGGCGTCGAAGCCCCAGGACAGGCCGTCGCGCTTCAGCTCGCGGCCGAACTTCCGTTGCAGGGCGGGCTCGGACAGATAGGTGATGTGCGCCGCCATCCGCGCCACGGCCAAGCCCTTGCCGGGCTGCACGCCGTGATCGGCGTAGGCGCCGCCGCGCCAGTCCGGGTCGGCCATGATCGCCTGGCGGCCCACCTCGTGGAAGGCGATGTTCTGGGCCGAGTGCCTTGAGGCGGAGGCCAGCACCACGACGCTGAACACCCGCTCGGGATAGTCCACCGCCCACTGCTGGGCCTGCATGCCGCCCATCGAGCCGCCGATCACCGCGAACAGGGTCTCGACGCCCAGCGCTTTGACCAGCATCGCCTGGGCGCGGACCATGTCGCCGATGGTGATGACCGGGAAGGTCAGGCCGTAGGGCTTGCCGGTGGCGGGATTAGTCGAGGCCGGGCCGGTCGAGCCCATGCAGCCACCGATGACATTCGAGCAGATGACGAAGTGGCGTTCGGGATCCAGCGGCTTGCCGGGGCCGATCAGCCGGGTCCACCAGCCGGGCTTGCCCGTCACCGGATGGGGCGAGGCGACATGCTGGTCGCCGGTCAGGGCGTGACAGATCAGGACGGCGTTGGACTTGTCGGCATTGAGCTGGCCGTAGGTCTGGTAGCCGATCTCCAGGCCTTCCAGCACCGCTCCCGAATCGAGCCGCAGCGGTTCGTCGGCGGGAAACCGCCAGGTTCCTCCCCCAGTGGGCGGGGCGGCGGGCGTGACCAGATCGAGCGCAGCCATGTCGCCTTGGAGCGCTATGCGAAGAAGGTGTCAACCGCGCGCTTCCTGCCGAGGCGACGGACGGCTATGGAGGACCCATGGAGCGACTGATCCTGATGCGCCACGGCAAGGCCGAGCGGCACGCCCAGAGCGGCGGCGACTTCGAGCGCGCCCTGGCGCCGAGTGGGCGCGAGGACGCCGTGCGCATGGGGCAAGTGCTGGCGGGCCTGGCCTATTCGCCCGAGCTGCTGCTGGTCTCCTCGGCCCGCCGCACGCGCGAGACCGCCGAGCAGGTGGCGACAAGTTTCCCTAAGGCGAAGCTCGAGCACCTGCGCGATCTTTATCACGCCGATCCGGAAGAGATCGTCCAGGCGCTGGAAGATCACGGCGACGCGGTCGGCACGGTGATGGTGGTCGGCCACAATCCCGGCATGCACGAAATGGCCCTGCGCCTGGCCCTGACGGGCGGCGCCTCGCCGATCCAGACCAACAAGCTGCGCAGCCGCTTCCCGACCTCGACGGTCGTGGTCTTCAACTGGGGCGGCGGTGGTCCGCCGGTCCTCGAACACGTGCTCTTCGTGAGCGAGAACGGCGGAGCCGGCGGCGAATGACCCTGATCTACAAGATCCTGTCCCGCGCCGAGTGGGACGCCGCCAAGGCCGTCGGCAAGTTCGAAGGCTCGGCCGTCGACCACCAGGATGGCTTCATCCACCTGTCCGGCGCCGACCAGGCCCAGACGACCGCCGCGCTCTATTTCAAGGGCCAGTCGGACCTCGTCCTGCTGGGCGTCGAGGCCGAGTCCCTGGGCGATGCGCTCAAGTGGGAGGCCTCGCGCGGCGGGGCCTTGTTCCCGCACCTCTTCCGCCCGCTGCTGATCAGCGAAGTGGTGACCGAGGCCGACCTGCAACTCGACGCCGACGGCGTGCCGCAATTGGGCGACCATCTCGCATGAGCTTCCACGACATCGCCGCCCGCGCGCTGCACGTCTTCGATCCCGAGGACGCGCACGGCTGGGCCATCCGGGGCTTGAAGTGGGGCCTGGGTCCGCGCGACGGCGGCCCTGACGATCCGATCTTGGCGGTGACGCTGGCGGGTCTGGACCTGCCCAACTGCGTGGGCCTGGCCGCGGGCTTCGACAAGAACGCCGAGGTCCCGGACGCCATGCTGGCCGCCGGCTTCGGCTTCGTGGAGGCGGGCACCGTCACACCCCTGGCGCAGGCCGGCAATCCGCGCCCGCGCCTGTTTCGCCTGACGCAGGACCAGGCGGTGATCAACCGCATGGGCTTCAACAACGGCGGCCTCGAGCCGTTCGCTCGCAGCCTGTCGGCCCGCAAGACCAAGGGCGGCGTCGTCGGCGCGAACATCGGCGCCAACAAGGACGCCAGCGACCGCATCCAGGACTACGTCACCGGCCTGACCCGCCTGTGGGGCCTGTCGGACTATTTCACCGCCAACATCTCCTCGCCCAACACGCCGGGCCTGCGCGCCCTGCAAACCAAGGCGGCGCTGGAGGGGCTGCTGGGCCGCCTGTCCGAGACGCGCGAGGCGCTGAAGGTCGCGTCCGGCGCCGACTATCCGATCTTCCTGAAGGTCGCGCCGGATCTCGAGGACGGCGAGGTCGAGGCCATTGTCGAGGCGGTGGTCGGCGCGGGCCTGGACGCCATCATCGTCAGCAACACCACCATCGCTCGCCCTGACACCCTGAAGTCGGCCCATGCCGGCGAAAGCGGCGGTCTGTCGGGCGCGCCGCTGCTGGCGGCCTCCACCGAGGTGGTGAAGCGCTTCCACGCCGCCGCGGGCGGCCGCGTGGCCCTGATCGGCGCGGGCGGCATCGCCAGCGGCGCCGACGCCTATGCCAAGATCCGCGCCGGGGCGCGGGCCGTGCAGCTCTACTCGGCGCTCGTCTATGGCGGGCCGGGCCTGGTCACCCGCATCAAGCGCGACCTGGCCGCCCGCCTGCGCGCCGACGGCTTCACGGCGGTCGAGGACGCGGTCGGCGCGCCATGACTCGGGAACGGGCGCTGACTCTGCTGCGCCGTTTCGGGCCGCTCGCGGTCATCGTGATCCTGTCCGTGGCCGCCTTCTTCAGCGGTCTGGCCGGCCACCTGTCCTTGGAAGAGCTGCGCCTGCGGGGAACCGAGCTGCAGGCCTTCGCCAGCGAGCGGCCGGTGCTGTGCGCGGTGATCTATCTGGCGATCTATGTGGGCTCGGTGGCGGTTTCACTGCCGGGCGCGCTGATCCTGTCGCTCACCAGCGGCTTTCTCTTCGGACCCCTGGGCGGCGCGCTGGCGGTCACTGGCGCGACCGGTGGATCGACCGTCACCTATCTGGTTTTCCGCACCGCCTTCGGCGACGTGTTGCGCCGCAAGCCTGACGCCTTCCTGGCGCGCATGGCCGAAGGGCTGCGACGCGACGCCTTCAACTACCTGCTGACCCTGAGGCTGATTCCGGCGTTTCCGCTGCTGGCGGTGAATGTCGCGGCGGGCGTGGCCAACATTCCCGTCCGCACCTTCGTCCTGGCCTCGATCCTGGGCATGATCCCGAGCTCGTTTGTCTATGCCGGCATTGGCGCGGGACTTGGCCATCTCTTCGCCCATGGCGGGCCGGTAACGTTGGAGACCCTCTTCTCGCCACGCATTTATCTTCCCATCATCGGCATGGGCGTTCTGGCCTTTCTGCCGCCGTTGTGGCGCCATTGGCGCAAAGGGCGCGGAGCCGCGCCTCAGGACGAGAAGTAGCCGCACCGAATGGTCGAAACGGTTTCGCCGTCGGAAACGAAGACCGCCCCGCCCCGGAAGCGTTTCCCGTGGCCGGGCGGCCTGTCGGCGCGCCTGCTGCTGTTCACCGCCATCGTGGTGGCCTTGGGCGGTCTCTTGATCGTGCCGCCGACCCTGGCGGCCTATGAGGAGCAGTGGCTTCTGGACCGGGTGCGGGCCGGCGAACTGGCCTCGACCATCGCCGAGTCCGATCCCGAGCTGCGGGTCAGCGACGCGGTCGCCAACCAGATGTTCGACCAGGCCGGCGCCGTCACCGTCGCCGTCCAGGCCGAAGGCGCGCGGCGCCTGGTGCTGCCGCCCAAGCAGCCGTTCAAGACGCCCTACCTGGTGGACCTGCGCCGCCAGAACCCCGGCTCGTGGCTGGCCGCGCCGTTCTTCACCCTGACCAGCCCCAAGGGCAGCATGGTCCGGGTGATGGCCGAGCCGCGCTTCCGCAAGGCCGAGTTCGTCGAGGTGGTGGTGCCCGACGCCCCGCTGAAGGCCGCCCTGGTCGAGTATTTCTGGCGCCTGGCCGGCGTGACGATCTTCATCGCCGCCCTGGCGGGCCTGTTCGTCTACGCCTTCCTGAACGTCTTCCTGGTCAGGCCCATGCAGCGCATCACCCGGGCCATGGAAGCCTTCCGCGGCGATCCAGATGACCCAGCCGCCCGCATCACCGTCTCCAAGCGCCGCGACGAGATCGGCCGCGCCGAGGCCGAACTGGACCGCATGCAGGCCGACCTGCTGGCGGCCCTGGCGTCCAAGGCCCGCCTGGCGGCCCTGGGCGAGGCGGTGGCCAAGATCAATCACGACCTGCGCAACATGCTGACCAGCGCCCAGATGGCCTCCGACCGCCTGGCCGCCCTGGGCGATCCCAAGGTGGCCCAGGCCCTGCCCCGCCTGGAACGCGCCCTGGATCGCGCCATCACCCTAGCCTCGGACGTCATGGCCTATGGCAAGTCCAAGGAGCCCGAGCCGGTGACGCGCATCATCCCGCTGCGCCCGGCCCTGGAGATGGCGGCCGAGGACGCTGGCCTGACGCCGCAGGGCGTGGGCCTGGAGACGGTCATCGGCGCGCGCGAGCAGGTGCTGGCCGACCCCGACCAACTGCACCGCATCCTGACGAACCTGCTGCGCAACGCCCGCGAGGCCATCGAGGGCGCGCCGGATCGAGGCGGCAAGGGCAAGGTCTTCGTCGAGCTGCGCCGCGCAGAGGGCGCGAGCATCCTGCGCCTGTCGGACGATGGCCCTGGCGTGCCCGAGCGGGCCCGCGCCAACCTGTTCCAGCCCTTCGTGGGCTCGGTGCGGCGTGGTGGCACGGGCCTGGGCCTGGCCATCGCCCGAGAGCTGGCGCAGGGTCATCATGGCGACCTGGCGCTGGTGGAGACGGGGCCTGGCGGTTCGGTGTTCGACCTGACCCTGGCCGGCGTCCCCGACCCGCTGCCGGAACCTGATGACAAGGCCGCCGACGCCTCGGCGACCTAGGAGGAAGTCCGATGACGACGATCTGGACCATCGCGGTAAAGCTGGGCGCGTCTCCGAGTCTCGCGCCGATCCACGAGATCACCGTCGAGGCGCCCGACGCCCCGACCGCCCTGCGCCGCGTGGCGGGACTGATCGCCGTGCAGGAGGCGTCCGATGCCGAGCTGCTGCTGGACGGCCAGGAAGAGGTCTTCTCCCGCGCCGAGGTCGAGGCGGGCCTGGAAGAGCACCAGGCCCACACCTGAACCCTTAGAGGCCCTTGGCCACGCCCTCGCGACGCGGGTCAGCGCCGCCTTCCAGCACGCCGTTCGGACGGACGATCACGCCGTGCAGGCCCGAGGTCTCCAGCTGGCCGACCTTGACGTTGACGCCGCGTGCATTGAGCGCCGCCAGCATCTCCGGTCCGAACAAATCAGCGTCGCCCGAATAGTTGTCGCCGCGCGCCACGACGTTCGGCAGCGACACGGCCTGCTGCATGTTCAGGCCCCAGTAGAACAGCCCGACCATGGCCTTGAGGTTATAGGACAGGATGGCGTTGCCGCCCGGCGAGCCCAGGGCCGCAACCAGCTTGCCCTTCTTGTCCAGCACGATCAGCGGGGCCATCGACGAGCGCGGCCGTTTGCCCGGCGCGATGGCGTTGGCGGCCGGCGCGCCGTCCTTCTCCTTGGGCGAGAACGAGAAGTCGGTCAGCTGGTTGTTCAGGAAGAAGCCGCCGACCATCCGGCCGTTGCCGAAGACGCTCTCGACCGTGGTGGTCATCGAGACGACGTTGCCGGCGGTGTCGACCACGACCAGGTGCGTGGTGCCGCCCGGCTCCTTGGTCATGTCGATCCCGACCTTGGGCGCGCCCTTCGGGTGGCCGAACGGCGGGGCCTCGCCGGCCGTGGGTGTGACCAGCTTGGCGCGCTGCGCGACATACTTCGGGTCCAGCAGGCCGTCGACCGGCACGGTCACGAACGAAGGATCGCCGACGTAGCGGTCGCGGTCGGCGTACATGACCCGCTCGGCCTGGGCCAGCAGGGTCCAGGCGACCGGATCGGTCGGGCCACGCTTGCCGATGTCGGTGTGCTCCAGCATCTGCAGCGCCTGGATCACCGCCAGGCCCGACGACTGCGGGTTGGGCACGCAGACACTGTAGACCTTCCACGGACGGCACAGGGCCGGCGCCGAGCGCGGCTGATAGCTCTTGAGGTCTTGCAAGGTGATGCTGCTGGGCAGGTCGCCCTCGTGCAGGCGGTCGACGATGGCCTGGGCGATCGGACCGTCCAGCAGGGCCGCCGGACCCTCGGCGGCGATCTTGCGCACCGTCTCCGCATAGGCCGGATTCTTCAGCACGTCGCCGGCCTGGTAGCGGGTCCCGTCCGGCTTGGTGAAGTACTTTACCGCGTCCGGCTGGCTGGCCTGCGGGGCGCGGCTGACGATCATGCCGGCCAGGCGCGGGCTGACGACAAAGCCGTCGTCGGCCAGTTTTTCGGCGTCCTTGAACAGCGTGTTCCAGGCGGCCTTGCCGTGCTCCTTCTGAGCCATCGACAGCATGGCCACCGCGCCCGGCACGCCCGACGAGCGGCCCGACAGCAGCGCCTTGACGAAGGGCAGGGGCTTGCCGTCCGGACCCATGAACATATCGGGTGAGGCGCCGGCGGGGGCTTTCTCGCGGCCGTCATAGGCCGTCACCTTGCCAGTCTTGGCGTCGTAGAACACCAGGAACGCGCCGCCGCCCAGGCCCGAGCTCTGCGGCTCGACCAGGCCCAGCACCGCCTGGATGGCCACCGCCGCGTCCACGGCCGAGCCGCCGTCGCGCAGCACCCGCAGGCCCGCCTCGACCGCCAGCGGATTGGCGGCGGCGACCATGCCCTTGGCCGTGGTCGAGTGCACGACCGGCTTGGGCGTGGGCATGCCCAGCGGGATCGACTCCGCGCAAGCGGCGATCGGGGCCAGGGTCAGGGAGATGGCGGAGGAAAGGGCGAGCAGGGTTGCGAGACGACGCATACGGATCCTCAGGCAGACGTTGGGGACAGCCTGCCCGCCGTCCCGGAAGCGCTCCATGGACACCAATAGAGCGACGCTGTCACGCCCAGATCCTCTGGCGCCGGCCTTAATTGCGGGCTCTGAACCCAGGCCGCACAAGGCTTTGGCGGCAACCGAACGCGGGTGCGTCAAACTTTTCCACAATATCCTTCAAACCGGGCTTGCGTTCCCGAAACGGACGGGCTACTTCCCCCGCCTCGCCGAAAGGCAATGCGCGCCCGTAGCTCAGCTGGATAGAGCATCAGACTACGAATCTGAGGGTCGGACGTTCGAATCGTTCCGGGCGCGCCATTCTTTCAATGCCTTAGCCGAATCCGGCTCCGCCGATTTCCCGTTTGGGACGGTGGTTGTGTCGGTGGTTGCGATTTTCGGATCGCGCGGCGGCCGCCTTTGAGTTCAGAAAAAATCGAATTCGCGTCCCGCCCGATTTGAGCGCCTGTCCTTGGGTGCGCTTCGGCGGCCCTTGACTTACGCCCTCGGGCAGGGAAGGGCAGCGGCGGCAAGATCCCTCCTGCGCTCTAGAGTTCGAGGCGTTCCGTAAATTGTCCCGACAGCACAGGGTCTATCGCGTCGGCCTGCGCCAGCGCCCATAGCGCCCAGCGTTCGACGGCATCGCGCGAAGCTGGCGTCGAGCCTTCTTCTGACGCGGTGCGAGCCGCAGTTACATACCGCCTAATCCTGGCCGCGCGCTCCAGCGCATCCGCATCGCTGAGTAGCCTTTCGACGCGCGCCGCCATCGCCGCCTTCTTCTGCGACCCGGCGAGCTTCGGTTTGCTCGGCTGCGAGTTTGGCTTCGCTGGCCCGGCGCTCGTTCTCCTCGCACGTCCATTTGAAGTGCATGAGCGCGAACTTGCGTGTGTCCTCCTCAGCCTGGAGAAGGATGCCCCGCACGATCTCGGTAGCCTGCTTTTCCAGAGGCCCTTGATCCTCTCGCCAGGTCTGTTTGGGCGGCGGGCCCTCGCCATGCTCTGTGATGTCAAATCGCAGCTGTTCGCGGTCGGGCGCTTTGACGTTGCGGCGACCGGAAAACGAATAGCGGTTTGATTGGCCGCCTTCGACGGCGAGCGCGATATAGGTCCAATGGTCGCCGACCTGGACGCTGAAGCGCTCACCGGCGTGGGTGTGACCGCTGATCTTGCATCCGAGGCGGGCGAGTTCGGTGAGAACGCAGGATAGGATGCGAAGGCGGCGCTGCTGAATCGGCGTCGCAAACTTCGGCCCATGGCGTTGGGCAAGAAAGCCGCTTGGCGAGGAGCTGGGTTTCCGCTCGGCGTCTTCCTTCAGAAGGCGGGCGACAATCGGATGCGGGATTTCTAGCGTCGACGGGACTTTGACCGTCTTCACCATCGCCCGAATTTCATCGCTGACCGCCGCTAGATCCCTGAACCGTGGCGGGTCGAGAGGCGCTCCTTTCTCCCGGTCGGTCGTGCTGGAATCTGCCGTGGAGTCTTGTTCCTGTGCGGGGAAGTAGTTCGCGAAGGTGGAGCGCGCTGGTGGCAGGGCAGTGATCCTGACTGGCTTGCCGGCTTCCTTTCGAGCCCACCAGCCCCTTGGCGGAACTGGTATGTTCGCGGCTCGGCACCTCTTGGCCAGCGCCACGTCGGAGATTCCCATCGATTTCGCAAGGGTCCTCATCGGCGTGGACCAGACCTTCTGGTGAAGTTCCTCGCGCGTCATCGCCATACTCGCCTGCTACTTGGTGCCTCTGACCGGTGATGGGACGGTCGGGTTGGGGCAACCATGCTGTGAGCCATAGGGCGCCTCAAGGGCGGGAATAATTAGAAACGACCGCCGCAATCGGTGCGCCTGGATCGCAAGGTAAGGTGTTCAGTGCGAAATCGACTGACTGCCTGGAGAGAAACTTCTCTTCGTGGTCGACGGAGAAGCCGATACCTTTCAGCCTCGTACGGGCCGGCGGTCTAGCCGCTTGAAGCTTGTCTTACGCGCCTACGCTTTTCCAAGAAGTTGTATCTGAGAGCACGCGGCGACCGCCCAAGGTGCGTCCGGCGCCTGGTCGCCGGAGTTGGGGTTTGCACTGGGCTTTCTGGCAGCCGGACTTTTCCGCCGCGCCAAGCGCAGCTGGCCTACGTCACCGCCTCTGGCCTTCGACCGTGCAACAGGTGGCATAGCGCGGGCTTGGCGAATCCCACAGGCACGTCCAAATGCCGTAGATCGACCTTCGCGCGCAGCGCAGCTAGGTTGCCGAAAAGGTTGGAAACACGCTTGTACGAGAAAGCGACCATTGAAGCGGTCTTGGGTGCCAAGGCGGCGACTTATGCGGGCAACAAGAACCGCGGGGGCCGAAACAACGCCAAGGGCGCGACCTATGAGAGCTACTTCGCCGCGGCGCGTCTGGCGTCGTTGATGGCCAAGGCCCTGGCGGCTGGCAACGATGGGGCCGACACCTGGGTGCAAGAGCAGCAGCTGTGCTTCATCGACGACCTCATTGTCGATCAGCCGGGCGAGCGCCGGTTCAGCCAGCTCAAGAGCGGTGCCACGACGTCCTGGACGGGCGGCGATCACCCGATCGGCGATGACTTCCGGATGCAGCGGTCCTTGGACCAGTCGCTCAACATCAACGGCGCTTACGAACTCGTTGTCCCCACGGCTGAGCAGCGCGGCGCGCTGGAGGCTGCCAAGCCCGCCGATGTCGTCGCCGACGTGGTCCACTTCCCGGTTGAACGGGACCTTGGCGCGCTGATCGAAGGGGACCCCGAACTGGCCCGGGCGCTCGACGCGATCGCCATTTGGGATCCGCAAGCGAGCGTGCGGCGCAAGGCCTTCGAAACCTTGCTTGCCGCCTGGGTTACGAGTCCCGAGAAGATCAGCTTGGCGGACTTCGCCCTACACGCAGCGACGGGTCCTGGCCCCGTCACCACCGTCCTTGGGCCGGAATACGTGCTGCCGGACCCGGTGCGCGATCATCTCCGTAGCCTTCCGGGGCTGGACTTCGCGATTCGCAAGAAGCACCTTTACTATCGATTCGGTGCTTTCACGGGATACTCCGCGTTCAGGACGGGCACGCCCGCGTTCACGCGATTCGAGGAGTTTGTCGTGGACAACCGTCCGAGCCCGTTCGAGGTGATTGTAGCCCTGCAGGAGCGAGCATGAGCTTAGTCGTGCAAGACCTCCCGGCCAGCCTTCGCGCCGAAGCTCACGAAGCTTTGGCCGTGCTCCAAGACAAAAAGTCCGCCACCAACGCCTATCGCGAAGCCATGCACCGCCTCGGCGGCCTGCTGGCCGAAGCCTTGGCAGAGAAGACGATCATGCGTGGTGCGCGCATCTGCTTGGCCATGACGGTCGAGGACGCCGACTTCCTTGGCGCGGGCGCTCTGGAAGCGCTTGAGCGCGTCGGCGCCGACGTGTCGGTCGCCTGCTTCTGGAATGATCGCGCCGATGCGTTCGGCGTCGATTGGGCCGACATGGCTCCGATCACCCAAGAGTACGTGGAGTCGCTCGACCGCATCGAACACCTGGTGGTGCTTAAGTCGATCATTTCCGGATCGTGCGTGGTCCGCAGCAATCTCGAGCACCTGTTCGATAAGATCGTACCGACCTACGTCCATGTCGCCGCGCCGGTCATGCTCATCGGCGCCGATGAGCGCCTAGAGCGCGACTTCGCCAAGCCGCTGGCCGACCGGTTCCAGTACTGGACGTTCGAGGTCGACAGCAGCAAGGACGCTGACGGCAACGTTGATCCGGGCATTGGCGGCGAGGTCTACGGTCGCCTGGGCCTGGGCGACAAGGTCACCAAGAACGCGATCATCCCTGAGCTGATCCGCAAGCGCGCGGCTGCGGCCTAGTACGTCCAACGTCGTCCTACCTGTCTCAGGTTGGGCGTGCCGGTTTCGGGAGCGCGGCGTACTTTGCCAGCGTCTCGGTGATCAGAACTTGATCCTCTTGGCTGGCTTTGCCTCTCAGGATGGTCAGCAGGCCGCGCCAACGCTCCCATTGAGCCGTCAGGAACGCCCAGCACTGGCCCTTTGCCTCACGAAGCTCTTCGGCGACTTCGGCCAGACTCCGCGCGCAGACGCTCACCTGATCAAGGGTGCCGAAGGCCAGGCCTGGAATGAGGTGTGTGTCGATGGCGCGCGCGGTCGAGCCTGTCTTTCCAATCTCATGGGTCGTGGCTCTGAGTTCCGTGAGAAGGGCGCTGATCAAGGTACGGACTTTATCCGCGGCGTTCCTCGGGGGCTCATTGACCAGGGGGCTATAGTGAAGAGCGGAGATGTGGGACGCCAGCCGTTGTTCGGAGAACGACACCGGCTCCCATGAGTGAGCGAACTCGTTTCAAATTCTCCGAAGGCGATCGAGATTCTCTTGCTGCCCTGACGTGATCAGGCCCATCGCCGATGCAGCCTTGATCCAGGCGGAGAACGTACCCAAGGGCGCGTTGAACCCTGCGAGGAGCGCCGATGTAGCTTCGCCCGGCAGCATGAAAGCTGACAACAGGTCCTCCCAAGGACTCTTCCGCGAAGGCAAGCGAAGGGCCAAAGCTCACTCGTGCGCGCGGGCGTTCCGGAATGACGCCAGCAAGAAGCTTACGGCCATCAGCGGCCGGATCATCAAAGCAGTGCTCGAAAAGCATTCGGCGGCTAGACCTTTTGGCCTAGCCGCCGAGGTCTTGGCCTTATTACCGCCAGCGGGATCAGCCGTAACACGGTCCGAACGCGTCATTGGTGATCAGCGAACCGTTGACGCCTCGCCAATAAGCCGAGCTGGTGAGTTCACTGTAGTCGCCGCGCCCCTTAGGCTTCGTCCAATTCAGATCAAGGTCCTTCGCTGGATCGGCGAGGACGGATAGTACGCCTGACGAGCGCTTATAAATGAACGCCACGCGAGGATTGTCCGCGCTCTGTAGGACATAAAGCACACCTCCTGGTACAGCGAGGTGCCCGAGCGGCTCGTCGATTGTGCCCACAACACGGGTGCGGACTCCCGCCAATTCCCACGTATCGCCAACACGAAGATTGGCTGAGCATTTTCGTGGCAGGACCACCGACGCGAGTTCAGATTTGGCGCAATAGAACTCAGCACTAGAGCAATTTTCCAGTGGCACGGCTTTCCAGCCAAGCTTTGCCCGCTGCTTTTCGAAGTCCAACGCAAGGCTACCGAATACGAAGACGCCACGGTCCGACCATTTCTGACCGCCCTGCGCTGAGACCGATGACGCAGCTAGCAAGGAGACGATAATTCCTAGGGTGACTACTAGAAGTCTCATTGCCTTCTCCCACTAGTAACCGGCGGGCGCGCTCAGCCACACTGGCTGATTAACGTGAGACGCAATGTCCTGATAGATATTGTTGGTAAACCTCTCAACCTCCAAGCCGAGGGGATGGGTGTAGAAATTCGTGCCCTTCGGATCGCCCGGGACGGCGCTCTGATATGCGAGAAACTTCTCGTCGAGCTTCGCCTTGCCTGGGGCCGTAGTGTGCGAGAGCTCGTGGAGGACATAGTATCCGAGGCCAATGTCCCCCGCGTTGACAAAGTATCCCTTGTGGGCGTCCGGATCATAAATGGTATCGAAGCGGACGTGAGAAACACCTCCAACAACTTCACCACCTTTACCTGGCTCATAGGTATCCTCGGTCACAGCATAGTCAATGTTATTCCAGAGATTCTTCAGCTGAGCGCCGGTCATATGGTTGCCGTTATCGAGAAATATCACTTCATCATTTTCGATAATCATTATCTGACCATGCAACTGATCAACCTTCGCCTCAATCAAAAGCGCCGCATTGAGCGCCTTTGCGTAATTGGGACTGGTTTTTGGCACGAGAACCAACACTTCAGGCTCAGTTATCGGGTCATTGTCCGAGCCAGCGTTGATCGCTTGGTCCAGTACGTTCTGATCCACGGGGAAAAGCGGCTGCCAGCCAGTGCCCGTCCACACCGAGTATGATCGCTCATAGATGCCCGGGTTGGGGTCGAGACGAGTGATACGCTGTACCCGCTGCCCAACGACGATTACTTCCTCAACCATGTCGTTCTCGCCGTTCATCGTGTCAGGCTGATAGACCGGTATCACCCCGTGAAAAGCGTCTGGACCGTTGACCTCGAACATCGAAAACTCCCAACTGGCTCAACCCAAGCGACAGGAGCCTCCACGACCATGACCAAACTGTAAATAGTAATCTTGTGAAATATTCCCCATGGTTGAGTCAATTGTGAACATAGAGCGATGACCGGTACTTTGCCGGCCGCGCGAACGTAGCGGGGGGGGGGGGGGGGGGGGGGGGGGGGGGGGGGGGGGGGGGGGGGGGGGGGGGGGGGGGGGGGG